>NZ_FOBE01000001.1:0-587566 GCF_900109475.1 Butyrivibrio sp. ob235
AGCCTGAGCACGTTTCTGTGAATACATGGCACCACATGTAGGACAGAATCTTGAATGACAACGAAAGGGAATGAATTTGAGAGTACCACAATCAGGGCAGCCGTACATGGCGCCGCCATAGGCAGGATCTCCGCAATTGAGCATCTTATCGATGTTTTCAATTTCAGTTTTGCGGGGGTGAAGAGTATATTGAATTTCTTCGTAATGATCGCGGAACAGATTTTGTAGTATGTTTCGTTTCATAAAAATCATTATGAATGAGTTGAGGCAAAAAACAACCCCCACCCCTCATGATTGAGGGGCAGGGGAGTTGAGGTGCCGTAGGCACTTTTTTATTATAAAAAACTTCTTTTCAAATTCTTAAAACATTATTAAACCGCATAATATGGGCTTACATAATATTGTATAAATTTGTACGCTATTATAAGATTTAATAAGAGAATTTTCTTTCGGTTTTTCGTTTGTCTGGAGAGGGGGACTTTTTCTATGTCAAATGTAAATCAAGCACCCGTTACCCGTAAAAAGAAATTAATATATAAGCTTATCTATATTGCTGTTGGCTCATTTATAGGCATTGGTCTTATACTGAACCTTATCAGTGGTTTTGAGATAAATAAAGCTTATAAAAAACTTGCAGAAGAAGAATTAAAGGCAACTACTAAGCATCTTGCAAGTGAGATGAACAGTGTCTGGGATGGTGACTGGGCCTATGATAATGAAGTTTTGACAAAAGGCGGGACAGAGGTATTTGATGAATACCAGGATTTGATGGATGAACTTCATGGAATGACAGGTATAGACTATACCATTTTCTATGGTGATACACGTGTAATAACGACAATATTGAAATCCGGAACCAATGAACGTCTTGTAGGCACGAAGGCATCGGATGCTGTTATTAGTACTACATTAAAAGGTGGGAGTGATTACTATGCCGATAACCTCACAATAGAAGGCAAGAAATACATGGGCTATTACGTAGCCATGAAAAATACTGATGGTTCTATTATCGGTATGGTCTTTTCCGGAAGAGAAAGTGATGATATTACATCTGCTATAACAAATGTAATACTTCTTCTTTCTATCATTACTATTCTTATAGTATTAATTCTTGCAATTACAGGATTTGTTATTGCAAACAAAATATCTGCAAAGATGCAGGGGATTGCGGCAGAACTTGATAAACTCTCACAGGGACAAATTAATCTTGATATTGACAAGGAATCTATTGCCAGGAAGGATGAACTTGGTATTCTTGCAGATGGAGCTCAGACACTCAGTACTAAGCTCGGAGACGTCATCAGAACGACAGTAAAAATGTCTAATGAGCTGAAACGTGAAGGAAGCGAGCTTTCTACTTCAGCAGGACAGGCAACCGAAGCTTCAGGACTTGTAAGTACTGCGGTTGACGAGATTGCAAAGGGTGCTGTAAGCCAGGCAGACAGCATTGAAAATGCAGCAAACAATACACAGAATATCGGAAACGATATTGAGAATATTGCAAATAACGTTGAGCAGCTTGATGGCTATGCAACCGAGATGAAGGGTGCCTGCGACCAGGCGATGGAGGCTCTCGATAATCTGATCAGATCAAGCTCAGAGGTGCAGACATCAGTTAAGGAGATCGGTGAGACAATCGATTCTACGAATGAATCGGCTAAATCAATATCTACTTTCTCCGAAGCTATTACAAGTATTGCTTCACAGACCAACCTTCTTTCACTTAATGCTTCAATCGAGGCAGCAAGAGCAGGTGAGGCAGGAAAAGGCTTCGCGGTTGTTGCAACAGAGATCGGACAGCTTGCGGAGCAGTCCAGTAAGAGCGCTGATGAGATCAAGAAGATTGTTGATCAGCTCGTTGCGGATTCAGAAGCATCAGTTCTTGTAATGCAGAAGCTGAATGAGAATTTTGGACAGCAGTCAGAGCAGCTTGAAACAACAAAAGAAAACATGCAGACCATGGCATCCAACGTGGTTAATGTATCAACCAGCGCAGACAACATAGCAGAGCTTGCTAAGCAGCTTACTTCTGCAAAGGATCAGCTGATTGAGATAATTGCGGATCTGTCAGCTATATCAGAAGAAAATGCAGCATCAACACAGGAAACCAATGCTTCCATGCAGGAACTGAATGCTACATTTACGGTTATTAATGAATCAGCTGAACAGCTTCAGTCTCTTGCAGATGATCTTACAAAGACAATCAGCTACTTCAAGGAAAACTGATAGTCTGTGACAAGATGTAAGAGCTAGTAAATAAAAATAGCAGAATAGAGGGATTTATTATAAACGGGGGACCAGGTACAATTTTTGGAGGTCCCCCATTGTATTAGTGTTTGAGCAGATCATATAAGTGTGCTATTATATGTGAATGTAAATTGAATAAGACGGAAGGTGCTTGCGGGCGTTAGGCTGCGCAAGTGAAAAGGGAAGCGGGTGTGAATCCCGCACGATCTCGTCACCGTGTTTTGAGAGCTTTTTCTAATATGTCACTGGAGTGATCCGGGAAGGCAGAAAAAGCGCAGCAGCGAAAATCTTATCAGTTAATAGATAACAACTGTGGAATCAATCAGCCGGGAGACCTGCCTGTCGTCGTACAAGGATATGAACGATATTATTTCATATCAGGTCACGAGGAATTGACCGTACGAAGCCTGTAGGTAAATGCAATGCATTTGCTTATATTTTGTGCGCAAATTAGTCCTCGCTTCGGTGAGGACTTTTTAATTGTAAAGGAGAACAATTATGAAAAAAAGAACACTCGCAGTCATAATGGCTGCAATGATGGTCGCATCTGCTATGGCAGGCTGCGATTCCAAGGAAACAGAGGAAGCAGTAAACGAAGTTGCAAGTGCAGGTGAGGAAGCTGTAAATGAGGCAGCTGCAGAAGCTTCAGATGAAGTACAGGAAGCGGCTACAGAAGCTGCTGAAGAAGTGCAGGAAGCAGCAGAGGAAGCACTTGAAGAAGTAAAAGAGGAAGTAGGAGAGTCTTCTGACAGTGCTCTTGAAGATGGAACTTACAGCGCTAAGTTTACAACAGACGGTTCTATGTTCCATATTAATGAAGCACTTGATGATAGAGGGACACTCAAGGTAGAAAACGGTGAGATGACAATTCATATCACACTTCCTTCTCAGAACATTGTTAATCTGTTCCCCGGAACAGCTGAGGATGCACAAAAGGATGGAGCAGTTCTTCTTGAGCCCACAACAGACAGCGTTACCTACGAAGATGGAACAACAGAAGAGGTTTACGGTTTTGACGTACCCGTTCCTGCAATTGATGAGCCCTTCCAGCTTGCACTCATTGGAACAAAGGGTAAGTGGTATGACCATGAGGTAACAGTATCTGATGTTCAGAGTGAAGATGCAGAAGCAGGAGACGACAAAGTGGCGGCAGACAAAGTAGCAGAGCTTATTGATTCAATATATGTACAGACTTGGAGTGAGGAGACAGACTCTCTTTGCGAGGAAGCTAAGAAAGCGTGGGATGCCCTTACTGATGAGCAGAAGGAAATGGTAGAGGGTGAAGACGCTGATCCCGATTACTTCGGAAGAGATACAGGCGATGCTTCCAAGGACGATCCGCTCAATGGTGATGATATCGGCGAGAATGAGCTGTTAGTTGTCAGCTTCGGAACCTCCTTCAATGACAGCAGAGCTGAGGACATCGGTGGTATAGAAAAAGCACTGGCAAAGGCATATCCCGACTGGTCAGTAAGACGTGCCTTCACAGCACAGATCATCATCAACCACGTTAACGCAAGGGACGGCGAAAAGATTGATAACATGGAACAGGCTATGCAGAGAGCTGTAGACAACGGAGTTAAAAATCTCGTAGTACAGCCTACACATCTTATGCATGGCGCCGAGTATGATGAGCTCACCGAGGTGGTTGAATCCTATAAGGATAAATTCGAATCGGTTGCTATTGCTGAGCCTCTTCTTGGCGAAGTAGGAAAAGATGCAACCGAGATAAATGAAGATAAAGAAGCCGTAGCTAAGGCTATTACTTCAGAAGCTGTGAAGACAGCCGGCTTTGACAGCCTTGATGCAGCAAAAGAAGATGGTACAGCCTTTGTATTTATGGGACATGGCACATCACATACAGCTAAGGTTACTTATAGCCAGATGCAGACACAGATGGATAAACTTGGCTATGAGAATGTGTTCATTGGAACTGTTGAAGGTGAGCCTGAAGAGACTGCATTAACAGAAGTTATTAATAAGGTTAAGGAAAATGGTTACAAGAAGGTAATTCTTCGTCCTCTTATGGTTGTTGCAGGTGATCATGCAAATAATGACATGGCAGGTGATGACGAGGATTCATGGAAGAGCAGCTTCGAAGCAGACGGCTCTTTTGAGGGCATTGATTGTCAGATTGCAGGACTTGGTGGTATTGCAGATGTTCAGAGTATTTACGTCGAGCATACAGGAGCGGTGGTTAAATAATCTTTTATGAAAAAGCAGCGGGAATTTATTTCATTAGTTAAATATACAATGCTGTTCCTGCTGATCGCGGTAATTATGGCAGGATGCGGTAGTATTTCCGATGGGGAATATACCGCATCCGTTACTTTATCGGGAGGCAGCGGAAAGGCGCACATTGATAGTCCGTGTAGGATTACAGTTAACGGAGGAAAAGCGACCGCGGATATCACCTGGAGTAGTAGCAATTATGATTACATGATAGTGAATGGCAAGACTTATTATCCGGTTAATACTGAAGGGAATTCTGAGTTTATAATTCCAGTGGTTCTTGAAAAGGACATGCAGATTCAGGCGGATACCGTGGCAATGAGCAAGCCCCATCTTATTGATTATGTAATCAGATTCTCTATTACGAAGCAGAATGAGTCATTAGATGATGCTTCAGATGGGAAGAACGAAATCGAAGCATCAAACGGGAGCGTTGGTGGCAATAATATCAGTAAGGATCCTGAATTGAACGGACCGGATTACATATCTACTGATGAAAACAGCTATGCGAAGAATTTTGCAATTCACAGATACAGTGATGACTTCGCTGTAATAAGTGTCGATGATGGCAGAAACTATCTTATAGTTCCGGAGGATAAGGATTATTCTGAGGATGTAGGTGATGATGTAATTATCTTAAAAAAACCTATGGACAGAATATATCTTGCAGCTTCAGGAGTTATGTGCCAGTTTGACGCAGTTTCTTCTGTGCAGGACATTTACCTTTCAGGAATAGATAAGGATGACTGGTACATTGAATCCGCCAGAAAAGCCATGGATGAAGGAACTCTTATCTATGGTGGCAAATACAGCGCACCGGATTATGAACGAATGGTAGCTGATGACATCAATCTTGCTATTGAAAACACAATGATACTTCATGTTCCGAAGGCTCAGGAAAAGATAGAACAGCTTGGTATACCGGTTTTCATAGATAGGTCGAGCTATGAGAATGATCCTCTCGGACGGTGCGAGTGGGTGAAGGTTTACGGACTCATCGCGGGAAAAGAGAAGGAAGCATTGGATGCTTTTGAAGAGCAGAAAAAACTTGTAGAGGCCTTAAACGAATTTGAGAACACCGAAAAAACGGTGGTAATCTTTTCGGTTAATTCCAACCATCAGATTGTCACAAGGAAAAAGAATGACTATTTTTCAAAAATGGTAGAGATAGCCGGAGGAAAGTATCTATCGCCAAGCAGTGAGGATGACGAAAAGGCAAATTCCCAGGTAACAATAAGTACTGAAAGCTTTTATGCTTATGCTGAAAACGCTGACATTCTTATTTATAACACCTCCATAGAAGAGGTTCCGCAGTCACTGCAAAGCCTCATGGATACAGATCCAACCTTTGCAAGTTTCAAAGCTTTTAATGATGGAACTGTATTCTACACAGATAAATCCTTGTACCAATATGCCGACAAAACCGGCACTATAATCGACAACTTAAATAAAATTATAACGAATCAAGAAACCGACACGGAATTCTTCCATAAACTTAACTAAACGAGGGGTAGCATGGCCAAGAACCTAATGATCCAGGGCACGATGTCCGGAGCAGGAAAAAGCATACTTACAGCAGGAATCCTGAGAGTTTTATATCAGGATGGCTTTAGCGTTGCGCCTTTTAAATCGCAGAATATGGCCCTTAATTCCTTCGTTACGATTGACGGTAAGGAAATAGGAAGAGCCCAGGCTCTTCAGGCTGCAGCGTCTTGCAAGAGTCCTTCTGCGGATATGAATCCCATATTACTTAAACCCATGGGGGATACAACCTCTCAGATAATTGTGAACGGAGTTCCCTATGGAAACATGAAGGCGGCAGAGTATTTCCGAAAAAAAACACAGTTTATTCCTGATATAAAGGCGGCATACGAGAAACTATCCTCTGAAAATGACATAATAGTTATTGAAGGAGCGGGAAGTCCTGTTGAGATAAATCTAAGAGAAAACGACATTGTTAATATGGGACTTGCCCAGATTCTTGATGCCCCGGTTTTGCTTGCAGGAAATATTGATCCCGGTGGCGTTTTTGCCCAGCTCCTTGGAACAGTGCAGCTTATGCCACCCGAGGAACAGAGCAGAATTAAAGGGCTGATAATAAACAAATTCAGAGGTGATGTTTCACTATTGGAGCCGGGGCTAACCATGTTTTCTAAATACTGCGACATTCCGTTTGCAGGAATAGTTCCGTTTGTCCCGCTTGATCTAGATGAGGAAGACAGCGTCTCGGTGAGACTTAAAATCTCGAAAAGAAAGAGTGATGACGAGAGCAGGATATGTATCTGCGTGATAAGGCTTCCTTTTATAAGTAATTACACAGATTTCTCAGTGTTTGAAGGCCTGCCGGAAGTAAGTCTTATATATGCAAATTCTCCGGAGGATATTGATGACTGTGACCTTGTGATCATACCCGGAACGAAAAATACATTGGCTGATCTTAGATGGTTAAAAGAGTCTGGCCTTGCAAATAAGATTATTGAAAAGCACAACGATGGCGCTCCGATAATCGGAATTTGCGGTGGATTTCAGATGCTTGGAAAATGCGTCAGGGACATCTCAGGTGAAGAAGGAGGAGGCGATGAGGAAGGACTTGGACTTCTTCCGATTTTCACTGAATTCAAAAAAGACAAAACTTTAAGGCAGACTAAATCTAAAATAGGAAAACTAAGCGGAATATTTGAAAGACTTTCAGAAACAGATATTTCCGGATATGAGATTCATATGGGTGAGAGCTTTATGGATGCTTCTGCCTCGAATTACGCAGATGAAAACAGCCCTGTAATAGATGAGAATATTCCGGTAATTACAGGAAAAAATGCGCTTGGAACCTACATCCACGGAGTTTTTGATACACCTGAATTTACTGGAAAAATTCTTGAGATTCTATATGAGAAAAAAGGAATTGCCGCTAGGGTTCCAAATATTGAACCCGCTGATGTCAGACAGAACAGGGAACTAAACAGGCTTGCCGATGTTTTGAGAGAAAGCCTTGACTGGAAGCTTATATATAATGCAATCGGGATAAACAGATAATGAATATAAAACATATACTTCCTTCCGACATTGAGAAGGAGAGTTTCAGAATAATAAAAAGTGAACTTGAAGAAGCGGGAAGAACTCTTCCGGAGGAGTTAGAACCTACGATAATTAGGGTGATTCATACTACCGCAGATTTTGAGTATGCCAATACCCTAATGTTTTCTGATAATGTTATTGAAAAGGCAAAGGACGCCATAAGGAGAGGTGCGCATATTGTCACTGATACAAACATGGCGCTGTCCGGAATAAGCAAGAAGACTCTTGCAAAATATGGCGGTGAAGTTCACTGCTTTATGGCTGACGAAGAGGTGGCTATTGAAGCAAAACAAAGACAGGTTACCAGAGCCTATGTAAGTATGGAAAAGGCAGCGAAGATAGACGCGCCTTTGATATTTGCGATTGGCAACGCTCCAACGGCCCTTGTTAAGCTGTGGGAGCTAATGAATGATGAAACAGCAAATTTCAGACCGGAACTGATAATAGGCGTTCCGGTAGGCTTTGTTAATGTTGTTGAAGCCAAGGAACTTATTATAAACTCTAATGTTCCATTTATTGTTAACAGAGGAAGGAAGGGAGGCAGTGGCGTCGCCGCCGCAATCTGCAACTCCATTTTATATAACATAAATTAAAGCCTTTCCCTCATCCGGCGCTACGCGCCACCTTCCCCCAGAGGGGGAAGGCAAAGAATAGTTACAGCCTTTCCCTTGGGGGCGCTCGACGTCCGGGGGACGTCGGTTCAGCGCGGACCGAAGCGGAGCGTAGACAAGGTGGCACGAAGTGCCGGATGAGGGGTAGACAAGGTGGCACGAAGTGCCGGATGAGGGGAATATGCCTGACCTATACATAGAAAAAGCCGGAAAAAATTTAAGATGCGGATTCACCACCGGAAGCTGCGCTGCCGCGGCCTCTAAGGCAGCCCTCATTATGCTTCTCACAAACAAAGAAATAAATAATGTAAGTATAAGGACACCCAAGGGCCCGATCTATACCGCAGAAATACTTGATATAAAAAGATCTGAAAAAAGCGTATCCTGCGCCGTTGTAAAGGATGGCGGAGATGACCCTGATGTTACAACGGGAGCGCTTATTTATTCAAAAGTGTCTCTTACAGGCGAAGCAGGAATAACTATCGACGGCGGCGAAGGAGTAGGAAGAGTTACAAAACCGGGGCTTGATCAAAAAATCGGCGAGGCTGCAATAAATTCCGTACCAAGGAAAATGATTAGAGAAAATCTGGAAAGTACCCTGGAAGAATACGGACTTAAAGATACAGGACTATCTGTAATAATAAGGGTTCCTAAAGGTGCTGAGCTCGCTCAGAAAACCTTCAATCCTAAGCTGGGAATAACCGGCGGAATATCAATTCTTGGCACCACGGGAATAGTGGAGCCTATGAGTGATGATGCAATTATAGAAACCATCAAGGTTGAAACAAGGGTAAGAAAAGCAGAAGGATATCCTATATTGCTTGCAGCTCCGGGAAATTACGGACTTTCGTTTCTTGAAGAAAAGTACGGAATTGATAAGTCTCTTCCCGTAATGAGTTCCAACTTTGTTTATGATACAGTTCGCATTGCTCTTGATGAAGGCTTTGAAAAGCTTATATTTGCAGGCCATATCGGTAAACTTGTAAAGGTCGCAGGAGGAATTAAAAATACTCATTCAAAGTACGGCGACCACAGGATGGAGATACTTGCTGATATTTCAAGGAAATACATGAACCTCGATAAAGAACTTTCAGAGTGTGTCATGACCGATGAAGCAGTAAGGATCATTACTCAGGCCGGTATAGCAGACAAAGTATTTCCCGAGATGGCTGGAAGAATAAAAGAGAACATGGAAGCCTGGGCTGATAACAGAATCCAGGTTGAGGTGATCGTCTTTTCAAACGAAAACACGGAGCTTGTCCAAACAGATAATTTTAAAGATTTAATATATGCCTTCCCCTTTGGGAATATATAATGCCTTCCCTCTGGGGGCGCTCGACGTCCGGGGTTGCTACTCGTCCGGGGGACGAGTGCTTAGCAACGACCGGAGTGGAACGTAGACCGTCGGTTCAGCGCGGACCGAAGCGGAGCGAAGACAGGTGGCACGAAGTGCCGGATGAGGGGATTCATACAACAGCTTGGAGGTAACATGGTTCATTTTGTAGGCGCAGGCCCGGGAGCACCGGATCTTATAACCCTTCGGGGTAAAAAACTTATAGAGGAAGCCGACGTAATTATTTATGCCGGATCACTTGTGAACCCGCAGCTTTTAAACTATACGAAGGAAGGCTGCGAGATACATGACAGCAGCAAATTGAATCTTGAAGAAGTTATAGAACTTTTCAAAAATGCTGAAAAAAATCACAAAGATGTCATCAGGCTACACACCGGTGATCCATCTCTTTACGGCGCAATCAGAGAACAGATGGATGAACTTGAAAAGCTTCATATTGATTATGATGTTACTCCGGGTGTCAGCTCTTTTTGCGGTGCTGCAGCAGCCCTTAATATGGAATATACACTTCCCGGAATTACCCAGAGTGTGATCATAACGAGGATGGATGGCAGGACACCGGTACCTGAGAAGGAATCTATTGAGGAACTCTCAAAGCACGGTGCAACAATGGTATTTTTCCTATCCTCAGGTGATGCAGGAAGACTGCAGGAAAGACTTATAAAAAGCGGAGTTTCAAACGACACTCCCTGCGGCGTCGTCTATAAGGCAACCTGGGAGGATGAAGATAAATTCACATGTTCGCTTAAGGAACTGCCGGATAAGATGAACGAACATGGAATAAGAAAGACAGCACTTATTATTGTAGGAAAATCAGTTGCGCAGTCGGGCTACGAAAAGTCCAGATTATATGCTGCGGATTTTTCGACAGAGTATCGAAAGGGCATAGATGCATAAAAGGACAAGCAGCCGTATTGCTGCAGTATTTGTGATTTTATTTATTCTTGTACTTGCAGCTTTTCTGGTAAATCTTTGTGTAGGAAATGTTCACGTAGACTTACGAACTATCGCACAAATTATTTTTACCGGAAGCGGTGATGAAAAAAGCAAAAACATAATAATGGATATCAGACTTCCAAGAGCACTTATGACGATGATTCTGGGAGGCGGTCTGGCAGTTTCTGGGTTCCTTTTGCAGACGTATTTTTCAAATCCGATTGCGGGTCCTTATATTCTCGGAATCTCCTCAGGCGCCAAGATGACGGTTGCACTGTTTCTTATTTTTATAGTAGGAAACACAGGAAAGACATCCTCACTGCTTCTTGTAATTGCGGCATTTGCCGGGGCTCTCATAGCTACCGGTTTTATTATTCTGATATCGAGAAATGTAAAGAACATGGCATCGCTACTTGCTGCCGGCATAATGATCGGATATATCTGCAGCGCGATTACAGATTTTCTCATTGCCTTTGCGGATGATTCGGATATCGTAAATCTTCACAGCTGGTCGCAGGGAAGCTTTTCCGGAGCAAACATGAACGGTGCAATATACTGCCTTGTAATAGTTGGTATATCCATGTTTTTTGTAATGCTGCTTTCGAAAAGTCTTGATGCCTTCAGGCTTGGCGAGAATTATGCAAGAAGTGTGGGAGTCAATGTAAGACTTTGCAGGGTGGTGATAATCCTCTTATCAAGCATATTGTCGGCATGCGTTACAGCTTTTGCGGGGCCCGTTTCGTTTATCGGAATCGCTGTTCCGTTTTTGATGAGAGAGTCCTTGAAGTCGTCAAAACCAATAGTTCTGATACCTGCATCGTTCTTGTCGGGATCGATCTTTTGCCTATTAAGTGACTTATTGGCAAGAAGAATATTCGCGCCAACAGAGCTCAACATTTCTGCGGTTACTTCACTTTTCGGAGCGCCAATAGTTATTTTTATGATAATCAGGAGACATAGAAATCATGAAAATTGAAAACCTGAAAGCGGGATATCATAAAAATATAATAGTGAAAGACCTTAATACCGGGTTTGAAAAAGGAGAGATCATTTCGCTGATAGGTCCTAACGGAGGCGGAAAGTCAACTCTGTTAAAGAGTATATCGGGCCAGATAAAGCTCCTCGGTGGAAGTGTTTTTATTGGTGAGGATGCAATTGACAGGATTCCATTAAAAGAACTTTCGAGGAAAATGTCTATTGTAACCACAGATAGAATAAAGCCGGAACATATGACCTGCAGAGATGTGGTTTTATCCGGAAGGCTTCCCTACAGCGACAGTTTCGGTCTATATAGTGATACGGATTATTCGGCTGCTGATAAATCAATGACGTTAATGAAAATTGATGGCCTTAAAGAAAAGTATTACAACGCATTAAGCGACGGTCAGAAACAAAGGGCACTTATAGCAAGAGCAATATGTCAGGAGCCGGAGTATCTCATCATGGATGAACCGACTTCTTATCTTGATATAAAGCATAAGATGGAGCTGATGAATGTACTTGAAGGACTTTCGGAGCAAGGAACAACAATAATAATGTCACTCCATGAACCGCAGCTTGCACTGCAGATATCAGACAGAATCCTTATGGTTAAAAGCGATGGGGGTGTGGAGTGTTCCACACCGACAGAGGTGCTTGAAAGCGGGTCACTAAAGGAACTTTACGGACTTACGGATGAGATGTATAAGTCAGTAAAAATGCAGCTCGAATGTACACTGTCGGGCAATGAGGCTGAAGATAATACTGTACGTCATTCGAGTTATTTCATAAACAAAGAGTGCGAGTATTATCCATGTCATGATCTTGATGAAAAGGATTTCAACTGTATGTTTTGCTATTGCCCTTTATATGACATGGAGGATTGCGGCGGAGAATTCACCTATACCGATAAGGGCGCTAAGAACTGTAAAAATTGTACGTTTCCTCATAAGAGAGAAAACTACGGCGCTGTAATAAAAAAACTCAAGGAAAAAATGTATGGAAAGCATTGAGGTTTCTGAATATAAATTCATATGTTTTACCGATGCCGGAAAAAGACTCATGCAGGAAATTGCAGAAAAGCTATCGAGCGCTGATGCAAAAGAAGGGCGGATTAACAAGGAATCAAGCCTTGGCGAATGGACAAAAAGTTTTTTTCGGAAAGGAAATATCCTTGTATATATCGGGGCAGTCGGCATTGCTGTGAGGGCTATTGCGCCATTCGTAGATGATAAGACTAAGGATCCTGGAGTCATCGTGATTGATGAACAGGGCAAGTACGTAATTCCGATATTATCAGGACATATCGGAGGGGCAGTTGATGCGTCAAGAAAGCTTGCGGAGCTTATCGGAGCGAAGGCGGTTATAACCACAGCCTCTGACCTTAGGGGAGAGTTTTCCGTGGACGTCTTTGCTACTAAGAACGGCATGGCCATAAGTGATATAAAGATGGCAAAGGGGTTTACGGCAGATTTTCTTAGATTAGGAAAAGCTTTTTACAGCATTGATGAAAGGTTCGAAGATGAAATACATGTGAACGGAATTCCTGAGAATATCAAATTTACAAGGGAAACTGAAAGTCCACAGTTTTTCATATCTCCTCAAAAAGCAGCAGAAAATTCCGGTGATAATAAAGAACCACTCATATTGATTCCCAAATGCATCGCTGCGGGGATTGGATGCAGGAAAGGAAAATCTTCCGATGAACTTAGCGCGTTTTTAATGAGCATGCTTGAAACGGAAAACATAGATATCAGAGCTATAAAAGCGATATGTTCAATAGATATAAAGAAGGATGAACCGGGTCTGGTGGAACTATCGGAAAATCTTGCAATACCTTTCATAACGTATTCTTCGACTGAATTGATGGAACAGCAGGGAGATTTTTCATCATCTGAGTTTGCGCTTGAAGTGACAGGTGCGGATAATGTCTGCGAGCGCGCGGTTATGGCCTACGGCTGTAAGAGGCTGATTCTTAAAAAGACAGCCAGAGACGGTATGACGCTTGCCCTCGGCATAATGGATACATTTTTGGATTATATGGGAGAATTACCTGAATGACTAAGGAATTAAAGATTGTCGGGATTGGCCCCGGCAGTTATGAAGATATGACGATAAGGGCTACGCGGGCTTTGGCGGAGTGCGACTGCATAATCGGATATACGGTATATTGCGATCTCGTGCGGCCTCATTTCCCTGACAAAGAATACATAAGCACGCCAATGATGACTGAGGAAAAGCGCGTACGTATGGCTCTTGAAAAAGCGGATGAGGGTTGTAAGGCTACACTTATATGCAGCGGAGATGCGGGCGTCTACGGTATGGCAGGACTTGCTGTCTCCATGTCCTTAGAGTTTAGTGATGTATCACTTGAGGTTATTCCCGGAGTAACGGCAGCTCTTAGCGGTGCTGCGCTCCTTGGAGCACCGCTTATTCATGACTTTTGTCTTATCAGCTTAAGTGACAGGCTAACACCTATGGAACTTATAGAAAAAAGGCTAAGATCTGCTGCTCAGGCCGATATGGTAATTGTTTTATACAATCCGGAGAGTAAGAGCCGGAGCGGATATTTATCTCATGCCTGCGATATTTTGCTTGAGACTGTGGAGCCTGACAGGATTTGCGGCATAGTGAAAAACATTGGCCGGGATGGTGAAATGAAAAAAGTAATGACGATATCAGAACTTAAATCTGCAGATGCGGATATGTTTTCAACAGTTTTTATAGGTAACTCAACGACGAAGAAGATAGAAGATTTGATGGTAACTTCAAGAGGATATAAGAGTGAAGGATAAGATACTTTTATTTGGCGGAACTACAGAAGGAAGAGAACTGTCGAATTATTTGCGAAGCGAGGATATCCCTCATGCCGTCAGCGTTGCAACGCAGTATGGAGAAGAGATACTGCGTGAAAACGGTGAGGACAGTCTTCTTGTGGGAAGGAAAAATGCAGAGGATATTGAGAAGCTCATTGCAAAAGATTCCTATAATATTGTTGTGGATGCGACACATCCCTTTGCTACGATTGCTTCAGGAGAGATTAAAAAAGCCTGCGAAAATGCAGGGGTTACATATTTGAGACTTTCGAGAAATACCGGAACAAATGCATCCGGATCGGCAAATATTTTATATGTGGATTCTCTTGATAAAGCACTTGAAGTACTGCGAGAGGAAAAAGGTAATATACTTCTTTTGACCGGTAGTAAGGAATTAAATAAGATCTGCGAAAGTATAGACGATACTGCACGAATATATGCGAGAGTCCTTCCAAATGAGGATAGTATCTCCAAGTGCACGGCAGCCGGACTTTCGGGCAAACAGATAATTGCGATGCAGGGACCTTTTTCAAAAACTATGAACAAAGCTCTTTTTGAAGAAGTGCATGCCTCGGTAATACTTACGAAGGAAAGCGGGAAGACTGGCGGCCTTGATGAAAAGCTTGAAGCTGCAGCGGAATGCAATATAAAGGCTGTTGTAATAAAGAATCCTGAAAGTAAGTATGAAGCGGGAGATTGCTACGACCTTGAGGGAATCATCAGTGAAATAAGCCGGATTATAGGAATTGAAAATCCTAATTTAAAAGCTCAGTATGCTTTGACTGAAAGTAGTTCGTTAAATAAAAAGACAATAGTTCTTGCCGGAGTGGGACCCGGTGATGCAAGGTATTTTACTCTTGAATTAAAAGATGCACTAGAAAATGCAGACATCATTTTTGGTGCAAAGACAGTAATTTCAAGGCTTGAGAAAAATGATTGCCCTAAAGTCCCTGTTTACAGAGGGGAGGAAATACACGAATATCTGAAGGCTCATCCTGAATTCAAATGTCCGGTCGTGGCTTATTCAGGTGACATAAGTCTTTGCAGCGGAGCTTCTTCATCGACTGAATTTTTTGCTGAACATGGCTACGATCTTCATCGCATAGTGGGAATATCCTCTGTAACTCTTTTTGCTAAGAAGCTTGGACTGCACCTTGAGAATGTCAGAATAGTCAGCGCTCATGGCCGCGAGTGCAATGTCCTTGGAACAATTCGAGGGGAAGAGGAACTTATTATTTTGCCTTCCGGAGTAGAACATGCAGCTGAAATATGCAGAGAAATCCTTAATGAGGCTTTTCTTTGGGGAGATAATAGCCGGAACAGATATGTCATAAAGATAGGCTATGAGCTTGGAACAGAGAACGAAAAAATTATTGAGATTTTTGATGAGACTGATTTAAACTCTCTAACCGGCCTGGAAAAGGGTAAATGCCTTCTTTATATTTTTGATAAAAATGCAGATAATTCTTCGGTCATAAAAGGACTTTCCGATGATGAGATTATTCGGGGGAAAGTACCGATGACGAAGGAGGAGATAAGAGCTCTTTCGATGAGAAAGCTGGCACTTACAAAAAAAGCAATCCTTTATGATGTCGGGGCGGGGACAGGTTCGATATCGCTTGAAGCAGCTTTGACAGCACCGGGGATAAAAGTTTATTCCATAGAGAAAAAGGATGAGGCGGTTTCTCTTTTAAAAGAAAATAAAGAGAAATTTGCGCTTTCAAATATGGAAATAGTAAAGGGTGAAGCGCCTTTGGCATTAACAGAACTTCCTGCTCCGACGCATGCATTTATAGGCGGAAGCAGCGGCAACATGAGAGAGATTCTGGATGCTGTTTTTGAGAAAAATGAGTATGCCAGAATTGTAATAAACTGTGTAACTTTGGAAACCTTTTCGGAAGTAATTCAAATACTTGAGGAGTTAAAGGGGCGTGTCCGGGATATAAGTGCGGACATTATTCAGGTACAAGTTACAAGGTTTAAGAAGGCAGGGAACTATCATCTGTCTGATGCAATTAATCCTGTGTATATTATTACGCTCCAAAAGGAGAGAAGCTGATGAGCTATGACTTAGATCTTCCAAGAATTCTTATAAGTGCGCCTAAAAGCGGAAGCGGTAAGACTCTGATTACCTGCGCGATTTTAAGGCTGCTTGAAAGAAAAGGTTATAAACCCGCATCCTTTAAATGCGGTCCGGACTATATCGATCCCATGTTTCATAAAACCGTGCTTGGTATTCCTTCCAGAAACATAGATCTTTTTCTCATGGAGGAAGAAGGGATAATCAGAGCACTTCGCAAAGGTTCGGAAGGACATGACATCGGTATTATCGAAGGGGTAATGGGCTATTTTGATGGAATGAGTGCAACCTCGGCGAAGGGATCATCTTACGACATCAGCAGAATTACCGGTACTCCTGCGATTCTGGTGGTTGACTGCAAGGGCATGAGCAGATCGATTCTTCCGATGGTTAAGGGATTTTGTGATTATTGTTTAAATGATGTAGCCGGAGATAGCAATATTGGAATTAGCTCAAATAATATAAAAGGCTTATTTCTTAACAATATTTCTGATCATTTATGCGATGAGATTTCCGAGTTGATTCTGCGGGAAACCGGTGTACCTGTTATAGGACACCTTCCTGATCTGAAGGATATAGAAATAGGAAGCAGATATCTTGGACTTGTGATGCCTTCAGAGATTCCTGGGATACTCTCTCAGATATACCGTGTCTGTGATGCGCTTGAAGAGCGGTTTGACTTTGATTCTTTTATAAAAATATCGCGGGAAGCTGAAGATTTGAAAATTAGTGCTGAGGAGAATTACGGGACTAAACCATATACACCTATCAGAGTCGGCGTCGCAATGGATGAAGCCTTTTGTTTTTACTATGAAGACAACTTTGATCTCCTCCGAGAGATGGGGGCTGAGATTGTGTCCTTTTCACCTATTCATGATAAGGAACTCCCTAAGGTTTCAAGATTGATCCTCGGAGGAGGCTATCCTGAATTGTATGCAAAAGAACTCTCAGAAAACAGATCCATGAAAGAGAGTATAAAAAAAGCTGCAATTTCCGGAATGCCTATACTTGCTGAATGCGGCGGGTTTTTGTACCTGAAAAGCAGTCTAAGAGACCTTGATGGTAACAATTTTGAAATGGCAGATGTCCTTCCCGGAGAAGCATACATGACAGGTAAGCTAACGCATTTTGGATATGTGAACGTATCTGCTGTAAGCGCCAATCCCTATCTTGAAGTGGGAAGTACAGTTCGCGGTCATGAATATCATTATTATGATACGACTGATAACGGAGATATCTGCGACATCGTAAAGCCTTCCGGAACCCGTTCATGGAAAGGCTACCAGACAATGAACAACGTTTTTGCAGGATTCGCGCACCTTTACTATCCTTCCTGCAAAGACTTTATAAGGAAATTCCTATATTAAAAACTATCCCCTTGGAGGACATATAGCCTTCCCCCACTGGGGGAAGGTGTCTGCGCAGCAGACGGATGAGGGGATCTTAATGAGAATGCAAAAAGATATTATAAATATAAAAATAAATAAGCCATCCGCAGCCATCTACAACTCCGTTAAGTCCTCCTGGGACCATATCTCAAAACCTCTTGATGGCCTTGGTGATTTCGAAGAACTTATATGCCGCATTGCTGCGATACAGGAGAAGGAAACACCTGTGATATCAAAGCGTGCTGCGGTTATTTACTGCGCAGATAACGGCATAGTTGAGGAAGGAATATCTCAGAGTTCAAAGGATATAACATTATCTGTAGCAAAGGCGCTTGGAAGCGGAATTAGTTCTGCATGTACACTTGCGGGACACGCGGGTGTAGATATCATCCCTGTGGATGTCGGAATTGACTGCGAAGAAAAGATACCCGGTGTCCGAGACATGAAGGTTTCAAAAGGTACTCGTAACTTTTTAAAAGAACCGGCGATGACTTTGGAGGAGACCTTAAGGGCGATAGACTGCGGGATCAACCTTGTGAAGGAACTTTCGGAGAAGGGATATGGTATTATTTCTACCGGAGAAATGGGAATCGGAAATACTACAACTTCAGCTGCAGTTTTGGCATGTCTACTACAGATTGATAGTGATACAGTTACCGGCAGAGGAGCAGGGCTTGATGATGACGGGCTCTCCAGAAAAAGGCAGGTAATAAAGACTGCTATAAATAAATATCCAGATAGGAACAATTTTGGAGAATTGGAAAGAGATGATGATACAGGCAAGCATAGTGTTTTAGAAATATTAAGAACCCTTGGCGGACTTGATATAGCGGCTTTGACAGGAACTTTTATCGGAGGCGCTATCTACCATATACCTATTGTTATTGATGGACTAATCAGTGCGACCGCAGCACTTATTGCTGAGAGACTGATTCCCGGTGTGAAAGATTACATGATTGCATCACATGCCGGAAGAGAATCAGGATGCTTACTGGCTCTTCAAGAACTTGGACTAAGGCCCTACATCGAAGGAAATATGGCCCTTGGTGAAGGCACCGGTGCACTTATGCTGTTTCCGCTTATCGATATGGTTTTTGATTTTTATAAAAAAGCTGCCAAGTTTAGCGATTATGAGATAGACGAATATAAAAGGTTTTGAATATGATTGTATTTGTTTTAGGAATTCCCGACAGCGGCAAATCATCTAAAGCAGAAGAGATTGCTGTCAGACTGGCCGGTGATGGGCGAAAAATTTATATAGCGACCATGATTCCATTCGGAGAAGAAGGGAAAAAGCGTGTTGAAAAGCACAGAAAACTCCGTGCAGGAAAGGGCTTTGAAACCATTGAATGCCCGGTGAAAATTCAAAGCCTGATAGAGGATTTTTCTGTGTATTCTGATAACAGCACCAAAACTGAAAACATGAGTGGCATCCATCCTCAATCGCAGGACACCTGCCTGCTTGAATGCATGTCAAACCTTGTTGGAAATGAGATGCACTCAGATGATAATAGTAAGCTTTCAGATGATGAGTTTGTAAAATACATAACGCAGTCCGTAAAAGCTTTTGGAAAAAGTGTAAAGAATCTGGTCATCGTATCCAACAGTTTTTCTCTTGAAGGCGAAGGCTATGATGAAGATACAAAGAGGTATACGCGCCTAATAGATTTGGTTAACAATGACCTGAAAAAATATGCGGATGAAGTCTACGAATTTCTAGACGAAAGGTGGACACATAATTGAGCATTTTTAAAAGTATAATAATTGCATTTTCAATGTATTCCAGAATCCCTATGCCTATGTTTACCTGGAATGAAAAGGACATGGAGCATGTGATAACATTTCTGCCGCTTGTCGGAGCGGTGATTGGTGGAATATGCTACGCAGTGGCAAGACTTAGCATATTATTTGAATTGCCATGTATGGTCATAACTCTTATTTTGACTTTGATCCCAATTCTTGTTACCGGCGGATTTCATCTGGATGGATTCATGGATGTCCAGGATGTGATAAAGTCATATCAGTCGAAGGAAAAGAAACTTGAGATAATGAAGGACCCTCATATCGGAGCCTTCGCTGTTATCAGTCTTGTAGGACTTGGACTCATCTGGATATGTTCACTTTATTATGTTGTTTACAGAGCTCTGCAGACGGGTTGCTACAAAACGGTATATATCTATGCAATTGTTTTTGCTTTTGTACGTGGGATTTGCGGCATTACCTGCGTCAAAATTCAAAATGCAAAAAAGGACAGCATGCTGAATATGGAATCAGGGAGAGCAGGAAATGGAGATTTCATCTTCCTTATATTTGAGAGTTTGGCAGCAATTCTTTTGATGGGGTTCATAAAGACAATAGCAGCACCGATTTGTACTGCAGTAATTTTACTCTATACTTTTTATTACAAAAGAGTTTGCGACAAAACTTTCGGAGGAATAACCGGAGATACTTCCGGATATTTTGTAGTAACAGGGGAGTGTCTGCTTACAGTAGCACTGGCAATTTTTTCGATTTGGAGCTGATTGATTAATGAATTTTTCATTGGATATAAAAAGCATAATACTTGCGCATATCATCGCTTTTATTCTAGGCGCAGTTCTTGACAGGATAATCGGTGATCCCATGAACTTTCCGCATCCCATCAGACTAATCGGAAGATTTATCGGTTTTCTGGATCATAAACTTAATCCTGCGCAGAGAAATCACGAAAATAATGGCTTAGAAAGTAAAGCTCACCTTAGAGATGCTGAGAAGAGAAAATATAGTGCTGAATTTAGTGGAGGAATCCTTCTTGTTATATGCGTTACATTTGCTACAGTTTTAATCACAGGAACCATAATGTTTGCGTCTTATTTTATCAGCATATATCTTGGCTTGATAGTAGAAGCCATACTCACCTGTTATATTCTTGCGGCAAAAAGTCTTAAGGTCGAAAGCCTTAAGGTGTCTGAAGCATTGCAAGACGGAACTATAGAGGATGCACGATACGCAGTTTCAATGATTGTAGGAAGAGATACCAAGAATCTTGATGAACCCGGAGTTATCAGAGCTGCCGTTGAGACTGTTGCAGAGAACGCTTCGGATGGGGTCATCGCTCCGCTTATCTATACCTTTATTGGCGGACCTGTCCTTGGTTTTTTCTATAAAGCTGTTAACACAATGGACTCAATGGTAGGTTATCATAACGACAAATATGAGTACTTTGGAAAAGCTGCAGCCAAAACAGATGATGTTTTGAATTTCATTCCTGCAAGAATTTGCGCTGTTCTAATGATAGCTTCAACATTTATTGCTTCGGTTTTCATCGAGCCCGGCATATATTCAGGAAAGCGGGCATTTAGAATTTTCAGAAGAGACAGGTACAATCACAAGAGCCCCAATTCAGCTCAGGCAGAAAGTGTCTGCGCCGGTGCACTGGGAGTACAGCTCGCCGGTGACGCCTATTATTTTGGAAAGCTAGTAAAAAAGCCTTTCATTGGTGATCCCATTCGTGAAATTGAACGAAGGGATATCAGACGCGCATGTAAACTGATGTATATTACTGAAGTTTTGTGTGCAGTCATGCTGATTTTATTTATGGCCGTTATTATTATTTTAAAAGTATATTCAAAATAATATACGTAAGTTGAAAAATGAAACAGGAGAAATAAGTGCTTCACGGCGGAGAAATATACGACAAAGAAATAAAATATGACTTCTCGGTAAATTTGAATCCAAATCCCTGCCCGGATTCCGTAAGACAGTCTTTAGTGGATGCTATAAAGCAGGTAGATCAATATCCTGATATAACACAAAGAGAATTCAGGGAGAAGGTGGCAGAAGCAGAGAATAAATATCTTGCAGAGGAAGCCAGCCTAACCCGCACAAAGAATAATGCAAATAATGAATCGAGGAACTTGAATATTTCTCCTGATATGATCATTGGTGGTAACGGGGCATCAGAACTTATACTTGCAATTATTAAGATGCTGCAGCCTAAGAAAGTTCTTCTTCCTATTCCAAGCTTTTACGGATACAGACATGCCTTGAAGGCACTTAATAGCACAGAGAATAATTCAGAGAATATCGTGAATAGCAAAGATGATAATACTGGACAGGCTACGGGTAGGATAATTGTAGACGAATATCTTTTAAAGCCGGAAGAACAATTTGAGCTCAAGGATGATTTTATAAAGAATATTACAAATGATACAGATGCTGTAATTCTTGCAAATCCAAATAATCCCACAGGCAGATGCGTCGGCGAAAACATCCTCGAGAAAATCATAAGAAAATGCAATGAAACTCAAACTAATCTGATAGTTGATGAATGCTTCTTACATCTTTCAACAGGAGCGGCGAGCGCTGTAAAATATCTTGATAGATCAGATAACCTATATATTATTAACGCTTATACCAAGCTGTTCTCAATTCCCGGAGTGCGTATCGGATATGCTATTTCGAGCGAACAAAACATTTCAAGACTAAAACAGTGTTTGCCTGAGTGGAATATGTCTATATTCGCACAGAAGGCAGGGATAGCCTGCACAAACAGTTTGCTTGATACAAACTTCGAAGAAGAATCCAAAGCGCTGATTAAAGAAGAGAGAGAAAAACTCATAAAAGTTTTTTCTGAAAAAGGAATTAGAGTATATCCTTCCGATACAAATTATCTTCTTATCAAAAGTGATAACAATTTATATGAAAAATTATTATCAAAAGGGATTCTGATAAGAGACTGTTCAAACTTCAAAGGCCTTGAGGAAGGATTTTACAGAATTGCCATAAAGGATTCTTTATCGAATTGTGAACTGATGCATAATTGCAATAACTGCTTTTTCTCATAGAAATAATGTGCTTTTACTGTTATAATGTAGAAAGTTTTGAGTAAGTGTCGAACGTGATTATTGTTCGACGTTCTGTCGGGAATATACACGCTTGGCGGAACAAAGTTTTAGGAGGTAATACAATGAGAATTGCAGTAACTTATGACAACGGTGAAGTGTTTCAGCACTTTGGACATACAGAAGAGTTCAAGATCTATGAAATAGAGGATGGAAAAGTTAAGTCTTCGGAAGTAATCGGATCAAACGGACAGGGACATGGCGCCCTTGCAGGACTTCTTGGCAACAATGACATCGACGTACTTATCTGTGGAGGTATCGGTGGTGGCGCTAAGGCTGCTCTTGATGAATGCGGAATTGAGCTTTGCGCAGGAGCGCAGGGAAATGCTGATGAAGCGGTAGAGGCTTATCTTAGAGGAGAGCTTGAAAGCACAGGTGTAAACTGTGACCATCACGGCGAAGGACATACTTGCGGAGATCATCACGGTGAGGAACACTCCTGTGGTTCTCACGAAGAAGGTGGCCACTGCGGTAGCCATGGCTGCGGCGAAGAAGAGGAGTCTATGTGCGGACACGAAGGCGGCTGCGGCGGCTGCAGCGGATGTAGTTCCCAGCCTCCGATCGAGGGTAAAAATGTCGGTAAGATTTGCCGCACACATTACAAGGGCACATTTAATGACGGCACACAGTTTGATTCTTCCTATGACAGAGGTGAGCCTCTCCAGTTTATCTGTGGTTCAGGCATGATGATCCGCGGCTTTGACGAAGCTGTTGCAAATATGGAAGTAGGCGAGACTGTTGATGTACATCTTATGCCTGAAGAAGCTTATGGCGAGTTTGACCCTGAGGCTGTTTTCACTGTGGAAATCGCAGAGATGCCGGGATCAGAGGAACTTACCGTAGATCAGCAGGTTTATCTCCAGGATATGTACGGAAGACCGATTCCTGTGAAGGTTACAGCTAAGGATGAGAAGACTATCACTTTTGATGCTAACCATGAGATGGCGGGAAAAGAACTCAATTTCAAGATAGAGCTTGTTGAAGTAGTATAATTTCGGGTGTGAAAATATGCTGGATAAATTCATTATAATTGGGGCTACAACCCTGACACTGAGTGGTATTCTCGGTGCGATTCTTGTAATTTCCTGGCCGGATAATCAGGAGATTAAAATAAAAGAGTTAAATCTTAAGTGGAAGATACCGCTTCTTATTGAGGCGCTTCTTGTTGTGGCTACATTGGTTCTTGCTATTCTTTCCATAATTTTCTGGTTTAAGGGCGGCAGAACGCTTTGATATGTGAATAAATGAACTTTCTACATAAGGAGGAGTTATGAAAAATTACAAGTTAAACACTAAATGTGTTCAGGGAGGATATACTCCGACTAACGGAGAGCCCAGACAGATTCCGATTGTTCAGTCTACTACTTTTAAGTATGACACCAGCAGTGATATGGGAAAACTGTTTGATCTCGAGGCTTCCGGCTATTTTTACACAAGACTTCAGAACCCTACAAATGATTATGTAGCAGCAAAAATTGCTGAGCTTGAGGGTGGAACAGCAGCAATGCTCACTTCCTCAGGACAGGCAGCAAACTTTTTTGCGCTGTTCAATATCTGTGAAGCGGGAGATCACATTGTATCCTCTGCTTCAATTTACGGTGGAACTTTTAATCTTATCGCTGTAACAATGGCAAAGATGGGAATCACGGTTACCTTTGTTGATCCTGATTGTACTGAGGAAGAGCTGAACGCTGCTTTTCAGGACAATACCAAGGTTGTATTCGGTGAGACAATAGCTAATCCTGCGCTCACTGTTTTGGATATTGAGAAATTCGCGAAGGCAGCACATGAGCACGGTGTTCCACTTATTGTAGACAACACATTCCCGACACCTGTTAACTGCAGACCTATTGAGTGGGGTGCAGATATTGTTACACATTCCACAACCAAGTATATGGATGGTCATGGAGCTGCAGTCGGCGGAGCTATTATTGATTCCGGAAAATTTGATTGGATGGCACATGCAGACAAGTTCCCCGGACTTACAACTCCCGACGAATCTTATCACGGTATTATTTATGCAGAGAAGTTTGGTAAAGAAGGTGCTTTCATTACTAAAGCTACAACACAGCTTATGAGAGATCTCGGAAGTATCCAGTCCCCTCAGCATGCATTCTATTTGAATCTCGGACTCGAGTCACTTCATGTTCGTATGCCTCGTCACGTTGAGAATGGAACAGCTGTTGCAGAGTTCCTTGAAAAGCATCCCAAGGTAGTTAAGGTCAACTATCCCGGACTTAAATCTGATCCTTATTACGACAGAGCTATGAAGTATATGGGTAACGGCGGATGTGGAGTTGTATCCTTCGAAATTGAAGGTGGAAGAGCTGCAGCCGAAGAATTTATGGGTAAATTAAAGCTTTGTGCTATTGAGACACATGTTGCAGATGCAAGAACCTGCTGCCTCAATCCGGCAACTTCAACACACAGACAGCTTACAGATGAGCAGCTCGAAGCAGCCGGAATTCCTGCTGGACTTATCAGAATCAGCTGCGGACTTGAAGATAAGGAAGACCTTATCGCAGACATCGAGCAGGCTATGCATTCGCTATAATATGCCCCAGCACATGCACCGCATACAAGCTCATAGCGGCGCGGCTCTGCTTTAGTGCATCGGTCAACTCAAAATACATGGTCTTATCGTTATAGTCCCATTTGAATACAGGCGAGAAAATGGCATCCCATTCCTTCAGATACTGCCCGGGTTTTCTGGTATAGCAGTTAGCTGCGGTTGCCTGAACCCTGTGAGTCTTGTCAACAAACTGTGCGACGGACTTATGCAGTGCCTGATCTTCAGCGGGAAGATAATAATAATCCTTGTAATTGTTGTAGAAGAATTTTAGCTCGGCTTCAAGGAGCGGAATACGAAGAGTGGCAGTGTCGCCTTCAGCCTTGAAGTAGCAGCCCTTATAGGATGCACCTATAGAAGAAGGAAGCGTATCGGGAAGAGATATTTTCATAAGTATCTCTTCCTTTTTTGTTCCGTCAATATCCTTATAATAGTTTGCCTGGACTTTCATTGCGCGAATAGGCAGGTCTATCACAGCATCGGGATTTTCGTTTTCAGAACCTTCATCAACCAGGAATCCAGTGCGAACCTCCGGGAATACCGAAGCATCTGTATTGAACAGAATAACCTTCTGATTTATAAGCTTTTGGAAAAGATCATGATAGTAAAGAGCAGGCAGTAGCGCAAACATACCGCGGACATCATCAGCGTTATGAAGCAGCAAAAGATCATAGGAGCGCTCACTCTGAGAAATAAGATAATCCTTGTATACACTTATAAGTTCGCCTCCGGTGTAGACATCTGTTCTGTCGATACCCAGGAATAACTCAATTGTTTTTTGTTTGCAGTCAGGGACTCCGAGAATGTTTTTATATGGAGCAACCCTCTTGTAAATATCAATGGATTTTGCGGTTTCGAGAGTGTCTTCGATATGGAACCTTTCGCATTTGAACTTGATAAAACGCAGATCAAATCTGTCACCGTTGAAATGTAACAGAACCTTAAAGTCCTTTGCAAATGCGAGAAACGCTTTTAAAAGTTCGTCTTCCTCACCGCGCTTATCGGCGAAGAACTGACGGAGCTGCCAGGTTCCTTCTTTGTAGTAAGCACAACCGATGAGATAAATGACACTGTTTTTCGGAGAAAGACCGGTGGTCTCTATATCTAAAAAAAGGATATCTGCAGGATTATCACAAATCCTGCTAAGCGGGTATCCATCTGCAGTATTTTCTATTTTTTCATTTACTATTTTCATACCAATACTCCGTAAAATTTTAGAAAAACTATAAACATTTTCATTGTAGCACACAAATAGTGAAAATAAATGAGTATATTTCTTATTAAAATCTGACTAATTCCAAATAATTGTAGTATAATAATTTCAGTATTTTTATTCGTTCAGAATAACATTATTTGGGGTGGGGGTGTTTTCTTTATATTTTTCCATTTTTAAGTAATATTTTTCTGGGCAAAAATTAGCCTTATATGGCAATAAAAGAAAGGGTAGGAAATGGCTAAATTAACTTTTGTGGGGGGAGTTCATCCTTACGAAGGCAAAGAGCTTTCTAAGGATAAGCCCATCAAGGAAGTCCTGCCAAAGGGTGATCTTGTCTATCCGATATCTCAGCATATCGGGGCACCTGCTAAGCCTATCGTTGAGAAGGGCGATCATGTACTGGTGGGACAGAAGATTGCTGAAGCAGGAGGCTTCGTCTCAGCACCAATCTATGCAACTGTATCAGGAACAGTCAAGGGAATTGAGAAGAGAAGACTGGCTACCGGCGGTATGTGCGACAGCATTATCGTTGAAAATGACGGTCTATACGAGGAAGGCGAGATGCTTCCTACCAAACCCTTGGAGGAACTTACCACGCAGGAAAAGATTGACCTCATAAGAGAGGCCGGTGTTGTCGGAATGGGTGGTGCCGGATTCCCTACTGCTGTCAAATTATCTCCAAAAGAACCTGAAAAAATCGAGTATGTAATTGCAAACTGCTCTGAATGTGAGCCGTACCTTACCAGTGACTATCGTCGTATGGTTGAGGAACCCGAGCTCCTTCTCAGCGGTCTTAGAATTGCGGTTTCGCTTTTCCCGAATGCGCGAGGTATTCTTGCTATCGAGGATAACAAACCGGATTGTATAGCAAAATTCCGTGAGCTTACCAAGGATGACGATAAGATCATGGTAAAAGCCCTTCAGACAAAATATCCTGAAGGTGCAGAGCGTATGCTCATATATGCGTGCACAAAGAGAGAAATCAATTCTTCAATGCTTCCCGCTGATGCAGGATGCATCGTAGATAATGTTGATACTCTGTGTGCGGTAAGCAGAGCTGTTACCGAGGGAAGACCTTTGATGGAGAGAATAGTTACCATCACGGGAGATGCAGTAGCTGATCCCCGTAACTATAAGGTCAGAATCGGAACAAACTACAGAGAACTTCTGGATGACGCAGGCGGATTTGTAAGAACTCCGGCTAAGATCATTTCAGGCGGACCCATGATGGGATTTGCACTGTTTGACCTTGATGTTCCCACAACCAAGACTGCTTCAGCGCTTACCTGTCTTACTGAGGATGCTGTTTCCGCAATTGAGCCCAGTGCCTGCATTAACTGTGCGAAATGTGTGGATGTGTGTCCCGAGAGACTCATCCCAAAGAACCTTGCGGATGATGTTGAGAATGGTCAGGAAGAAAAATTCCTTGCCGAGTATGGTATGGAATGCTGCGAATGCGGATGCTGCAGTTATATCTGCCCCGCAAGAAGACAGCTTACTCAGCTGATCAAGGGTATGCGTAAGATTCAACTTGGAAAGAGGAAGAAGTAACAGAAAGGAAAAAACAATGAGCGATATGATGAAAGTTTCGTCAAATCCGCATGTTCGGTCCGGTGTGACAACTTCAAACATAATGATGTGGGTTGTCATCGCACTTCTTCCGGCTGCCGGTTTTGGCATTTATAATTTCGGTATCGACGCCCTGATAATACTTTTGATTTCGGTATTCTCCACTGTCGCTACCGAGTTCTGCTATGAAAAGATAATGAATAAGAAAATCACTATAGGTGATTTTTCTGCAGTTGTTACAGGTCTGCTCCTTGGAATGAACCTGCCTTGCACAGCTCCCTGGTGGCTTCCCATCGTCGGTGGCGTGTTTGCGATTCTTGTTGTAAAGATGCTCTTTGGAGGTCTTGGACAGAACTTCATGAATCCTGCCCTTGCTGCAAGATGCTTTTTGCTTATATCATTCCCGGCACTTATGACCAATTTTGCAACGGATACTTATACATCACCCACACCTCTTGCTGCTCTTAAGGCAGGAGAAGAGGTTACCGTTATCGATATGATCATTGGTAAAATCCCCGGTACAATCGGTGAGACATCAATGATTGCGATAGTGATAGGTGCATGTATTCTTATCATGCTTGGAATCATTGATTTAAAGATTCCCGGAACATACATTGCTTCCTTTGTACTGTTCGTTATCATTTTCGGAGGACATGGATTAAACGGCACATATATTTCTGCACAGCTTGCAGGTGGCGGACTTATGCTTGGTGCGTTTTTCATGGCTACCGACTATGTAACGAGTCCCATAACTACAAAAGGAAAATATATTTATGGCGTGTTCCTCGGAGTACTTACCGGAATTTTCCGTGTATTCGGAGCTTCCGCAGAGGGTGTTTCCTATGCAATCATCATCGGTAATCTGATCGTTCCGCTCATCGAGAAGTACACAATTCCGAGAGCCTTCGGTATCAGACCCGTAGAAAAGAAGGAGGAGAAAAAAGCATGACAGATGTAAAAACTATGCTGAAAAATGCACTCATTCTTTTCATAATCACTCTTGTTGCAGGTGTTTCTCTTGGATTTGTTTATCAGGTTACGAAGGATCCGATAGCATATCAGAATGAGCTTGCACAGATTAAAGCTAATCAGGCAGTTTTTCCTGATGCAGCTAATTTCGAGGATGTTGATCTTGATGAAGCTACAGCTGCTTCGGTACTCAGCGGCCCCGATTACAGCAAGATAGAGATCAATAGTGTGAAAAAAGCAGTTGACGGTTCCGGCAACGGTCTTGGATATGTCGTTCAGGTTACAAGCGGAGGATACGGAGATAAGATTGTCTTCACGGTTGGTATAACAAATGAATCCGTGGTTAACGGCATTTCACTTATTTCCATAAATGAGACTCCGGGTCTTGGAATGAATGCTGAGAAGGTACTTGTACCTCAGTTCCCGGGAAAACCGGCAACTCAGTTTTCTGTTACAAAAAATGCAGCTTCTTCAGATAGTGAGATAGCAGCTATTTCAGGTGCAACAATCACATCTAAAGCGGTTACTTACGGCGTAAATGCAGCTGTTGCATATTTCCAGGCTGCTCTTAACGGTTAAGGAGGTTCGTATGAGTGAAGAGAAAAAAGGAGCCTTGGGCTTTACACAGGACACTCCTATCGAGCGCTTCCTGAATGGACTTATAGTTGAGAATCCCACACTGGTTCTCATGATCGGAATGTGTCCCACGCTTGCAGTTACGACTTCCGCTATAAACGGTGTAACCATGGGACTTGCTACAACATTCGTTTTAGCACTCAGTAATGCGGTTATATCACTCCTTAGAAAAGTGATTCCGGATACCGTTCGTATCCCTGCATTCATCGTTGTAATTGCTTCGTTCGTTACACTGGTTCAGCTTGTTATGCAGGCTTATGTTCCGGTTATGTATCAGGCACTGGGCGTATACATTCCGCTTATCGTTGTTAACTGTATTATTTTTGGTAGAGCAGAGGCTTATGCTTCCAAGCACAACGTTGTTCCTTCATTTTTCGATGGAATAGGAATGGGACTTGGCTTTACCTGCGCTATCACAGTTATCGGTCTTTTCCGTGAGCTTATCGGTGGCGGCACAATGTTTGATGTACAGGTATTTGGTGAGGGCAGTGTTGTTCCCGGACCTGTAGGATATTTCTTCAGCCAGTATCAGCCGATTCGTATTTTCATTCAGCAGGCAGGTGCATTCATTGTTCTTGCAGTTCTGATTGCAATAATGAATCAGGTTAAGTTCAATCTTGAGAAGAAGGGCAAGGATACTTCCAAGTTTGGTGTCGGCGGTTGCTGTAGTGATGTGGAGATCAAGGATCCAAAGAAAGTTAAGGAAGAGCTTCTTGCAAAAGAGAAGGCAGAGGCAAAGGCTGAGGTTGTTAAGCCAATAGAAGCTAAAGCAGATGTGGTAAAGCCTTCCGATATCAAGGTTCCCGAGAAAGAGCCTGTAGTAGTTGGTAATGTATCGGAGCCACAGATCAAAGAAGTAATTGTTCCGGGAGAGGAGGATAAGAAATGACAGATACGATTATAGGACTTTTGTCCATTATGATTACAGCCTCTCTTGTTAACAACGTAGTACTTAGCCAGTTCCTCGGACTTTGTCCTTTCCTTGGAGTTTCAAGAAAAACAGAGACAGCTTTCGGTATGGGTATGGCGTGCGTTTTCGTTATTTCGCTTGCATCCCTTGTTACCAATGCAATTTACAAATTTATACTTTCACCACTCGATTTATCATTCCTGCAGACCATCGTTTTCATCATGGTTATAGCGATGCTGGTTCAGTTTGTTGAGATGTTCCTCAAAAAGTTTGTGGTATCTCTCTATCAGTCACTGGGTGTATATCTTCCCCTTATTACTACAAACTGTGCGGTTCTCGGTGTTGCGCTCAACAATGTAACAGACGGTTACAGCCTTCTTGAGAGTACAATCTGCGGCTTTGCTACAGCAGTTGGTTTTACGATTGCCATCGTAATTCTTGCAGGCATTCGTGAGAAGATTCAGTTCAATGACATTCCCAAGCCTTTCAGAGGAATGCCCACCGTACTTCTTGCATCTGCACTTATGGCGATAGCGTTTACAGGATTCTCAGCATTGAGGTGAGATAGCGATTCTGAATAAATCCTCTGCCTTCCCCTTGGGGGGAAGGTGTCAGACGAAGTCTGACGGATGAGGGGAAAAAGGAGAAAATTATGATTAGTGGTGTACTCATTGCTACTGCAGTGGTTGCCGGTGTTGGTATTCTTATCGGAATAATCCTTGGCGTTGCCGACATGAAGCTGCATGTAGATGTAGATGAGAAAGAACAGGCTATTTTGGAAGCACTTCCCGGAAATAACTGTGGTGGATGCGGATTCCCCGGATGTTCGGGATGCGCTGCAGCTATCGCCAAAGGTGAAGCTCCGGTTTCACAGTGTCCGGTTGGAGGACCTCCGGTAGCTGCTGTTATATCAGGAATTATGGGAGTTGATGCGGGCGAAGCAAAGCGTATGGTGGCTTATGTCCACTGTGGCGGCGATTGCGAACAGGCAACTCAGAGATATGAATATTACGGAGCAGAAGACTGCCGAGTTATCAATCAGGTTCCCGGTGCCGGTCCCAAGACTTGTACCTTCGGATGTTTAGGCGGCGGAAGCTGTGTGAATGTGTGTCAGTTTGATGCTATTCATGTGGTAAACGGAATAGCAGTAGTAGATAAGGAAGCTTGTAAGGCCTGTGGCCAGTGTATCAACATCTGTCCCAGACACCTTATTGACCTTGTTCCCTACGATGCAACAGAGTCGGTTCGTTGTAAGTCAAATGATCCAGGCCAGGCAGTTAACAAATACTGTAAGGTCGGCTGTATCGCTTGCCACATCTGTGAGAAGAACTGTCCCGCAGGTGCAATTACCGTAGAGAACAACGTTGCCTCCATCGATCAGGACAAGTGTACACATTGCGGCCTCTGCGCGCAGAAGTGCCCGAAGAAGGCAATAGAGGTTATTTCCTGAATAAATTCTTAGAAGAATATCTTGCTGTACTGGTACTTTTTAGATTATTTTTTTATTACATATGGGCATGCCATTAAAGGCATGCCCAGTTTTTATGGCTATTTTTCTATCTATTCATTTTGGTACAAGAAATTGGATATAAGATAGTTCAAGATAATACAGTCTATACCAAGATAACTGATGTTTCCGAAATATATAGGTGCGCGTAAATGGGACCATTACCAATATATCGAGTGATTCACTGATATATTGGTATGATGAAATTGATGTATTACCAAGAAAAAGCGAGATATACCAATATATTGGTATAAACATAATTGTTAATTACCAATATATTTCACAAATCTCAAATATCTTGGTTTGGTAACGAAATATTATTACCAAGATATCTTAAGAATTCGCATAATCTTGGTTTGATACTGATTTTTAATAACCTAGATTTTCTGAAAAAACTATATATCTTGGTACGATAACCCATTTTCGCGACCAAGAAACAATAAATATAAAAAATATATAGGTACAAGTGTAATTTACGACAACCAAGATAATACGAAACAATGAATCAGGAAAAGTGAACCTTTATGAAGTTTTCAACTATCATAGAATTTAATGGCGACTTAGAATTCTCGTATGTTACCAATAGGTTCTTTCCTAATTGTATTCCTGATTTCTCGTAATCTCTGAACTTCAATATGTTGTTTTCAATATACTGAGGATTATCTAGCATTCCTAAATGCTCCCAATATACAATACTTCCGTTATGAGGATGCAGAATCGTAAAATCAGGATATCGGATTTCACCGTTGTGCAGTGAAACAGGGCACTCGTATTTATAAGGGATGCCATGTCTAAATAATGCATTAGCTATGATTTCCTCTGATTTTGATCGAACATGTTCGCCTCTTCTTGTCATATGTAAGGTATTATCTCCATCATTTTTCTTAGCAGTATAAGGTGAGTTTTGCCAGATATTAGAATAGTCATTTATTGTCATATCAGCGTAATCCAATGCATCTCTTAATTCGTCAGGAAAAGTAGCCACAATTGTGGCTGTTTTGCCGGGATTGCTATTGATGAATTTCTGAATGCCTTTAAGTTCTGCTTCTGCGGCGCTTACATATTTCTTGTCGTATTTTTTCTGAGCCAACGACCTAATTAATGGCATCTCTGACTTAGAAATATAGTTTCCTTTTATGTTATTCTTACCACCAAGATAATATTGGCTACAGTGCTTTTTCTTTACTATTCGAAGACTACCGGCGGGAGCACTTTTCAGACGTTTTTTACGAGTTGCAATTTCCTTTTTCAAAAATTCAGCTCTTTTTTTAAGAAATGGTATGAATTCATACTCCGGTACTATATTATTACTTTTGTTCATTTTTTATATTGCAAAAAATAAAATAATTTTGCTTGATTTATTCCTTTCTCCCATGGCCTATGGGTGTATTTAGTTTCACATATCAACATGTCATAGTTGTGAAAATAATATGCTGAACGCATATCAATTATCGGATTGATAACGAATCATATATAACCATAAATTTGCATTCATGTCAAGTGAGATGATTTGTGCGAATTTAACAGTAGATTTTTACATGCATACTTTGAAGGCGACAAATAAAAATAAGCACAAGCTTATACTTTATAGTAAAAGCTGTGCTTATTCTCACTTTTAACCATGCCTAAAATAATTATCATTTTTTTCCATTAAACGGCTTATTGGCAGCAATATAGCCGTTACCGGATACACATTTTTGTATATCTTCAAATTTCTTATTATCCTTTACATAAACCTCATAGTTTCGTTCTCCTGTAAGAACAAGTTTTAACTTATTATCACCGGCTCTTGCAATGGACAGATTCCAGTCTTCACCGTCGTGAGTTATTTTAAGATTGATTTCTTCACTCGTCTCGGGCTTATCAAAAGTAAAATAGCCTCTCGTTGATTGGAGAATAGCGCTTAGTGCTGTAAGGTTATCGCGACTTATCCTGTACTGTCCGTCAACGCCTTCACCAACGCATATATCTGCCTCATTGAAAAGGACAAACATATCTACTTTGAATTTGCGGAGCTTGTTTGACATTATAAGAATAACTGCGATCAATGCAATAGCTCCCACAAAAGCAACGGTAAAAACTATCGCAAACCCCATACCTTTAGTTTTTTCTTTCTTCATACCTTATGTCTCCTCCTAATGATGCAATAATCCCCTCTAAAAAATATATGCTTATTCTATCATAATAGCATCGTAATTCCATATAAAATTGGCTGATGTATCATATATATTAAAAGTGAATGTTTTCCAATCCAGGAAAAAGGCTGTATTTTTATTTTGAAATAACTTTTACTAAACCGCTTTTCAAGAATACCATAGAGAAAAAATCCTGTGAGGAAAAGGAAAAACCAGGGCATAATTGAAAAATAGTCTGATGAAATAAAGCCCTCCTGCATAAATCCAAGATAAGTCAGATGCAAATTGGACATTCCGTCATTAAGGCCTCTTCCGTATAATGCATCGGGAAGAGCCAGTTTATATACTCCAAAATTCAATAATCCGACGTTGATTTTCTTTGTGATTGCAAATAATATGGCAGAAATAAAAAATCCCCATAGTGGATCAAACAGATGCTTGTTTTCTTTTGTGTGATTGGCATTATCGATGATTCCAAGCTTTTTTAGCAAAAAAATAACCAGTCCAAGAATAAGCATAGATGAGCCAAGGAGAGTAAGCACACCAATATAAACCGGATCCTCCGGCAGTACTATCAGGGTAACTCCTGTAACGATGAACCCACATAATGATACGATCAGCCCATTCCTGATTGGCTGTCTTGCAAAGTGCAGACAAAAGCCTGATATCAATATAAAGCTCCAGCATATGCTCTGTTGCCACATATATGTTCCGATGGTTCCGTACCATGGCATGTTGAATCCTTTAATAAACTTAAGATCCCAACAAAAATGATACAGTATCATACTGATTACAGTTATGCCTCTTATCGTATCTATTGATTCAAGTCGATTTTTGGTCTGCATTTTTTTTATTTCCCCCATCGTTTTTCTATTCATCTATGATAACACAGCTTTGGATAACTATGATTAGTTGAATATCAATATTTTGATTATTATTTATCAGATAAGAGGAGTAGTGTATCTTGGGGACAATTGTCTGAAGTATATCATTGGACTCAGGTACATTATTGATCTCAAGTCTTCTGGGATAAGGACCGCTTTATGAGCCTGAATATTTTATAAATTAGCATTATCTTGGTAATGCTTAATTGCACCTGTACCCATAAAAATTTAATATTAAAATATCTTGGTATTTAAAATGGGTTACAGTACCAAGATATACATGTAATTCGTGAAATTTGGGTGATGAAAAATCGATATCGTACCAAGAAATATGGAATTATATAAAAATCTTGGTATAAAAAAGTTATTACCGAACCAAGATATTTGAAATATATGAAAAATATTGGCTATTATCAATCCTGTTTATACCCAGAAAATGGGTAAATATGATATTTCTTGGTAATACAACGATTTCATCATACCAATAAAATTGTGAATTACTCGATATATTGGCATTGGCCATGCTCATGTATACCAAGATATCCTTATTTAATAAATAATCTTGGTAGGCAGTAATAAAATTGACGTTAGGGAAAATCTCATAAAAAATAAGAAGTTTTGTAATTTGATTTCTTTATTATAAATGGGTAGATAAAAAATATAAGATGTATTATATTTAGGGCATGCGTTTCGAAAATATATTTAATATAGGAGATTTTTATGAGAAAAACCAAAATTGTATGTACTATCGGTCCGGCAAGTGAATCAGAGGAGATGATTGCAGCTCTCTGCAAGGCAGGCATGAATGTTGCGCGTCTCAATTTTTCACACGGAGATCATAAAGAGCAGCTCACTAGAATAAAGAGAATCAAGAAAGTAAGACAGGAGCTTGGACTTCCCATCGCTATTCTTCTTGATACAAAGGGACCGGAGTACAGAATCGGAACCTTTAAGGATGGCAAGGTTCATCTTGAAGAAGGTAAAAAGTTCACCTTTACAACCGAGGATATAAAGGGTGACGACACCATCGTTTCAGTTAGCTATAAAAACCTTGCGAAGGAGCTTTACAAGGGCGACAGAATCCTTTTAAATAATGCACTTTTGGAGTTTAAGGTTCTTAGTACAGACGGCACAAGGATTGAGACAGAGGTTGTAACAGGCGGTGAGCTCTCGGATAAGAAGAGCATGAGCTTCCCCGGAAAACACATCAAGCAGGTTTACCTCTCAGAGCAGGATAAATCAGATATCCTTTTCGGTGTTGAGAACGATGTGGACTTCATTGCATGTTCCTTCGTTTCTGTAAAGCAGGATCTTGTGGATGTTCATAATTTCCTTAAGGCTAACGGCGGGGATGACAAGGTTCAGCTTATTGCGAAAATTGAGAACCAGTCAGGTTATGACAATATTGAAGATATCTGCAAGGAGTGTGACGGTATCATGGTTGCGCGAGGCGACATGGGTGTTGAGGTTCCGTTTGAACAGCTTCCGGCAATTCAGAAGGATCTTATCACTAAGTGTCGTATGCTCGGAAAGCGTGTAATTACTGCTACGGAAATGCTTGAGTCTATGATCCACAATCCGCGTCCCACAAGAGCTGAGACTTCTGACGTTGCAAACGCTGTATATGACGGAACAAGTGCAATCATGCTTTCAGGCGAGACAGCTGCAGGTGCTTATCCTGTTCAGGCGGTTGAGACCATGGCTAAGATTGCGGAGACAACCGAGCAGAATATACATTACAACAAGCGCTTCTACAACTATGATTTCATTATAAAAAGTGATGTGGATGCAATTTCTCATGCGACCTGCGGAATGGCTATAGACCTTGACGCAAAGGCAATTGTTGCTTGCACACTTTCAGGACGCACAGCAAGAATGGTTTCAAGATTCCGCTCACCTGTTGATATAATCGGCCTTACTACTAATGAAAAGACCTGGAGATGGCTCTCACTTTCCTGGGCAGTTACACCCAAGATGTGTGATGTATTCCCTTCAACGGATGTGCTTTTCTACAGTGCAAAGAAGGTTGCAATTGAAACCTTTGACCTTAAGGAAGGCGACAAGATAGTTATAACAGGTGGTGTTACAAACGGCGAATCAGGTAACACAAACCTTATCAAGATAGAGGATGTTTAATGAGTAAGAAAGCAAAAAGAGCAGTTCCCTTTATAGCTTTAGGGGTAAGCTTTGTAGTGTTATTAACTGTAGTTGTTGCGGTTTTGCTTCGGGATCCCGTAGAGGTAAGAGAAAACTCAGGTGATGAGGCCGAGCAGGTTGTAGCACAGACAGAGACTGTAGATGCCGCTGAAAATGCAGCGGAGGATCCCGAGACTTCAACTGATAATCAGACAGTAACAGAGGAATCTGCCGAAGTGCAGGGTGAAGGCGTAAATACAGAAAATTCCGAGGCAGACAAGGCGCAGGAGCAGACAAGCGCAGAAGAAGTTCAGAGCGAAGCAGAAGATCAGGCAACAGCTGAAGATACTCAAAATGTAAATGAGGAACAGACGAATGAAGCAGATGCTCAAAATTCAGAGGATGCTAAGGATGCAGCTCAGGAAGAGTCATCTTCCGAAGATACTCAGGTTGAAGGCGAGGAACAGGCAAATGCCGAGGAAGTACAGACTGAAACTGTGGCAGCTCCTGCTGAAACACCTCACACAGGTGGTCACATCGTATGTATCGATCCCGGACATCAGAATGGTGCAATGACGGATAAGGAGCCCAACGGACCCGGTTCAAGCACTATGAAAATGAAGGTTACCGGCGGTACGGCAGGAAAAACCACAGGCCTTGCAGAATATCAGCTCGCTCTTACTATCGGACTTATGCTTAAGGATGAGCTCACAAGACGCGGTTATACTGTTATTATGACAAGAGAATCCAACGATGTAAGGATAACCAATATTGAGAGAGCACAGATAGCAAATAATGCTGGCGCAGAAGCATTTGTAAGAATACATGCAAACGGTTCCGACGATACTTCTGTAAACGGAGCAATGACTATCTGTCAGACTCCTTCAAATCCTTATAATGCGAATATGTATTCTCAGTCAAGAAAGCTTTCGGATTGTGTACTGGATGCATATATTGCTGCGACAGGATTTAAGAAGCAGTATGTTTGGGAGACGGATACCATGACAGGTATCAACTGGGCGACTGTTCCATCAACCATTATCGAGATGGGCTATATGTCCAATCCTACAGACGATACCAATATGGCATCACCTGAGTATCAGCAGAAGATGATGCTTGGTATTGCAAACGGTATAGATAATTATTTTGCACAATAAATAAAAAGTACTGTCAGACTCGATTTACGAGAAGACAGTACTTTTTTAAACATTTTTTCTAAGTGCCCCGACAAAACGAAATAGTGCGGAATATATGAGCCCGACGGAATATATAATTACAACCGTGTGAGTTTCTTTTATAAAGATTATACAGCAGGCTGCAAGAATCATATCGTATATTCCGTGTGCTAATTTAAGTTTAAAGGCTCCGCCATGGCTCCTGTTTTCCAGTGCCCGAAGAATTTCCACAAGTCCGGTAAAACTATGTAAAATTGCAAGATACAGAATAACATAGATGCGTGGAATATTGTTCAGCGTACAAGTCAGATATCCGAAATCAGTGAAAATTACACCCTTGTACAGCATATACTTGCCGCCTATCATATGACGTGCCATGGTAAAAAAATATATTAGGGTATTAATTCCGTAAAACAAAAGACCGACGCCAAGAATAAGGACAATGTAAGAATATGCATGCTCGGGATATAAAATAAGTGCTACCGCAGCGATGATCATAAATATGGAAAATATGAAACTTTTGATTTTTTGAACTCTGGTCATATATTAGTGCCTCTTTATTTTCCTGGAGGAAAAACCTGCCAGGAAATTTCCTGATTTTTGAATCTCACTTTTTACCATCATTTTTTGATCTAAAGCAGCGTTAAGAAATTTTCCGAGAAATGTATGTTTCTTTTGCTCAATAAGAGCGCCCCGGTATTCATCCAGATATTTATTTATGTTGAAGTCCTCAATCTCCATGCCGGAGAGTTCCTCTCCGAAAGCTTTCCAATCCGCGTTGGCGTTAAGCTGGCGCTTTTCGAGAATACCGCGGATACGATCTTTGTAATCGGCGATGGCGTTAGTATCATATTTTTCAAGCTCGAAAACATCATTACTTCCGCGTAGATACTTCATTGCATATATCATCTGGCAAAAAGCATTCATATAATCGGAAGGATTGTCTTTTAGTATTATAGAATAATTCCCCCACATAGGAGTATATTTGTATCTTGCAAAGCTATAATCCGGGAAATGACCGGCTCTTCCGTGTCCGAGATTCATTATGGAGTTTTCGTTTCCCTGATACAGAGAATTGGTGTAAAGTCCCTTTTCTATATCATCGGGAAGAGTTGCATTGTGCCTGAAGCTGATCTGTCGCTCAGTAAAACCGTTTCCATCAGGAATAAGCTCATAAAAATCATAGTTTGTATTGTTTATTACAAGGGAAGGAGTGCCTGCAAAATACCTATGAGCCCAGGTATCGGCAAGGATGTGCATGGCAATGCCCACCGCCTGGAGAGGTTTGTCCTTTGCAAGGTCTATAGTCTTGGAAACCAGTTCTCCGTTGGGGCCGCAGATTAGTCTGTATTTGTTTTTATACCTTTTTGAAGCCCACTTTTTTTCTGCATACAGATCATAGGGCAAAAAGTGAAAAGCGGTCCAAATTCCTGTGATTTTCTGTAACCCCAGTATATCAGTGGGCATATCCATGAGCTCAAGATTAAGCTGTGTTGTGGCATACTTATCAGGCACCATTATCCTTGACAGGAAAGCTGCCGTGCATTCATCTACAAACTGGGCACTGTAACAGATATCCATACATTCTTCATGGGAGTATCCGGCAAGAAATGCGGCACAGTAGGTTGCGTAATAATGAAAATCAAGCTGCATATCACATCCTCCCCAGTTGTCTTTTGGTTTTTGCCGAAAGGAAATATGATACGAACATATCGAGAATAGCGAAGCAAAAAGCAACATCAGTTAAGAATGAAGCAATGGTAGTATCATTCGGGTCTGAGCTGGTTTCGATAAAAAATCTATTAAAACCGGAAAAGGTCAGAATCAGTGCAAAAAAAGCCCAAAAAAGGAAAGCTTTCTTGTTCTTTTTTCCACGACCTACAAGAATGGCACAGCCTCCAACATAAAGGTGCCATAAAAGAATCAGGATAATAACAAAGACTAAAATACCTGTTACTATTCCTTTCATAAAAGGAATTTCAGTATTACCGCCGGTAACAAATTCAAAGAAATCAATGTCTCCGAAAGCAATTTCTTCAATAGCCTTTATTATAGTCCAGATACCGAAAATAATAATGCCTACACCACTTACAACAAGACCATTGTTATATTTTCGAAGGCGTCTTTCCAATTCTGTTTTGTCCATTTTTATACCCCTGGTAAGAAAAGTGTAAAATTTAAAATAGGTATTTATCTACTTAATATAATTTTAACTTAGCAATATTCTTTTTACAACGCTCAGAATAATTGTAACTTTTGAATATGTGATAATGGAAGATGATTAAATGATGAAAAAATAATACTAAACAATTTTCATATTGATAAAGGCAGTCAGGAATTGGTAAAATAAAGAACTAAAGAGTGCCTTCTGTTGGCATGAAGAAAGTTAAAAGGGGACATTTTAAATGAAGAGGAAATTGGGGAATCTGTTATTCGTCATCACAGCTCTGCTGTGTTTTTTTGTATTATCCGGAAATTCTTCCATACTATCAAAAGCAGCTGAAACGAAAACTGCAACAGTGAACGGAACTCTTTTGGAAGGAGAGTCTTTCTGTGCTGCAGTTAAGAATCTTGCTAACGGTAAGACCTGGATGCAATACAACACTACAGATAATAAGGTTACGAAGATTGTTTTTGTATCTAAAACACCTACAGGTCAAAAGGGCAGCAAATCTGTCGGGACAGGTGTTACAGCTTATTATGACGGAAAGGGCGTTGTTTCCGTATACAGTGCTGCTGAGAAAATAATCTTTCCGGAAAATTCCGCATATATGTTTTCTTATTATGCAAACCTTGCACAGATTGATTTTGGAAACGGCAGAATAAATACATCAAATGCAGTCAAAATGTCCGGCATGTTTCGTGGCGATACCAGTTTAAAGACTGTTAACTTCGGGAATTTTAATACAAAGAATGCCTATGATATGAGCTGGATGTTTGGAGGCTGTAAAAACCTTACAGACCTTGATCTTAGCAGCTTTGAGTCTGACAGAGTTTATTCTACAGAAGGCATGTTTACAGGCTGTGACATGCTTAAAAAAGTGATCTTCAGAAAATTCAATGCAAAAGGCGTAGGAGTTATGAGCAGTATGTTTGCTAATTGCAAAAGCCTTGAAAGCATTGATTTAAGTTGTTTCGGCCCTTCTGAGGTTGTAAAAATCAATAATATGTTTTATGCCTGTGATTCTTTGAAAAATATCATTATTCCCAATTTTAGTGCGACAAATGTTTGCGAGGCTGACAGCATGTTCGCCAATTGCCCAAAACTTGAATATATAGATATGAGAAGCCTTGATCTGTCTGCAGCACCAGTTACGGATTCAATGCTATACGAGTGTTATAACTTAAAAGCAGTTATTACACCCAAGGCTACCAGAGGCTTTATGGATTTTCCTACTTTAATGGTTATTGATAATAACTCTGACGGAAAACCCGATGTTGCAGGTACTTACCATAAAAACCCGGTTTCAGACACTATTAATAGAATGATTCCTTTTGATGAAAACACAATGACCTATGCACCTGCATTGGACACTCCTAAGGATGAACCTGTTGAAAATGTAAATGAAAATGTGTATGGGGAAAAGGAAGTTACTATAAAAGGCGTAACATATCGCTTCAATACTGATGGAAGTGCGGTAGTTACAAAGATTACGGCAAAGGGAAAGGTGTCTATCAATAAAGTTACTTATGAAAAGATGACACATCCTGTAAGAAAGATTGAAGCAGGCGCCTGCAAGGGAAATAAAAAAATCAAATCGCTTACCATTGGAAAAAATGTAACTGTGGTTGGAAAGGATGCATTTAAAGGCTGTAAAAAATTAAAGAAGATATCTATAGATGCAAATAAATCCCTGAAGATCGAGAAAAATGCGTTTAAAAAGATTGCAAAGAAGGCAACGATTTCTGTAAAGGGTATTAAAGGTAAGAAGAAATCCAAACTTGTAAAAGCAATTAAGAAACAGATAGGGGCGTGAGTATGAAAAAAGTAAAGAATGCACTTATAATCGCCGCAGGATTTTTATTTATTTTTTGTATGACAACATTAAACTGTGAGGCAAGAAGTTATTCAACCGAAAACGGTACGATTAACAATATGAGTGATTTAAAGCGTCTGGCAGGAGTGGAGTCTTATACAGCGTCATCAGGCTTTACGTTGCAAACACTTATAAATAAAAATATAAAGAAGATGATTTTCATAACAAATGCTGATGTGACTCCTTATAAGAGCTTTCCCAGCGCTTCCGTGGGGTATGGAGTATCTACATATTATGATAAAAGTACCGGAGCAGCATATGTATGTACAACAGCTTCTAAGATTATTTTTGATCAGCCCCAGGGCACTTTTCAAGACTTTAGAGCACTTGAAGAAATTGATTTTTCAAAGGCTAATGTCTGTTTTTCAAAAGATGCGGATTCAACAAGGTATATGTTTGCATACTGCCAGAAGCTTAAATTTGTTGACCTTAGCTCCTGCGATACATCAAATGTTACAGATATGACATCTATGTTTGAAGATTGTGAAAGCTTAACGAGCGTAAAGCTTGGAAATTATAAGACTGCTAAGGTTACTTCTTTCAAAAGGATGTTTTACGGATGTGAGAGATTGGAGAATCTGACGCTTCGAAGCTTTGATACATCAAACGCCAGTGACATGAGAGGAATGTTTGGAAAATGCAGAAACCTTAAAGAACTGGATGTTTCAACATTCGATACTTCCGCAGTAATGTATATGGGTTATATGTTTGGACAGTGTAATGGTCTTACAGCTTTGAATCTCAGCTCCTTCGATACCAAGGCAGTATTAAACATGGGATCAATGTTTGAAGGCTGTGAGAATCTTGGGTCATTGGATCTGTCTTCCTTTGATGTGAGCAGTGCGACTTATCTTAATGCGATGTTCTACGGATGTCGCAGCCTTAAGTATCTGAACCTGAGCTCTTTTGAGCTTTCGCAGAATACAATTACAGGTGCGGGATTCCTGAAGGGCTGTAAAGCAATTACTATTCTTGATGCACCGAAGAAGGTTGCAAAAGAGATTGATCTTCCAATCGAATATTATATTGACAATAATAAAGATGGAAATCCTGATACAAAGACAAAATATTCTAAAATGGCGGTTGCAAGTACAAGTAACAGATACATATTCTGGGTAGAAAAGCCCGTTGTAGCGCCTAAAAAGACTCCGACTATAACCAAGGTACACTCATTTGGTATCGACTATGATATACATCCGGATGGAAGAGTAGTCGTAACAAAGATAAGTGTCCTGGAAAATGTAGCTATAGATACTGTTAAAGCAAAGGGTGTGAGATACCCCGTAACAGAGATAGCGGATGGCGCATGCAAAGGAAACAAAAATATTCAGACTATAGAAATAGGTTCTTCAGTTAAGTCTATCGGTAACAGTGCATTCTACGGATGCAAAAACCTTAAGAAGGTAACTATAAATGCGAATAATCATTTGCATGTGGGCTCTGATGCATTTAAAAAGATGAGCAGAAAGACCGTGATACAAGTAAAGGGCATCAAGGGAAAGGCAAAGAAACAGCTTGTAAAGACGATTAAAAAGAATACAAATGCTAAGGTAAGATGACCTTTATGAAGGAAATACGGGGAAATAAGGTATGAAAAAGATATTTAGATATATGATGTTTGTCTTTGCTGTTTTATTTGCACTTGTTCTTACGCCAAAGACAGCTTTAGCGGCAAGTAAAACTACCGGACAGCTCTATAATGGGACAACCTTTAATAAAAAAATCAAGAAGATTACGGTTGGCGAAGAGGATATCAGCTATATTGCCAGTGGTGTTAAGAAAATTATTTTTACAAGAGATAGTAAAACGTATCAGGCATTAAAAAATAGAACAGTAGCTTTACCTAAGGAAACAGTTGGAAGCGGCGCTACTGCTTATTATGATGCAGCGGAAGGTACTGTTTATGTTTACTCAGCAAATCAAATGATTTTTGACACCGACTGCAGCAACATGTTCACCGGTTTTGATAATCTGGAAACTATTACATATGATAAGCTTTCAAGCGTTAATGTAACTAAGGTTTCAAGAATGAAGAATATGTTTGACTTCTGCAAAAAGCTGACCTATTTTGACGCAAAGATGTTCAAGGGAATCAAAGCGACAAATGTATATGGAATGTTTGCAGGATGTCAGTCTTTAAAAAGTATTGATCTTAGCGGGATTGATTTGAGTTCTGTAACAGACTTATCCTACATCTTTGATGGTTGCAGTAATCTTGAATATATAAGCTGGAAAAAGTTTGATACATCTAAAGTTACAACGATGAAAGGCGTATATCACGGCTGCAAGTCAATTAAAACCATAGTCTTTCCTGATTGGTTTACGATGCCAAATGTAACAGATATGATGTTCTGTTTTGATGGCTGCTTAAGTCTTGTGTCTGTTGATTTCGGAAAAATGACCGCAGCAAAAGTAACCAATATGCAGCAGATGTTTGATGGCTGTACATCCTTAAAGTCGATCACCCTGTCAAAGCTTAATACAGCTAAGGTGAAAGATATGTCATGGATGTTTGTGGGTTGTACAAGCCTTGAATCTGCTGACCTTCATACTTTTAATACATCAAATGTTACCGATATGGGACACATGTTTAAAGGGTGCACAGGCTTGAAAACAGTCAATTTAAGCGGCCTTGATATAAGAAAAGTTGAATCGGTTGCTGAAATGTTTTACGGCTGCAGCTCCTTGGAATCACTGGATTTAAAGGATTTGGACTTTTCTACAGTTTGCAGTAAAACCTATTATGCTGATTTGATTTTAGGGTGCGATAATTTAAAAGTACTTACATCACCTAAAAATGTCACCAAGGCTATACCGCTTAAGGCGACATTTGCTCTTGATGATAATAAAGATGGCAAGCCGGATACTGCTGAAAAATACAAAGTATTTCCTATATCAAAGACAAGTCACAGATATATCAGGATATCTGATGAGAAGCAGACGGGAGATTACAGCGGATCTCAGGAATACCAAAATGATACGGTTGTAGAATCCAAGCCTGTCGATAAGACTGTAAAAGTGGGCAGCAATACCTACATAATTCATCCTGACGGAACTGCTACGGTAACTAAGATCGCAGCTAAAGGAAAAGTAAAAATAGACGAAGTAAAAGCTTTCGGAGCTAAGCACCCTGTAACAAAAATTGCAGATAGTGCAGCAAAGGGAAATAAAAAGATAAAGTCACTTACCATTGGTTCAAAAGTGACATCTATTGGTAAAAACTCATTCAAGGGCTGCAAAAAACTCAAGAAAGTAACAATTAAAGCCAATAAGAATCTTAAGGTTGGAAAAGGTGCTTTCAAAAAGCTTCCCAAGAGGGCTGTGATTCATGTCAAAGGAATCAAAGGCCATGCTAAGAAGAAGCTCGTTAAGGCAATAAAGAAGCAAACAAATGCAACTGTTTCTTGACTTTTCATTACATGATAGTTAAACTAGTTTGCAGAGCGTTGAAGATGTGGGGCGTGCCCCAAGATGTTCTGTTTTCCATAACAGAGAAACTGGTCGGCGGCTGAGAGCCAGTTTGGTAAAGACAGTTCGGAATTTTCGCATCGGAGCTACAATTTCATTAAGAATTAAGCGTCTGTCATTTGATGACAGGAATCAGGGTGGTACCGCGGATTATATTCGTCCCTTACATCGTTTTTGATGTAAGGGATTTTTTATTGGTATTTAGAAAAAGTTCCTTAGATAAAACGATATCAGAACTTCATTTTTAAGGAGGATTCACATGATAAAAGAACAATTGGAAAAAATCAGGGAGAGCGCGCTTAAGCAGATCGGCGAGACAGATGGCCTCGATATGCTTAATGATATTCGTGTTAATTTCCTTGGAAAAAAGGGTGAGCTTACAAGCATCCTTAAGAGCATGAAGGATGTTGCTCCCGAGGACAGACCTAAGGTTGGTCAGATGGTTAACGAGGTTCGCGAGGAGATTGAGAAGAGCCTTGAAGCTACCAAGAAGAAGATGGAAGCAGCTGTTCGCGAAGCTAAGCTTGCCAGCGAAACCATCGATGTAACTCTTCCTGCAAAGAAGAATAACGTAGGACATCGTCATCCCAACACAATTACACTTGAGGATGTTGAGAACGTATTTATTGGAATGGGCTACGAAGTTGCTGAAGGTCCCGAGGTTGAGAAGGATTACTACAACTTTGAAGCACTCAATATTCCTGCAGATCACCCTGCAAAGGATGAGCAGGATACTTTCTATATCAGCGGAGATCTGCTTCTTCGTACACAGACCTCATCTACACAGGTACATGAGATGGAGAAGGGCAAGCTTCCTATTAAGATGATTGCTCCCGGTCGTGTTTTCAGAGCAGACGAAGTTGACGCAACACACAGTCCCAGCTTCCACCAGATTGAGGGACTTGTTATTGATAAGGACATCACATTTGCAGACCTTAAGGGAACACTTGCTGAGTTTGCAAAGGAAATCTTCGGCGAGGATGTTAAGGTTAAGTTCAGACCTCATCACTTCCCGTTCACAGAGCCCTCTGCAGAGATGGACGTAAGCTGCTTCAAGTGCGGCGGTAAGGGCTGCCGTTTCTGTAAGGGTGAAGGCTGGATCGAGATCCTCGGTTGCGGTATGGTTCATCCTCACGTTCTTGAGATGAGCGGAATCGACCCTAATGAGTACACAGGCTTCGCATTTGGACTCGGACTTGAGCGTATCGCAGTTCTTAAGTACGAAATCGACGACATGAGACTTCTGTACGAGAACGACATTCGATTCTTAGAACAGTTTTAACTTAAATAGAAAGTGAGGTTGCGCAATGGACGCAAATTTATCATGGATTAAAGCATACGTACCGGATTTAAACGCAAGTGATCAGGAGATCCTCGATGCACTTACACTTTCCGGAACAAAGGGCGAGGGATTCCATCGCCTTGATAAAAACTTAGAGAAAATCGTAGTTGGTCAGATAGACAAGATCGAGCAGCATCCCGATGCTGACAAGCTTGTAATCTGCCAGGTTAATATCGGATCCGAGGAGATTCAGATCGTTACCGGCGCAAAGAACATGAAAGAAGGGGACAAGGTTCCCGTAGTTCTTGATGGCGGAAGAGTTGCCGGTGGACATGACGGCAGCCCGAATCCCGAGGAAGGAATCAAGATAAAAGCAGGTAAGCTCCGCGGAGTTCCCAGTGCGGGCATGATGTGTTCAATTGAAGAGCTCGGCTCAAGCAAGGACTTTTATCCCGATGCTCCCGAGGACGGACTTTATATACTTCCCGAGGACACTGAGGTTGGAGCAGATGCAGTAGAAGTACTCGGACTTCACGACACAGTATTCGAGTTCGAAGTAACAAGTAACCGTGTAGACTGTTACAGCATCCTCGGTATTGCAAGAGAGGCAGCTGCTACATTTAAGCTTCCTTTCAAGGCTCCTGTTGTTAAGGTTGAGGAGACATCTGAGAAGGCTTCTGATTACATTTCAGTAGAAATTAAGGATGCAGACCTTTGCTCACGTTACTGCGCAAGAGTTTGTACAGACATCAAGGTTGGTCCTTCACCCGAATGGATGCAGAGAAGACTTGCTGCAAATGGTGTAAGACCTATCAACAACATCGTTGATATCACAAATTATGTAATGCTCGAGTATGGTCAGCCCATGCACGCATTTGATCTTTCCACAATTGCAGGAAACAAGATCGTAGTAAAGCGCGCTAAGGACGGCGAGAAGTTCATAACACTTGACGGACAGGAGAGAAATCTCGACAGCGAAGTTATCATGATCTGCGATGGCGAGAAGGAAGTTGCAATCGGCGGTATCATGGGTGGCGAGAACTCCATGATCACAGAGGACGCTAAGACAGTTCTCTTCGAGGCTGCTACATTTAACGGCCCCAACATCCGTAAGAGTGCTAAGAGAATCGGACTTCGTACAGATGCTTCAGGCTTCTTCGAAAAAGGCCTTGATCCCAACAATGCTGAGGACGCAATCAATCGCGCATGCCAGCTTGTAAATATCCTTGGCTGCGGTAAGGTTACATCCGGAATCGTTGAGGCTAAGTCACCTATCAAGGAGCTTAACAGAATCAAGTTTGAGCCCGACAGAATAAATGCACTTCTCGGAACTGATATCGACAGACAGACAATGCTTGATATCTTCGCAAGAGAAGAGCTCGTATATGATGAAAAAACAAATGAGATCGTTGTTCCCAGCTTCAGACAGGATCTTATCGGTATGTGTGATATTGCAGAGGAAGTTGCCAGATTCTATGGCTACGACAAGATCCCTTCAACTCTTCCTAAGAACGCACCTACAACAGGTAAGCTTACCTTCAAGATGACAGTTGAGAAGACAGCACGCGAAGTCGCTCAGTTCTGCGGATTCTCACAGGCATACGGCTATTCCTTCGAGAGCCCCAAGGTATTTGATAAGCTTCTTTTACCTGAGGATGCTCCTGAGAGAAATGCGATTAAGATTTCCAACCCGCTTGGTGAGGATTTCTCAATTATGAGAACAATCCCGCTTAACGTTATCCTTACAAGCCTTGCTACAAATTACAAGCGCAGAAACAAGGATGTTAAGCTCTATGAGATAGCTAATATCTATATTGCAAAAGAGCTTCCGCTCAAGGAACTTCCCGATGAGAGATCACAGTTTGTTCTCGGATTCTATGGAGATGGCGATTTCTTCACAATGAAGGGTGCTGTTGAAGAGTTCCTTGGCCAGATCGGCATGGCAGATGACCTCGAATATGATGCTAAGGCAGGCAAGCCTTTCCTTCATCCCGGACGTCAGGCTCTTATCAGCTTCAAGGGTGAGACTATCGGATATCTCGGAGAGGTTCATCCTGAGGTACTCGACAACTACGGAATCGGAACAAGAGCATATATTGCAGTTCTTGACCTTCCTTCAGTTGTTCCGCACGCAAGCTACATGCGCGTATACACAGGTATTGCAAAATTCCCTGCTGTAACCCGTGATATCAGTATGGTTGTTCCTACAGCTGTAACAGCCGGTGACATCGAGAAGATGATCAAGCAGCGCGGTGGCAAGAAGCTTGAGAAACTCGAACTTTTCGACATCTATGAAGGTTCACAGATTGAGAAGGGCTTCAAGTCTATGGCTTACTCACTTGCCTTCAGAGACAAGGAAAAGACTCTTGCAGATGATGAAGTAAACGCAGCTATGAAGAAGATTCTTAATGGCCTTGAAAGCCTTAACATCTCACTTAGAAGCTAATATTATTTTCTAAAAAATGATGGAAGCCTTCCCTCAGATAAATGGGTGGAAGGCTTCTTTATGCCCATAATCTATTTGCATAAATTTTTTGATACCTGATGCAACATATTTGCCTCCAAATCTGTATATAGTATAGAACCTCAAAAACGCAGATTTATTCGGAGGATTTATTATGAAAAAGAATATTATCGCAGTTGTATTAGGACTTATACTTGCATCCGGTTTGTTCGTAGGTGCCGGAAAATATATTGCTTATTCTCGTAGACTGGTACCTGCTGAGCCTATGGCTCAAGAAAGCGAAACAGAGCTAAAATACAGTGAAAATAGCAATTCCTACGGAGTAACGGATAAAAAAGAATTTGATAAGAAGCTTGTTGAGTTTATAGAAGAGAATGGGTACGAAAACAAGAACTACATGATATCGCCTACATCTTTCAGAGCAGCACTTGCTATGTCAGTTGCAGGAGCTGATGGAAATACCAAAGAAGAACTTCTTCACGCGATGGGCTTTAACAGCATTGAAGAAGTAAATGAGTGGTATTCATCTGTGGTGGATTCTTCTGAAGAATCAGCATTTATTTCATCAAACTCAATCTGGAGAAATACTAAGGCAAACGGAAAATTTTTATCTTCCTACAAAAAGTATGTAGCGAAGCACTATGATGCTAAAGCAGAGGAAGTATCACCTGAGAAAATTACAAGTAAGGTAAATGACTGGGTTAATAAAAAGACTAATGGAATGATAAAGGAAATAAGCAGCGACCTTTCAGAATATGATCTTTTGCTGATAAATGCCTTGTATCTTAAATCTTCATGGGTAAATAAATTCTATGAGGGCAGAACAGAGCCCGGTGATTTTAGGACCTTTGAAGGCAAAACAGCCCTTAAGGACTTCATGAAACAGCAGGAAGATTATAAATACTACGAGGATAAAAACGGAAAACTGGTTGTGATTCCTATGAATGGTGGAGTTGATGCAGTTTTCATACTGGGTGATATAGATGATCCCAGGGAGAAAATGAACCTGGCTAAAAAGGAGACAGTATCGGTCAGACTTCCCAGGTTTGAGACAGAATCTGAATTTACATCTTCTGAGCTTATGGGGTATTTGAACAGTCTGGGTGTACAGGATGCATTTAATGATAAAGCGGATTATTCAAAAATGTGTGAAGCCATGGATGTTCAAATAACAGAGATAATTCAGAAGACCAAAATAAAGATAGATGAAGAAGGTGTTGAGGCAGCCGCTGTTACAATGGTTGCAAAATGCGATTCCTGCGCTATGCCGGAAGAGAAAGAAATAAAGGAATTTAATGCAGATGAGCCATTTAAGTATATGATTATGACTCATTCGGATGATCCGGAATTACTATTTTACGGACAGATTGTTGAATAAAACTACAAGAAGGGTTTAGACATGAATGGAAAATTAAAAAGCTTTATATATATGATATTTGTTACGTTGACAGTTAGTGCATTTTTGCTTGGAATAGCAAATATAGTCACTTCAAAAATGATGGAAAGATATGTTGAGGTTCCGGCTTACATAACTGATGTAAGCTTCAGACATTCGCATATACGTCATTATAATGTGAAATATTACTATACACTTCATTATAGTTATGAAGGGCAGGAGTATGAAGTCGAAAAGGTAAGCAGAATAGCTCCTAACGAGAATCTTGATAGGGCATGGCTTGATCCTGTATATATGAAAAATGTGGAAACTGTTAGTAAAGAGAAGCATGTTATATACGGATTTGTGCTCCTGGCTGTTTCCGCGATATTTGGATTTATAACAGTATTTATAACAATTTTAAGAAAGAAAATATCCAAGATAAAGCAGGAAAAGCAGAACTATCAAAACTATCAGAATGATCAAGTCTATAATATGTTCTCAAGAAAATATATGAATGAACAGATAAGATCCATAAACTATGGTAAGTTTCCGATAGGACCAATTATTTCAGGTATTTATGCGGCGGTATTCGCGTTTATGGGAACAATTACATCCATTCTTGGTGCTGTATTTACCAAAAATCCGAGTGGGGCAAGAATACAAATAAACGGAAGACTGTTGCAGGGACAGGAATCAATTGATGCAGCTATGAAATGGGGAAAGGTACTTCTTAGAGTTGGAAGTGTTGCATTCGTTGTGGCATTTATCATGGTGGTACTAACAGTTGTATTATTCACGCGTTATAATAATCAAATAAGATATCAGAATGACGCAATTTAAAGGGAAAATGCAAAGTAAGCGAATGATTATTGATCATTACGCTTACTTTGTTTTTTTTGGAATAATACTTTTTGACATATTTATAGATGGAATCTTTATGATTATCTGAGAGATTATCGTATGTTTCAATAATAAATGAAAGTTTTGGATCCTCAGAATTAATCATATATTCAGGAGTGGAAGAGGAATCGCTGTTTGCTGAAGCTTTATTTTTTGAAGCATCTATGAAGACTTCCATAAATTGTGTTAATGCAGCGGCTTGAGATATGCCGGATTTTGAGCAAGCTTCTTTAAAGTTGTCGGTAAGGTCTTTTTTTAATTTATAACCTTTTGTAATATAGCCGACCTTCTCCTGATAGCGCTGTGACCATATTGTTTGATTTTTTGGATTGCCTACAGGCATGTTGTAATCACCTCCTATAGTTGTTATAATAAAACTAATCGGAGTGGAGCGATGCAGAAGTTTTGGGCTCGCTCCACTCGTGAGACCCTTAATTAGTAATTATTTATTTTCAGGTTCTGTGATTAGTTCTTGAAGATACGCCAAAATTTTTTCTTTTGGCGTATCTTCTTCAATTAGCTTGATAATCATTTTGATGATGCCTATGAACATATAGTTAGTCATTTCTTCATTCTCCATGATATTTCGCTCCTTTCTCGCTTGACCCACGACTATTATTTGATAGCATAAGGTGCACCATATGTAAATGTGCTTTATATGTGATCTTTAGGCTTTTTGTGAAAGGGATATTAATGCCTGTATACAGACTTGATGATAAAAAAATCATGTTCCCCGATCCCCGGCTTGCAGAAGATGACGGTCTTCTTGCAATTGGCGGGGATCTTTCTATGGACAGGCTTATTCTGGCCTACAGCAATGGAATCTTTCCGTGGTATACGGAGGGTGAACCGGTATTGTGGTGGGCTCCCAAGGAACGCTTTATTATCAGGCCTGCTAACATTCATGTGTCTCATTCAATGAGAAAGTTTTTCAGAAAGCATGAGATATCAATACGTATAAATCGTGATTTTGCAGACACGATGCACAGATGCAGGATCAAGAGGGAGTTCACAGAAGAGGGAACCTGGATAACCGATGACATGGAAGTGGCTTATAAGAGACTCTGTGACAACGGATTTGCGCTAAGTGTGGAATCCTTTGTTGATGGGGAGCTTGCAGGCGGTCTTTATGGTGTCAGCCTTGGCAGATGCTTTTTCGGAGAGAGCATGTTTTCTGAGATGGAAAACGGATCAAAAATCGCACTTATACTGTTCTCAAAGGTACTTGAAGAAAATGACTATGTAATGATCGACTGCCAGTTTGAGACAGAGCATCTGAAAAGTATGGGTGGTGAAATGATCAGCTTTGAGGAGTATAGGGAGCTCCTTACCAAGGGCTTTGAACGGAAAGAGAAATAATAGGATTTTTTGATAATTTATTATTTTTTTATCAACTATTATTCATATGTGATGTTATAATTTTACCAGAAGATGGCGGCATTTTAGGGGAGAATATCTGTATGGAAGAATTATACCTTAGCGCTGAAAACCTGCTTCGTTACATAGTTGAATTTTCAACCTTATTATTGGAATTCTTTGGCATATGCATTCTTGTGTATACCGGCTTAAAAAGCTTTTACCTTTGGATAAAAAAGGATGGCTCTATAAGACTGGAGCTTGCACAGGGGATTGCCCTCGCGCTTGAATTTAAGCTTGGCGGCGAGGTACTTAGAACAGTAGTTGTCAGAGAATGGGCAGAGCTTGGAATTCTCGGCGCTATCATTGCGCTCAGGGCAACGCTGACCTTCCTTATCCATTGGGAAATTAAAAACGAGGAGAAAGCTTTGCAGCCTACTCTCAAGGAAAGTCTTGAAAGTAAGGAAGAGCATAAAGTCTGACTTCATCTTATGAATACTTTAAATCTAATGACATATCCCGTGACATGCGGGTTAATCGCAATTAATATAATCATTTTCATTCTAATAAATCGCAAGGTATTAAGCGTAGGGCAGCTTGGCTCGTCCTATATCAAGACGCTGCAGGAGAAAGAGTTCTACAGGATTGCCACAAGCGCCTTCACTCAGAAGGAATTCCTGCACCTTGCCTGTAATATGTATTCTCTTTATAACATCGGATGTGTGCTCGAAAACGCACTGAAGTCCGATGTCTTTGCTGTATGCTATTTCACTACCATGATCGTGGGCGGCGCGATTTCCGCAAGACTTCATAAAAAGGGTTCGCCCTTTACTCTCAGCATCGGAGCCTCCGGCGTCATCTGCGGCCTCATCGGGATTTACATGGTAATTGCATTCTCTGTCTGGGGCTTTTCCGCCTTAACCTCCATGATTCCAACAATTGTTATACTCGCTCTTATGACCACTTCCAAGAAGATAGATTCCATCGGCCATTTCACAGGCCTTCTTTGCGGCATTCTTGGAGGAATTGTGTTAGTGAATATCTATCATTTCGGATGAGCTTTCTCTTGTTATTCTGATTACCTTTAAGTGCCTGCTTTGTTGTAAAAAGGTAAATGTGGGCTTTGGATTTTTTATGGAAACAACAAGTTCTAACACTAATTCTTGATTTGTTGTTCGGCCTTTCGCCAGGCACAATAAAAGTGAGTGTTTCCTTCTGATTTGTTGTTAGGCATTTCTCCAAGAACAATAAAAATGTAATTTCATTCTGATTTGTTGTTTATATTTTTTCTGGGAACAACAAATGTGATTATATCATCTTGATTTGTTGTTTGACCTTTTTCTAAGCACAATAAATATTGATAATGCTACTTGAATTGTTGTTTGAGCCTTTCCTCAGGTACAACAAAAATCGGTGCTTCTTGTTTATTTATTGTATATGACATTTGTTGTCACCAACTTGAAGAAGTTCTTGATAAAACCAAATATAGATAGTATCTGATTAGTCGCAGAGAACTTGAATATTGCGGAATATCTACTGTGTTTACGGTGGTACATTATTTTAAATAAAAACTATATATAACCTTTTGCTTAAAAAACGATTAACACGCTCATATGATAGAGGGCGTGTTTTATAATGGGAATATGGTTGACAATAATGATACTTAGGAGGTGGGTTTGATGAGAAAAATCAAGAAAATTTTTTCCATTATTATCTGCATAGCATTGTGTTCATGTTTGTTCCCAATGGGAACAGCTAAGGCAGCTACTGATTTTAAAGCCCCAGTGAAATTAATTAAGCTTGATGATGATGGTAATACTATTTCTGAAACATCATTAGGTGATGCTAATGTAGTTCTCAAGAATAACAATAAACCTTATGATACATATAATCCTGAGGAAGGAATTGTATTACAAGAATATATTGCTGCTGAAGATGATGTTTATAGTCTTGCTGGCGTTGTTGTTGATGAGGGGTATGATGCATTTGTATGTGATATGTATTTTATCAACTTTACAGCAGCAAGTTGGAATATAGAGGACGTTATCCAAGCGGATATAACATTTAAGGTGCCTGAAGGATATAGTCCTGCAACTGTAAAAAGGATATATCAGCATTATTTGCATGAAGGAAGCGCACAAAAGGTTAATTGTGTAAGTTATACAGATACAACAGTAACATTATCGGTAGATTTGTGTGTACGAGCTCATGACTATTATGCAGATCCTAAGGTATGGGGACTTAAGGATGAGTTACTTCTTGAGATGAAGAAGACTCAAGATATTAGTCAAAAGACAGCTGTTCTTTCAGCTGAAGAGTTCACCTATACAGGTAGTCCTATTACTCCTGAAGTTAAAATTGAAGGACTGACTAAGGATGTTGATTTCAAAGTTGAATATTCAAACAATATAGAGGTTGGTGAAGGCACGGTTACTATTACCGGAATAGGAGCTTATAAAGGCAAAATAACAAAAACATTTAAGATAAAAGCAAAGGAATACAGTAATTCAGAATATGTCGATGAAACGGGTGGAGCAAACTACATCGTTAATACAGATGCAAATGGTAATACAACCGCAATTTATACAGGACCAACAAATAAGAAATCGAAAAAGATTACAATTCCTTCAAGTATAACTCTTCCTGACGGAACAACAGCTAAAGTTACCCAAATAGATGCAAACGCATTTAAAGGTTCCAAAGCTAAACAGATTACAATACCAAGCACAGTAACTAAGATCAGTAGTAAAGCTTTTGCAGGATCTGAGGCAAAGAAGATTATAATTAAGACCGATAAGAAGGGAAATATATCAATTGGAAAAGGTGCTTTCAAGAATATGAAAGCCAAGAATGTACAGATTGTTATAAAAGGATGCAAAGGTAAAGCAAAAGATAAGCTAGTAAAGAAGATTAAGAAACAGGCACCTAAGGGTACGAAGGTTAAATAATCAATTATAGGAACAAGCAGGCATGTGCCTGCTTGTTCTTTTCTATAAGTGGAAACAGTCTTAGTGATTTAATAATTGATTATTCTTAATTGACGGTAATTTAATAATAATATTTTTATAAAATGGTTTGGCACGTTTCGTGACATGACTGAAGTCATTGACAATTTACCTTCTTGTATTGATTAGGCTATAGGATAAATGTCAAAATAAAATTATGAATTCATCTGTGAAAAAGCTATGGATTTTTGATAAAGAAAATAACTTAAATGTTGATTTAAATAGGGTGTTTAATCGAAAGAGAGGTGCGTTTATGAGGTTTATGAGAAGAGTAGGAAGCTTAATTTTATGCGCTGCGATGGTGGCTTGCTTAATGCCTGGGGTGGTTGCGCGTGCTGCGACTGAGGTTGAGGTAGTTGTCAGAGATAAGAACTCCGAAAAGACAAATGATAAAGCAAAACTTGTATTTAGTGAGGCAGATGCTTTTGATACTTATAACGAGCTTGATACCATAGAATTCAGATTTTGGAAACTGTCTGAGGAAGATGGTATGTGGTATCAGGAAGCAAAGGAGCATGCGGATGAGGGATATGATTTGTTTGCGCTTGGGTGTAATTTAGAGACTTTTACATCTCAAAAATGGACTGAAAGATACATGACTGTCAGAATAACATTTCCGATTCCTGATGGCTATGATTCTGCTTCATTGACTCGCGTTTTTGATTGCATTGAACCACCTGCTTATGAAAACGCAGACAGAGTGAAAGCAGTAAGCTCTACTAAAAATAGTTCAACGATAGACGTTGTATTAGCGGCAAGAGGTAATGCAGGATATTACCTTACTGGTGAGATTTTCTTCCAGATTAAAAAGACTGAAGATATCAGCGGAAAGAAAGCCACACTTTCGGCAACAGAATTTGATTACACAGGAAGTCCTATAACACCTGATGTTACTATAGAAGGTCTGGTAAAAGATCGTGATTACACTGTGACATATAAAAATAATATTGAACCCGGAACAGCTACAGTTACCATCACCGGTATTGGATCTTATAAAGGAACCATTGATCTGACCTTTACAATAAAACAAAAACAATATAAAGATGAGGAAGTGTCTGATAAGGAATCAGGCGCAGATTATCAGGTTAATACAGAAGCCGATGGAACTACCGTTGCTACCTATAAAAAATCAACAGATAAGAAGGCTAAGAAAATAAGTATTCCTTCTGAAATCAAGCTTCCAAACGGAACAACTGCAAAGGTTACTAGAATTGGAGCTAAGGCATTCAATGGCTCAAAGGCAAAACAGATTACAATCCCTTCGACTGTTAATAAGATTGACGGTAAAGCTTTTTCTGGATCAGCAGCTAAAAAGATTATTCTTAAGACTGATAAAAAAGCAAATGTATCAATTGGAAAAGGTGCATTTAAGAATATGAAAGTAAAGAATCCGACAATTCTTATCAAAGGATGTAAAGGAAAAGCAAAAAAGAATCTTGCAAGTAAAATTCAAAAGCAATCTTCAAAGGGAACAAAGATTAAATGAATTGTGAAAGGAGAGTGATGTTATGAGGATGATTAAAAGAATTAGTACGATTACATTGACAACAACACTTATACTCATGCTTATTCCAATTCAGGCTTTTGCACAGGACACGAAGGATACTTTTTCTGGTATTCCTATTATGATGCTTGATGGAAATGGCCGAACTGAGCAGGGCAAAGCCACTGTCAAAATGGCATCTAGCAAGTATACAAGAATTGATGAAAATCAAAATGAATATGAAATACGTTCTAATGGTGGAACTACCAAAGATGATTTGGGGCCAGCAGGTGGCAATCTACCTGACGGATTAGATGCCGGATATTCTTATTGGCAAATTTACAGATTAGAATTAACTCAAGTTATTTCAGAAACAATGATTCATGAATCGATGAATAATGCAGCTACGATGACAGTACCGATTCCAGATGGCTGTAGCGCGGCAGGTGCAAAAAGAATATATAATTGTTCTCAGCCGGACGCTGTTCAAGAATTAAACAAGATTGATGTAACGGACAATGGTGATGGTACTATTTCATTTCCTATTGTACTTGGATTTGTTGATAGGAGTATGGGGCAGCAAGGAACAGATTTTTTGGTTTGTGGAACATACGTTGTTGAATACAAAAAAACAATTGATATATCAACACTAAAAACAAGTGCGTCTCTTTCAGCAACATCTTTCGATTACACCGGAGCAGCCATTACTCCTGATGTTACAATTACAGGCCTTACAAAGGATGTAGATTATACGGTTGCTTATACAAACAATATTGAACCAGGTACAGCAACAACTACCATAACAGGAAAAGGCGCTTATACAGGGTCATTCACGCTTGAATTTACTATTAACAAGAAGGAATATAAGCAGGAAGAAGTAAAGGATGAAAAGACAGGCGCCAGCTATGAAGTAACAACAAATGCTGATGGCTCAGTAGAAGCAACATACATGGGAAGTGAGAAAAAGGATGAAAAGAACGTCAAGATTCCCGATAAAATAACACTTCCTGATGGTACAGAGGCTAAGGTAACAAAAGTAGCAAGTGGTGCATTTAAGAATAATAAAACTGTAACAAGTGTTACAGTTGGTAAAAATGTTACCGAAATTGGATCAGGTGCATTCCAGGGATGCCCTAAGCTTAAGAGTGTTAAGATTCCTGCCAGTGTGACCAAGATTGATAAAAATGCTTTCAAGAACTGCAAGAATCTAAAAACAATTACCATAAATGCGAAGAATTTAAAGAGCGTTTCAAAATCAGCATTTAAGGGATTGAAAAAAGGTTCAACGATTAAGATAACCGGAGTAAGCGGCAAGAAGAAAACAAAGGCTATAAATATGGTTAAGAAAGCAGTTTCATCCGGTAATACCAAGGTTAAGTAATACTGCGGAATTATGCTGTTATGTGTAGCGGTCTTATTTATTAGATCGCTACACGCCTAAAACCACGATTTAGAAATATGTGAGAGGGGATTTGATTATGATGAGAATGATAAAAAGAGCAGGAGCATTCTTTCTGGCTTTTTCATTGGCATTATCAATGACGATAACCTTGCCAATACTTTCATTTGTTTCATATGCAGCTGATACAGCAGAGGTTGACTTTAAGTTTGATGATTCTTCTGTAAAACCGGGGAAATTTGTTTTGAAAAATGCGTTTGATAATTATGTTAAAGCAGATGCCCCAATAAATGTATATTTTGAGGAAAACCATCCTGAAGAAGTAAAAGGCAATGTAGATGCTGGCTATGATTTATTCGCGGTTGACTGTGGCTTTTCGGGTATTTATGCTGCAAATTATACTGAGTGGACAGAATATGATGCTATTATGACGATGCCAATTCCTGATGGGTATGCACCGGCTAGTCTGAAAATGGTCTATCAGTTCCATTATAAAAACGGAGATAAATGTGAATATAAGAATAAAGTAGAGGCCACAAGTTACACTGAAAATACTGCTACAATACCGCTAAAGATGATGACACTAGCTAAGGGAGCACTAGAGGATTGGACCATATCTTCTCATGTATATGTTGAATTAAAAAAATTTGAGGATTTATCTACTAAAACAGCAACGCTTTCGTCGAACAGTTATGATTATACGGGAAGTCCAATTGTTCCTGAAGTCACTATCCCTGGCCTTGTTAAGGATAAAGATTTTACAGTTGTATGTACTAATAACATAGAGCCTGGCACAGCTACAGTCACTGTTACAGGAAAGGGTATCTATAAAGGCACAATTACACTGCAATTTACAATTAACAAGAAGGAATACAAACAGGAAGAAGTAAATGATGAAAAGACAGGCGCAAGCTATGTAGTAACAACTAATGCTGACGGAACAATTGATGCAATCTATAAGACGCCAACAGATAAAAAGGCAAAGAAGATTACTATTCCCGAGAACGTTACTCTTCCGGATGGATCAACAGCTAAGGTGACTCAGATTGCACCCAAAGCCTTCAAAGATTCCAAGGCTACGCAGATTACTATTCCTAAGTCAGTAAAGAAGATTAGTGCAAAAGCTTTTGAAGGATCATCAGCAAAGAAGATTATTCTTAAGACTGATGCAAAGGGTAAAGTTTCAATTGGAAAAGGCGCTTTCAAGAAAATGAAGGCTAAGAAAACTACAATCCAGATTAAAGGATGTAAAGGCAATGCAAAGAAGAAACTCTCCAAGCAGGTTAAAAAACAGGCTTCAAGCGGAACTACAGTAAAATAATTTGATAGTATCTATGTATCATATCTCTTCAGAGAGGCTGTTGCACAGTTGTGTGTGGCAGCCTCTCTGAAATTTTATAAGCCAAACACCACTTTTTTTCATAAATCCCCATAAACGAAAAATAACAACAATAATGTCGCAATGATGGATATGTATTCTACTCTCAACTACAAATAAAATAGTATCAACAAAGAAAAACTAAGTTTGTCATTCGTTTTATTAAAAAGGAGGCGAAATTTTATGACAATCACTTGGAAACAGAGTTCATATTCATTTTTTCTCGCTGCTATTCAGCTGATACTGGGCATAAGCTGGTACGTTGCCGGAAGGAGCAGATGGCTGATTCTCATGGCATTCGGACTTGTGATAATTCAGGTTGTGAATGGAATATCATGCAGGATACGTGAGAAAAATGAAGAATCAAAGTAAAAGTGTGGTATTATTGTTAGGTATGTAAAAAGTATTTTGGAGAGGAGAACCAAAATGGGATTATTAAGAGGACTTATACTTGGTGCAATAGAAGGTTGTATAGCAAGCAGCATCATGAATGAGAAATCAGGAATGGTGAAGAATATCGTTCTTGGTATCGTTGGTGGATGCGTCGGAGGCTTTGTGTTCGGACTTGCAGGATTATCAGCAAGCGGACTTATAGGAAACCTTATCATTTCAACAATCGGTGCATGTATCTGTATCTGGATTGGAAGAAAGCTTTCCAGTTCTGACAATAAAGATTGAACCTGAGAAAATCGCATTATCTGAGCAGCACATATTCATTAGTGAATAGAGTGCTGCTCTTTTTATTTGTATAATTCATATAAATCATTTGGAAAAAGAGGGAGCATAGGGACTTATGGATGCAGAATACAGGAAAATTGTATGTGTTGCTGTAATAATCGCGTCTGCTGTTTTTCTAAGCGCTATCACTTTCAGCAACTATATTGGGACAAAGGCAAGTAAGGAGAATGACGTAATGAGTGAAGAAGTTAGTTTCAGGAAAAATCCTATTATAACGGATATTTATACAGCCGATCCGGCTCCGATGGTGTATGGGGATACTCTCTATCTCTACACGACACATGATGAGGATGAGCTGATAAATGATTTTTATACTATGAGGGATTGGAGATGCTTTTCCACCAAGGATATGGTGAACTGGGAGGATCATGGATGCATTTTCTCTCTGGAGGATATCTCCTGGGCGGACGACAGGGCATGGGCTCCCCAGGCGGTTGAGAGAAACGGTAAATTCTATCTGTATTGCCCGGTTCATAAGAGAAACGGTGGAATGGCCATAGCTGTAGGGATTTCAGACAATCCGGCAGGCCCTTTCAAGGATTTGGGACATCCGCTTGTTGATGAGGGAGACTGGAACGATATAGATCCCACTGTTTTCATCGATGATGACGGACAGGCCTATCTTTATTTTGGCAACCCTGAACTTAGATATGTTCTTCTTAATGAGGATATGATTTCTTACGACAAAGAAGTGGGAGTTGTGAAGATACCCATGACAGAGGAAGCCTTTGCTAAGGGCAGTCATGATACCGGAACCTCCTATGGTGAGGGCCCCTGGTTTTATAAAAAAGACGGCCTCTATTACATGGTTTACGCTGCTTTCGGTGTGGGACAGCAAAATGAGCACCTGGCATATTCGACTTCGGATTCTCCGACAGGTCCCTGGAAATATGGCGGAGTTCTGATGACAGAAGAGGGCGGAGTTTTCACCAATCATCCCGGAATTGCTGACTTTAAGGGACATTCGTACCTGTTTTATCACACAGGAGAGCTACCGGGGGGAAGTCTTTTCCACCGAAGTGTATGCGTAGCGGAATTTAAGTATAACGAAGACGGTTCCATAGACACTATTTCAAAGTGTGATGGAGTACCGACCATAAAATGAGCAAATGATTGAAGGCTCCCAAGGGTAAAGCGTTTATCTACCTTTGAGAGTCTTTTCATGTGGTGTGATAAATTTGTGATAGTAATATTGATACCATCAATACAGGATACATAAGGGGCACAAAGGTGAGGGTAGAAATATGACTATTACAAAAACTTTGAACGGAACTTCATTGTACATGGTACTTGGCGGAAGACTTGATACAAAGTCCGCGCCGGATCTTTATGAGGAGATCAATAATTCAATAGACCAGGTCGATAATCTTGAACTGGATATGGCGGATCTTAAGTACATTTCATCGGCCGGACTAAGAGTCCTTCTTACAACTCAGAAAGAGATGAACAAAAAAGGCACAATGGTCGTTAAAAATGTAGGCCCGGATGTGGGATACATTTTTGAGGTAACAGGATTCGACAATTTTCTTACAATAGAGTGATTAAGCAGATTTCCGGCAATTCCTGGGCACCTGGGCAATACTTGTCAAAAAGTGATATGAAAATGTTGAACCAATCTGATATAATGATTGACGTATTACATATGTCCGAGCGGCATATTTGGGGAGATTGGTATGAGTTTATCACAGCATATTCATATTGCACTTGAGCTCTGGTGCGCTTTTTTCTGCGGCATTGCTATAGTCTGTGTTTTAGCGTCGAGATTTCAGGATAATGTAAAATCGAGACTTCTCATTTTTCAGTTGAATACCATTGCTTTTATAAATTTATTAGAGGTTCAGGCCTATTATTTCAGAGGGAATACCACAAAGCTTGGTTATTACTCTGTCAGAATAGCTAACTTTGGCGTCTTTTTTATGAACCATCTGCTTTTGATATTCGCAACACACTATATCTGTCACAGGATGGGGAGTAGCCACAGCAAGGGAACAAAGCTTACTTGCAAGGCAATAACTATACTTTGCGTCATTGGAATAGTTCTGCTTATTCTATCCAGAGTATTTGGGTTCTATTATGCCTTTGATGATCAGAACAGATATTATAGGTTAAACGGAACCTACTGGATTATGCTTTTTATTCAAATGCTGGCCATGATGATTTTGACAGGATACACCATATGTCACTGGAGGCATTTGAAAAAGCTTGAGAAAGTCGCCTATTTATCCTATGAACTTCTTCCGGTTCTTGCAATAGGAGTTCAGAACTTTGTATATGGAATTTCACTTGCTACACTTGCAACCACTTACTCAGTTCTTCTCATGTTTGTTGTATATGAGATTGAGTATTCGGAGGTTGTGGTTCTGGACAAACAGCGCATAGAGGCTGAGTTATCTCTGGCGACATCAATCCAGACTTCCATGCTTCCGCATGATTTTCCGCCCTTTCCCGACAGAAAGGAATTTGACATTTTTGCCACGACTGAACCGGCGAGAGAGGTGGGCGGCGATTTTTATGACTACTTCCTTGTTGATGATGATCACTTATGCATCGTTATGGCAGATGTTTCAGGAAAAGGCATACCTGCAGCACTTTACATGACAATATCCAAGGTGATCCTGAAAAATACTGCGATACTTGGAAAATCCGTATCTGAGATTTTGACCCTCACCAATGATGGACTTACTAAGGAAAATAACACCGGTATGTTTGTGACTATCTGGATAGGTATGTTGGAGATATCTTCAGGGATACTTACCTGCGCAAATGCCGGTCATGAGTATCCGGCGATTATGAGAAAGGGTGGCAGTTTTGAGATTTTCAAAGATAAACACGGCTTCGTTCTTGGCGGAATGGAAGGCGTGAAATACAAAGAGTACACTATTCAGATGAATCCGGGAGACAGGATTTTCCTTTATACAGACGGGGTGCCCGAAGCAACGAATAATGTTGAAGATATGTACGGTATCGAGCGCATGATAGGCGCACTTAATAAAGAACAGGAAGCTCCTTTGGAAGAACTACTGAAAAATGTTCGCACGGATATCGGATCCTTTGTCAGGGATGCGGAGCAATTTGATGACCTCACAATGATGTGCCTCGAATACAGAGGATAGTTTTAATCATATATTTATGTGTAGTTTATCAGGTTTTTATTTCATTAATGCATAATGTAAGGTGTATATGAATACACAAATTTGATTACTTATGAAGGGGAGATATTGATGGAAAATAAAAATCCAGAGGTTAATTACCTTAAGGTAGTAATTGTAATTGCGGTAATTTTTCTGATAGCAGCTTTCTGTATCATAAAAGGAGGAAGGGAAACGGTTAAGACGAATACTTCTTCCGGCAACGCCCTTGCATCCTGGACAGATACCGCACCTGCGAAGGAAGCACTTATAAATTATATGAGTGCAATCACTGATGAAAACAGTGCGGATTATATTCCTGTTGAGAGACGAATTGCCGTATTTGATCTGGATGGAACACTCTTTTCCGAGACAAATCCTATTTACTTTGATCACAGCCTGCTTCTTCACAGAGTGCTTGAAGATCCGGATTATAAGGATAAGGCTTCTGATTTTGAGAAGGACGTTGCAGCGCAGATCCTGCAGTGGATTCAGGACGGTGAATATCCTAAGACAATGGATATTGACCACGGAACAGCAATTTCAACTGCTTTTGCCGGAATGACTGTGGATGAATTCCAGGATTATGTTGAGGAATTCAGCAATCAGCCGGCTCCCGGATACGACGGTATGACAAGAGGAGAATCCTTCTATCAGCCGATGATGGAGGTTATTGATTTTCTTAATGAAAATGACTTTACAGTCTATGTTGTCAGTGGAACAGACAGATTCATAGTCAGGGGCGGAGTTAGAAATAACTTAAAGGTTCCAATGAATCAGATTATTGGTTCTGATGAAACTATCGAAGCCAGCGGACAGGGAGACGAGGATGGCCTTAAATACCAGTTTACAGCTGATGATAAGGTTATTACCGGCGGCGAGTTTGTGGTTAAGAATCTTAAGACGAATAAGGTTACCGCAATTGTTCGTGAAATAGGTGTTCAGCCTGTTCTTGCTTTTGGTAACAGCTCCGGCGATTTCAGCATGGCTAATTATGTAATTCATGATAATCAGTACAAGAGTCTTGCATTTATGCTTTGCTGTGATGACGTTGACAGAGAATATGGCAATCTTACAAAGGCAGAGAAAATGGAAGCTGACTGCGCAGAGCAGGGATTTATTCCGGTTTCCATGAAAAATGACTGGACTACAATTTATAAAGAAGGCGTTAAAAAGAATCCTAATGTAGGTCTTGATATCTATGATCAGGAATACGAAGAAATAATGGATGATGCGGCATGAGTGATAGAAGAAATAACGAGAGAATTCAAATGTACAGTAGTGCCCTTGTTTATATTGAGGGCTATGACGCTGAAATAGAAGGTATTGTCACCAATCTCAGCGAAGAGAATATTGGTTTAAAATGCCGTATTTCCGATGAGCAGAAAAAGAAGATTGAGGACAGTAAAATGATTACTTTCCAGTTTGTTGATACATATCTGGAAGGTAAAAAGGCAAAGACAGATGTTGTACAGGCCTGTGCTCTTATACAACGCATGGAATATTCAGATGGAGAATGTTTTATCGGCGGAGTGGTAAGAGACGAGAATTTTAAACGTTATGTTCTTCGAAGAAAGCTATCACCGTATTATAAATAAGTGATATAAAAAGCGTAGCAGATGCTACGCTTATTTTTTTCAAGTAATTATGAGATTGTCTTAGTGAATTTTGATTTCTACTTTAATATGAGAATCAACGTTTGACTTAAATACTTTCGCGTCTGAAGGGCTGCCAACAATGTTTCCGTAATGAGTGGGAATAGCTACTTCGGGTCTGATGATATTTACAAGCTCTGCTGCCTTCTGGGCATTCATGGTATACTTCCCTCCGATGGGAACAAGAGCGATATCACATCTGACCTGTTGTGCGTCCTTGGTGAGGCTGGTATCACCGGCCACATATATTCTTTTGTGATCAATTCTGAAAATGTAACCTACATAGCCTGCTGCCTTCGGATGGAAGGGTTTAAGGTTGTTATAGGCGGGTACTGTCTCAAATTCAAGGCCATCAAATTCTTTGTAGATTTTGGGCTTTACTCCAAGAACTTTTCCGTTCTCCATGAGAAGAACTTCTGCTTTACTTGCGATTTTTTCCGGAGCAACAATACGTGTATCACTTTTAATGATTTTCTTTATGTCATCCGGAGAGAAGTGATCATAGTGATCATGTGTGATGAATATATAATCCGCATCATGCGGAGCGTCCTTTATCTCAAAAGGATCAACATAGATTACTCCTTTGTCGGAATTGATTCTAATGCTACTGTGAGTAAGCACTTCAATGTTTTCAACCATTTACAACATTTCCCCCTGAAAAGATTCGTGTAAAAACACTATATATAGTATACCAGAAAATTTGACCTACAAACGAGAAAATGTTGTTTTATATTCATGCGGTGTAACTCCGTATTTTTGCCTGAAGTAGGTGATGAAAGCGCTGGTGCTGGGAAATGCAAGGAGATCTGAAAGCGAAGATATGGATATATCAGTAATCTCAAGAGCATGCGCTGCATATTCAAGCTTCTGATTTCTTATGAAAACCGAAGGCCTTTCAGATAATTCCTCCTCGAATATTTTGGAGATGTATCCCTCGCTTTTTCCGGTTATGGAAGAAAGGTCGGAAAGAGTGATTTTTTCATGGAGATGTCTTGAGATATACTCGCAGCATTTCTTCACGTACAGGCCGCAGCTTCTGTATTTGTAGGCGCTCACCTGATAGGTAAAATCGTAGAGCGCACAGTTTTGAAGATGATTGAGTTTTGAGATATCCGTTTCCATGAGGCTGTATTTGATGTAGTTGTCGCTAAGGGAGTAGGCGATATGATCCGGGAGCCCGCCATCAAGTGCAGCTCTGGTATAGAGTGTTATTCCGCTGACAAACATACTGATTGCCTGGGAAAGAGGATTTTCCGAGACTTCGCCGATATCGTTGAAGGCTCCGGGACTGTAATGATTCTCGGAAGGATCGAAACTCTCTATTAGAGCCAGAATCTTGGTGAGATTACCTGTTGAAATATAGTACATGATTGTTTTTTCCGTTGCTCTCTTGTAGGAGATAGGATCTCCCTCGCCTTCAGTCTCGAAAAATACCTGCTCCTTGAAGCCCTTGAGGATGGTGTTTCTTATTTTTGAAACAGACTTGTCCGGTGTGAAGCTCTTTACTTCCGGTGCGAGCTCGTCATCGAGAAGGAGACGGTATAGATCTTGGGAGGTGGTAGTCTTTTTCATAATTTGTTCCTTTCGCCTTCCCCTAGGGGGCGCTCGACGTCCGGGGGACGTCGGTCCAGCGCGGACCGAAGCGGAGCGTAGACAGGTGCCCGAAGGGCGGATGAGGGGAATTAATAACATATATCATATAAAATAAATCGATTTCATATACATTCATTCTACAAAAATGCTATTCTGAATTCAATGAGATAAAAACTTAAAGATTCTTTTTTAGGGTAAGGAAGCTTTAAGGGTTAGCAAAAACTACATCATTTATAGGAGAGATTACAATGGAAAAATACGAACAGGAACACTTGGAACTCGTAAGAAATACAGCCGCTGAGGGCACACTTTTTCTTAAAAAGGATGAGTCCTTCCCGCTTGCAGGTCCTTGCAAAATAGCGGCATTCGGAAACGGAATACGTCACACGATTAAGGGCGGTACAGGTTCCGGTGAAGTTAACAGCAGATTTTCTGTTAACGTTGAAGAAGGTCTTAAGGATGCGGGTTTCACTATTACATCAGGTGAGTGGCTTGATGCTTTTGACGGCGTTCTTGCACAGACACATGAGAAATTCCTTGCAAAGATCAGAAAGGATGCAGAAGCGATAGGAGCAAATCCTGTTATGTTTGCATTCGGTATGGTTCAGCCTGAACCCGAGCATGACCTTGAACTTACAGGTGACGGTGATGCTGCAATTTACGTTCTTTCAAGAAATTCAGGAGAAGGAAATGACAGAAAGCCTGAAAAGGGTGATGTTCTTCTTACGGATACAGAGGTAAGAGATATCCTCGCGCTCAACAAAAAGTTTGATAAATTCATGCTTGTTCTTAATGTAGGCGGCCCTGTTGATTTATCACCCGTTATGGAAGTTAGAAACATTCTTCTTCTTTCACAGCTTGGTGTTGTTACAGGTAACGTGCTTGCAGATATCCTTCTTGGCAAGGCTAATCCTTCAGGAAAACTTGCTACAACCTGGGCTAAGTGGGAGGATTACAGCACTCTCGGAGATTTCGGTGACAATGATGATGTTCACTACAATGAGGGGATTTATGTAGGTTACAGATATTTTGATACACAGAATGTAACTCCTCTGTTCCCGTTTGGATTCGGTAAGTCATACACTGAATTCACTGTTGAACCTGAAGCTGTTTCTAACAATAAAGAGGAAATCACTGTTTCAGCTAAGGTTACAAACACCGGTAAGGTAGCAGGAAAAGAGGTTGTACAGGTTTATGTATCCTGTCCTTTCGGAAAACTGGATAAGCCCACAAAGGACCTTGTTGCATTCGTTAAGACTTCTGAACTCGGAGCAGGACAGAGCGAGACAGTAAAAGCTACCTTCAAGCTTTCAGATATCGCATCCTATGATGAAGAGGGACAGGCTTACATCCTTGATAAGGGCAATTATGTGATCTATGTAGGTAACTGCTCAAGAGACGTTAAGAAGGCAGGAGCTGTTGTTCTAGCTGATACAGTTACAACCATGAAGACAAGAAACTGCCTCGGAACTCCCGGATTTAAGGATTTTGTTCCCACATCCGCAAAGGAAGAGTCAGTAGAGGGTCTTACCACAATAGAGCTTTCTGCTTCCGATTTTGATACAGAGACAGTAACATATGATGTTGATTATCCTGTGGATGATATTATTGCAGGTCTTTCTGATGAAGAACTTGCTTATATCAACACCGGTGCTTTTGATCCCAAGAACTCAGGTCTTCAGGTTATCGGTAATGCATCTTTTGCTGTTGCAGGTGCCGCAGGTGAGACCACAACAAGATATAAGGATAAAGGCATTAAGAGTATGGTTATGGCTGACGGCCCTGCGGGCCTTCGCCTTACCAAGGAATATTTTGAGGACGAGACCGGTGTTCACGGTATCGGTTCAGCACTTGGCAGCATGATGGAGCTTATGAGCGATGAGGAGAAGGCAGCAATCGCAGAGCTTGCCAAGGCTAATGCGCCTAAGCCCGGAACAGAGATTAAAGAGCAGTATGCTACAGCAATTCCGATTGGAACTGCTATTGCACAGACCTTCAACTATGATCTTGCTTATTCTTACGGCGATATCGTAGGAAAAGAGATGGAGAGATTCCATGTACAGCTTTGGCTTGCACCTGCTCTTAATATTCACAGAAGTATTCTCTGCGGAAGAAACTTTGAGTATTATTCAGAAGATCCGTTAGTAGCAGGACTTTTCGCAGCTGCTATAACAAACGGTGTTCAGAAGCATAAGGGCTGTGGTACTACAATCAAGCACTATGCAGCAAATAATGCTGAGACAAACAGATACAATAACAACAGCCATGTTTCCGAGAGAGCAATGAGAGAGATTTATCTCCGCGGTTTTGGAATCTGTGTAAGAAAGTCACAGCCTAAGGCAGTTATGACATCTTACAACCTTCTTAATGGCCAGCACACTTCAGAGCACAGAGGACTTATCGAAGATATCCTTCGCTGTGAGTATGGCTTTAAGGGTATCGTAATGACTGACTGGGTTGTTGAGATGCTCACAGTATCAAGCAAAAATAAGCACAGAGGTGCTCTTGCAAATGAAGTTGTAAAGGCTGGCGGAGATCTGTTCATGCCGGGAACTCAGGGTGATTTCGATAGAATCCTTGCAGACATTAAGTCCGGTGCAATCTCAAGAAAACAGATTGAGCAGAATGCTACAAGAGTATACAGAATGGCAAATGAACTTTCATGAATTTGATTCATAAAAGGTGATTATGAAAAATCTATTTGCAGATAAAGAATTTTATAACAAACTGGTGAGGCTCACTCTTCCAATTGCATTTCAGAGTCTGATGCTTGCTGCTGTTGCAGCAGCGGATGCCGTAATGCTTGGAAGAATAGAGCAGAACCAGATGGCGGCGGTTTCACTTGCTACGCAAGTGCAGTTTATTCAGAACATGGTTCTGAGTGCTGCGACAGCTGCGGGATCGATTCTTGGAGCCCAGTACTATGGTAAACAGGATACTGATACCATAAATAAAATTTTTGCGATGATGATGCGCTGTGTCGGCATTGTTTCCATAATATTTGCAGGTGCATGTCTTCTTGTTCCGGAACTTCTTATGATGATATTTGCTCATGATCCGGAACTTATAAGAATTGGCGCGTCTTACCTTAGAATTGCAGGCTGGTCATATCTTCTTACAGGAATATCCGAATGTTATCTTACGATTATGAAGATAACGGATCATGTAAAGAGAGGAGCCCTGATCAGTTCCGGTACGGTTGTTATAAACATTATTCTGAATAGTATTTTTATCTTTGGCTTATTCGGAATCCCTGCTATGGGAGCAAAGGGAGCAGCACTTGCAACGCTGCTTTCCAGAATCATCGAAGTTATATGGGCAGTTAGCTCAAGTTACCAGAAAGGATTTCTTCGTCCGCGGTTCGGTTATCTTTTGAAAAGCTTTCCGGGACTTAGAACCGATTTTATTAAAGTGTCGCTTCCATTACTCGGCGGTGGCCTTTTCTGGGGAGTAGGATTTACTTCCTACACCGCGATTATGGGCCACCTTGGAAGCGATGCGGCAGCTGCCAATTCTGTTGCAGCGGTGGTGCGTGATCTGTTCTGCTGTATGTGTAACGGTATCAGCAGTGCCGGCGGCATCATGGTTGGTAACGAACTTGGTGCAGGAAAACTTCAAAAAGGAAAGCAGTATGGAATACGCCTTGCAAAGATTTCTTACGTTATCGGATTTCTTTGCACAGCACTGGTACTTGTCGTAACAGTACCGGTGGTGAATTTTATGAAGCTTACGGATATTGCTCGAAGCCATCTGATGGGGATGATGGTTGTCATGGCGATTTATATGATAGGGAGATGCGTAAACACGATTATCATCAACGGCATATTCGGAGCAGGGGGAGATACACTTTTCGATGTCTACAGCCTGGCTGTTTGCATGTGGTGTCTCGCAATACCGACTGCACTCCTAGGGGCCTTCGTATTTCACTGGCCGGTGGTGGCAGTATATGCCTGCACCTGTCTGGATGAAGTCGGGAAGATACCGTGGGTGATGTACCATTTTCAGAAGTATAAGTGGGTGAAGGACCTTACGAGGGAAGTTGTATAAAAAAGAACCGCGTGATGATGCGGTTCTTTTTTATGCCTTATTGTGAACTCATAACGAGCTCATCACGTTTTTCTCTGTATTCTTTAGGCGTCATGCCTTCCTTTTTCTTGAACAGATTATTGAAGTAACTCTGGGAGCAGAAGTTCAGCATATTACTGATCTCCGAATAACTAAGATCCGTATTTCGAAGAAGGCGCTTAGCTTCATTGATTCTGATATTCTGCATAAAGTCAGATATTGAAGTTCCGGTCTCTTTATTGAAGAGCGCAGATAAGTATTTTGCTGAAATATGCAGTTCAGATGCAAGATCATCAAGAGTAATCTTATCAGGAAGCTTCTCAATGATGCGTTTAATGCACTTGTTGGTCATAGGAGAGTAGTTCTCACTTGTATGTGCATTAACCTCATGTGAACTCTTGGCAAACTCAAGTGTTCCGTTTCTAAGTACCGATACGATCTTTTCATAGCTCTTGCAGACCTTAAGCTCCTGTACAAACTTCTCAAACCTTGCCTGGCAGATCTTCTTGTCGGTCCCGCTCTCTATGGAGGCGATTTTTGCAATAGTTAACAGCTCAATTGAACGTATGCCGCAGTCTCTGTATGAAGTCTTGTCAGGGAACAGAACATCCATGATTTTTTCATCATCAAAAAGAGAGAAGAGCTTGTAAACACTTCCGTTTACAACGAATACATTGAATAATTCCTCGATTCTGCTGATCTCTTCATAGGCACGGGCATCCTCTGCAGATAACTCCGCGTCGAATGCTGCGATATCAGAAGACTGGGATTTCTTTTTTGCTGTATTAAGAAACTTTTCGGAATGAGCACTGAAATCCGGAGGCGTTTCTTCAAGAACTTCATTAAAGAAGTTTGTTATATGTAAAAGGAACTCTTCTTTGTTAATAACCGGAAGAGCATTGGAAAGAATTCTCTTTTGCTCAACGAACAGATTCTCGCCGAAAGTAAGATTAGGCCAGACGTTTCCGCTTGGCTTAACAGTCATGACGGGACCTATGACAACTGTATAGAACTGATGCTTTCCGCCGTCGGAGTTAAAGGAATAGTACATCTCATAAGGATTATCCAGATCGAGGTAGGATCCTTCAATAGAATGAGATATACGGAAATTCCTTGCCTTCTGCAACATTTCCTCCATGATATTAAGGATAGCGGAAGTGGTGAAGTTGGTAAAAACAAGGCTGTTATTCTGTTCGAAAACCCATACAGGAATTCGCGTTTTCTTGTAATACTCTTCAAATCGCCATGCAATGACTTTTAAATTAGTTTGCATATCATTTTCCTTACAATTATCAAATATTGCCTACACGAAAATTTTACATTAAATTCATAGAAAGTTCAAACTTATTATGCAAATAGACAACTGAAAACATGCGGTTTTGTCAATAAAAGACAATCAAAATAGAAAAAAGAGAGTAAAAGTGTACAAATTGTATAAATGCGGAAATTTTTATATACATGTGGATATTTTTATATATAAAGCAATTTTTGATAAGTAAAATATTAACATGTTGTGGGTTATAAAACCCGAAAAAACACTTTTAGAAAGGGAGGTAAGTTATGAAGAAGAACTTACAGAAGGTTATGTCACTTCTGTGCGTATCAGCTATGTCACTTTCGATGATAGCTGGATGCGGCGGCGGTAACAACGGTGGCACAACTACAACTGAGACTCCTGCAGCTACAGAGGAAACTTCTACTGAAGAGACCACAGCAGCTGAGGAGACCACAGAGGAAACCGCAGAAGAGACAACCGAAGAGACAGCTGAGGAAGAGACTACAGAGGAAGCTGCTGAAGATACAGCAGCAGCTGACGGCGAGTCAACACCCAGAAACGAGACTCTGTATGAGGCTGGTCAGCAGTGGGGAACAATCAATGACTGGAACCCGATGTCAGCTAACTCAAACAATGGTCTTGCACTTTCAGCTAATGAGTCAGCTCGTGAACTTGTTTATGAGACATTGTTCATGTTCAACGCTCTTGATGGCAAGCTCTATCCTCTTCTTGGATCAGAGTACAGCTGGAACGATGATCAGACAGAGCTTACTGTAACTCTTAACGGCGATGCTAAGTGGAGCGATGGCTCAGCTTTCACAGCTGAAGATGTAGCTTATACTTACGACACACATGTTAAGTATCAGTCTTCACAGGGTGCTGATTTCTCAACTTATGTTGATTCTGTAGAAGCTGTTGATGATTCAACAGTTCTCATCAAGGCTAAGGTTGAAAACGGCGTTGCTGTTAACCCTCTTAAGGTTACTTCAATCCTCAACACAATGTACATGATGCAGAAGGCTTATCTGCAGACTGTAGAGGAGAGAAACGGTGAGGATGCTGATAAGGTTAAACAGGATACTATGGAAGATCTTGTTCACACAGGTCCTTATGCTCCTTACATTTCTAACGACCAGAAGGCAGTTCTTCAGAGAGATGACAACTATTGGGGACAGGCAAGCTCCATGTGGGGTAAGCTTCCCGTTCCGAAGTACATCGCTCACACAATCTATAAGGACAATGCAGCAGGTCAGGTTGCTCTTTCTCAGGGCGAAGTTGATGTCTGCCAGCAGTTCATTACAGATGTACAGAACCTGTGGCTCGAAGATGATCTTCCGATTTCCACATGGCTCGATGATGCACCTTACGGCGCATGCGAAGTAATGCCTTCAATGTTCTTCAACACAGAGAGAGAAGGACTTGATCAGAAGGAAGTTCGTCGTGCAATCGCTATGGCAGTTGATTATGAGCAGATCATTGCATCCGCTATGTCAGGCCAGTCACCTACATTTGCTGAGTATCCGAGATCAGTTGTTGGACCTACAGACGGCGAGAGAAAGTATGTAGACTTCGACGCTATCGCAGATCTTCAGTGGGATAACGCAGACGTTGACGGCGCTAACAAGCTCCTTGACGATGCAGGAATCGTTGATAGTGACGGCGATGGAATCCGTGAGTACAACGGTAAGAACCTTTCCTTCAAGGCTGAGTGTCCTACAGGATGGTCAGACTGGAACGCTTCTATGGAAATCGTAGCAGCAGCCGGCGAGAAGATTGGTATTGATATCCAGACATACTTCCCTGAGGCTTCTTCCTTCTACGATGACATGACAACATGTAACTTCGATATCTGCATGTGGTCAACACCCGGCGCAGGCGTTATGAACCCTTACTCAAAGGGAATGTTCTACTTCTCAGAAGAGTATGCAAAGCTTGCATCTAACTGGAGTGGTAACTTCGGTCACTACATGAACGATGATGCTGAGAAGATCCTTGAGGCTCTTCCTGCAGAGACAGACGAAGCTAAGCTTAAAGAGTACTATACAGAACTTTCAAGAATCCTTCTTGATGAGTGCCCTGCAGTTGCTCTTATGTATCGTCCTACATTGTTCTATGCTGTAAACGAGTCTGTATGGACAAACTATCCTGCAGCTGATGACGGAAGAAATATTCCTCCGACAGACTGCACAGACGGTTATGGTATTGCAGCACTTTACGAGCTTGAGCTTGTTGAGTAATTTGTAACAAAATAGTTTTAGTTAAGTAAATTGGGGGCTGCCGTGGGGCATGATCGCCAACGCGGCGACAAAACCACGCGGCAGTCCCTTAAATTACGCAAAAATTCGGCGTATGTTAGAAGAAGGGAGGTATTTCTAAATTGAAAGGCTATAAAAAATACTATGGTCAGAAATTATTCTGGTATTTTCTGACACTCATTTTCGCCGTAATCCTCAACTTTATTCTGCCGCGCCTGATGCCCGGAAATCCTGTTTCCGCTATAGCATCAAAGGCAGTCAGCGGTATGACGGATTCAACGGCTATTCAGAAGGTCTTAAATGACTATGCTACAAAATTCGGTATCAACGAACCGATGTACAAACAGTTCTTTATGTGGCTTGGAAATGCATTAAAGGGTGACTTCGGTGTTTCCTTCAGCCAGTATCCGAGACCTGTTTCCGATATTATTGCGAACGCAGTATGGTGGACAGTTTGCCTGCAGCTTCCCGCAATTATCGTTGGATGGATTCTCGGTAATATCTTAGGTGCGATTGCCGCTTATATCAAAGGCGCTTTTGATAAGGTAATCCTTCCTATTTTCCTCTTTATCGGAAATATCCCGGCATTTGGTATGGCAACAGTTCTTCTGTATCTGTTTGCAATCAGACTTAAAATAGCTCCTTCATCAGGTGGATATGGTTATGATCTTATACCTAATATGAGCTGGACTTTCATGAAATCGATTATCGCGCATTACCAGCTTCCTTTCTGGTCAATCGTTCTTATTACGATCGGCGGTCAGGCAATCGGTATGCGATCAATGTCAATATATGAGTTGAATGCAGATTATGTAAAATACTCAAGATTCCTTGGTATCAAGGATAGCAAGATTGTAGGATATGTGTTCAGAAACGCTATGCTTCCTCAGATCACAGGTCTTGCACTTTCACTCGGAACTATGATGGGTGGTGCTCTCGTTGCAGAGATGGTATTCTCTTATCCCGGACTTGGCATGACACTTCTTTCAGCTGTAAACGGTCAGGATTATCCGCTTCTTTCAGCTTGTACACTCATCATCACAATCATGGTACTTATCGCCAACCTTGCGGTCGAACTCCTTTATGGTGTTATTGATCCTCGAGTTAAGGCTAATCAGCAGGATTAAGGAGGGAATGAAAAATGAAAAATACAATAAAACAAGTTTTCCATTCCGGAAAATTCCTGTTCGGATTTGTAATCTTTATGTTCATACTGCTTACAGTCCTCATTTATCCTTTGTTTGTAACAGCTGACCCGCTGCAGATGATAGGTCAGGGTAACTTCTTCAAACCCGGTACATATGTATCTGTTGAGGAGGCAACACTTGAAAAATCTTATAACTTACAGATTCCCAAGCAGTTTTCAAAGCTTGAGATGGTACTCGATGTAGAAACAAGAGCAAAAATCCAGGAATTCCTTCTTAAGCAGGGCGTTGCAGAAGCTGATATAGATGTAACTGATGCTGAAGGTCTTGTAGCTCTCTGGAAAGCAAATTATGATCCCAACACAAAGTATAAGGGATACACAACTGCCAAGAGAAAAGCGCTTAAGAGACTTGATTCTCAGATTACAGCAGCTATGAAGGATTCCGGAGTTATCGTTGCTGAAAAGGACGAAGAGGGTAATCTTCAGCAGAGCAAGGTAATCAAGGATACAGATTATGTAAACATCAAAGATGTATCTAAGAAGACCTTCATTCTTGGAACAGATAACTTTGGACGTGATGTCCTCACAGAGCTTGTAGCAGCAACAAAATCTTCATTGAAGATCGGTCTTCTTGCAGGACTTATCGCTACTGCAATCGGACTTTTACTTGGCCTTCTTGCAGGTTACATGGGCGGACTTGCTGATAACATCATCATTTTCGTAACAAACCTGTTTACAGTTATTCCTTCCTTTGTAATCCTTATCCTCATTTCTTATTCAGTAGGAGATAAGGCAAGAGGTATTGCAATGGTTGGTATCATCATCGGTCTGACATCATGGCCCTGGACGACACGTTCCGTTCGTTCACAGGTTATATCACTCAGAAACCGTGATCACGTTAATTTGTCAAAACTGTCAGGACACAGCATGTTCAGGATCATCTTCACAGATATCCTTCCTTACATCGCATCCTACGTTGTTATGGCTATGATCCTGCAGATTTCATCAGGAATCCTTGCAGAAGCACAGCTGTCAATGATCGGACTTGGTCCTGCAACAACAAAGACAGCAACTCTGGGACTTATGATGCAGTGGGCAATGCAGTATTCTGCACACCTCAATGGTTCTTGGTGGGCATATTTCCCGGTAGTAATACTCATCGCACTTATTTCGTTCTCACTGAACCTTATGAATACAGGAATGGATCAGGTATTCAACCCGCAGCTGCGTGACTGATCGTAATCCGGAACAAAAGGTAACTGTGAATCTCACTTAAAAGAAAAGGAAAAGGTTAATAATGGGAAAAGTAATGCTTGAGGTTAAAGACCTCAAAACTAAATATATAACCAGATTCCATGAGGACGTATATGCGGTTGACGGTGTTTCCCTTAAAGTAGAAGAGGGAAAGTCACTCGGTATTGCCGGTGAGTCCGGATGTGGTAAATCCACACTTGCATTGTCACTTATGGGTTATTATTTCGCACCGCTTCATTATATAAGTGGTGACATAATCGTAGATGGTCAGACTATTTCTAATATGAAGCCCGACGATGTTCGCCGTAAGATTCTCGGTAACGAGATCGCTTACATCCCTCAGGCAGCTATGAATGCTCTGAACCCTACTCAGAAAATCATTCGTTTTATCGAGGATGTTATTCATGCACATGGAATCAAGATGTCCAAGAAGGATATCTATGACATGGCAAGAGAGCGTTTTGCTGAACTCGGACTTCCCGAAGAGGTTCTTGAGAAGCATGCGGTAGAGCTTTCAGGTGGTATGAAACAGCGTACAGTTATAGCTATTTCAACAATCCTTTCACCTAAGGTACTTATCGCCGATGAGCCTTCATCAGCGCTTGACGTTACATCTCAGAAGATGGTTATCCGTATGATGAGACAGCTCATGGAAAAGGGCTTCATCAAATCCATGATTTTCATCACACACGAGCTGCCGCTTCTTTATAACGTTACTGATGATATAGCAGTTATGTATGCCGGCCAGTTTGTTGAGCTTGGAACAGCAAAGCAGATGGTATTTGATCCTATTCATCCGTACGCTAAGGGTCTTATGGGATCTATCATCGTTCCTGAGGAGGGTATGAAAGCTCACAACCTTACAGCTCTTCCCGGAACTCCTCCGAACTTGAAAAATCCGCCTAAGGGCTGCAGATTTGCACCCAGATGTAAATATGCGGTTCCTACCTGTACCGCTATGGCACCGGATGAGAAAGAATTTGAGAATGGCAGATGTTATCGCTGCCTGATGTCAGTAAGAAAACTAAGGGAGGTATATTCAAATGGAAGCGACAGCAAACCAGAACCAGAAACAGACTTCGACTGATACCAATAAGCCCGCTCCGAAGCCTTGCCTCTCAGGTAGAGGACTTACTAAGGTATTCGGTGTCGGTAAGGTACAGACCGTAGCAGTTGACCATGTAGACTTTGATTTCAACGAGGGTGAGATCATCTCAATCGTTGGAGAGTCAGGAAGCGGAAAGACAACACTTTCCAAGATGCTTCTCGGTCTTATCAGTACTACAGAGGGTACCATTGAATATCAGGGAAAACCCCGTGATATCAGTACAAATGCTAAAAAGAAGGAATACTGGAAGAATATTCAGCCGATTTTCCAGGATCCGTTTTCATCCTATAACATCTTCTACAAGATCGATGCGGTTCTTGATGACTGCCTTAATATGAGGGGCTTCAAGAATCTTCCCGAGGAGCAGAAGATACAGATGAAGACAGAGGCCTGCAGCTTCGTTAACCTGAAGTATGCAGAGCTCACAAATAAGTATCCTTTCGAGCTTTCAGGCGGACAGATGCAGAGACTTATGATCGCACGTATCTTCCTTCTCAAGCCGAAGATCCTTATGGCAGATGAGCCCACATCCATGATCGATGCCTGCTCAAGAGCTACAATCCTTGATATGCTCTTAAAGCTTCGTGATGAGATCAACATGACTATTATCTTTATCACACACGATATCGGTCTTGCATATTATATCTCCGATAAGGTTTACATCATGGAGCACGGTAAGTTCGTAGAGTCAGGTACAGCAGAGGATGTAATCATCAATCCTCAGGCTGATTACACCAAGAGACTTATCAGCGATGTACCTAAGATCTATGAAAAGTGGGATCTTGATACTGTTGTAAACTAAATAAGTATAAGAACCATTTCTTATAGTAAATATTCCTCCCTCCAGGTAGAAACAAGTTTCTTCTTCTACCTGGCAGGGAGGATAATTTTTACCCTGAAGGAGCTTTGAATTGCAAACAGTATTTTTAATAAAAAAATAAGATTTAAAGACGTTTAAATATCCCGTGAACTGTTGAAAGTACTATTGATTTCATTTATCATATATAAGCACGATTTTTATGTAAATCTTACTGTTTTCTATAATAATAAACACGAAAACAGAGAAAGGAATAAATAAATGAAAAGAGCAAATGTATGGACAAAGTACACTGCAAAACAGCTTAAGGAAGTAGAGGCTTTTGCTGATGATTATAAAAACTTCCTTGATAATGCAAAGACAGAGCGCGAAGCAATCGACTGCATTGTTAATGAAATAGAGGAGGCGGGCTACCGCGAGCTTAACACGCTTATTGGATCTAAGACAAAGCTTAAGAAGGGTGATAAGGTTTACAGCGTTTGGATGAACAAATCCATCGCAATGTTCCAGATTGGTTCAGAGCCGTTGGAGAACGGTATGAATATTCTCGGTGCGCATATCGATTCTCCCAGAATGGATGTTAAGCAGAATCCGCTTTATGAGGATGGCGGTTTTGCTTATCTTGATACACATTATTATGGCGGAATCAAGAAGTATCTTTATGTAGCAATTCCGCTTTCACTTCACGGCGTTGTTGTTAAGAAGGACGGTACCACTGTTCAGCTTAATGTCGGTGAGGATGAGGATGATCCGGTATTTTTTGTAAGCGATCTACTTATCCACCTCTCAGGTGATCTTATGAGCAAGAAGGCTGCTCAGGTTGTAGAGGGAGAGGCTCTTGATCTTGTAATCGGTAACAGACCTTTTGTTGTTGAGAGTAATGAAAAGAAGAAGGCAGAGAAGAGAAACTCTAAGCTTACAGAGGGTCAGCAGTATGCTGTAGATTATGAGAAGGCAGAGAAGGAAGAGAGTGGCAAGGTTTCAGGTGCAGTTAAGCGCGGAATCCTTGGAATCTTAAATGACCTTTACGGAATAGAGGAGGAGGATTTCCTCTCAGCAGAACTTGAAATTGTTCCTGCAGGTAAGGCAAGAGATGCAGGCTTTGACCGCTCAATGATCCTTGGCTATGGTCAGGATGACAGAGTATGTGCTTTCCCTTCAATGAGAGCACTCCTTGGAGTAAAGAACTTAAAGAGAACAGGCTGCTGCATTCTGGTTGATAAAGAAGAGATCGGCAGCGTTGGTGCTACAGGTATGCAGTCTCGCTTCTTTGAGAATGCTGTTGCAGAGCTCATGAACCTCTGCGGTGATTACAACGATCTTAAGCTCAGAAGATGTCTTGCAAATTCTTGCATGCTTTCATCTGATGTTAATGCAGGCTTTGATCCTATGTACGCAGGCCAGTTTGAGAAGAAGAATGCATCCTTCCTCAGCCTTGGCCCGGTACTTAGTAAGTTCACCGGAAGCCGTGGAAAGTCCGGATCAAATGATGCAAACGCAGAGTTTTTAGCACATATCAGAAGCATTTTTGAAGAGGATGATATTACTTTCCAGACTGCCGAGCTTGGTAAGGTAGATGTAGGCGGTGGCGGAACTATCGCTTATATCCTTGCTCTTTACGGAATGAACGTAATTGATGCCGGTGTTGCTGTGCTCAATATGCATGCACCTTGGGAGGCAACCTCCAAGGCTGATATATATGAAGCGCTTCGCGCCTACAAGACATTCCTTAATAAAGCAAGTCTGATGAATCAATAACAGGAGAATATAGTGACCATAACAAATAAAGGTGCGAACGACCCAAACCTGGGTCTTCGCACCAGCGATTATTATTTTGATCTTCCTGAGGAACTGATAGCACAGGATCCGCTTCCCGCACGTGATGATGCTAAGCTCCTTGTGATGAATAAAAAGACAGGCAATATCGAACATAAGATATTCCATGATATTATCGATTATCTTAAGCCCGGTGACTGCCTTGTTCTCAATGATACAAAGGTTATACCGGCAAGACTTCTTGGAACAAAGAAGGATACCGGTGCTGCAGTCGAGATTCTTCTTTTAAAGAGAAGAGAGAACGATATCTGGGAGACTCTTGTTAAACCCGGTAAAAAGCTTCGCCCCGGTGCGGAGGTTACTTTTGGAGAAGGACTTTTAAACGCAAAGATCCTTGATATTGTTGAAGAAGGTAACAGACTCGTTCAGTTTTCATACGAAGGAATTTTTGAAGAGGTCCTTGATAAGCTTGGAGAGATGCCGCTTCCTCCTTATATTACGCATAAGCTTCAGGATAAAAATATGTACCAGACGGTTTATGCAAAATATGAGGGATCAGCAGCTGCGCCTACAGCGGGACTTCATTTTACCAATGATCTTCTTAAGAAAATTCAGGACAAGGGAATTGATCTTGCTTACGTAACGCTCCATGTTGGACTCGGAACCTTCAGACCGGTTAAGGTTACAAACGTTCTTGAGCACCATATGCATACCGAATGGTATCAGGTGAATGCAGAGGCAGCTGAGAAAATCAATAAGGCAAAAGAGAGCGGACATCGTGTTATCTGCGTTGGTACAACCAGCTGTAGAACCATTGAAAGCGCAGCAGATGAGAACGGACATATTGAGCCCTGTGCGGACAATACTTCTATTTTTATTTATCCCGGTTACAACTTTAAGGTGACAGATTGCCTTATTACTAATTTCCATCTTCCGGAATCAACTCTGGTCATGCTTGTTTCGGCACTTGCAGGCAGAGAGAATGTTCTGAATGCATATGAGGAAGCTATAAGTAAACGGTACAGATTCTTTAGTTTTGGTGATGCTTGTTTCTTTACGGATGACGAGATTTAGGCTATAGTAATACTATATCTTATTCGAGGGGGATATTATGGAAGAGAGACGTAAATACAAAAGACTTGATCTGGACGGAGAGCTTTTAATGAGCCCTATCGGTAGTACTCAGGAACCGGAGGCTGTGGCTATTTCAGTTATGAACTGCTCACGTGCAGGAATGGGTTTTCAGTCAGATCTCCAGCTAACAATGGGAGACAATTACGAGTGTAATCTTACCATCTGGACCAAAGAGGTTCTTCATGTTTTTATTAAAATTGTACGAGGAACAGCTCTTGAGGACAGCTATGAGTATGGGGCTATTTTCATCGGAATGCCCGAGTATGACAGACAGAGAATCTCGGTGTACGAGACTGTTCAGGATACGCTCGATGAAATGTAGGGGTTAGAATTATGCGTGATTTTAAGAATTTGCAGATCGCGGTTGCAGGTGCCGGTTATGTGGGACTTTCAATCGCGACTTTGCTGTCACAAAAACATAAAGTGACTGTTGTGGATGTCATTCAGGAAAAGGTGGATATGCTCGAAAAGAGGATTTCACCGATTCAGGACGAATACATCGAAAAACATTTTAAAGAAAAAGATTTGGATCTGCATGCGACAACAGACGGTGAGGCTGCTTATCGTGATGCAGATTTTGTAGTCATTGCAGCACCGACTAACTACGACAGCAAGAAGAATTATTTTGATACAAGTGCGGTAGAGGCTGTTATCAATCTTGTTCAGAAGGTTAATCCTGATGCTTATATGGTTATAAAAAGTACCATCCCTGTTGGATATACTGAGAAGATCAGAAATAAGACCGGCTCTGACAAGATTCTTTTCAGTCCGGAGTTTCTCAGAGAATCCAAGGCGCTCTATGACAATTTATATCCAAGCCGAATTATTGTAGGAACGGATATGGATGATGAAGATCTGACAAATGCCGCTCATATATTTGCAGAGCTTTTGAATGAGGGAGCACTCAAGGAAAATGTTGATGTTCTCTTTATGGGCTTTACTGAGGCAGAAGCTGTAAAGCTTTTTGCAAATACCTATCTTGCGCTGCGTGTTTCGTATTTCAACGAACTTGATACTTATGCGGAGATGAAGGGACTTGATACAGACAAGATCATCAAGGGAGTTTGTCTTGATCCCAGAATTGGTGATTTCTATAATAACCCCTCCTTTGGCTATGGTGGATACTGCCTGCCAAAGGATACAAAACAGCTTCTTGCAAACTATTCGGATGTTCCGGAAAACCTCATTGAGGCTATTGTTGAATCCAACAGAACCCGTAAGGATTTCATTGCAGACAGAGTACTCGACATCGCCGGAGCCTACGGCAACAGCGAAGCTTATGATGCAGCTCGTGAACATGAAGTTATCATAGGAGTTTACAGACTTACTATGAAGAGCAATTCCGATAACTTCCGTCAGAGCAGTATACAAGGCGTAATGAAACGCATCAAGGCAAAAGGCGCAACCGTAATTATTTACGAGCCTTCACTTGAAAATGGGACAACCTTCTTTGGAAGCCTTGTGGTTAATGACCTTGATGAATTCAAAAAGAAAAGCGGCGCCATTATCGCCAACCGCTATGATTCTTGCCTTGACGATGTAAGCGATAAAGTATATACAAGAGATATCTTCAAAAGGGATTAAAAAAACAAAGTCCCCGAAAAATATATTCAGGACCATCCGATTATGTGCGCAGCGCAACGAGGATGGGAATGAATATATTTTCCGGGGGCGTATTATTTATTTTGGGGCGTATTATTCCATTTGATTTTCGCACTTTAACGTGGTATAGTGTTTACTGTTCGTAGTATTTATTGCAATTAAATTTCGTACTTCCAGGAGAGTAATTTAATAATGATTAATGATAATCTGACCTGCGGTTTTATAGGCCTTGGTCTTATAGGTGGCTCAATGGCCAGAGCCCTTAAGGCTAAACGACCTGAAATACGCATTATTTCATATACACCACATCCGGAGACTTCATTAAAAGCTAAAGAGGATGGTATTGTGGATGTGGCCTGTGACAAGGTTGATGAGAGATTTTCCGAATGTGACTACATCTTTTTATGCGCACCGATTGAAAGAAATAATGATAATCTTGCATTGATAAAGCCATATCTCAATCCCAAAACGACTCTTACCGACATCGGTTCGGTTAAAACAAGTATACATGAGCATGTAAAAGAGCTGGGATTAGAAGAACAGTTTATCGGCGGACATCCGATGGCCGGTACTGAGAGGATTGGTTACATAAACTCAAAGGCTTCCATTTTGGAAAATGCTTTTTACATACTTACAAAGACAGAAAAAACTTCTGATGAGAGACTTGAAAATTACAGAGAGCTTGTTGAGCTTATGGGGGCAACACCGCTTATTATTCCCTATGAGCAGCATGACTTTATCACAGCAGCAGTAAGCCATGTACCTCATGTAATAAGTGGATGCCTTGTTAATCTTGTTCATGACAGCGACTCGGAAGACGGTCTTATGAAAATGATCGCGGCCGGCGGCTTTAAGGATATCACCAGAATTTCATCCTCATCACCGGTGATGCTGCAGCAGATCTGTCTTACAAATCATAAGAATATTTCTACGCTTTTGGATACTTATATTGATTATTTGAACAGGATGAAGCAGGTGATTGATAAGGTTGATGGCGATGGCCTCATGGACTTTTTCTCATCTGCCAGAGAGTACAGGGATTCCTTCAACGATCTCAGAAGAGGACCCATTCAGAAGACCTATGTTATCAGAGTTGATATTGCGGATGAACCCGGTAACATCGCCTCTGTTGCAACACTTCTTTCAGTGAATGGTATCAATATCAAAAATATTGGAATCGTTCATAACCGTGAGTTCGAGCATGGTACTCTTAGCATAGAATTCCACGATGATAAGGCTATGGAAAAGGCGCTAACACTTTTGGAAGCTCATGGATATCCGTCAGTTGACTGATACATTTTTGACACTATATTAAGGCTTGAAAAAAGAGGGAATTAACAATGATCAGTATTGAAAAAAGTTCAAAACCATTAACGGGTAATGTTTTTGTTCCCGGGGACAAATCAATTTCACACAGAAGTATTATGTTTGGGGCTTTATCAGAGGGAACCACTGAAATAACAGGCTTCCTCAAAAGCGGAGATTGTCTTTCTACAATAGAATGTTTTAAAAAGTTGGGCATTCTGATTGAACATTCTCAAAGACCGATGAACGGTGTTCCTACAATAACAGTTCACGGAAAAGGACTTCGTGGCCTGAAGAAACCTGATTCTACACTCTATACAGGTAATAGTGGTACAACTACCAGACTATTATCCGGTATTCTTGCAGCGCAGCCTTTTGATTCTATGATCACAGGCGACAGTTCAATCGAAAAGAGACCCATGAACAGAATTATCAAACCACTTTCGCAGATGGGAGCGGATATCAGTTCTGCGATGGGGAATGACTGCGCACCGCTTATAATAAAAGGCGGTAAGAAACTTCATGGTATTTCCTATCATAGTCCTGTAGCATCAGCCCAGGTAAAATCAGCAATTGTGCTTGCCGGTCTTTATTCCGACAGTGACACAGTGGTTTATGAACCTGCACTTAGCAGAAATCATACAGAGCTTATGCTTCGTGCTTTTGGTGCGGACATACACAACGAAGTCGACGTCAGGGGAAGCTCTGCTACAATCCTTCATCCCGGCATGCCGCTTCGCGGAACCAAGATAAATGTTCCGGGCGACATATCCTCCGCGGCATACTTTATCGCTGCAGCGCTTCTTGTACCCGGCTCTGACGTAGTCATTCATAATGTTGGAATCAATAAAACAAGATCAGGAATACTCAGCATCCTTACTCAGATGGGCGCTGATATTCAGCTTGAGAATGTGAATGAATCCATAGAACCAAGAGCAGACCTTCATGTTCGTTATTCAGAACTGCACGGCAATGAGAACGGCCGCTTCGAAGTTGGTGGAAAACTTATTCCCACTATGATAGACGAACTTCCGATATTTGCTGTTATAGCAGCGACCGCTAATTGCACAACCATCATTAAGGATGCAGCAGAACTAAAGGTAAAGGAATCTAACCGTATTGATTCTGTTTGCAACAACCTCAAGGCTATGGGCGCTGACGTTGAGCCCACCGACGATGGCATGATAATCCATGGCGGAAAACCGCTTCACGGTACAGATATTGATTCCGATGCCGATCATCGCATAGCCATGAGTTTCGCCGTTGCAGCCCTTGCTGCTGAAGGAACCACCAGAATCATCGATGACAAATGCGTAGGAATATCCTATCCGGAATTTTTCAAGGATCTTAGGGCTTTAATAAATTGAAAACATTATCTTGGAAGTTTTGATAATCTGCCTCACAACCTTCTTTTATAAGGATGGGCATGGTGCTCAAGTTCGCATCTGTTTTATGGCCCGAGATGTGGGTGGGAGAACAAAAATGGTTTATTGAAAGCCAGAGATGTGGATGCAAATCACGACGTAGACGAAAACGTAACTTTATCACATTTACATATCAGGCTTATATATAACATAGAGTCTCCCACCCACATCTCGGGCTGTATCATAAGTTGTGCAAATTTGATGGAATTACTTGTATTGTTTGTACAATTTTAGTAAAATGTTCCTATAGGGTTTGGGGGAAATCTAAATATTCTTCATTAAATTTTCCCAACATAATTTAAGACTTGGAGGAGCAAGAGATGAAAGTTTACACAAGTGACAAAATACGCAATGTCGTACTCTTAGGCCACGGGGGAGCCGGAAAGACTTCACTCGCTGAAGCTATGGCTTACCTCGCAGGAATTACTTCCCGTATGGGCAAAGTTGCTGATGGAAATACAGTCAGTGATTTTGATAAAGAGGAACAAAAGCGTCAGTTTTCAATCAGCACATCTACAATTGCATTGGAGTGGGATGATCATAAGATCAACCTCCTCGATGCACCCGGATTCTTTGACTTCGTCGGAGAAGTACAGGAAGCTATGAGTGTTGCCGATGCAGCTATTATCGTAGTTTCCGGTAAGGCAGGAGTTGAAGTAGGAACAGAGAGAGCATGGGATCTTTGCGAGAAGTATGGTATTCCGCGTATGTTCTTCGTTTCTGATATGGATATCGATGATGCTTCCTACAGACAGGTTGTTCAGGATCTTACAGATAAGTATGGTAAGAAGATAGCTCCGTTCAACATGCCTTCTCGTGAAAATGAGAAGTTTGTCGGCTATGTAAATATAATTCAGGAAAAGGGCTTCCGTTGGGAAGGTAAGGATGCGGTAGAGTGTGAAGTTCCCGAGTATAACAAGGAATACATGCAGCAGTATCGTGACACTCTTATGGAAGCAGTTGCTGAGACCAGTGAAGAATTCATGGACAGATACTTCAGCGGCGATACTTTCTCAGAGCAGGAGATCAGATCAGCACTCAGAACCAACGTATGTGACGGATCCATTGTTCCTATCGAGATGGGATCAAGTATCCTTGCACAGGGTGTTTACACACTTCTTGACGATATTGTTAAGTATATGCCGGCTCCCGAGAACCGTAAGATGGCCGGAATTAACATGAAGACCAATGAGATTTTCGAAGCTAACTTCGATTTCTCCAAGCCGAAGACAGCTTTCGTATTTAAGACCATGATGGATCCTTTTATTGGAAAATACTCCATGATCAAGGTTCGTTCAGGCGTTATCAAGACTGATGACATAATGTACGATTCCAATAAGGATACAGAAGTTAAGATTGGTAAGATATATGTAATGCAGGGTAATAAGACTATCGAGGTTCCCGAGCTTCATGCAGGTGATTTCGGTGCTCTTCAGAAACTTGATGTATCCACAGGTGACACACTTTCAACCAAGGCTAATCCTGTACAGTATGCACCTATGGATATTTCACAGCCCTATACATACATGAGATATAAGGCTCAGAATAAGGCTGATATTGATAAGATTGCTCAGTCTCTGGCTAAGCTTTCTGCTGAGGATGCTACTCTTAAGGTTGTAAACGATGCAGAGAATCATCAGTCACTTATCTACGGTATGGGTGATATGCACCTTGAAATCGCAGTAAGTAAGCTTCTCAACGAGTATAAGGTAGCCGTTGATCTCGATAAGCCGAAGGTAGCTTTCAGAGAGACTATCCGCAAGAATTCTGATGTGGAATACAAATATAAGAAGCAGACCGGTGGACACGGCCAGTACGGACACGTTAAGATGCGCTTCGAGCCTTCAGGTGACGACAGCAAGGCTTATATATTTGATCAGGTTGTAGTAGGCGGAGCTGTTCCGAAGAACTACTTCCCGGCAGTTGAAAAGGGTATTGCTGAGGCTTCCCAGAGAGGACCTCTTGCAGCTTATCCCGTTGTTGGTGTTAAGGCTACTCTTTATGATGGATCCTATCACCCGGTAGATTCATCTGAAATGGCTTTCAAGGTTGCAGCAAGCAATGCCTTCAAGAAGGGCTTCATGGATGCAACTCCCGTACTTCTTGAGCCTATTGCTTCACTCAAGGTGACTGTTCCGGATTCATTCACCGGAGATGTAATGGGTGATCTCAATAAGAGAAGAGGACGCGTGCTCGGCATGAATCCTACAGGTGATGGCAAGCAGGTTATTGAGGCTGATGTTCCTATGATGGAACTCTTCGGATACTGCACAACGCTTCGTTCCATGACCGGTGGTGCAGGTGACTATGAGTATAGCTTCGCTCGCTACGAACAGGCTCCTCAGGATATTCAGGCTAAGGAAGTAGCAGCTAGAGCTGAGAAGGTTAAGGAGAATGGCATCGAAGATTAATCTCTTACAGAGAATCTTTAAGGATTTGCTATTTTGAATTTTATTAGCTGACATTCTATATACGGAATGTCAGCTATTTTATTGTTATTTTATAGTTTCTTTAAATCGTACTTATATCTTTATGTTACGATAAATTTGAAGATGTATAACTATGAGTTTTTATAAATCATTTTCTTATGAGGGGTTAAAATATGCCGCATTTTGGTATGCACATAGGCTTAAGATATGACATTATTGGAGAGTATGCCAGCCTTCTTCTTGCTATTCTTTTGCTGGTATTCATGTCACTGACTAGGCCTAAAAAATCAAAAAGTTATAAATTCCTTGTTCTTGGAGTCTTGACAGCCATAGTGGCAACGGCTACGCAGATAATGATTGTTGAAGTGGCAAGTAACGTTTCTGTCTACTACAACAGGTCAACTTTTACTGCACTTCTTACCTTTTTCCTGGTGCTTTACGCGGCTATTCTTGTCTTGATTTTTAATTACATAAATCTCATGAGCGAAAAGAGATTAAAGAAACGTTCTGTAATTATTATGCTCTATGTTTCCATTGCGCTTTTTTATTTTTCAGGCGTAGTCTATCAGGTTGCAATGAAAAGCCTTTATTTTGTCAGGACAGATGGTATTGATATTACACATTTCACAACTTTTTATTGCATGATGGGCGTGTTGTGTGCAGTCATATGTTTTATTGTAGTCATGATCAGAAGACGCACCATAGCTCGAATTGTAATAAGAGGAGTTCTGATTGTCGTGCCTCTCGATATTATAGTTCTCATTTTGCAGATTATCGACAAAAGGGCTATTTTCAGTGCGTCGACTTACGTCATCCCTTTGGTTGCTTTCTATCTGCTATTCCATTCAAATCCTTATGATGAGGATACCGGATGTCAGAATGTGAGTGCAATGGAAAGCAGGTTTATTACTGATATAAGAAGAAGCAGAATTTTTTATTTGGCTTATATAGATTTCCCGCAGCTTACAGATACATCCTTTAGTCCGGATTATGAGATGCTCTCTATAGAAATGGCAAGAGTATGTAGGGAGATAGAAAGAATTTCAAGAAAAATACAGCTGTATAGAATTAGTTTTGGAACCTTTATGGCTCTTATCGAGACAAAAGAACGTTCAGATGCTCAGAATTATTCCGAACAAATGCGGGATATTCTTGATGCATTTCACGACAGAACAGAGGACCATTTCCACTATTTTCTTGGGGTATGCGGAGACAGTAGGAGATTTTCTTCTGTCGGTAACAAATGGACGCAGCTGTTCATGATGTATATCAAACAAACAAAGCTTATTGATGGTGAGAATGTTTATTATTTTGCAAACGGTTCGGATTTCAGAGATTTTGATGAGATTTATAAGATTGAACAGACTCTTCTTGATGTCAGAATGAAGATGGATGCAGAAGATGAGCGTATTATCTGCTATGCGCAGCCTATTTATAGTGTAGACAAAGATGAGTTCAGATCTGCAGAGGCACTTATGAGATTGTACATAGATGGAAAGATGATTCCTCCGGATATGTTTATTCCAATTGCGGAGAGGAATAATTGTATTCATGCGCTCACGGTCATAATGATACATAAAGTATGCAAGGCAGTTGAAAATTTGTCTTTGGAATATGATTTTGATGCAATAACCATAAATTGCTCTACTGCAGATTTTACCGATAAGACTTTTTATAAGGAAATTCTAGACATAATTCATGGCTATAACATTGACCAGAAGATGATCAGACTTGAATTAACCGAGTCTATGATGGCAGAAAACTATGAGGCAGTTAAGCATAATATGGATATGCTTAACCGCGAAGGAATTCATCTTTATATGGATGACTTCGGAACCGGCTATTCCAATCTTGAAAGAGTTGTTGACGTGCCTGTTCAGACAATTAAGTTTGATAAGTCCCTGCTTTACAAGTCAATTCAGGATGACAGGGTCGATGATATCATTTCCTATATGATCGAGTTTTTCAAGAAAAACGGCTTTGTCACACTTATTGAAGGTGTAGAGGATGAGTCACAAAAGAAGTACAGTATTGATCGTGGTTTTGATTATATTCAGGGCTATCACTATGCTAAGCCCGGCCCGATCGAAAGTCTGAGTAAATATTTTAAACATAAGTAATCTGCGATAATCTGCAGAATCCTTGAATTATGATACTTCGGTATGGTAAAATCTTGACTATGTTTATAATTTCAATAAAAGCCGAGGTATCATAAATGTCAGAGTTATACAATCACAAAGAAGTTGAACAGAAATGGCAAAAGGTTTGGGATGATGAGAATGCATTTGCTGCAAGTAATGATTATTCCAAGCCTAAGTATTATGCGCTTGTTGAGTTTCCGTATCCTTCAGGACAGGGACTCCATGTAGGTCATCCCAGACCGTATACAGCGCTTGATATTGTTGCGCGTAAGCGCAGAATGCAGGGATATAATGTTCTTTATCCCATGGGATGGGACGCTTTCGGTCTTCCTACAGAGAACTATGCGATCAAGAATCATATTCATCCTAAGATCGTAACAGCCAATAATGTAAAGAAGTTCAAGAATCAGCTTCATTCTTTGGGTTATTCCTTTGACTGGAACAGAGAAATAAATACAACAGATCCTGATTACTACAAGTGGACACAGTGGATTTTCCTTAAGCTTTTCAAGGAGGGTCTTGCTTATAAAAAGGAGATGCCCATCAACTGGTGTACATCCTGTAAAGTTGGCCTTGCAAACGAGGAAGTTGTAAACGGCGTATGTGAGCGCTGTGGATCTGAGGTTGTCCGCAAGGTTAAGAGTGAGTGGATGCTTAAGATTACAGAGTATGCTGACAAGCTTATCGATGGCCTTGATGGTGTTGATTATATCGAGCGAGTAAAGGTCTCCCAGAAAAACTGGATTGGACGTTCAACCGGTGCTGAGGTTGATTTCGAGATTGCCGGTACTGAGGATAAGCTTACTGTTTACACTACAAGATGTGATACCCTTTTCGGAGCAACATACATGGTAGTTTCTCCCGAACATCCTTATCTTGATAAGTACAAGGACAAGATAAATAATTTTGATGCTATTCTTGCATACAGAGAAGAAGCTGCAAAGAAATCCGATTTCGAGCGTGCTGAGCTTGCAAAAGATAAGACCGGTGTTGAAATTGATGGTCTTAAGGCAATAAATCCCGTAAACGGAAAAGAGATTCCGATCTGGGTTTCCGATTATGTACTTATGAGCTATGGTACAGGTGCTATTATGGCGGTTCCTGCTCATGATGACAGAGACTGGGAGTTTGCAAAGAAATTCGGTCTTCCTATTATTCAGGTTGTGGCTAAGGATGGGGAAGAGGTTGATGTTAATGAAGCAGCATTTACAGATGTTGCCACAGGCGTTCTTATCAACTCAGACTTCATCAACGGCCTTTCCGTAAATGATGCCAAGGAAAAGATGATTTCATTCCTTGAGGAAAAGAAAATCGGTCATGCGCAGGTTAATTATAAGCTTCGTGACTGGGTATTCTCCCGTCAGAGATACTGGGGCGAGCCTATTCCGATTGTTGAATGTGAGAAGTGTGGATTTGTTCCGATTGATGAATCAGAGCTTCCTCTTCTTCTTCCCGAAGTAGACAGCTATGAGCCTACGGATAACGGTGAATCACCGCTTGCAGCTATGACAGACTGGGTTAATACCACATGCCCTTGCTGCGGAGGCCCTGCTAAGAGAGAGACCGATACCATGCCTCAGTGGGCAGGTTCATCCTGGTACTTCCTCAGATACACAGATCCTACAAACAAGGAAGCACTTGCAAGTAAGGAAGCACTTAAGTACTGGCTTCCCGTTGACTGGTATAACGGAGGAATGGAGCATACAACTCTTCATCTTCTGTATTCCAGATTCTGGCATAAGTTCCTCTATGATCAGGGCGTAGTACCTACATCAGAGCCTTATCAGAAGAGAACAAGCCACGGTATGATCCTTGGTGAGAACGGCGAGAAGATGAGTAAATCCCGCGGTAATGTCGTTAATCCTGATGATATCGTTGAGGATTACGGTGCTGATACACTCAGGACTTATGAGATGTTTATCGGTGCATTTGATCTTGCTGCATCATGGTCAGAGGATGGTGTTAAGGGCTGTCGCAGATTCCTTGAAAGAGTATGGAAGCTCCAGGACATTATGGTAGATGGCGATGAGTACTCAGAAGAACTTAAGGGTGAGATGCACAGAACAATCAAGAAGGTTTCAAGTGACTTCGAGAACCTTAAGTACAACACAGCAATTGCAGCAATGATGTCACTTATAAATGATTTTTATAAGAAAAATGCTGTTACTAAGGCTGAGTATAAGACTCTCATTACAATGCTTAATCCTGTTGCACCCCATATCACTGAGGAGATATGGCAGAGGATCGGCGGAGAGGGCAGACTCTATCAGCAGACATGGCCTGAGTTTGATGAGGCGCTTACAGTTGAAAACACTGTAGAAATTGCTGTACAGGTTAACGGTAAGGTAAGAGCTACAATTTCAATCGGTAAGGACGATCCTAAGGATGAGGTTCTTGCCAAGGCAAGAGAGGCTATATCCGGAAAATTTGATGGAAATATTATCAAAGAGATCTATGTACCCGGAAAGATTTGCAACATTGTTATGAAGTGACTATAAGGAGGGACATATATGCATTTGGATAAACATTTTAGACAGTTAGTAGTAGGAATAGTATTTGCACTCTTCATTTTCATCTTTGCTAAGGGCTTCGGTATGGAAGATGTAGAATATGCCGGATCTGTATTAGCTGTAACTGCAGGAGATGCATATTCTGAACTTTCGCTTACGGTGAATGAGATACAACTTGATCCCGGAGAAGTAGAGACCGTCGAAGGGATAGCTACACCGGTTGTTGTTAAGGATAAGACAATTTACTGGGAGAGCGATGATATCACTGTGGCAACCGTAGATCGAGATGAGGGTGCCTACAATAAAGCTTATATTACTGCTGTGGAAGTTGGTAAGACTCAAATTAAAGCCAAAAACGCTGTTGGAAATGTTATAGCAGTTTGCAAAGTTACTGTCGGAAATCCGAGCGGCCTTGAAAAGATGAAGCAGGTTAAGGCTTCAAAAGTAACTGTCTCTTCTCTTAGGGCTACAAAGGGAACTCTTAAGATAAAATATAAAGCGGTTTCTTATGCGACAGGATATCAGATTCGTTACAAAAAGAGCGGCGGCTCATGGAAAGACATTGATACAAAAAACAAGACATATACGTTAAGTAAACTTGCCAAAGGAAAGTACTACATAAAAGTAAGAGCTTACAAAAAGTATGATGGCAAGAAGTATTACAGTAAATTTACAAAAACCTATAAAGTCAAAGTAAAATAACATTATATAACCTGCATCAGATTATTCTGTTGCAGGTTATTTTATTTAATCATAAACGAAATATTAAATTTTAGAAAAATCGTACACAAATCAATGCATATTTCGATTAGTCTGTTAAAATGTATGTGTAACAGTTTTTTTGTTTTGAGGGGCAGGAAATATCAATTATTTCGAGTATGCGCCGGAATATGAACGGAGACAATTATGGGTATAAAAAATCTTGTGAAAGTCAACGAAAAAAAGATGCATGACATGAGCGTGCAGGAGAAGTTCAATTCCACGTTCAAGCAGATCATTATCATGTTCTGTGTTGCTATAGCAATTCTTGTATTAACCCTGGCATTTGCTGTAGTTTCCATAAGAACTATCTATCGTAAGTATTACAATATGAATACTGTTCAGGCAGATATCAGAATTGATATGCAGGCGCTGTCAAAGGCTTTTCTTTGGGCGCTGTCATCACCTGATGATGCTATAAGAGAGGAACAGCTTGGTAAAGCTATGGAAAAGTTTGGCGAGTTCAGCGACAACCTAACTAAGCTTGCTGCTATTTCCGATGACGACGATGCCATAAATACTGTTTCTAATGATTTAAAAACAGTAGAAAACAATGGAAAAACACTAGGGAATATGTTTGCGGATGGATCCTCTTCAGATGATTTGTTCTACTATTTTAATGATACCCTTTATCCCTCAATAGATGTTGCTGTAAAAGACTTTAAGACAGTTTCGAGTTCAACTACTGAAGCTGCAGCTGCTGCCTACAGAAATTCGCTTATTATCGGAGCTATAATGTCCATAATCACATTTATCATAGTCGCGATGGTACTTATCTATATTGTGGATGTTAAGAAGAAACTGTCCTATTCAATTCTGGCACCTGTTGAGGAGATTTCCAAGGCTGCTGATCAGATGTCCAGAGGTAATCTTGATATCAATATTGATTACACATCAGAGGATGAGCTTGGTAAACTGGCAAGTGATCTGAATTCTTCAACAGCTGTAACAGCTCAGATTGTTTCCGATATCAGGGAAACTTTGAAAATGGTTGCCGACGGTGACTTTACTCAGGGAACGCTTCATCCTGAACTTTATAAAGAAGACTTTGCACCCATAAATGAAGCTCTTAACAATATTACAGATTCACTGTCAGATACTCTTTCACATGTACAGGAATCATCTAATCATGTATCCGAAGGCGCAAACGGCATGAGCAGGGGAGCAACTGACCTTGCTGAAGGTGCAACGGATCAGGCGGCAGCGGTTGAAGAACTAACGGCATCTGTTGCTACGGTTACAGCTCAGACTAAGACTATGGCAGAAACAGCTGAGAGATCAAGGCAGATGGCGGACAGAGTTCGCGATGATGCTGATGCAAGTGCACGAAAGATGCATCTTGTAACGGATGCGATGATTAGGATTACTGAGGCATCCAATGAAATCGAACAGGTAACCAATACTATTGAATCAATTGCAAAACAGACGCAGCTGCTTGCTCTTAATGCTTCAATTGAGGCAGCAAGAGCCGGCGAATCTGGTAAGGGCTTTGCGGTTGTTGCAGAAGAGATCAGTACTCTTGCCAGTCAGAGTAGTGAGGCTGCAAAGAATACACATCAGCTAATTCAGGATACTATGGAAGAAATCCGAAACGGAAATGACGTAGTAGGAGAAACCACCGATGCTCTTCAGCAGATGCAGTCCTCAGTTGAAGAAATTACAGGTATGATAGTAGAGACGGGAGAGATGGCACAGCAACAGGCAGCCAGCATGGAGGAAATCAATGACGGTATTGATCAGATTTCAACGGTTGTCCAAAGCAACTCCGAAACAGCCCAGGAATCCAGCAATGTTTCCCAAGAGCTTACCCGGCAATCGGAAGACCTTACTAGACTGATAAATCAATTCAAACTCAGATAAACAGAAAGCCCACGGAAAATATTCCGTGGGTATTTTTTATAACTTGCACTTTATTGCATTAACGCGTTGACATATATGGTATTATTGTATACAATAATGCAAAACAATTATTTAAAATCATTTTAATGAATTCTATTAAGTTAGGTGTTTTTAGGAGGAACCAGAAATGCAGGATCAGACTTTCCAGAACAGACCGGTGACAATGAATGAGCACAACAATCTTTTACAGATTGAAGAGCATATGTATATTTTGGACGATGTTGAAAAGCCCAATGTTTTCAGAAACATGTTCCCTTATGATGAGGTTCCGAAGATTCCGTTTAATGATAGAATTGTTCCGCATAATATGCCAAAGGATATCTGGATTACAGATACTACTTTCCGCGATGGTCAGCAGTCAAGAGCTCCGTATTCTACAGAGCAGATTGTAAAGATATATGATATGCTTCATGAGCTCGGTGGTCCTAACGGCATGATCAGGGCAAGTGAGTTTTTCCTTTACAGCAAGAAGGACAGAGATGCAGTTTATAAATGTATGGAGAGGGGATATAAGTTCCCTGAAGTAACAAGCTGGATCAGAGCCAGCAAAGAGGATTTCAAGCTTGTAAAAGAGATTGGAATGAAGGAAACCGGAATTCTTGTAAGCTGCTCTGATTATCATATTTTCCTGAAGCTTAAAATGACAAGAAGACAGGCACTTGATCACTACCTTAGTGTAATCAGAGATTGTCTTGAAGAAGGTATTGCCTGCAGATGCCACCTTGAGGATATTACAAGAGCTGATATTTACGGATTTGTTGTTCCTTTCTGTGTTGAGCTTATGAAGCTTCGCGAGGAGTATGGTATTCCGATTAAAGTTCGTGCCTGCGATACGATGGGCTATGGCGTTAATTTCTCGGGTGCTGTTATTCCCAGAAGCGTACAAGGTATTATATATGCTCTTAACACAAATGCAGGTGTTCCCAGTGAGCTCATTGAGTGGCACGGACACAATGATTTTTATAAAGCAGTGTCCAATTCGACTACTGCATGGCTCTATGGTTGTTCAGGAGTCAATGCTTCTCTGTTCGGTATAGGAGAGAGAACGGGAAATACACCTCTCGAAGCTATGATCTTCGAGTATGCGCAGTTAAAGGGTACACTAAACGGCATGAATACACAGGTTATAACAGAGCTTGCCCAATATTACGAGAAGGAACTTGGTTACAAGATTCCGCCTCAGACACCTTTTGTAGGTAAAAACTTTAACGTGACAAGAGCCGGTATCCATGCTGACGGACTTCTAAAGAACGAGGAGATTTATAATATCTTTGATACGGATAAGTTCCTTGGAAGACCTCCGGTAAGCGCGGTTTCCAACACTTCGGGTCTTGCGGGAATTGCACATTGGATAAACGTTCACTATCACCTTAAGGACGATGCAGCACTTGGTAAGGATTCCAAGCTTGTTCAGATATTGAAGGAATGGGTTGACGGTGAGTATGAGAACGGCCGTGTAACAGTTATGTATGACGAAGAACTCACAGCCAAAATAGATGAAGTATCAAAACTAATTGGTATCGAAGTTCGGGATGGCTCAATCAAATAATGCCTTCCCCTGGGGGGAAGGTGCCCGAAGGGCGGATGAGGGGCAAAGGTAAAATCATGGAAAAGAAAGATTTAAAACAGGAAGTTACCGATAAATATTCTCTTCGGGGCCGTGTTTTTCACAGGATAAGAGAGGATATTTTAAATGGTAAATATGAAGATCATGAGGAATTAAAGGAAGTAGCAATCGGCGAAGAGCTTGGAGTAAGCAGGACGCCGGTGAGAGAAGCTCTGCGCCAACTAGAGCTTGAAGGCCTGGTTCAGATAATACCGAACAAAGGAGCGTATGTAGTAGGTATAAGTGCTTCTGATGTCAGAGACATTTATATGATTCGTTCAAGACTTGAAGGACTTTGTGCAAGATGGGCCTGCGAGAATATAACAAAGGAACAGCTTGAAGAGCTTGAAGAGATAGTTTATCTGGCTGATTTTCATGAGAAAAAGGGCCATTTTGATCAGCTTGCAGAGCTTGATAACAGATTCCATACAATTCTTTATGAATCATGCAATTCGAAGATGCTTGAGCATCTTTTAAAGGATTATCATCAATATGTATGGCTCATAAGACAGAAGACTTTAACCGGTAGCCGAGGTAAGGATTCCAATAATGAGCATCGCAGTATAATGGAGGCCATAAGAGATAAAGATCCCGACAGGGCCGAAGAAATTGCCAATAGGCACATGCACAGTGCTTATGATAATATGGTTAAGAATGGTTTACTTGAAATGTTTAACTAAGGAGAGGAGCTTATATGTCCAGAATTAAAATGACTACACCCATTGTTGAGATGGACGGGGATGAGATGACCAGAATTCTCTGGAAGATGATCAAGGAAGAACTTATTGAACCCTATATCGAGCTTAAGAGTGATTATTATGATCTTGGTCTTAAGTATCGTGACGAGACAGATGATAAGGTTACTATAGACAGTGCCAATGCCACAAAAAAGTATGGTGTTGCAGTAAAATGTGCAACCATTACGCCAAACGCAGCACGTGTTGAGGAGTATGATCTCAAGCAGATGTGGAAGAGTCCAAACGGTACAATCAGAGCGATGCTTGATGGAACAGTTTTCCGCGCACCGATCCTTGTTAAGGGTATCGAGCCAAATGTAAAAACCTGGGAAAAACCCATAACTCTCGCTAGACATGCTTATGGCGATGTATATAAAAATGTTGAAATTGCTGTTCCCGGAGCAGGCAAGGCAGAGCTTGTATTTACAGGGGAAGACGGCAAAGAGATAAGACAGACAATACAGGAGTTTGACGGCCCCGGTATAATTCAGGGAATTCACAATAAGGATGCCTCAATAAAGAGCTTTGCAAAGGCTTGTTTTGAATATGCTCTTTCAACCAAGCAGGATCTTTGGTTTGCAACAAAGGATACTATCAGTAAGACCTATGATGCAAGATTTAGAGAAATTTTTGATACCACTTTTGAGAAGGACTATAAGCACAGATTCGATGCAGCAGGTATTGAATATTTCTACACACTTATTGACGATGCTGTTGCACGTGTAATGAAGTCAAAGGGTGGATTCATCTGGGCATGCAAGAATTATGACGGAGATGTAATGAGTGATATGGTTTCTTCTGCATGTGGATCTCTTGCAATGATGACTTCAGTTCTTGTTTCTCCGGAAGGAATATATGAGTACGAGGCAGCACACGGAACCGTTCAGCGCCACTATTACAAATACCTGAAGGGTGAGGAGACTTCTACCAATCCTGTGGCAACTATCTTTGCATGGACAGGCGCGATGAGAAAGCGCGGAGAACTTGATGGAATACAGGGACTTATTGATTGGGCTGATAAGATGGAAAAAGCAACACTTAAGACTATTGAGGATGGAAAGATGACAGGAGATCTTCTTCTCATTACTACCAATCCCAATGCTAAAAAGCTTAATTCCGAGGATTTCATAAGAGAAATCAGAAATACTTTTGATGCAATTTAATTGAAAATATATTAGAATTAATTACGCTGATGTATGTAATAAGAAGTACATCAGCGTAAAATTTTTGTATAAAAAGGGGATTACACATGAAAAACGAAGATTTAAAGAAGCTCCTTGATGATATGTCACTTAAAGAAAAGGTGTTGCAGCTGGTTCAGCTTCCGGGACAGGCCTTTGAGGAAAATGCTGCAGTAACAGGCCTTAGTGATGAAGGTGCAAGCGAGGAAGAAAAGAGTCTTGTTGGAAGTACTCTTGGTATTTGGGGCGCGGAGAAGATCATAGAAATTCAGAAAAAGTACATGGATAAGCATCCGCACCACATTCCGCTTTTGTTTATGTTGGATGTTATTCATGGTCACAAAACTGTATTTCCCTGCCCGCTCGGACAAGGTGCTACGTTTGATCCTGAGATTGCCAAAACGGGAGCTGAGGTTCAGGCAAGAGAAGCTGCTGCAGAAGGCGTACATGTGACATTTTCTCCCATGGGGGATCTTGTAAGGGATGCAAGATGGGGAAGAGTTCTTGAGTCAACCGGTGAGGATCCTTATCTCAATGGTAAGATGGTCTCTGCAATGGTAGAAGGCTACCAGGGAAAAGACTTAAAAGATATAAATCATATTGCAGCCTGCGTGAAGCACTTTGCTGCCTATGGTGCTGCTACATCGGGAAGAGATTATAACAGTGTTGAGCTGTCTGAATCCATGCTCAGAGATCAGTATTTACCTGCATACGCTGAAGGAATAAAAAAAGGTGCAAGACTTGTGATGACCAGCTTTAATACGCTTAATGGTATCCCTTCCTCAGGAAATACATGGCTTATGAGAGACATACTCAGAAATGAGATGGAGTTTGACGGAGTTCTTATTTCTGACTGGGCAGCTGTTGCTGAGATGGCGACCTGGGGCTTTGCAAAGGATCTAAAGGAAGCAGCTGAGCTTGCCATGAAGGCGGGTGTCGATATTGATATGTGCACGGAAAGCTACGGAAGAAATCTTGAAGAGCTGTTGGATGAAGGAAAAATTTCCAAGGATCTTCTGGATGAAGCTGTTATGAGGGTTCTTACTTTGAAAAATGATCTGGGTCTTTTTGAGGACCCGTTCAGAGGCGCTTCTGCAACAAGAGAACAAGAAGAATGTCTTTCTGATAAAAATCGTGAGATAGCAAGAGATGCTGTCAGAAAGTCGCTTGTTCTTTTAAAGAACGACTATAATGCACTTCCTCTGGTTGAAAAGAAAATAGCATTTATAGGCCCTTATTCAGATGAGAAAAATCTTCACAGCTCCTGGGCTATATCCTGTGATTCTAAGGATGCTGTATCTGTAAAAAAGGCGGCAAAAGAGCTGTACGATGATACAGATACCAGAATTAAAGTCGCAAAAGGATGTCTTATAGCATCAAACGGCGATGAGTTCATGAACGGAACTTTTTCGGATGAAAAAGAAAAAGAGAAAAACAAAAAGCTGTTTAAGAAAGCCATGGAAGTAGCAGAGTGGGCTGACGAGATAGTGTTCTGTCTCGGAGAACATATTGGTCAGTCAGGAGAGTCCACAAGTAAAACGGATCTAAGAATTCCCAGAGCTCAAAAGAAACTGTTTGAAAAAATCTGCAAGAAGTTTAGAAATGATAAACATATCATTACACTTATTTTTTGCGGAAGACCACTTGAACTTGAAAATATTCCGGAGAAATCTGATGCTCTTATGATATGCTTCAGACCAGGAACTGAAGGTGGCCATGGAATTATGGATGTACTCGGCGGTAACTATTCACCATCCGGCAAACTATCCATGAGCTTCCCTTATAGTGCGGCGCAGGCGCCTTTAAATTACAATGCTTTTTCAACAGGAAGACCTAAGCCTTCGGAAGGTCTTTCAATTTTCACGACAAGATACCTTGATTGTCCAAATGAGGCCAGGTATCCATTCGGATTCGGACTTACCTATTCGCAGTTTAAAATATCCGATGTCATCTTGAATAAGAATACATTGAATAAAGCGGATGAGGATGACTTTATAAGAGCAACGGTGACTGTAAGGAATACAGGCTTCCATGAGGCAACAGAGACAGTTCAGCTCTATATACGTGATATGGTAGGGAGCAGAGTCCGACCGATTAAGGAACTTAAAGGCTTTAGGAAGGTTTCATTATTGCCCGGAGAATCAAAAGAAATTAGTTTTGATATATCCGAAGATATGCTGAGGTTTTGGACAATCGAGAATAAAAATGACAGTGAGCCCGGGGACTTCAAGGTGTTTGTTGGATTTGACTCAACTACTGATAATTCTGAAGACTTTGAATTGATTTAAAAGTTTCTTTTTAATTTGATTTCAACCTTAAAGAACGATAATTTATTTACGCTTTTTTAATAATTCGCAGTGTGGACTTCATTGTTTGCACTGCGTTATTATTATTTATAGAAACGTTAACAGGCTTAGGAAATAAGAGAGGTTTCTATGGATAATAAAGTAAAAAAAATAAGCGCTGTATATAAATGCGTTTCTGTTCTTATATGGATAATCCTTACGTCATTATGTGTTTATACTTCCCTGTATGGCGATAAGTTTATGTATGTACATGACGATAAGATCTTGTTTACATTTTATCTGTTGCCGTTTCTTCTTGTCGGTGGTCTGTTTGGTTATTTCTTTGGCATGATTTCGTTTATGATAGCTTTCGTTGTCTCTATCGCTTCAGCGCTTACAACAGCTTACAATATGTCGATTTTTCTTGTTGCAACGCTATGCATTTCCATTTTTGCACAATATATGTTTTTTAAAAATATTAAAAAGACTGCTATTGCCTGCATTGCGACACTTCTTATTACTACACTTATCGAATATGCCTGCCTGTCAGTGGTACAGGTCGGAAGATATGATCTTTCCAATATCTCTCATTTTATCGACTATATTTGCAGGGATGTGTATTCTGTAATATTCTCAGTACTTGTTGTATATATCATTCTGTCAAAAGCACCCGATTTTATAAAAATATTTTTTCCAATTGGGATTGCTTATACTAAGGCGTATGAAGAAAACAAGGAGCTACAGAAGAATGTCAGAAAGACCAAATTAAGTGTTAAAATTACTGCTATTATCATCGCACTTGAACTAATTCTTGGTATAGCTGTTGCTGTTTATATGATGATCCTTTTCCCGGACCTGAAAAATATGTTTGTGGGAGGTATTGAGAGACGTGAACCGGTCCATATAGAAAATACCGAAGATATGGTTCAGGAAATTAAAGACCTTGATTTCAAATTTGATGATGCAGCTCTTGGCTTTGATATAAAGATGATACTACTCATGATGTGCGTGGGTGTGCCGTTTGCTGCAATAGCAAATTTTTACACGAAGATGGTCATAGGCAGCCCTATCGGACGTATGTCTGATTTTATGTATGACTACGCCAATGCTGATGACGATACAAAGCTTGAGGTAGGAAAAAAGGTTGACAATCTTACAATAAAAACAGGTGATGAGATACAGGTTCTTCATGAATCCATGCAAACCACGGTTCATTCCATAGAGGACTATATAGGACGATTAAAAGCGAAACAGGAGCTTGAAAAGGAGCTCGAGGTTGCGCAAAAGGCCAGTGAAGCAAAGTCGTCCTTTTTATCTAATATGTCTCATGAAATAAGGACTCCCATAAATGCAGTCCTCGGAATGAATGAGATGATACTCAGGGAGTCGGATAACGACAGAATTCTTGAGTATGCAAATAATGTAAAAAGCGCCGGAAATTCTCTTCTTGGAATAATAAACGACATACTGGACTTCTCAAAGATTGAAGCAGGTAAAATGGATATTCTTCCGGTGCAGTATCATTTGGGATCAACAATAAACGACCTCATAAATATGGTGGCTGTAAAAGCCGAAGAAAAGGGGCTTAAACTCGAACTTAATATAGATGAGACGCTGCCTACTGTTCTTATCGGAGATGAAATCAGAATAAAGCAGTGCGTAACCAATGTACTTTCAAATGCTGTAAAGTACACCGAGGAAGGAAGTGTTGCACTCAATATCAGCTACAGAAAAGTAGATGATAAGACCATTATGCTTAGATTTCAGGTGATTGATACCGGTATAGGAATAAAGGAAGAGGATATAAATAAGCTATATTCACCCTTCGAAAGAATTGAGGAAATCCGGAACCGTTCAATAGAGGGTACCGGCCTTGGAATGAGCATAGTTAAGAAGCTGCTTGCACTCATGGATACGAGACTTGAAGTAAAGAGTGTATACGGTGAGGGTTCTGATTTTTCATTTGAAGTGCGACAGCAGGTTGTATCCTGGGAAGAACTGGGAGACTTCAAGGAAAAGTACAAGGAATATCTAAAAACACTGGAAAAATATCATGAGAAATTCAAAGCTCCTGAGGCAGAAATTCTCGTGGTTGATGATACTCCGATGAATCTAACGGTCGTAAAGGGACTTCTAAAGACAACGCAGATACAGATTGATACCGCTGAGAGTGGAAGGGAGACGCTTGAAAAGGTAAAGAATAAAAAATATGATGCGATTTTCATAGATCATAGAATGCCGGAAATGGATGGCCTTGAAACCCTTGCTGCAATGAAGAAGATGGAGGAAAATCTATCTGTTGATGCTCCGTGCATCGCACTTACGGCAAATGCAGGTGCAGGTGCCAGGGAGGAATATATGGCAGCCGGTTTTGATGATTATCTCTCAAAACCGATTGACGGCGGACTTCTGGAGGATATGCTTAAGACATATCTGCCTTCTGAAAAGCTGATACTTGAGGAAGAATCAGAAGACGTCTATGATAAAGATGAGAACGATGAGAGACAAAAGCTTTATAAAACCATAGAAGGTATAGACTACGAGGAGGCATTAAAAAACTGCGGAAGCCTTGATATTCTTCAAAATGTTATAGAGGAATTCCATGTGTCCATAGATTCGAAGGCTGATAATATTGAACGATTTGCAGCAGATAATGATTACAGAAATTATACGGTTGCTGTTCATGCACTGAAAAGTTCAGCCAGGCTGCTTGGTGCGATGAAGCTTTCTGAAGATGCCGCATATCTTGAAAAATGCGGTAATGATGAGAGTACTGAAGAGATAAAGGGAAAGACTCCTGAGCTTTTAGCTCTTTACAGAAGCTATAAGGATAAACTTCAGCCCGCAATTGAAAAGAGCGAAGAAACTGACCTTCCTGAAATACCGGTAGATGAACTTGAAGGCGCTTTTTCAGATATGAAAGAATTATTGGAAGCCTACGATTTTGACACGGCTGATGGAATAATGAAGATGCTGTCCGATTACAGTATTCCGGATGACTATAAAGATAAATATAATAAAATTGTGGAATTGATGGCTGCTGTTGATAGAGATGCACTTCTGGAACTTCTTTAAAATATGAGAGGGGTTTTTATGGATAAACGAGTACTGCTTGTGGGTGGTAAGAAGAGCTTTATGGTAACTTCGATTGAAAAGGAGCTTAAGGCGGAAGACTTTGAGGTAATTCGCGCGGATGCAGATGTAACTCAGATTGAAAGAATGGAAGATAAACCGTCTGTATATCTTATTTATGTTGATGACATTGATGAGATGCTGGAGCTTTTTGTGTATCTGAAGGATAAATCAGTTGAAGATGATATCTCCATAAGTGTGATAGGATCCAGTGATGAACTTGAAAAGATATATTCAAAAATCTCACAGGACAGAATCGCTGCGGTTTTTGAGAGACCGGTCAATGTAAAAGAGCTCGGAAGTAAAATGACTGCTGTTGTCCAGAATGAGGAAGTGCGCCTGCAGAAAAAGAAGATTCTTGTTGTTGATGATGACGGCACAATGCTGAGGACAATTAAGAGCTGGCTGTCGGAAAAGTATCAGGTCTTCATGGTGAATTCCGGAATGAATGCCATCACTTTCCTTGCTAAGAACAAGGTTGACTTAATTCTGCTTGATTATGAGATGCCCGTTATTACAGGGCCCAAGGTTCTTGAGATGCTTCGTAGCGAGTCAGGAACAAGTGATATACCTGTTATGTTTCTTACCGTTAAAAATGATAAGGAGAGCGTAGCTCAGGTCATTTCACTTAAACCTGAGAAATATCTGCTTAAAACCATGCCTCCTGCTGATCTTATCGCCAATATCGATGAGTTTTTCGAAAAGCAGAAAATAAAGAATTATAAGTGAGGTTTTTATGTCGCTTTATGCACTTGGTGATCTGCACCTTTCCTTTCAGTCCGACAAGAATATGGATATTTTCGGGAAGGTGTGGAAGAACCATGAAAAGAAGATAGAAAAAAATTGCAATAAGATGATCACTGACGATGATACGCTTGTGCTGGTCGGGGATCATACCTGGGGCAAGGGACTTGAGAACTGTGAAAAGGACTTTGAGTTTATAGAAAAACTCCCGGGAAGAAAAATACTTATTCGCGGAAATCATGATAATTTCTGGAACGCTAAGAAAACCCAGCGCCTTAATGATATGTTTAATGGAAGGCTTTTGTTTTTACAAAATAACTACTATCCCTATGGGGACTACGCACTGGTAGGGACCAAGGGATATTGTTATGAAGGATTCGATACAAGGCAGCACGCCGATATGCTGATTGAACGTGAGGCAAAAAGATTAAAGATATCATTTGAAGCGGCCAGGGCAGACGGTTTTGAGAAGTTTATAATGTTCCTGCACTATCCGCCAACTTCAATTGATGAAAGAACAAGCAGATTTACTTTTATGGCGAAGGCCTACGGAGCAGAGCAGGTGATTTATGCTCATTGTCATGGAAAAGAGAGATTTCATGACAGTCTTTTGGGAAAAATTGACGGTATAAAATATAGTCTCGTTTCCGGGGACTATCTAGATTTCAAGCCTTTGAAAATTCTTTAACAAAGAGTTTCCAAAGGCTCATTTTATGGGAAAAATGGGTATCTTAAATCGTGGATATATGATATTATGTTACATGTAGTAGGAGTTTGCGCATTGATGAGACAGGAGAGAAATGTGATGCCGCATCGTGCGCTATAATTATGCAATTTTTTAGAAAGTAGGTTATTTCTTATGGGTAACAGTATTAAAGACTGGAAAATCGGTGACCCGATGATCAATGAGAATGATTATTGGCAGGATCCAAATTATGTGGCAGAGGATCCCGAGAAGGAGCAGCTTGTTTTAAAGCTTGCATCCATGATTACCGATCGCTATGCGAAGAAGCTTTTGGGAAAGCTTAACAACAGAGACCCCGAGTATTGGATGCTTGACCTTATTCTTAATAAAGAGCAAGTTAAGTTCCTTATCAACTTTAAGAAGACTCGTGTGCCTTACAGTATTGAGGAACTTGCCTCAATGAACAATATGAGCGTCGAAGATGCTCAGAAGATGATAGATCGACTTGTATGGATCGGTATTGTCGAGATGAATCGTGCCAAGACTGCAGATAAGCACAAGCAGTATGAGCTTCCGATTTTCGTACCCGGTTCTGCCGAGTTCATGATGATGCAGGATAAGCTTACGGATGAATTCCCGCAGCTTGCAACATTCTTTAATCTTATGACACAGCTTCCGCTTGGCGGCATTACTCAGATGGTTCCTCCCGGAGGAGCAGGTGTAGGTATGCACGTTATTCCTGTTGAGAAAGCTATCAGCATTGAGAATACATCAGTCCCTGTTGAGCATCTTTCAAGATGGATTGATATGTATGATAAATACGGTATCTCCGAGTGTTCCTGCAGAAAACAGCAGACAATGCGCGGAGAGGGAAGCGGTGAGATTCGCGGTGACTACTGTATCGGAATGGGCGATATGGCTGAGTATATGGAAAGCCGTGGAATTGGCCATTATGTAAGCAAGGAAGAAGTTTACGAGATTCTTGAGCGTGCAGAGCGCCACGGATATGTTCACCAGATTACAAATATCGATGGAGAAGGAAAAATAGTTGCTATCTGTAACTGTGCTCCCGGTGTATGTAATGCACTTCGTACATCACAGCTTTACAACACACCCAACCTTTCTGCATCTGCATACCGCGCACATGTCGAGAAGGATAAGTGCGTTGCCTGCGGAAAATGTGTTGAGGTATGTCCTGCAGGTGCAGCTAAGCTTGGTCAGAAGCTTTGCAAAAAGGATGGCTCACAGGTTACTTATCCTAAACAGGAACTTCCTAATTCCAAGAAGTGGGGACCTGAAAAGTGGAATTACAATTATCGTGATGACAATAAAGTGAACTGCTATGAAACAGGTACAGCTCCCTGTAAGACAGCATGCCCCGTACATCTTTCCGTTCAGGGATATATCAAGATGGCTGCAGAAGGAAGATATGAGGATGCCCTTAAGCTTATAAAGCAGGATAATCCGCTTCCGATGATCTGTGGTGCTGTATGTAACAGACGCTGTGAGGATGCTTGTACAAGAGGTACTATCGATCAGCCTCTGGCTATCGATGAAATCAAGAAGTTCATAGCTTCTCTTGATCTTGAGAAGGATTCAAGATATGTTCCGCTTTGCGAGAAGCACGACGGCGGAATGTGGTCAGATGACTACAAGATGGCTATTATCGGGGGAGGCCCCGCAGGACTTTCCGCAGCATATTTCCTCAGAAGAGACGGTTATCCGGTAACAGTATTCGAGAAGGAAAAGAGACCAGGTGGAATGCTTATGAACGGTATTCCCAGCTATCGTCTTGAAAAAGATATCATCGAGGCCGAGATTGACGTTATGAAGCAGATGGGCGTAGAGTTCAAGTGCGGCGTTGAAGTAGGTAAGGATGTTACTATCGAGGAACTCAGGAAACAGGGGTATAAGGCATTTTTCCTTGCAATCGGATGCCAGGGCGGAAGACTTGCAGGTGTTCCCGGTGAGGACGCTGAGGGAGTTCAGACAGGTGTTGATTTCCTCAGAAAGGTTAACCTTGATCACAGTGTAAGATTAAATGGCGACACTGTTGTTGTCGGCGGTGGTAACGTAGCAATCGACGTTGCAAGAACTGCAGTAAGAGCAGGTGCTACAAAGGTGACAATGCTTTGCCTTGAGAGTGAAAAAGAAATGCCTGCCGCAAAGGATGAAGTTGAGGAAGCTAAAGAAGAAGGCATTGAAGTATTAAACGGATGGGGGCCTAAGGAAATTCTTACTGAAAACGGTAAGGTTACAGGCATAGTATTCAAAAAATGTACTTCTGTAAAGGATCCTGACGGAAGATTCAATCCTAAGTACGATGAGAACGAGACCATCACTATTAAATGTGAGAACGTTCTTCAGTCCATTGGACAGTCAATTGTATGGGGTGACCTTCTTAAGGGAACCAAGGTTGAACTTCGTCCTAACGGTGGAGTTATTGCTGATTCACTTACACTTCAGACTGCAGAGCCTGATATTTTTGCAGGCGGAGATGTATTTACAGGTCCCAGATTTGCAATTGATGCTATCGCAGGTGGTAGAGAAGCATGCGTTTCAATGAACCGTTTTGTACATCCCGGAAACAGACTTGACCTTGCAAGAGACAGAAGAGAGTTTATAGAACTTGATAAGGATGATATACTTGTTGAGAGCTTTGACAATGCTCCGCGTCAAATTCCTGGCAAAAAAGCCGGAATTGCAAAGGATACCTTTGACGATCTTCGCCTTACCCTCACAGAGGAGCAGGTAAAGAAAGAGGCAAACAGATGCCTTGGATGCGGTGCAACTACTGTTGATGAAAACAAATGTATCGGTTGCGGTCTGTGCACAACAAAATGCGAATTTGATGCAATTCATCTTAGCAGGGATATACCTGAAGCAAGTACTATGGTAAGATCAGAGGATAAGCTCAAAATGGTCGGACCGTATGCTGCGAAGCGTGCGGCCAAAATAGTAATTAACAAGGTGAAAGGTAACAAATAATTTTGGTACTAAACTGTCATGATCTTTCAAAATCCTTCGATGGTAAGGATGTTTTGAAGGGAGTATCTTTTCATATTGAGGATAACGAGAAGGCTGCGATAGTAGGAATAAACGGTGCAGGGAAGACGACGCTCATCAGAATGATTATTGGTGAGCTTACTCCCGATACCGGATCGGTTACGTTCTCAAGAGACACGACTTTTGGATATCTTGCTCAGAATCAGAACATAGACAGTGCGCACAGCATCTATGAAGAGCTTCGCGAGATGAAAAGGGATGTTATTGATCTGGAGACTGAGATACGAGCTGCGGAAGCTCAGATGGATATTCTTCGCGGCGAAGAACTTGATCTGCTCATGGAACGCTATGCTCAGATGAACCACGAATTCCAGCTTAAAAACGGTTATGCCTGGGAGAGTGAGGTCATTGGTGTAGCAAAAGGTCTCGGATTTTCTGAGGATGAATTCGATAAGAAAACATCGACGCTTTCCGGAGGGCAGAAGACCAGAGTGGCTTTGGGTAAGCTTCTTTTGCAGAGCCCGGATCTTATAATTCTCGATGAGCCTACAAACCATCTCGATATGAACTCCATAAGGTGGCTTGAGGGTTATCTTATGAATTATAAGGGTGCAGTGCTTATTGTATCCCATGACAGATACTTTCTGGATCGTATCGCCCAAAAAGTGATCGAAATAGATCAGACAAATGCTGATGTTTATATTGGAAACTATACTGCATATGCTAAAAAACGCGAGCAGATCAGAGCTGCCAAGCTGAAGGCATATCTGAATCAGCAGGCAGAAATTAAGCATCAGGAAGAAGTTATAGATAAGCTTAAACAGTTTAACCGTGAAAAGAGTATCAAACGTGCCGAGAGCAGAGAGAAGATGCTCGATAAGATAGAACGTCTTGAGAAGCCCACGGAGGTAAGGGATGATATGCGTATAACCCTTACACCTAACTGCGTGAGCGGTAATGACGTAATGCATGTTGAGAGTATTGCCAAATCCTTTGGAAATGAGCAGCTCTTTAAGGATATTTCTTTTGATATTAAGAGGGGTGAGCGTGTTGCAATTATCGGCGATAACGGAACCGGTAAGACAACAATGCTTAAAATCATTAATGGCATGGAGACTCTTGATGAAGGAGAAATCATTCTCGGTGTAAAGGTTCATGTCGGTTATTACGATCAGGAACATCAGGTTCTTCACAATGAAAAGACTCTTTTTGAAGAATTATCCGATGCATATCCGTCAATGAATAATACTGAGATCAGGAACACTCTTGCAGCGTTTCTTTTTACCGGTGATGATGTGTTTAAACGCATCGGAGATCTTTCCGGTGGAGAGAAGGGAAGGGTTTCACTTGCAAAGCTTATGCTTTCAGAAGCTAATTTCCTGATTCTCGATGAGCCTACGAACCACCTAGATATTACCAGCAAGGAAATTCTTGAGGATGCTCTTTGCGGATATGAAGGAACTGTTTTATATGTCAGCCATGACAGATATTTTATAAACAAAACAGCGACCAGAATACTTGATCTTACTCACGGATCACTGGTTAATTATATTGGTAACTACGATTACTATATGGAGCATTGTGAGGAACAGACAGCTCGTGCTATTGCTGAAAAAGGAGATAATTCCTCTTTTGGCAGAGGAATCGAGATGGATTCCGCAGATGCTGTTTCAGGTTCGGGGTTTGGCAAGCTTGCTTCAAAAGGAAGTACTTCCGATGCTGATTCCGGTTCAGGTGCAGCAGACTGGAAAGCACAAAAAGAAGAAGCAGCAAGAAAGCGTAAACAGGAAGCTGCTCTGAAAAAATGTGAAGATGAGATAGCTAAGTTGGAAGAGAGGAATGAGATAATAAATGAAGAACTCTCAGATCCTGATGTAGCGACCGATCTTGCTAAGGTTCGAAAGCTATCCGATGAACTTTCATCAAACGAAGAACGCCTTTCGGAACTCTATGATGAATGGGAAACCTTATCTGAGTAATCAAAAAAGAAGCTCTTTCAAGGACTAACTTGGAAGAACTTCTTTTTTACTTTTCTCATTTAAAACCCTTATGCAAAAGCATCAAAGGAACTACCGGGTTGACTGTAGGAATAACCTGACATATCACGTCCGTAACCTACCGTTGTGTTACCGAATTTTGAAGCAATCTGATTATATTGCTGGCTTACTTTCAGAGCTTCATCCTTGCCATCGGTACTGGCAACTTCACCGACTTTTACTTCCTGAGCATTAGGATAAACGACAGGAGCAACAGTGGCGATATCACCAACAGCCTTATGCTTGTCATACACATCCGATACAGGAGCCTGATTGGATACTGTATAATTCATAGGCCTTGCCTGGTACATATTGTAAGCACCTAATCCATCAATTGACATTCCCATATTTTTATCTCCAACTTCTAAAAAACTACATAGGAAGATATGGTTATTATAATTTCCAATTCGAAACAATTCATAAACTGGGTATTAAAGAAAAAATAAAAATGCATATTTCTGAAAACTAATTTCATCAGATATTATCTACGTTGAAACATATTTTCAAATTTGTATTAATGACAAATAAAATTATTGTAAAGTCAATTTATAAGATTGACGAAAATTTAACAGATAGTATAATTAAAATTAGCCGAATTTACAGGGTAATAAATAACATAATTTTTTCGGTGTCAGTCATGGAGGATGTATGGCGAGAAAAGAAATATCTCAGGCTGTTATCAGCCGATTGCCCCGCTATTTCAGATACTTAGGTGAACTGAAAAGTCAGGGAATAGATAGAGTTTCATCTCAGGAACTCAGCGATATTATGAAGGTTACTGCTTCACAGATCAGGCAGGATTTTAATAATTTCGGAGGCTTCGGACAACAAGGCTACGGCTATAATGTTGAGTACTTATATGAGGAAATAGGTAAGATACTCGGCCTTGACAGGGAGCATACACTTATCATTATTGGGGCAGGTCATCTTGGACAGGCTCTTTCCGGTTATAACAATTTCTTCAACAGAGGATTTATATTTAAAGGAGCTTTTGATTTAAATCCTAAGCTTCATGGTAAGAAAATACGTGATATTGAGATCAGACCTGTCGAAGAGATTGAACAGTTTGTAAAAGAAAATAAGATAGAGATTGCGGTCCTTGCAATACCTAAGGATCAGGCTGTTCCTATGGCGGATAAACTTGTAAAATGCGGCATAAAGGCTATATGGAATTTCGCACATGTTGATCTTGATCTTCCTGAGAATGTTCAGGTCGAAAATGTTCATCTGTCAGATTCGCTTATGAAACTTTCATATAGCATTGATAGATATGAAAATAATCACAACTCCAGGAAATAACAAGTGATTTAAACCGCTTGGAGGATGCCGGTATGGCTAATAACGACTATTCTGATGCTCTTGTCGGAAAGGATATTCCGATTCTTTCCAAGGATGAAAAATGGCAACAGCTTTTCCTTCTTAGTCCCAAAACTCCCAAAATAAAGGAGCTTGAGGCTGAGCTTAATAAGCTTGTGAACATACAGGAAAAGACAAGGGAAAAAATTAAGGACATAAAGAGGCTTAAGAAAAAGCTTCTCGGTGAGATTGTTGTCCTAAGAGATGATGCGGGAAAGAATCCAAAGAGGCGGAAGAAGATTGAGGCCGAAATTGATGATCATACACGCCTTATCAAGGAGTGCAATGATAAGATAGAGGAGTGCGAGGACGATATGCTCGGACTTCCCAGAGAGATTTATCAGATCGATTATCAGCTCATGATCGAGACGATGAATATCTTTTATAAAAGAATGCATGATAATACCCTCGAAATCGATGCTGTTGATGAGTGGATATCAAAAGTAAGGGTACAGCTGAAAAAGAATATTATCCGAATGCAGGAAAAAGAGCTCGAAAACTTTAATGTATATTCCTATATGCACAACATTTTCGGACCTGAAGTTATTGATCTCTTTGATCTAAAGTACGATCCTGAAAAACGACACCCTGTAATCAGACCCGGAATGACTGAACGCGATGGGATAATAGTAGAAGATGAAAAATTTACCGATAATTGATAAAAATTCAAATTATGTTGTAAGCGCTGCCGAGATGAAGCGATGTGATGCGGCTACAATCTCCGAGTTCGGAGTGCCGCAGGATGTTCTTATGGAAAGGGCGGCGCTTTCTATATGCAAATATGTAAAAAAAGCTCTTCCGGAGGGTGGTAAGGTTCTGATTCTTGCGGGAAGCGGGAATAACGGCGGTGATGGAATTGCAGCGGCCAGACTTCTTTTTCAGGATAAAATACCTGTCACGCTTGTTCTTGTTAATCACAGTCTAAGTGATAAGGCTTCAAATACAAAAAGGACTTCCGCATGTAGCTCACAGCTGAAAATAGCATTGTCCTATGGCCTTAATGTCGTGGATTTTGATCAGTCCAAACTTGGCTCTCAAATAAAAAAATGTGACGTAATAATTGATGCCATGCTGGGAATAGGCTGCTCAAGGGACCTTACGGGGGATTATTCAGCCGCGGTATGGGAAATCAATTATTCAAGAGAAGATTATGATGGGAAATTCCCACATGTTATAGCAGCTGACATACCAACAGGTATTAATTCGGATACGGGGCAGGTACATGGCTATGCAATAAGGGCAGATGAGACAGTGACCTTTGGCTTTTTGAAAATGGGGCTTGTTTTTTATCCTGGAGCTGCTCATGCAGGTGAGATACATATAGTGAATGTGGGTATCACTGAGGATGGCTTTTTGAAGGATTATCCCAAATTTAAGTATGTTGACATCCCTGATAAAAAGGAAATCCCGGTTAAGCTGCTGCCGCCAAGAAATCCTGCGGGTAATAAAGGTTCGTTTGGGAAAGTTCTTGTGGTTGCCGGAAGTAAAAAAATAAGCGGTGCATGCATAATGGCTGCTGAGAGCTGCATTCGAAGCGGTGCCGGCATGATAAAGGTTTATACAGATGAGGCAAATCTCTCGGCTATTCAGACACTTCTGCCTGAAGCCATGACGGATACTTATACCGAAGAGGGATTCAATCTTTCTGATACTATTGAATATAGCAAAAGCAAAGAAGCTCTTATTTCAGCAATCGGATGGGCGGATGCTATAATATGCGGACCGGGAATAGGAATCAATAATTCTGCAAAAGAAATCATGAAGATTATTCTTCAAAATGCTGTGCTCCCTCTTATTCTTGATGCGGATGCACTTAATATCATATCATCCGAAAAAGATATAAGAGATCTTGTTTGCGCATACAATGCAGATATTATTATGACGCCTCATCTGGCTGAGTTTTCAAGACTTAGCGGTAAGGATATACATGATTGCAGGACTTGTATCATGGATGAGACGGCAAGACTTGCAAAAGAATTTCATGCGAGTATTATATGTAAGGACGCACGAAGTGTTATTTCCGACGGAGAAAGAAATTTTATTAATATAAGCGGAAATGATGGAATGGCGACTGCAGGAAGTGGTGATGTTCTTGCAGGTCTTTTGGGTGCGCTCGTTCTTTCAGGATACAGTGATGTCTTTGAAGCTGCTGTGGCCGGTGCTTATCTGCATGGTGTAGCAGGAGATATGGCGGCAGTAAAGCACGGAAGGCAGGGTATGACGGCAAGAGATATCTCAGGAAGTCTTCGAGATATTTTTTCCGGGAATATGAGCTGTTAAGCTTTGAGTTAAAAAACAAATATTATGAAATCAGAGGCAATATGAGAAATGCTTGATGAATATTCAAGAGTATATGCAAAGGTAGACTTGGATGCGATATCCCACAATGTGGATTGTATGTATAATTCGCTTCCGAGAAATACAAAAATGCTGGCTGTAGTTAAGACAGACGGCTATGGATTTGGTGCGGTTCCGATCGCAAGGATGCTCCAAAATGATGTTTATATATGGGGATTCGCAACAGCAACTGCAGAGGAAGCCTTTGAATTAAGAGAAGCAGGCGTAAGTAAGCCTATTCTTGTTTTAGGCTACACTTTCCCTTATGCATACGAGAGAATGCTCAGAGAGAATATAAGGCCTGCGGTTTTCAGATATGACATGTTGAATCATTTGTCAGAGCGTGTAAAAAAGAGACGAGCTCAGGGCGGAAAAGAGGTTTTTCATGTGCATATTGCAGTGGACTGTGGAATGAGCAGGATTGGAATTCGCCCTGATGCTGATGGCGAGAACTTTGTAAAAACTGCTCTTGCTACAGACGGAATAGAGGTTGAGGGTATTTTTACCCATTTTGCAAGAGCTGATGAGGCTGATCTTACCGATGCCCACACAAGACTTAAGGAGTTCGGTGATTTTGTTTCAAAAGTTGAAGAATATAACGGATACAAGATACCGATAGTGCATTGCTCAAATAGTGCAAGCATAATCGATATGCCCGAAGCTCATATGGATATGGTCAGGTGTGGTGTAACCATGTACGGCATGTGGCCTTCGGAAGAGGTGAGCAGAAATAAGATAGACATTAAGCCCGTAATGTCGTTATACAGCCATATATCATACATAAAGGATATCCCGGAGAACACTCCCGTGAGCTATGGCGGAACATTTGTGTCCGATAGGAGAATGAGAATTGCGACCATTCCGGTAGGTTATGGTGATGGTTATCCCAGAAGCCTTTCAGGCGGCAAGGGATATGTTCTTATTCATGGTGAAAAAGCCAGAATTCTCGGAAGAGTATGCATGGATCAGTTTATGGTGGATATATCCGGTATTCCCAATGCAAAAGAGGGAGATGAGGTTATCCTTATAGGCACTGCCGAAAGCTCTTTCGGAGAAGGAGAACCCGCTAGAATAACTGTCGAGGAGCTTGGTGAGATCAGCGGAAGATTTAACTATGAATTTACCTGCGATTTAAATCACCGCGTTCCAAGACTTTATGTCAAAGATGGAAAAATATTAAAGGATTTTGAGATTTAATAAAAAAAGCCTTTCCCTTGGGGGCGCTCGACGTCCGGGGTTGCTACTCGTCCGGGGGACGAGTGCTTAGCAACGACCGGAGTGGAACGTAGACCGTCGGTTCAGCGCGGACCGAAGCGGAGCGAAGACAGGTGTAAGCGAAGCTGACGGATGAGGGGTTACCCCAGCCTTTTTTTTGCCTCGCTGTATTGATGGTTTATCTCTTGCAAAGCGGAAGTATCACCATCCATATTATCCGGGTGATAGAGCTTTACAAGAGATTTATATTTTTTATTTGCTGAATCAAGGGTTGTGCATCCGGCAAAGAAGTCAAAGTGCTCAGCAGCAGAGCTGTGCTTAAATGGTTTATTAAAGCGGCTTTTTATTGGTTCTTCATCATATTCTGTATCATCAAAGTCTTCCTCATAATAGAGGTCTGATCCATTTTCATATTCCTCAAAATCTTCTTCATATTCATTATTGTAATCATCCTCATATTCATCTTCGTAGTCCTCTTCATAAAAATCATCAAGAGCTTTCTGTCTTTTTGTCTGACCGAAAGTATCATTTTCAAACTCATCGTGGTGTCTTTGAAGCCATCTGTCATAGCTCTTTTCGTTAAGCTTTCGTCCTACTGAAGGGAAAAGTCTGCGATATCTGGCTTTGAATACATCAGAAGACGATTTTCCTATAATTACGCTTCCGACAAGATATCCGAATAGATCTATCAGTACTGGGATGAGCAAAATTCTTCCCGCATAGACAAAGGTCCCTGCACCGATAAATACAAGAAATATCGGAACCGCAAGTATGAGCAGAAACAAAAACAGTATAAAATACATAAGAGTTCCACTGTACTGGGACAGAAGTGTAAGATATCCCTGAAGCGTTTCAAGGATAAGATTTTTCGTGCTTGTGGAATCAAAATTGATGGGAAGTATAGAAGACAGGACGTTTTCACCTGCAAAAACTTCTATTATCAAGGCAATAAAAAAAAGACTGTAAACAATTCCTGTAACAGGCAGTATAAGTAAGAACAGTCGCAGTAGCCAGAATAATAAGCGAAGGAAAAAACCTATCATATCGAAAATGTTTTTAATTATCCATATAAGTCCTTTTGTAAGGAACTCAAAAAATGCTGAAATCATATGCTTATTTTACTTTAACGAAAAAACGATGACAAGTGGGTAAGAAATTCTCGTTTTCTTGACTGTAAATACGCAAAATGCTATATTTTATTTTGACGCATTTTGCGATTTTGATAGCAAAGGAGATGAAAATAGATGGACGATGGTGGGCCTACTGCCACTGCTTTTTTACTGATATTTATTGTCATGATTCTCATGGATGTGCTCTGTTATGGTTTTGGAGCAGCAATTGAGAATCTGAAACCGGATGATCTAAATAAAAATGGTGATAAGGATGAGGATAATCCAAGTCCTTTACGTGAAAGAGAAAAGAAAACAGCTAAGAAGCTCGAACAAATACTTGAGTTTCCCGGGAGATATATAAACACGATACAGCTGCTTACTCTTCTTATAAACATGATATTCGGTGTAATTTATATCAGAGAATTAAGCAGTATCACATACGGTCTCTTAAGCCGTCATATTAGTAATATCACACTTTTGCATATTATTTCATACGGCATAGCCTTTGTATTGCTGATGTACATCATCTTAACGATAGGTGTTCTTATTCCGAGAAAACTTGGTGCCAGATATCCTGAGAAATGGGCGTATTTCGGCGTTGGTGCCATTTCAATGATAATTACCGTCTTTAGTCCGTTCACAGGTCTTGTAAGACTTACGGCGATGGGAATTCTTAGATTGTTCGGTTTTCATTGGGATGCTGATGATAATGATGTAACAGAGGAAGAAATAAAATCGATGGTATCCGAGGGGCAGGAGCAGGGAGTTCTTCAGGATTCCGAGGCTGATATGATCTCAAATATTTTTGAGTTTTCAGATAAGCAGGCTCAGGATATTATGACTAACAGGAAAGCGATGGTATGTATAGATGGAAATACCACGCTGAAGGAAGCTGTAAACTTTATGCTTGATATGAATAACAGCCGATTTCCTGTTTATCTTGATAATATAGATCATATCATTGGAATTCTTCACATTAGAGATGCGATGAAAAAGCTTTCGGAGCACACTGATGATGATACACCCTTAAGAAAAACGAGAGGACTTTTGAGGTCTCCCAGAAACGTGCCTGAGACCAGGAATATTGACAGCCTTTTCCATGACATGCAAAAGTCCAAGACGCAGATGGTCATTGTTATTGACGAGTATGGTCAGACCGCAGGGCTTGTGTCTATGGAGGATATTATCGAGGAAATAGTCGGTAATATAATGGACGAATATGACGAGGATGAAGACTATATTGAGGCTACATCCAATGAAGATGAATTTATAATTGAGGGTAAAACTCCTCTCGAGGATCTTGAGGATAGGTTTGGAATTGAATTTGAGGATGCCAATTTTGAAACCGTAAATGGGCTTCTTATCTCAAAACTGGATAGAATCCCTGAGGAGGGTGAGGACTTTACCGCGGAAATCGAAGGATATTCATTTAAAATTCTTTCGGTTAAGAATCACATGATCCAAAGCGTTTTGGTTAAGAGGATTAAAGAAGAAAAATCCGAGGAAGCCGAAGACGATCAGGAAAATAAAGAAAATTAATGACTTTTAGGAGGATACAATGTCAGGACATTCAAAATTCGCTAATATTAAGCATAAAAAGGAGAAGAACGACGCTGCAAAAGGTAAGATCTTTACAGTCATCGGACGTGAGATTGCCGTAGCAGTTAAGGAAGGCGGTCCCGATCCGTCAAACAATTTCAAGCTTGCACAGGTTATTGCTAAGGCAAAGGCAAACAACATGCCTAATGACACTATTGAGCGTGGAATTAAGAAGGCTGCAGGAGCTGACGGAAGTGTTAACTATCAGACACTTACATATGAAGGCTATGGCCCGGGCGGCACAGCAATCATCGTTGATACACTTACAGATAATATCAATCGTACAGCTGCAAATGTAAGAGCTGCATTTTCAAAGGGCAACGGTAATGTAGGTACACCCGGATGTGTATCTTACATGTTCGATAAAAAAGGTCAGATCCTTATCGATAAGGAAGAGTGCTCTATGGAGTCAGACGACCTTATGATGCTTGTCCTTGATGCAGGGGCTGATGATTTTAATGAGGAAGATGACAGCTACGAGATTCTTACAACACCCGAAGCTTTCCAGGGAGTTGTAGAGGCTCTTGATAAGGAAAAGATTGTGTCTGCTTCCGCAGAGATTACAATGATTCCTCAGAACTATGTTGAGGTTACTGACGAGAACAACATCAAGTGCATCCAGAGAATTCTTGATATTCTTGAAGAGGATGATGATGTTCAGGCAGTTTATCACAACTGGGACGACAGCGCAGCTGAATGATTTGAAATAACCCTACTTTAAATGACGAAGTGGGAAAAATTATCCCTGCCTTCTCCTAGGGGAGAAGGTGGCACGAAGTGCCGGATGAGGGGAAAATAAAACATGGGGAGGCCTTGAGATGAAGCTGGAAAAGACATGGATGGGGATTTGTGTCTGGGTAATTTATTTTGTGGGAATGTTGTTTGCCATAGGAGTTACCGGCTTTGTTTCGGGGCTTTTTCCATATTATGGCAGATATTATGTGGCAGGCGGCTTTATTATTGCGTGTTTGGCAGCGTCTGCTCTAATTGGATTTCTTGCAAATCTTGCAGTTTCGAAGGTAATTTCATCGACCGCTATAAGTGAATATAAAAAGCCTTTGTGGCTCGAAATATTTCTTCCATTGGCAATAATTATTGCCGGAATAATTATATTTGGATATACATCGGCATTGATAAATGATTATACGGGTAATATGAATCTGTATAACAGTGCTGTTGTAGCAGCGTCAGGGCAGGAGACATTATCTGGTGGAATGGCTGACAGAGCGTATGTTGGTTGTCTTAAGGTGTTTATGGGATTTTTGGGAAATTCTCTCAATTCCGCGTATATGCTCAATTTAGTCCTGAGAATCTTTATGGTTATATTTTTATATATAAGCTTGAGAAAGGCTCTTGGATTGATCCCGGCTTTCCTTGGAGCAGCTTCTGTTGTTGCTATTCCGACTTTTGGGTATTCTCTGAAAACCATTGATTCTATGCATCTTATAGGCATGACATTTTTCTTGCTTTTGATGCTCACTGTATTTTATGTGAAAGGCTTTACAAAGAACTCCTGCAATAGGTGGTACTATAAGATTTTTAGTATCCTGCTCGGAGCATTTTTTGGTCTCATGATCTATCTGGAGGCGTCCAGTGCTGCCATTATAGTATTCCTTGTAGCGGCATGGGTGCTTTCTGATATGTACTGCGAGACTTTCAATATTTGTCTGAATGAAATTATTCTTTTGGTTTCCGGAGTGCTTTCTTTTGGAGGAATGCTTATTCTGGAGGGCGGATATGATAATATACCCGATACTTATTTTCACTGGACTTGGAGATTTTTCGGCTATAATGAAAATGCATGGCTTCTTATGGTAAAGAGCTCTGCATATAATACTTACCTGGCTTTTGGACTCCTTACACTCGCTCTGATACCGGCTGTTTTATATCTTATAAAGCGAGATACAAAAATTTGTCCATTACTCATGCTTTCGGTACTGGGGATTGTTTGCTCGGTATTCCTTGGTGATACGATAGCAAACAGTGAGGTTATGATCGTTGCTTTCGTGGTTATCATGATATCATGCGGGATTTCTGCTATCATACATGTAAGGGAATTTGAGCCTGTCGAGAAGACGGAGAAGACGGAGAAGACGGAAGAGCCGGAGACCATAGAAAATATTGAAAAAATGAATGACAGCAAAGAGAAGACTCCCAGATATGTTCCTGAGGGGATGGTTTTACCGGTTGGAGAAGAGGATGAAGAAGATATCGCTCCGCACTTCAATATGAATCGCCCTGAAATGGCAGCTATCGGAATTCTTTCGGTTGGAACTGCGGTCGCCGCAGATAAGATGGCTTCAAAAACAGAAGAAAATGTTTCGCAGCCTCTGACTGAAATTGAAGAAGATTCTGTAGAAGAACCGGCAAATGAATCTGTAGAAGCATCTACTGAAGAGCCTTCTGCTGAAAGAAAAGATGATTTTGACCTTAACATCGCACCGGACGATGATTTTGATATTTAATTTGTGAGGATAATTTATGAAAGTTGAAGAACTTAGTACTTACGAAGTATTAGAGCATAGAAGAATAGAGGATCTAAATTCGGACAGCTTCATTCTTCGTCATAAAAAGACGGGGGCGAGGGTTGCACTGTTATCAAACGATGACGATAACAAGGTTTTCTATATCGGTTTCAGAACTCCGCCCAAGGATTCCACAGGTGTTGCTCATATAATTGAGCACACTGTTTTGTGCGGCTCCAAAGAATTCCCAATAAAGGATCCTTTTGTAGAACTGGTCAAGGGGTCGCTCAACACTTTTTTGAATGCTATGACGTATCCGGATAAGACAGTTTATCCGATTGCAAGTTGTAACGATGCCGATTTCCAGAATCTTATGCATGTATATCTTGATGCCGTTTTTTATCCGAACATATATAAAACAAGCAAGATATTTATGCAGGAGGGTTGGCACTATGAGATGAACAGTGCCGATGATGAACTTGGAATTAACGGTGTTGTTTATAATGAGATGAAGGGTGCCTTCTCATCAGCAGATGAAGTGGTTGCCAGGGTTATAAGGAAATCACTTTTCCCTGACACCACCTATGGCATTGAATCAGGGGGAGATCCTGATGAAATCTATAATCTTACATATGAGGATTATCTTGATTTTCACAGAAAGTATTATCATCCTTCAAATAGTTATATCTATTTGTACGGGAACATGGATATGGCTGAAAAACTTAAATATATTGACGAAAACTATTTATCTGCATTTGACAGTCTTGAGGTTGATTCCGAGATTAAATTGCAGAAGCCTTTTGATGCGAGAAAGGACATAAGGGATTTTTATCCGATATTGAAGGAAGATTCTCTGGAAGATAATACATATCTCTCGCTTAATTTTTCTGTTGGAAGCAGTCTCGATCCAAAGTTCTATGTGGCTTTCGATGTACTTGATTATGCGCTGTGTTCTGCTCCCGGAGCTCCAGTTAAAAAAGCACTTATCGACAAAGGTATAGGAAGCGAAGTTTTCAGTGAATACGATAATGGCATAATTCAACCCGTATTCTCTATTGTTGCGAAAAATGCTAATCCTGAGCAGAAAGAAGAATTTGTTTCAACTATCGAACAGGTTATAAAAGAGCAGGTAAAAAACGGTATTGATAAAAAAGCTCTTCTTGCAGGCATCAATGCCGATGAGTTCAAATACAGAGAAGCTGATTTCGGAAGATTTCCAAAAGGACTTCTGTATGGTCTGCAGGTACTTGACAGCTGGCTTTATGATGACTCAAAGCCCTGGATAAATATTGAAGCAAACAATACCTTTGCACTTTTGAAAAAAGAAGTGGATACAGGTTATTTTGAAAAACTTGCTGAAGAATACCTCTTAAACAATACGCACAGCACAGTTCTTACCATGGAACCTAAAAGAGGACTTACAGAAGAAAAAGAGGAAGCACTTAAAAATAAGCTTAAAGAGTATCGCGATAGTTTGAGCGCTGAAGAAATCAAAAAAATTGTAAAGGATACAGCAGAGCTTAAAGCTTACCAGGAAGAACCCGACAGTCCTGAAGATCTTGCTAAAATTCCGCTTCTTACCAGAGAGGATATACGTAAAGAAGCTGATAAATATTTTAACGAATTAAGAAAAGTTGGCGATCAGAAGATACTGTTCCATGATGTGTTTACAAATGGTATAGGATATCTGAATTTTGTTTTTGATATGGGAAAAGTTCCGAATGAGCTTCTTCCTTATGCACCAATGCTGAAGACATTACTCGGTCTTATGGATACAGAGAATTACAGTTACACGGATCTGTACAATGAGATTAATCTTCAGACAGGCGGAATAAATGCTTCCATAAGCACATATACTGATGCACAAAACGTTTCTGAGTTTAAGACTACTTTTGAAATAACAGCAAAAGCTCTTTACCCGCAGCTTGATAAAGCCTTTGCGCTGGTAAATGAGATTATATTAAAGACGAAGTTTGATAATAAAAAGAGAATTCTTGAAATTCTTGATGAAGCATGCAGCAGAGCGCGTTCAGACCTTTCAGGGGCGGGCCATCACAGCGCTGCGTTAAGAGCTCTTTCTTACGTGTCAAAACCGGCTATGATTTCCGACATGGTATCAGGAATCGGTGGATACAGATTCATGGAAGAAGTCAGAGAGAGCATACTGGAGGATGGTAAGGCGGCAGATAACTTCATTTCAAAAATGCTTGAGCTATGTAAGATTATCTTCCGACCGGAGAATCTTCTGGTTGATTATACGGCAAGTGAGAAAGAATATGCCGGACTTGAACAGAAGGTGGAAGATTTTGCAAAAGGACTACACTCCGAAGAGATTAGCACAAAAGGATTTGAGATTACGTGTGAAAAGAAGAACGAAGCATTTCAGACAGCAGGACAGGTTCAATACGTTTGTCTTGGCGGTAATTTCGCATCCAAGGGCCTGAAATATGACGGTTCGCTGCGCGTACTTAAGGTTATGCTCGGTTATGATTATCTTTGGAAAAATATCAGAGTTCTTGGCGGTGCATACGGCTGTATGAGCGGTTTTGCCAAGAACGGAGATTCTTATTTTGTAACCTACAGAGATCCGCATCTTTCAAGAAGTATAGATGTTTTCAAAAAGGCTTCCGATTATCTTAAAAATTTCGAAGCTGATGAGAGAACAATTACACAGTTTGTAATCGGAGCAATAAGTGATCTTGATACGCCCAAGACCCCTGCGACAAAGGGAGCCTATGGTCTTACTGCTTATATGTGTAATGCTGATTATGAAGATATTCAGAAGGACAGAGATGCGCTTCTTGCTACCGATCAGGAAAAAATAAGAAAGCTTGCGGCATATATCGATGCCTTTGTGGCTGATGACTGCTTATGTGTAGTCGGTGACGGCAATAAGCTTATGCAGAATAAGGATTTATTCGGGAAAGTGGAGCAGCTTATTTATGCAGGAAAATCAAATGAATAATAGTATGAAGTGTGGCTATGTAACTCTTATAGGAAGACCGAATGTTGGAAAGTCTACACTTATGAATCATCTCATAGGACAGAAGATAGCCATAACTTCGCATAAGCCCCAGACAACAAGAGGAAGGATACAGACGGTTTATACTGATGACCGCGGACAGATAGTTTTTCTTGATACTCCCGGTATTCATGAATCCAAGAATAAGCTTGGGGAATATATGGTCAAGGTCGCGACCAAGACTATAGAAGAAGTTGATCTTATTTTGTGGCTTGTGGAACCGAGTACTTTTATCGGTGCAGGGGAGCATATGATAATTGATCAGCTCAGGGAGTGCAGTAAACAGGTTATCCTTGTTATTAACAAGATTGATACTGTATCTGCTAATGAGCTTCAAAGCTTTATCGATGCTTATAAAAAGGAGATGGATTATGCGGATATAATTACCGTCTCAGCTTTAAAGAGCGATAATCTTGATGAGCTTATGCAGACGATTTTTGACAGACTTCCCTACGGAGATCCTTTTTATGATGAGGAGACACTTACGGATCAGTCAGAAAGAGATATTGTAGGAGAAATTATTAGAGAAAAAGCACTTAGACTTCTATCGGATGAAGTTCCTCATGGCATAGCGGTAACTGTCGAGACTATGAAGACAAGAAAAGCTGCATCTCCATTAAAAAAGAAGAAGTCAAAGTATGTGCATCCGCCAAAGAAGAATAAAGCTGCCGAGAATGTACAGGACACTGCGGATGGTGCGCCTGATCTCGAAGCTATGTTAGCGGCATTAAAGGGCGGAGAAACTGATGCTGCCGATGTGTCAAATGAAACAGAAATCATGGATATAGAAGCCTCCATCATTTGCGAGCGTGATTCGCACAAAGGAATAATTATTGGTAAAGGCGGTTCTATGCTGAAAAAAATCGGCTCTCAGGCAAGAACCGATATCGAGAAGATGGTGGGCTGCAGAGTTAATCTTCAGTTATTTGTAAAGGTGAGGAAGGACTGGAGAAACGATACAGTACAGATGAAAAATTTTGGTTATAAGGATTCAAAGAAATAATGGTAGAATTAACCACTGTGAACGGAATTATTATTAAGAGGTCGCCTGTCGGAGAATACGACTGGGTGGTAACAATTTTAACTTCCGAACGTGGTAAGATTTCTGCTTTTGCAAAAGGTTCAAGACGTCCGGGAAATCCACTTTCGGGCGAGGTTGAACCTTTTTCCTTTGGCGAATTTAAGTTATATGAAGGGCGAACCTCATACAACATACAGGAAGCAAATATCAGAAACTATTTTGAATACTTCAGACAGGATTTTAATGCTTCTCTTTATGGTATGTATTTCATGGAGCTGGCGGACTATTACACAAGAGAGAATAATGACGAGCGAGAGGTATTAAAACTTCTATATCAGTCTCTTCGTGCGCTTGAATCAGATAAACTTGATAACAGACTCGTCAAATGTGTCTATGAAATAAAGGCGCTGGTAGTTAACGGAGAGTTCCCCGGAATACCCACAGACAGAGATTATGTGCAATCAACTGCATATACTCTGGAGTACATTAGGAATACGAACGTTGAGAAGCTGTTTTCTTTTGCGGTAACCGATGAGGTATTGCATGAACTTGAGCATATATGCGATATTTACAGGAAGCGATTTATAGACAGAAAACTAAACAGTCTTGAAATGATAAATATGATTACATAAATACGAACAGGCTTCATGAAAAGAATTAATTATAGAAATTGAAAAACAAGAAAATGCGGTATATAATCTAAAAAGTATGCGCACATATATCGTGCGCATACAAAGTTTCATATTTATAAGGGGAAAAATAAGTGAATAAAGTGATGTGTAGAAAAATCCTTATTTTATCGCTTGCGACTGTTATACTTTTTGCTTTTTCCGGATGCGGCAAAAAAAGTGATGTGTCAAAGCTTGATAAGTCATCTGTTCAGGTGAATAAGGATGGATCTGTAGTAAGTACTATGATTGAGGATTTTTCCGAGAGCTACTACAGCGTTGATGAACTGCGAGAAATGACTGAGAATGAAGTTAATGCTTTTGTTGTGAAGAACGGTGAAGGCACTGCAGAACTTAAGTCTGTTGATACAGAGTCCGGGAAAATAAAGATGGTCATGAGTTTTGGCAATTCCGATAATTTTTCGGATTTTAACAGTGAGAAGTTCATTTATGAGACTGTTGCAGATGCAAAATTGAACGGCCATATCGAAACAGGTTTGCTTGTTGATGCAGACGGCAATCCGATAGAGAGTGACAAAGCGTCAGATCTGTCGGATGAACATATTGTAGTTACGGCTATGAAGAATATTGTAGCAGCTCCGTATAAGATAAAATATGTATCCAGGGGAGTAAAGATTATCGATAATTATCTCGCGGATTTATCTGAAATAGCAGATGATAGTATGGCTTGTATAGTATTAAGTAAGTAAAAAATGAGCATTTGCTCTTAAAAATATTTGGGCGTAATGCTCGGAAAGAGGTTTTGTATTATGAAAGCTAGAGAGAAGACAATGGACAAAATAATTGCTCTTGCGAAGGGAAGAGGCTTTATCTATCCCGGAAGTGAGATTTACGGCGGTCTTGCCAACACATGGGATTACGGAAATCTCGGTGTTGAGTTTAAGAATAATGTAAAAAAGGCTTGGTGGCAGAAGTTTGTTCAGGAGTGCCCGCACAATGTCGGCGTTGACTGTGCAATTCTTATGAATCCTCAGACATGGGTTGCATCAGGACATCTTGGAAGCTTTTCAGATCCGCTTATGGATTGTAAGGAATGTCATGAGAGATTCCGCGCAGATAAGATTATTGAGGATTTTGCGGCTGAGAATGGAATCACTCTTGAGTCTTCAGTCGATGGTTGGTCTCATGAAGAGATGGAGAAATTTATAAATGATCACAATGTTCCTTGTCCTTCCTGTGGTAAACACAACTTTACAGGAATCAGAGAATTCAACCTGATGTTTAAGACCTTCCAGGGTGTTACCGAGGATGCAAAGGACACTGTATATCTCAGACCTGAGACAGCGCAGGGTATCTTTGTTAATTTCAAGAACGTACAGAGAACTTCACGTAAAAAGCTTCCTTTCGGTATCTGCCAGATCGGTAAGAGCTTCCGAAATGAGATAACTCCCGGAAACTTTACATTCCGTACAAGAGAGTTTGAGCAGATGGAGCTTGAGTTCTTCTGCAAACCCGGAACACAGACTGAGTGGTTCACATACTGGAGAAAATTCTGCTATGAATGGCTTCTTTCTCTTGGCATAAACGAAGAGAATCTCCGCCTTCGTGATCATGATCCTGAAGAACTTTCATTCTACAGTGATCATACAACTGATATTGAGTATGCATTCCCCTTCACAGAGTGGGGTGAGCTCTGGGGTATCGCTTCAAGAACTGACTACGACCTTACAAGGCATCAGGAGACTTCCGGCGAGCCTATGGAATACTTTGACGATGAGACTAAGGAAAAATATATTCCTTACGTTGTTGAGCCTTCACTCGGTGCTGACCGTGTAGTTCTTGCATTCCTTTGTGAAGCATATGATGAGGAGAATCTTGGTACCGAAGAGGCACCTGATATGCGTACAGTACTTCGTTTCCATCCTGCACTTGCACCTATTAAGATTGGTGTTCTCCCTCTTTCCAAGAAGCTTAACGAGGGCGCAGAGAAGATTTATGCAACTCTTTCAAAGAAGTATAACTGTGAGTTCGATGACAGAGGTAATATCGGTAAGAGATACAGAAGACAGGATGAAATCGGTACTCCTTTCTGCGTAACTTATGACTTTGATTCAGAGACAGACGGAAAGGTTACGGTTCGCTTCCGTGACAGCATGGAACAGGAGAGAATCGCTATCGACGAGCTTGAGGCATTCTTCGCTGATAAGTTTGAATTTTAAGAGGAGTTTTAATTATGAAACAGTTTACAGCTAATGAACTGCGTAAAGCGTGGAAGCAGTTCTATATAGACAGAGGCCATGTGGATTGTGGCGCAGTATCACTGGTATCAGACGGTTCAACCGGTGTTATGTTCAACGTTGCAGGTATGCAGCCGCTTATGCCGTATCTTCTTGGTAAGAAGCATCCTATGGGAACAAGACTTTGCAATGTTCAGGGATGTGTTCGTACAAATGATATCGATTCAGTCGGAGATAAGAGCCACGGAACATTTTTTGAGATGATGGGAAGCTGGTCTCTTGGGGATTATTTCAAGAAAGAACGTTGCCAGTGGAGCTTTGAGCTTTTGACAGAGCTTTTCGGATTTGACGCAGATCATCTTGCAGCTACTGTTTTTGCAGGTGACGAAAACGCACCAAGAGACGAAGAGGGTGCAAAATATCGTATAGAATCCGGCTTTAAGCCCGAAAACATATTCTATCTTCCTGCCGAGGATAACTGGTGGGGACTTGAATATGGCCCCTGTGGTCCTGACAGTGAGATGTTCTATGTGAAGGATATCCCGGATTGTGGTCCTGATTGCGGCCCCGGATGCCATTGCGGTAAGTATACCGAGATCGGTAACGATGTATTTATGCAGTATGAGAAGCATCATGATGGCAGTCTTACACCTCTTTCTCAGAAGAACGTTGATACAGGCTGGGGTCTTGAGCGTATTCTTGCTTTCCTTAATGGCGTAGATGATGTCTATAAGATTGATCTTCATGCACCGGTTATTGCATATATTGAGAAAGAAAGCGGAATAAAGTACGAAGCAGATGACAAGACCACAAGATCAATGCGTATTCTTGCTGATCACACACGTACAGCCGTTATGCTGATCGGTGACGAGGCTAAGCTTCTTCCCTCTAATACAGGTGCCGGATATATTCTCAGAAGACTTATCCGCCGTGCAGTAAGACATGCGAGAACACTTGGCCTAAACAAGGATCAGATACTTGGCGTTGCTAAGATTTACATTGATGAGTACAAAGAGAGCTATGAGCATCTTAACAAAAACCAGAAGTTTGTACTTACTGAGCTCGAAAGAGAAATAGTCCGTTTTGAGTCTACACTTGAAAATGGAATGAAGGAGTTCAAGAAGATTCTTGATAAGACTTCTTCAGACGGTAAGAAGCAGATTGAAGGTAAGGATGCATTCTTCCTTTATGATACATTCGGTTTCCCTTTTGAGCTTACAATTGAGCTTGCAGAAGAAGAAGGCTTTAGTGTTGATGAGGAAGGCTTCAAGGCTTCAATGGAAGAGCAGAAGCAGAAGGCAAGGGAGAACCAGAATTTCTCAGCTAACCTCACCACAGGCGCCGGAGTATTTGACAGCCTTGATGAATCTGTAAACACAGAGTTCCTTGGCTATGACGCGATTAACTGCGATGGCACTGTTGTTGCAATGGCAGATGCAGAGGCTCTTACAGATGAGCTTAAGGAAGGTGAGCAGGGAACAATCATCACAGATAAAACTACTTTCTATGGCACAATGGGTGGCCAGGTAGGCGATATCGGTGAAATCGTTGGTTCTGAGGGCTCTAAGTTTGTTGTTTCTGAAGCTATTAAGGTTTCAGGCGGCAGAACAGCTCATGTCGGTAAGGTTGTAAGCGGAAACTTCAAGACTTCAGATAAGGTTACTCTTAATGTTGATGCTGAGAATCGTGCTAAGACATGCCGTAACCACTCAGCTACACACCTTCTTCAGAAGGCACTGCAGGAAGTTCTTGGAGATGGCGTAGAGCAGGCAGGTTCATATCAGGATCCCGATAAGACCAGATTTGACTTTAGTTATCATCAGGCTATGACTGCTGAGGAGATTCAGAAGGTTGAAGAGATTGTTAATGCTAAGATTTTAGAAGCACTTCCTGTTGTTACTAAGGAAATGTCTATTGAAGAAGCTAAGAAGACCGGAGCAATGGCTCTTTTTGGTGAGAAATACGGCGAGACAGTAAGAGTCGTTAATATGGGAGACTTCTCAATCGAGCTTTGCGGCGGTACTCATGTTGCAAACACAAGTCACATCGGAGTATTCAAGATCCTTTCAGAGAGCGGTGTGGCTGCAGGTGTTCGCCGTATTGAGGCTCTTACAGGAAACAATGCAAGAGCATATTATAAAAATGTAGAGACAAATCTTGGAGAGGCTGCAAAGGCTCTTAAGACAAATCCTTCTGATATCGTTGAGCATATCAAGAAACTCCAGGAAGAGCTCAAGGCTCTTAAGAGCGAGAATGAGTCCTTAAAGAGTAAAGAAGCTCAGGCAGCTCTCGGTGATGTTATGGACAGCGTTTTAGATGTCAAAGGCGTTAAGCTTATTGCTCAGAGTGTTAAGGGCGTTGATATGAACGGCCTTAGAGATCTTGGTGATCAGCTTAAAGCTAAGCTCGGTGAGGGCGTAGTTGTTCTTGTTTCGGAGAATGACGGTAAAGTTAATCTTATGGCCATGGCTACTGATGGTGCTATCGCATCCGGTGCTCATGCAGGTAATCTTGTAAAAGCTATTGCAGGTAAAGTCGGTGGCGGCGGCGGTGGTCGTCCCAACATGGCTCAGGCAGGCGGAAAGAATCCTGCCGGAATTCCTGATGCTATTGCTGAAGCAGCAAAGGCTTTGGAGTCACAAATAAAATAAAAATATAAACCTTTAAAATTTTTGCTTGACGGTGTGGAAATATATGGTATAATCTATAGATGTTATGTGGGTGAAAGCCTAGAGACATAACAAATAACCCTGGTCACCCGTTAAGGAAGGGTCTGAAGGGAGGGTGAGAGTAAAGAATGTCAACAGTTATTGTAAAAGAAAATGAAACTTTAGACAGCGCGCTTCGTCGCTTCAAGAGAAGCTGTGCCAAGGCTGGCATCCAGCAGGAGATTCGTAAAAGAGAACATTACGAGAAGCCAAGCGTAAAGCGTAAGAAAAAGTCTGAAGCAGCTAGAAAACGTAAATATAATTAATAAAAACAGGTCCTTGGTTTTATAAATCAAGGACTATTTTTATTTCATAGAAAAACTATGAGATAAAAAATGGGATAAGATATGCATATTTTCTTGGTAGTAGCCGCTATTTTGATAATAATTCCTATAGTATTGGTTATTCATCATGATATGAATAACTTTGTTATAAGAAACTATGAGATACATTCGGACAAACTAAAAAAAGATGGTGTTTTCTGCTTGCTTTCGGATCTTCATGAGAATAGTTTTGGGGAAGGAAACAGCAGACTGATACAAGCTATAGATGATATATCTCCTGACGCAATTCTTCTTGCAGGTGATATGCTGACTGCTTATCAGGAACTGGGGAAAGAGCGATACGATGAGATAGCTGACTTCATATCGCGGTTGTGCTCAAGATACCCTGTGTATGCCGCAAATGGTAATCATGAGAATAAAATGGATATTCTCGGAGGCGACAGGAAGCAGGCGTATGATAAATATGATAAAAAAATCAGAGATGCAGGATGTGTTGTACTCCGAAATCAGGGGACGTATCTTGAAGACTACAATATGGAGATTCATGGACTCGAGATTGGGCGTGAATTTTTCAGAAAGTTTATCAGACGCGAGTTGCCTGATGGATACATTGAGGATTTCTTCGGTGTACCCTGCGCAGAAAGATTTCAGCTTTTAATAGCTCATAATCCTATATATTTTGACAGATATAAGGCATGGGGAGCTGATCTTACCGTATCAGGACATGTTCATGGCGGAATTATTCGACTTCCGTTGCTTGGAGGCGTAATATCTCCCGCACTGGTTCCATTTCCGAAATATGATGGCGGTCTCTATGAGATTGAAGGCTCAAAGATGATTCTCAGCAGAGGGCTTTCAACTCATTCCATAAGAGTGAGATTCAATAATCCCGGGGAATTGTGCGTGATACATCTTATCTCAGACAAAAACTAAACACACGAGGAATAATAATGGCGCTTGAAGTTAAACTGCAGGTTTTTGAGGGGCCTCTGGATCTGCTTCTTCACCTTATAGATAAAAATAAAATAGATATTTATGATATTCCGATTGCTGTGATCACTGAGCAATATATGGATTACATTAGAGCCATGCAGAAGGATGACATGGAAGTTACCAGCGAGTTTTTGGTAATGGCAGCAACTCTTGTGGATATAAAATGCAAAATGCTTCTTCCTAAGGAAGTAAACGAAGAGGGAGAAGAGGAAGATCCCAGAGCTGAACTTGTTGAAAAGCTTTTGGAATACAAGATGTATAAATATATGGCGGATGAACTCAGAGACCGCCAGATGGATGCTGATACTCATATGTATCGCAAAAAGAATGTTCCGGATGAAGTAATGTCTTATGAAGAGCCTATAGATTATGATGCGCTTTTGGGAGATGCGAATCTTTCGAAACTTAACGAAATATTCCAGGCACTTCTTAGGAGACAGGAGGATAAGGTTGATCCGATAAGAAGTAAATTCGGAAAGATTGAAAAGGAATCGGTTGATCTTGATCAGAAGACACTGTATGTGAAGGCTTATATCAGAGAACATGACAGATTCAGTTTTAAGCAGCTTCTTGAAAAGCAGGGAAGCAAGGTTGAGATTATTGTTACATTTCTGGTTATTCTGGAAGCTATGAAAGTCGGGGACATTCAGATTGAGCAGGATGAGACTTTCGGCGATATTATGATTACTTCCAAAAGAGCAAAGTGAGGATGAGATGACAAGAGAAGAGGGAGCGGCAGCTATCGAAGCAATCCTTTTTACAATGGGAGATTCAGTAAGCGTAGCATCTATATGCAATGCTACTGATCAGGACCTTAAGGATGTAAGGGATGAAATAAGCTATCTGAAAGAAAAATATGAAAAGAGCGACAGTGGAATAGGCCTTATTGAACTTGAAGATTCTATTCAGCTTTGTACGAAAAGTGAGATGTATGAGTATCTGATAAAGGTGGCTAAAACACCTAAGAAGATAACACTTACGGATGCACTTATGGAAACGCTTTCAATAATAGCGTACAAACAGCCTATTACAAGACTTGATGTGGAAAGAATAAGAGGCGTAAACAGCGATCATGCTGTGAATCGTCTTGTTGAATTCAACCTTGTTCAGGAACTTGGAAGACTTGATGCACCGGGAAGGCCGCTGCTTTTTGGCACAACTGAGCAGTTTCTTAGAAGCTTTGGTGTTAAGTCTCTGGAGGAACTTCCTTCTCTTGATGCGGTTAGAGTTGAGGAGTTCAAACAGGAGGCTGAACAGGAAATCAGTGTCAAGCTTGATATCTAAAAATGGCAGGTTTAATTTGCAATTTTTGCCCGCTGATAAAAAATGTATAAAAAGCGCAGAAAATAAGGGTATGGAGTATTCTCCATGCCCTTATTTTGTGTTATACTTTAACATGACTTAAGTTGTGGTTTTATACACTTAATAATAAATTACGGAGGTGAAGAAATGAGTAGTTCTTCTCAGGCAAGCCAGAGAATCTTTTCTCTGCTTGATGAAAACAGTTTCGTTGAAATCGGCGCTCAGGTTAAGGCCAGAAGCACAGATTTCAATCTGAAGCAGACAGAGACACCCTCTGATGGTGTAGTAACCGGCTATGGCGTTATCGGCGGTAAGCTTGTATACGTATATGCTCAGGATGCATCAGTTCTTGGTGGCTCTGTAGGAGAGATGCATGCTAAGAAAATAGCTGGTCTCTATGATATGGCTCTTAAGATGGGAGCACCTGTAATCGGCCTTATTGATTCTGCAGGTCTTCGTCTTCAGGAGGCAACTGATGCGCTTAATGCATTCGGCGAGATCTATCGCAGACAGGTTAGCGCTTCAGGAGTGGTTCCGCAGATCACAGCTATTCTTGGATCATGCGGTGGCGGTCTTGCACTTTTCCCTACAATGACAGATTTCACATTTATGGAAGAAAAGAGTGGAAAGCTCTTTGTTAATTCTCCCAATGTACTTGAAGGTAACAGCAAGGAGAAGTGTGATACTTCAGCAGCTGCATGGCAGGGCAGTGAAGTAGGAAACGTTGATGTAATAGGTGACGAACAGACACTTTATGCTCAGATTAGAGAACTCGTTTCAATTCTTCCTTCCAATAATGAAGACACAGAGAATTTTGATGAGTGCGCAGATGATCTTAACCGCGCATGTGAGAACCTTGAAGGTTCTGTTAATGATCCTGCTCTTATGTTCAGACAGATTTCCGATAACGGAATCTTCTTTGAGACAAAGAGAGATTTTGCTAAAGAGATGGTTACAGGATTCATCAAGCTCAATGGCGCTACTGTTGGCGTTATCGGTAACAGAAGTGAACTCTACGATGAAAAGGGTGAAGTAGCTGAGAAGTTTGATAATGTTCTTACTGCTCATGCTTGTGATAAGGCTGCTGACCTTGTAAGCTTCTGTGATGCTTTTGAGATTCCGGTTCTTTCTCTTACAAATGTAAATGGATTCGGTGCAACAAAGTGTGATGAGAAACATGTAGCTAAGGCTGCTGCTAAGCTTGTGGCTGCTCTTGCCGCTGCTACAGTTCCGAAAGTAAACGTAGTAACAGGTAAGGCTTTCGGAAGCGCTTATGTAATCATGAACTCTAAGGCAGTTGGTGCTGATATGACATTTGCTTGGCCTGATGCCGAGATCGGTACCATGAACGCTGAGCATGCAGCTAAGATCATTGCTGACGGCAAGGATTCAAGCACAGTTGCAGACACAGCTGCTGCATATGAGAAACTCCAGAATAATGTTGAAAGTGCTGCAGCAAGAGGATATGTTGACACAATTATCAATGCTGCAGATACAAGAAAATACGTAATAGGAGCTTTCGAAATGCTTTACAGCAAGCGTGAGGAACGCCCTGTAAGGAAGCACACTACAGTATAAGGAGGAGCGGACAGTGAAGCATAAGATTTTAGCTTTAGGTGTTACGCTGATCTGCATGCTGTCTCTTGCAGCCTGTGGTAATAGTATTCAATATAATACAGTTGCCGGTAGCAGGTATGACGAGAATGTATTTTCAAAAGATGGTTTGATGCAGTACGCACAGACTATTGAAGATTCTTATTTTGAGACCATGTATTTACAGGGTATTACACCTGAAAATTTTGAAGAGCAATTAGAGGACAGCTTTGATGAGTCTACTTATGATGTTTTCTATGCCGGATATAAAAACTGGTATGATGCCATTGATGAGCTTGGCTTCCAGAGCAAAGAGACTATTGCTGAAGACATAAGTGTTAAGGACCTTACATATTATGTCAATAAAGATGGTGAACTTATGGTAGACGCTACCATACAGGGAACAGGAAGCAATGCTCATACTGCAGTCCTTGAGTACAGCCTTGACAGAAAGGGCGTACCGACACTTATCTCTGTAAATGTAAATCATACACTCGGAGAGAAGCTTAGAAGTGCCGGACTTAATACTCTTCTCGGAATGGGTATGGCATTCACCGTACTTATTATCATTGCTCTTGTTATTTCAGCTTTCCCGCTTATTAACAAGATTACTGAGAAGAAGCCCGAGAGCGCTAAAGAAATAGCTCAGAAGTCAATGGATAATGTGACATCTCAGATTGCTGAAAAAGAAGAGCTTTCAGATGATGCAGAGCTTATAGCAGTTATTTCTGCTGCAATTGCTGCATATGAAGGCAGTAGCAGTGCAGGCGGAGACGGATTTGTTGTGAGATCTGTTCGTAAAGTCGGCAAGGCAAGTAATTGGAAAAAGGCTTAAGGCTAATATTTAGGAGGATATAGATAATGAAAAATTATACAATTACCGTTAACGGAAACGTATATGATGTAACCGTAGAAGAAGGCGCAGGCGGTGCTGCTCCTGCAGCAGCTCCCGTAGCAGCTCCCAAGGCTCCCGCAGCACCTGCAAAGAAGGCAAGCGCTGGCGCAGGCGGCGTTAAGGTAACTGCCGGTGCAGCAGGTAAGGTTCTTAAGATTGAGGCATCTGTAGGCCAGGCTGTTAAGAAGGGTGATGCTGTTGTTGTTATGGAATCTATGAAGATGGAGATTCCTATGGTAGCTCCTCAGGATGGAACTATCGCAAGTATCGACGTTGCAGTAGGCGATGCAGTTGAGGCCGGCGGCGTTGTTGCAACAATGAACTAATTTTAGGAGAGACTCACGGAGGTCGTTAAATGGATTACATTGTAAACACATTATCGAATCTCTGGCAGCAAACTGCATTTACAACAATGACTCCCGGTAACTATATAATGGTTGTTGTAGCATTGATTTTTATGTATCTTGCAATTGCCAAAGACTTCGAACCACTTCTTTTGGTGCCTATCTCCTTCGGTATGCTTTTGGTTAATATCTATCCGGATATTATGCTTTCTATTGATAAGTCATCCAATGGTGTAGGCGGACTTTTGTATTATTTCTACCTGCTTGATGAGTGGGCAATCATGCCGTCACTTATCTTCATGGGTGTTGGTGCGATGACAGACTTCGGTCCCCTCATTGCCAACCCTAAGAGCTTCCTTATGGGAGCAGCTGCTCAGTTTGGTATCTTTTCAGCTTACTTTATGGCTATTGCTATGGGCTTTAACGATCAGCAGGCTGCAGCTATTTCAATCATCGGAGGAGCTGATGGCCCTACATCTATCTTCCTTGCTACAAAGCTTAATCAGACCACAATCCTTGGTCCGATTGCCGTGGCTGCATATTCGTACATGTCACTTGTGCCGATTATTCAGCCCCCTGTTATGAAGCTTCTTACAACTGAGAAGGAGAGAAAGATCCGCATGCAGCAGCTGCGTCCGGTATCAAAGCTTGAGAAGATTCTCTTCCCTATCATCGTTACAATAGTTGTAAGTATGATTCTTCCTACAACAGCACCCCTTATCGGTATGCTTATGCTTGGTAACCTTTTCCGCGAGAGTGGCGTTGTTCGTCAGCTCCAGGAGACGGCTTCCAATGCTCTTATGTATATCGTAGTTATTATGCTGGGTACTTCAGTAGGTGCTACAACAAGTGCTGAGGCATTCCTTAATATCACAACAATTAAGATCGTTGTTCTTGGTCTTATTGCATTCGTTATCGGTACTGCCGCAGGATGTCTGTTTGGTAAGCTGATGTGCGTTCTTACAGGTGGTAAGGTTAATCCTCTTGTAGGTTCTGCCGGAGTTTCAGCTGTTCCGATGGCAGCCAGAGTTTCACAGAAGGTTGGTGCAGAGTATGATCCCAGCAACTTCCTTCTCATGCATGCTATGGGTCCCAACGTTGCAGGTGTCGTAGGTACCGCAGTCGTTGCCGGAACATTTATGGCGGTATTTGGAGTATTCTAATTCGGAAAAGGAGAACTAATTATGGCAAAGCCAATTAAGATTACAGAGACAGTTCTGCGTGATGCACATCAGTCACTGATTGCAACCAGAATGCCTACAGAGCTTATGCTTCCCATTATCCCTACGATGGATAAGATTGGTTATAACTCAGTTGAGTGCTGGGGAGGCGCAACATTTGATGCTTCCATGAGATTCCTTAAAGAGGATCCGTGGGAGAGACTTCGTAAACTCAGAGATGGTTTCAAGAACACAAAGCTTCAGATGCTTCTTCGTGGTCAGAATATCCTTGGTTACAAGCATTATCCTGATGACGTAGTTGAATATTTCGTACAAAAGTCAATCGCTAACGGTATTGATATTATCCGTATTTTTGACTGTCTGAATGACCTTCGTAACCTTGAGACATCAGTTAAGGCTACAAAGAAAGAGGGCGGCCACGCTCAGATCGCTCTTGCTTATACACTTGGTGATGCTTATACAGAAGAGTACTGGATGAACATCGCTAAAGAAATCGAGTCAATGGGTGCAGATTCCATCTGTATCAAGGATATGGCAGGACTTCTTCTTCCTTACGAGGCAGAGAAGCTTGTTAAGGCTCTCAAGAGCGCTACAAGCCTTCCTATCGATCTTCATACTCATTACACTTCCGGTGTTGCAAGTATGACATATATGAAGGCTGCAGAGGCAGGAGTTGATATCATCGACTGCGCTATTTCACCTTTCGCACTTGGTACATCACAGCCTGCAACAGAGGTTATGGTTGAGGCCTTCAAGGGTCAGGAATTCGACACAGGTCTTGATCAGAAGCTTCTTGCTGAGGTTGCTGATTACTTCAGACCTTACAGAGAAGAGTGCCTCCAGAGCGGACTTATGGATGCTAAGGTTCTCGGTGTAAACATTAAGACTCTTATGTATCAGGTTCCCGGCGGTATGCTTTCCAACATGGTTAGCCAGCTTAAAGAGCAGAATGCAAGCGATAAGTACAATACTGTGCTTGAGGAGATTCCTCAGGTTCGTAAGGACTTCGGTGAGCCTCCGCTTGTTACACCTTCTTCACAGATCGTTGGTACTCAGGCTGTTATGAATGTGCTTATGGGTGAGAGATATAAGGTTGCTACTGACCAGACTAAAGACCTTCTTGCAGGTGAGTATGGTAAGACAATCAAGCCTTTCAATCCTGAAGTTCAGAAGAAGATCATCGGCGACAGAGAAGTTATCACATGCAGACCTGCAGATAAGCTTGCTCCCGGACTTCCTAAGTTCGAAGAGGATGTTAAGCAGTGGAAGCAGCAGGATGAGGACGTTCTGTCCTATGCTCTGTTCCCTCAGGTTGCTACTGATTTCTTCAAGTATCGTCTTGCACAGCAGGAAAAGGTTGACCTTTCAGCTGCCGACACTAAGAACGGTGCATATCCTGCATAAACCTTAAATACTTAGCGAGGTTATTAATGGACAGATATTCATTATCGAATATCTGTCCATTTTTTTGTTTTTTATGGTAAAATTAAGATAGTATTTTATTGGGATTTTTTAGATTCTATGAAAATGAGGGGTTCGGAGCTTTTGCTTCATACAATTTTATATGGCTGAATTTAGAAGACAAAGACCAAAACAGAATAATTTTGGATATGTTCATATCAGGGACAATAGAAAATCCAGTGAGAACAGACAGTTAGTAGCTTCTGATACTATTAACGGTTTCAGGGTTCGTCCCGGATATTATGATATTAATGGCGCCACAATTATGCCTGATGGCGTTAATTTTACTGTATACTCAAACGGAGCTACTAAGGTAACGCTCCTTCTTTATCACAGAGGCGAAGAAAGACCCTTCGTTTCTCTTAATTTTCCGGACAATTACAGAATAGGAAAGGTTCATTCAATGCTTGTTTTCGGCCTTCAGGTTGAAAATATGGAATATGCGTACCGTATAGATGGACCCTGGGATGAGGAAAAAGGGCTATTATTTGATTACAACCATGTTCTTCTTGATCCCTATGCGAAAGCTGTTGCCGGGCAAAGAGTATGGGGACAGACAATAAAATTTGAGGAGGCCTACAGAGCGAGAGTTGTAAGAAATGACTTTGATTGGGGCGAAACAAGCTGGCTTAAGACTCCAATGAGTGATTCTATTATATATGAGATGCATGTAAGAGGATTCACCATGGACGAATCTTCGGGCATTAAGTGCAGAGGTTCATTTGCCGGTATCATGGAAAAGGTTGATTACCTGAAAAGACTTGGGGTAACAGCCCTTGAGCTTATGCCTATTTTTGAATTTGATGAAACAAGAGATAAGAGAGTTGTAAATGGAAGGACTTTGCTTGATTACTGGGGATATAATACCGTAAGTTTTTTTGCTCCCAACACAAGCTATGCTTCGACAGAGGAATATAACAAGGAAGGCTTTGAATTAAGGGAGATGATAAAGCTCCTTAAGGAAAACGGCATTGAAGTAATACTTGATGTTGTTTTCAATCATACCGCAGAGGGCAATAAGAACGGTCCATTCATTTCCTTTAAAGGATTTGACAATAATATCTATTACATGCTTACTCCCGACGGTGATTATTATAATTTCAGTGGATGCGGAAATACCTTGAACTGTAATCACCCTATGGTACAGCAGATGATAGTTGAGTGCCTGCATTATTGGGTCGAGGAATATAAGGTTGATGGTTTTAGATTTGACCTTGCAAGTATTCTCGGAAGAGATCAAAACGGAGCACCTATGGAGGCGCCTCCGCTATTGCAGCGCCTTGCATTCGATCCGATTCTCGGTGACGTAAAGCTTATAGCCGAGGCCTGGGATGCAGGAGGTATGTACCAGGTTGGTTCGTTCCCTTCCTGGGGCAGATGGGCTGAGTGGAATGGAAGATACAGGGACAGTATCAGATCATTCCTTAAAGGTGAATACTGGGCTGCTCCGGAGGCTGTTTGCAGAATAACAGGCTCTATGGATATGTATGGCAGAAATTATGCTGGATATGATTCTTCTGTAAACTTTATAACCTGTCATGACGGATTTACTTTATATGACATGTTCGCTTACAACGAAAAACATAACGAAGCGAACGGCTGGAATAATTCTGACGGTGCCAATGATAACAGAAGCTGGAACTGCGGAGCTGAAGGTGAAACAGATGATCCTGCAATAAATGACCTTCGTTTTAAAATGATGAGAAATGCAATAACAGTACTTATGTGCAGCCGCGGCACCCCGATGATTCTTGCCGGTGATGAATTCGGCAATACTCAGTTCGGAAATAATAATGCGTATTGCCAGGATAATGAAGTTTCATGGCTTAACTGGGATCTTTTTACTAAAAACAGACAGTATTTTGACTTTTACAGGGATATGATTCAGTTTAGAAGAAAACACCCCTGTATACGTAAAGATCTGAAGCCGGCAATGTCAGGACTTCCGCATATTTCAGTATTTACGGATCATCCTTATCACACGGATATAAATGATAATACAAAAGTAATAAGCATTATGTTTGCCGGATTTATCAGAAAAAAAGGCCATGACGACGTAGTTCTTATGTCTGTAAATGTATTTTGGGAAGATATACAGATTACGCTTCCGGAACCGCCGGAAGGAGCTTATTGGACACTTGTTGTTGATACGGCAGCCGAGGATAAGAGATATTTTAACAATAGACCTAAGCCGCTGCCGGTACCGAATTGGCGGTTAAAGGCAAGAAGTGTTAGCGTTTTTATAGCTGCGTATGGAGAAGGCTATGGCAGATGAAAAAGTTGACGAAGTAAAAAGCGAAGCGGAGAATGCAGACGTTCCTAAAAAGGAACCGGAAAATCTTGTTGTGGATGGTTACGAGTTTCTATCTGCTGAGGATGTAAAAAAGGCTGAACTTGATAAACAGAAGATAGAAATTATCGGGAAAAAGATTCATTCGACAAAGGTATCAGATCTTGAAGCTGTTTACGAAAAAGCTATAACCAATAAGATTTTTTCAACACCTGTTGGGTGGTATTACCTTGCAAAATTGCGCGACAAATTGATTGGTGCAGGAGTAAAGGAAGAAGATCTGATACCCATTCCGATCAATTTAAAAATAACCAAGGTTGATTTGAAGGATGAATATCATCCGCGTCAGTATATCACACCGCCACCGCCCAAAAAGAAAAAGAATGTAAAAGCTGTAGTTTTTGTAATGGGTGTTATGAACCTCATTTTGCTTGCTATGGTTATTGCAATGTTTTTTATCGCGTTATCAGCTGAAAGCGACAATATTATCAACTACAAGCAGAATGTTACCAACCGCTATGCCGAATGGGAGGATTCGTTAAAGGAACGTGAGAAAGCTGTAAGGATAAAGGAACGCGATCTTAAAATTCAGGATGATACAGATTACGGAAAAGATATAGATATTGATGAATCCGAATAAAACGGAAACAAAATGGACACAATATGCGTATATCATTATTTCCGGAGGGCTAAAAAATGGATAAGCTGAAAATATTAGTAGTAGATGATGAAGCAAGAATGAGGAAGCTCGTAAGAGACTTTCTTGTTAAAAATAATTTTGATGTTGTAGAGGCTGAAGACGGACAGAAAGCGCTGGATATTTTTTATGAACAAAAAGATATAGCGCTTATTATTCTTGATGTCATGATGCCTAAGATGGATGGCTGGCAGGTATGCAGGGAAGTCAGGGAATATTCTAAGGTTCCGATAATTATGCTCACCGCAAAGACTGAGGAGAGAGATGAACTTCAGGGCTTTGAACTTGGTGTTGATGAGTATATCGGAAAACCCTTCAGTCCCAAAATTCTTGTGGCAAGAGTGGAAGCAATACTCAGAAGAACCTCTCAAGGCAGTGCCGAAGACATTATCGAGGCAGGCGGAATTGTGATAAATAAAGCAGCACATAGTGTTTCGATTGATGGAAAGGAAATTGAGCTTTCGTTTAAGGAATTTGAGCTTCTTACATTCTTTATCGAAAATAAGGGCATAGCATTATCAAGAGAGAAAATTCTTAATAATGTCTGGAACTATGATTATTTCGGGGATGCCAGAACTATAGATACCCATGTTAAAAAACTTCGCGGAAAAATGGGCGATAAGGGCGATCTTATTAAGACTATCTGGGGCATGGGATATAAGTTTGAAGTGTAATGCTTTCAAGGTACTAAGAACGACAAGAAACGAGATATAAGAATTGACAAATGAAAATGAGAGGAAAGTGAAACTTTCCTTAAGAACAGAGCTTAATATATTATTCCTGCTGGTTATGACCGGTATGATAGTTTTTCTAATAATTATCAATCAGGTCTTTCTTGAGAGAGTATATCTTTCTCATCAGCTCGGAGTTGTAAAGAAGGCTTATGACAGCATAAATGCGGCATCATCGGATGGTAGTTTTGCAACAGAAGAATATGATATTGAGCTGCAATCCATATACGATACCTACGGTATTGAGCTTGTTGTTCTCGATGCAGATTCGCAGATGCTTAAGTCTTCATCGAGTGATGCGGATTATATGGCTCGAATATTATGGGACAACCTTATCGGTGACAGCTTTATGGCATCGGATGTCGTAGGGCAAAAGAGAATCATTGAGAAGACTGAGTCCTATACTATTCAAATAGAGACTGATAAAAGGCTTAATACGGAATATCTTGAAATCTGGGGCGTAATTGATACCGGATATATTGTCATGGTACGAAGTGCGCTCGCAGGAATAAGGGAGAGCGTAGGAATATCCAACAGATTCATGCTGTATGTTGGCCTCATAGCAATTGTTATTGGCTCAATCAGTATTTTGTATTTGAGTAACAGAATTACTAAGCCTATTCTTCAGCTTACACGAATTTCAGATGAGATGAAAAACCTCAATTTTGAGGCTAAGTATCAATCAAAGAGTGGCAAGAAAAATACAAACGAAATAGATATCCTCGGTGATAACATAAACGAATTGTCCGAGACACTTGAAGCAACCATAAAAGAACTGAAGACCGCCAATAACGAGCTAAAACAGGATATTGCCCGCAAGGAAGAAATCGATGAGATGAGAAGAGAATTCTTATCGAACGTATCACATGAACTTAAGACTCCGATCGCTCTTATACAGGGCTATGCGGAGGGACTTGATGAAGGAATAACGGATGATCCGGAAAGTATGGCTTTCTACTGCGAGGTAATAAGAGATGAAGCTTCCAAGATGGACGTACTTGTCAAAAAGCTTCTTACTCTTAATCAGCTTGAATTCGGTAATGATGTAACACAGATGGAGCGCTTTGATATCACCGAAACTATTAAGAATTACGTTAAATCTGCCGATATATTAACGAAGCAGAAAAATGCGACGGTGCAAATGTCGGATTATCCACCGATATATGTATGGGCTGATGAGTTTAAGACAGAAGAAGTTTTGATGAATTATTACAGCAATGCTCTTAATCATATCAGCGGTGATTGCATAATCGAAATAAAGCTTACCCAAAAAGACGATAAGGTAAGGATTTCTGTATTCAATACCGGAGAACCGATTCCGGCTGATAGTATAGATCATATCTGGGAGAAATTTTATAAGGTTGATAAGGCCAGAACCCGCGAGTATGGCGGAAGCGGTGTGGGTCTTTCTATTGTAAAAGCTATTATGGAATCCATGCATCAGGAGTATGGTGTAAACAATTACGACAATGGTGTTGAATTCTGGTTTGAGCTTGAAACAAGGTAATACCTTATGGAGGCGTTTATGAAAAAACGTGGTTTAAAAGCTTTAATAGCCGGTTGCATAATTGGAATGCTTCTTACGGGATGCGGCTCGGGATTCCCTGAAATGACTGATGAGGAACATGATCAGATTGTTCAGTATGCGGTAAGCGTTTTAATGAAAAATTCCAATAACGGAGTTGAAAAGCTTTCATCTTTAAGCTCTCTTGAACTCGAAAAGCAAATGCAAAAAGAGGATAGAGAGGCTAAAAAGGCAGCGCGAGATGCTGAGAATGCTGAAAAGATTGCCAATATGCCTGAGGATCCGGAAGAGGAAGAAGGTAATGATGATTCCGGAGAGGCACTGACAGTAGATGAAAGTCAGACTGCGACTGAGCTTGCACAAACTGAGGAACCATTGCAAAATCCCGAGGTAGATGATGAGGGTGAACAATTAAATAATGATACTGCTCCCGAAACTGATGACGGTAACACTGAAAATAAAGATGATATTGACTCTCTTCTTGAAAAGTTCGGAGATGATCTTGATGCGGGAATAGAAAACGCCGGACTTGAAACAGAAACAAAGCCGGAGGAAGAGACTCAGGATACCGCGGAACCTTTGCCTGAAGATAGTAGTAATACCGAAATTACAACTGAACAAAGTAGCGAAAATGATGCTCCTTCCACAGAAGCCGATAAGACTGTTGATGGTATGAGACAGGAACTGTCAAAGGGAATTTTCCTTACCTATTCAGGCTATAGTGTAGCTGGGACTTATCCTGATAATGATGATATTTTTGTTATAAATGCTACACAGGGTAAGAAACTTCTTATTCTCAATTTTAGACTTGCAAATACGAGCGGTATGGATGTTTCCGTGGATATGGAAAAGGCAAATCCCCATTTCCAGGTCATTTTGAATGGTACAAATGTCGGATATACCAATGTTACTATGCTTGATAATGATCTTAGTTCCTACAAGGGAACAATCCCTTCCGGCGCTAAGCTCAGTATGGTGCTTATAAAGCAGATGGATGCATCAAAGCTAAAAAATGTTGAATCTATTGGGCTTATAGGTGATATGGGAACAGAGACGATTCAGTTTAATCTTGAATAATTTTATAATTTTAAAGAGTAATGAACCCCGAAATATTATATTCTGATATTTGGGGTTCTTTTTATACAAAACAGAGCTTAAAATTTTATGAATATTGTATAAATTTTTCTTCATTACCCCACATTTCGTGATATACTTATTTAGTTATAATAATTTATAATTTTCATTACGATGAGGTGAAAATATGAAACAGTTAAATGATTATGTTAGAACTATACCTGATTTCCCTGAACCGGGAATTATGTTTCGCGATATTACCACAGTAATTCAGGATCCTGACGGACTTCAGCTTGCAATAAATGAGATGCAGGATCTTGTAAAGGACCTTGATTTTGATGTTGTTGTAGGTGCTGAATCCAGAGGATTTATTTTCGGAACAGCTCTTGCATATAATCTTAAAAAGGGATTTGTCATGATTCGCAAAAAGGGTAAACTTCCTTGCGAGACAATTTCCGAGGATTATGAACTTGAGTATGGCACAGCTACACTTGAGATACATAAGGATGCTATCAAACCCGGACAAAAGGTTATTATTGTTGATGACCTTATTGCAACAGGTGGTACTGTTAAGGCTATGATCAAAATGATCGAAAGACTTGGCGGTGAAGTTGCCGGCGTCCTGGTATTGTTGGAACTCAAGGGCCTTAATGGAAGAGAAGCTCTTGGCGATTACAAGCTTTATTCAGCACTTGCGTACGAAGGAAAATAATATTTTTTAATGGGATGTAAATATGGGACAGACAGAATTTGATGATGGCAAAATTGAAGCGATAGACGAATTTCAGTCTCCCGAAGCCCTCTACAAAGGGCTTATTTCCCGTGTCCGCAGATATCATCCATCTGATGATATAACTTTGATTGAGAAGGCTTATCAGGCAGCGTTCGAGGCTCACAAGGAGCAGCGACGCAAGTCTGGTGAGCCTTATATTATTCATCCTCTTTGTGTATCAATTATCCTTGCCGATCTCGAAATGGATAAGGAGACAATTGCTGCAGGACTTCTTCATGATGTCGTAGAGGATACCATTTATACCAAGGAACAGGTAGAAGAGCAATTCGGCGCTGATGTAGCACTTCTTGTTGATGGTGTTACAAAGTTGCAGGGATTGGAACTTTCCGGTGACTATGCGACCAAAACTCCGGATCAGATGGAGCTCCAGGCTCAAAATCTCAGAAAAATGTTCCTTGCTATGGCAAAGGATATCCGAGTAATCCTTATTAAGCTTGCAGACAGACTTCATAACATGCGTACCTTAAAGCACATGCCGGAAGTTAAGCAGCAAAGAATCGCACAGGAGACGCTGGACATTTACAGCCCGATTGCCGGACGACTCGGTATAAGTAAGATCAAGATTGAACTGGATGATCTTTCATTAAAATATCTCGAGCCGGACATCTACTATGATCTCGTAAAACGTGTTGCTCAAAGAAAAATCGAGCGAGAAAAGTATGTGGATGAAATTTGTGCTGAGGTTAGACAGCACATAGCCGACGCAGGAATTCCCGGAGAAGTAAACGGAAGAGTTAAGCACTTTTTCAGCATATACAAAAAGATGCATAACCAGGGCAAATCGCTTGAGCAGCTCTATGATCTGTTTGCTGTAAGAATCATCGTAGGATCCGTAAAGGATTGTTATGCGGCACTTGGTGTTATCCACGAGATGTATAAACCAATTCCGGGAAGATTCAAGGATTATATCGCCATGCCTAAACCCAATATGTATCAGTCATTGCATACGACACTTATTGGCGCTACCGGCCAGCCCTTCGAGATTCAGATCAGAACATATGAAATGCATCGCGCCGCTGAATACGGTATCGCTGCACATTGGAAATATAAAGAGGCTTCTGACGGAAAACATGTTGAGGGCCAGGAAGAAGAGAAGCTCACCTGGCTTCGCCAGATTCTTGAGTGGCAACAGGACATGTCAGATAATCAGGAGTTCATGAACCTCTTAAAGAGTGATCTAAACCTGTTTTCAGAGGATGTATATTGCTTCACGCCGAATGGTGAAGTAAAGAATCTTCCTGCAGGTTCAACTCCTATCGATTTTGCCTACAGCATTCACAGCGCTGTCGGTAATAAGATGATCGGAGCCAAAGTTAACGGAAAGCTTGTGCCCATTGATTACAGAATTCAGAATGGTGACAGAATAGAGATCCTTACCAGCCAGAATTCCAAAGGACCAAGCAGAGACTGGCTCAGCATTGTCGGCAGTACTTCGACAAAAAATAAAATAAATCAGTGGTTCAGACACGAGTTTAAAGAAGAGAATATCAATAAAGGTAAGGAACTTCTTGTTGAATATTGTAAATCCAAAGGTATTGATATTTACAATATCATGAAGCCTGAGTACCAGAATCTTATAGTGAGAAAGTACGGTTTCCACAGCTGGGATGCTGTAATGGCTGCTATCGGACATGGTGGTCTTAAGGAAGGTCAGGTTGTCAATAAGATCCTCGAGCTGTATGAGAAGGATCACAAACAGAACATGACCGACGAAGAAGTTCTTGCGGCTGTTGCTGAGTCCAGTGTCACACCAAGAATCAGCAGCTCAGGAAGTGCCATTATTGTTAAGGGAATCCATGATGTAGCTGTCAGGTTTTCAAAGTGCTGTAATCCTGTTCCGGGAGATCCGATTGTAGGATTTGTTACCAGAGGACGAGGAGTATCAATCCACAGAAAGGATTGTATCAATGTCCGCGCTATGCAGAATGAGGACAGAACAAGACTCATTGAAGCTAAGTGGGAAAGCCATGCTCTCGGCGAAAAGTATGTAGCTACTATCAACATATTTGCCAATAACAGATCAGGACTTCTTGCTGATGTATCCCGAGCTCTCACTGAGAAGAATGTAGATATTCTCTCAATGAATACCAGGACAAGTAAGCAGGGACTAGCTACAATGGAGACTTCATTCCAGGTATCAAGCAGAGAAGAGCTGGGTGAGATTGTTGATAAGATAAGAAATATTGACAGTGTTATTGATATCGAGAGAACCACCGGCTAAGCCTTCCCCCATTGGGGAAGGTGTACGAAGTGCCGGATGAGTTCAGAAAGGTAAAAAGATGTCAAATAAAGAAATAGGAACTGCGGCAGTTGGATCAATGTGCCTTGGAATGGTACAGACTAACTGCTATTTTGTTTATAAGGAAGATGGTAAAGATCATAGTGAAAATGCTCCGGTTACAGATGAAAATGATCTTACGCCGGTAGTTTTTTTTGATCCTGCCGATCTCGGAAAACTGATATACGAAAAGTTAAAAAATCATGGATTTAAGGTAGATGCTATCTACCTTACTCATGCACATTTTGACCATATAGGCGGTGTTGATGAACTAAGAAAGCTTTCTGGAGCTAAAGTTTTTATCTATGAAAAAGAAAAGAGACTTTGCGAGGATCCTGATTATAATCTTTCCAGTCAATTCGGAGAAAATTTAACTGTTAAACCTGACAAGTATCTATGTGACGGGGATGAGTGTGAGGCTGCCGGTTTACGATTTAAACTTATTGCTACGCCCGGACATACAGAAGGCAGTTGCTGCTATTATTTTGAAGAAGACCATATTCTGATTAGCGGTGATACGCTATTTGAAGGCTCTGTCGGAAGAACGGATTTTCCCGGAGGATCTATGTCTACACTTGTCCGTTCATGTCATGAAAGGTTATGGGGGCTTCCGGATGATACAGAAGTGTTCCCCGGACATGGACCTTCAACAACAATAGGTTATGAAAAAATGAATAATATGTATTTATAAGGTTTTAGGTTAGTTATGATTCAGGTTTTGATAAATAAAGATAAATTTAAATACGATATACATTCACTGGTTAAGGCTTTCTATCCAAAAGAGGATGTGAGTGTTCTTACTTTTGATGAGCTGAGTTCTAAGGGTGATAATGAAAATATTCTTTTCAAAATTGAGATTATTCTGGAAGAGGAAGCCGGAAAAATCTCGATGAAGATTATTCATAGTGATGGAGTTTGTAAGGAAGCAGAAACAGTATGCGATATTGCTTCGAATGGTGTAAGCGGCAACGAAGAAAGCGCTGAGGTTAGCAGTGAAAGCTCTACAAACGGAAGCACGGCTTCTCTATCAACACCCAAGAATTCATTAAAGCAGATGATGTATAGGGAGCTTTCCCATGAAATAGGTCATGAGCTTCCCTGGGGATCACTTACCGGAATAAGACCTACAAGAATTCCGATGCAGATGCTTGAATCCGGAAAGAATGAAGCTGAGATTAGAAAATATATGCAGGAGACATTCTTTGTATCTGATGAAAAGACTGATCTGGCCTATAATATTGCACTCAGAGAAAAGAAAATCCTTGATGATATCAACTATGAAAATGGATACAGCATATATCTTGGAATTCCCTTTTGCCCTACCACTTGTCTTTACTGTTCATTTACTTCTTTTCCTATAGTTACATGGAAAAAGAAGGTAAGTGATTATATAAGTTGTCTCGAAAAAGAGATTGATTATGTGGCAGAGACCTTTCAAGGAAAGGTTGTTAATTCCGTCTATATCGGAGGCGGTACACCTACAACTCTTGAACCTGATGAGATGACAAGACTAATCACTTATCTCAGAGAAAAGTTAGACCTATCCGAGTGCAGAGAGTTTACCGTTGAATCCGGCAGACCTGATTCCATTACCAGAGAGAAGCTTCGTGCAATGAAAGAGTGCGGAGTTGACAGAATATCCGTTAATCCCCAAACGATGAGCGATGAGACTCTTAAACGTATCGGAAGAAAGCATACCGTTGAGCAGTTCATAAATGCATATAACATGGCCAGAGAAGAAGGCTTCGACAATATAAATATGGATATCATACTTGGTCTTCCGGGTGAAACTGAAGCTGACGTTGAACATACAATGCAGGAAATCATAAAGCTTAATCCGGATGATCTTACCGTACACAGTCTATCCGTAAAAAGAGGATCAAGACTTGCGGAGCATATAAGAAACAATGGTTTCTTTGTTGCAGGCGATACAGGAAGAATGATGGAGATAGCAAAAAAAGGTGCTGCAAAGATGGGGCTTACACCTTACTATCTCTATAGGCAGAAAAATATATCCGGTAATCTTGAAAATACCGGATATGCTCGTGAAGGCAAGGCCGGTATTTACAATATTCTTATGATGGAGGAAGTCCAGTCAATAGTAGCATTGGGGGCTGGAACCGTAACCAAGAGAGTTTACGGTGATGGTAGAATTGAGCGTTGTGACAACGTCAAGGACGTCACACTCTACATGAATAATATTGATGACATGATTGAGAGAAAAAAGAGTTTGTTTACATAGTAATGCCTTCCCCCTATGGGGGAAGGTGGCATGAAGTGCCGGATGAGGGGGTATAAGAAAAGGAGCGTTTCATTAAAGTGCAACAGAACAGATACGACATGATGACAACAACACCGGTTCCAAAGCTTATTCTGAAAATGGCTGTTCCGACCATTATAAGCATGTTGGTAACCGGTATATATAACACTGCTGATACCTTTTTTGTAGGAAAAATATCAACACAGGCGACTGCTGCCGTGGGAATAGTTTTCACGGTTATGGCCCTTGTTCAGGCTACAGGCTTTTTCTGCGGACATGGTTCAGGAAATTTTCTATCCAGAATGCTTGGTGCAGGGAAGACCAAGGAAGCAAATGAAATGGCATCAACAGGATTTGCTCTTGCTATAATTCTCGGAATTATAATTGCCATTGTTGGTAATATTTTTGTTGATGATATAGCAATGATGATTGGTTCTACACCGACAACCCTTGAGGACACCAGAAAGTATATGAGAATCATTCTTATCGGTGCTCCTTTTATGACAGGACAGTTTGTTATAAACAATCAGCTCAGGTTTCAGGGTAGTGCTGTGTATGCCATGGTAGGACTGATGTGCGGCGCCGCTATGAATATGGTACTGGATCCCCTTCTTATTTTTGTATTTAACATGGGAGTGACCGGTGCGGCGGTTGCAACAATTATGGGACAGATTACCAGCTTTATAGTTCTACTTGTCGGAAGCAGCAAGGGCGAAAATATAAGACTAAGCTTTAAAAATATACATATTAACAGCTATTACATTAAAGAGATAACCAATGGTGGTGCGCCATCGCTTTTCAGACAGGCTCTGGCGGCAATTGCGTCTCTGTTGATGAACAAGGCGGCAGGAACCTTCGGCGGGGATGCAGCTATTGCAGGAATGTCAGTGAATACAAGAGTTATGATGATGATGTCCTCAGCGCTTATTGGATTTGGACAGGGTTACCAGCCTGTATGCTCATTTAATTATGGAGCAGGGCTAAAAAAGCGTGTTAAGGAAGGGTATTTTTTCTGCGTGAAGTATTCCACAATCTTTTTATGTATAGTCGGAGCTGTCTGCTTTTATTTTGCTCCGCAGATTATAGCTGTTTTCAGGGATGATCCCGAAGTTATAGCAGTAGGTTCTGTGGCCCTAAAATGGACTTCGGCGACAATACCACTTAGCGGATGTATAGTAATGACAAATATGATGCTTCAGTCAATTGGACGAGGCGTTAAAGCTTCAATTATGGCCTCTTGCAGAAATGGAATTTTCTTTATTCCCATGATTTTATTACTACCACAACTGTTTGGCCTTTTCGGAGTAGAAATAACACAGGCAGTTGCTGATATTTTTTCGATTTTAGTGTCGATTCCCATGGCCTATTCAGAGATAAGACATTTTAAAGAGTAAACTATTTGTAAGGATTTTTCTGATTTGAAAAGAAAAGATTTAGTTCGAAGAATTTTGATCATTACCTTCATAGTATTGTTTTTGCTCGCAGTTTATTTCTTTGTGGGCAGACCAATGATTGATTTTGTCGGTAATCCGGATGAACTAAAGCAATATATAGAGTCTAAAGGAATAAAAGGACTTTTGGTATTTTGCTTTCTTGTGATGATACAGACAATGTCAACTTGTATTCCCGGGACACCGTTCTATATGGGAGCAGGTTATGTCCTTGGTGGTTTTAAAGGAGCACTATTATGTGATGCCTCAGCAACGGCAGGAAATACAATTGCTTTTTTAATCGGAAGAAAATTTGGCAGAAAGTTACTGGAGAATCTGTTTTCAGAAAAGAAGATAGAATCTGTGGAGAAGTATATAAAAAAAGGGAACCCTAAGCTTATACATATAATGTTTATGCTTCTTCCGCTTCCTAAAGACACCTATGCCTGGTTTGGGTATTATTCCGAGGAAAGTGTATTTCTATGGATCCCTCTTACTTTTATAGCGAGATTTACTCATATTTTTATATATTCCTTTGGCGGTAATAAGATTCAGGAGAAGCAATATGGTGTTCTTATTCTTGGAGTAACCATTGCAGTGATTGTTTATGCCGTAATTTTTCTAAAGATGCATAAGGCAAGAAAAGGTGACTAATAATCTAAAATTTGTATAAATAATTCACTAATTTAAGAATATTATCTTCTTTGTTATGTTATTATGTTTATGTGAATCTTTCCTTTAGGATCGCTAAACATATTGAAAAATTTTCAAGGAGGAGGAATTATGCAAGGCTATACCAAGATTGAGTATTCGAGAAATACTGATGTAATTCTTCGTAACACCAAGGGACATTTTATTACCCCTAATGCACATGTTAATTACTTCATTGACCTGTGTGATACCAAGGCCAGAATGAAGGAAGCAAGAGCTGCCGGTGAGTCGCTCGCTGAGTTCTATATTGCGTCAGAAGTGATTGATACAATTCTTTGCCTGAACGGTATGGAAGTTGTTGGATCTTACCTTGCTGATTCACTTACAAGAGCCGGGGTTATTTCCAAGAATGCACATAAGACGATGTATATCACAGGTCCCGAGTATAACGTAAACGGACAGATCATGTTCAGAGATAATAATAAGCACATGATCACTGACAAAAAGGTTCTCATTTTGTCTGATTCAGTAACCACCGGTGGTATGCTTAAGAGTGCTCTTGATTCCGTAAGGTTCTACCAAGGTGAGGTTGTCGGAATTGCCGCTTTCTTCTCTGTAGCTACTCAGATAGAGAATTATCCGATAAGGTCGCTTTTCTCATCAAGAGAGCTTCCTGATTATGCTTGCTATCCTCCGGATGGATGCCCGCTTTGTAAGGAAGGCCATCCCGTTGATGCTATATGTAACGGCTTTGGTTATTCTACTTTATAAAAACAAATTGATAATATACGTAATCCCCGGATTAGTGTCCGGGGATTTTTTATGTCATGATAGATAGTAAATTACGTCAAATATGTTAGAATATAAGACATGTCAAAAATGATGAATAACATTTTTTGATCACGTGCTAATTGGTAGAGGACATATATGCTTAGGAATACAGATATATATAATGACAGTCATCAAAGAGATATAAATAATTATCATGAGATTGAGGATATTGCAGAGAGGAGAGATTACCTTCTGTCTGTAATTGCAGGGACAGATGAAATCCATGAAGCAGCAATAAAGTATAACTGTTTAAATCCGCCGGCATCAGCAGACGAGGCTGCTATGCGAATTCAGGTGCTTGACCACAGATATGAAAATAAAGGTGGCCAGTGGATTGACAGATATATGCATGCATTTATGATGCTTCTGACTATGAACAGAGCATCGGGAATAAGCCTTTTTAACAAGAAAAGAAAAGCTCAATGCGCCGGTTACCTGTCAGAGCTTGGATTGGTTGATAATGCAGCGGCAAAAGAGGAAGATTATCTTTCATTGCAGCTTGAGGAATGGGTTGACTTTGCGGCAAGTTACATTAAAGTCTGCATAAATGATAAAACCTATGGCTCTGCTTTTGGTGGTATGATCCACATGCAGGATAAGGATGCGGCTATGAAGGTTATATCTGATATAGATACAGCATTATATGAAATTCCTATGGATTATGAACTGACTGAAGAAGCGAAGCCACTATATAAGATTTTCAAGGAAACTTACTGCAGACTATTGGAAAGCGGTACATCCTTGTGGCAGGAATATATGAATGGAAAGGATCACTGATTTATAATGATACACCGTCTGGTTGATATTTTTAAAACCGGCAAATTAGTTCACAAGCTATTTTCAGCTATTGGAATCATCGCATATTACATCATATGGGTAAGAGTCTGGTTTTCATTAACTATGTTTATTTTACAAAAAGTGGCTGATTATATAGATGCAGCATTTCCGATGATTGTGCTGGGAACAATACTTATACCTTTAATGGTGTTTGGGCCATTTTATGTCTACCAATTACAGGACATAGGTCCTTCTTATACAAAGAGAAATGACATTTTATCCTCTAACGGACAAGAGGTATTTACCGAAGAATTTGGAAAACTTCCTCATTTTGATAAAATGCTTGGAAGATCTCATATAGTTAAAGTCCTTAAAAATGAGAAGTTCCATAATTATACAACTAGAAACGGAACCAAATTAAAACATATCAAGATAAGTGACAGCGATAAATGGATATGCATTTTAGGGGGATATCTCCCTGTTGACCTTATTTGTGGATATAACAAGTCACATAATGCTCTCTACACGATGGATGGAATAGCTATAATACTTCCGGAGAAAGCAAGAAAAGATACTATTAGTAGTGAGATAGAGACCTTCTTCGAAGAAAGAGGGAGTTATTATACGCAGGTACCGCCCAGAGCCGGTACTGAATTTAATACTGCTATCAGAAGAGACAGGTCAGAGCTTTCAAAAGCCGATTGGGGCAGAGCCCGCTATTTGTGGGAAAAAGCGATGGTCAGCAGAGAGGACAGCTATTGGAAAAATAACTCAAAAGCACATAAATACAGACCTGTTTCCAAGGAAAAAGGAATCGATACTACAATATTTGAACGAGTGCTTTCTGATAAAGAAATCGAAAGAACTGCAACAGCGGTCAGAAATAAGAAGGTTGATCTTTCGTTTTATCTGGATTTTAAGGTTTATAAGAACGAATACTGTGTTTGCAACGCAGTTGAATTATTGGACAATCTCCATTATTTAAACAGTAGTGAGGGTATAGACTTTTTATTTGACTGCCTCTGTGATGTAGATGAGGCATATTTTACTATGGCCATAGAACTTTTAAAAAAATATCCTAGAAAGTCATTGGAAGAAAAGCTTGAAATTTACTCAAAGAATGCTTATGATTCCGGAGATGCTCAAAAACTGGCAGGTATGATGTATCTGGCAAAAGAAATCGAATATGAGATTCCTTTTATCAAATTGCTTAAGGGAGAAGAGACAGATCCTGCCGGATTCGAAATAAATGAAGCGGCTTTATATGGAAGTGAACAGGCTCAGCAATTTGTAATGACAAAGCCCGGAGCATAAGCTGTATAAAGCTTAATTGGAGTATGCTATCAGAACTCCTTCTATTCCTAAATCGCATAGAATTATATTATCTGCAGGTATGTTTGTTTCTTCAACATACCTGTTTTTGTATTCTTCCAAGGAAAGGGAGCTTTTTATACTGAAATCAGGGCAGGAGTCAGCATATCCCGGTTTTAGCTTATCGGCTTTGGGGATATATTCTTTTATGTAATGATTATAGATATCATCAGGAGATGCGCAGAGCCATAAGCAGTAGTTAAATCGAGAGGTAAGTTTATTTACAACGCGTCTTAGCTGATCGTTTTTTATTGAATCTATTATAGGAAAACCCGTAGTTTTAATTTCATAGACAAGGTTAGCCAGAAGTCTGTAATCACGATGTGACAAAGATGATGAATAGTGGTTGATAATAAAGTCACACACTTCATATTTGCCGCAGCGCATTATCTCGGTGGTGACAACATCTATAGGATCACGTTTGTCTGTAGAAAGCGCACTTATTTCGGGAAAGAGTGTATTGTCACGATAGCCCTTTCCTGAATCTAAGATTAAACGTGCTTTATTCGTAAGATATTCATATCTATTTGAAGTTTCATTCATAAAACAAGTCCCATAATTCCTTCAAAAATCTATTTAATAAATTTTATCATGTTTTTTTGAAAAATATTTAAAAGTAGTGTTGACATATAAATTCGATGGGGGTATATTTAAATCGACATATGAACAAATGCTCATATGTAATATATAATAAATTTTTGGAATACATTATAAAATATACAGAAAGGAGACCGGAACCGATGACAAAACTATCATGTAATCTGGATGAATTGCCGGATGAGGAAGAAATGTACGATCTCGCTGAACTGTTCAAAGTTTTTGGCGATTCAACCAGAATCAGAATATTGTTTGCCTTATTTGTGTCTGAATTCTGTGTGAATGATCTTGCTGAAAATCTTGGAATGACGCAATCGGCTGTATCACACCAGCTGAAGATTCTTAAGATGAACAGCCTTGTAAAGAGCAGACGTGAAGGCAAGCAGATGTACTATTACCTGGCAGATGATCACGTTAGAACTATTATTTCAATGGGACGTGAACATATAGAAGAAAAATAAAAAGAAAAGAGGAAAAAAATCATGAAAAAAACCTACAAATGTGAAGTTGACTGTGCTAACTGTGCTGCAAAGATGGAAGAAGCAATTAATAAGATTGATGGTGTAAAGAGTGCCAGAGTTAATTTCATGACCCAGAAGCTTACACTTGAAGCCGATGATGACAAATATGCAGAGATTCTTGATGCAGCAGTTAAGGCATGTAAAAAGGTTGAGCCTGATTGTGAAATCGAAATCTGAAAATACTACATAATATGAAAGCGTGATCATTATGACTAAGAAGATGAAGAAAACCAGAAATAGAATAATAGGAGTACTTATTGCTTTTATAATACTCCTTATAGTAGAGCATATGGGAGCCTTTGAAACATTTCCATGGTATGTCAGCTTTGTGATATTCCTTATTCCATATCTTGTAATCGGATATGATGTCCTCCGAAAGGCATTTATAAATATATCCCACGGACAGGTTTTCGATGAGAATTTTCTTATGATGATCGCCACCTTTGGAGCATTCGCCATCAGTGAATATACAGAAGCTCTTGCGGTTATGCTGTTCTATCAGATTGGTGAGCTTTTCCAGAGCTATGCAGTCGGAAAATCAAGAGCATCTATTACAGAGCTCATGAGTATTGCTCCTGAGTATGCAAATGTAATTCAGGATGATGGAGAGGCTGTAGAAACTGATCCAGAGGAAGTTGGGATCGGAACAATGCTTCTGATAAAGCCCGGTGAGAAGATTCCGATAGATGGTGTTGTTACTGAGGGAGAATCTTTTGTAGATACTTCTGCAATAACAGGTGAGTCAGTTCCAAGAAGAGTTTCAGAGGGCGAAGAAGTAATAAGCGGATGTGTTAATAAGGACAGTGTTCTGAAAATACGCACAACTAAGAATTATGAGGATTCAACAGTTTCTAAGATTTTGGAGCTTGTTGAAAATGCAAGTAACAAAAAATCAAGGATGGAAAACTTCATCACTCGTTTTGCGAAATATTACACACCTGTTGTTACAATCGGAGCGGTTCTTCTTGCAGTAATACCGCCACTTCTCGGAATCATGCCTTTTTCTGATTCAATAAAAAGAGCATGCATTTTCCTTATTGTATCCTGTCCTTGCGCGCTTGTGATTTCTGTGCCGCTTGGCTTCTTTGGAGGCATTGGTGCAAGCTCTAAGATGGGAATACTTGTAAAGGGCAGTAACTATCTTGAAGCAATTGCGGAGGCAAGTACTCTGGTTCTTGATAAGACAGGAACCATTACAAAGGGGGAATTCAAGGTTTCTGAGATAATTCCTGCTGCAAATCTTTCAAAAGAAGAGATTGTTTGCCTCGCTGCAGGTGCTGAGAAATTTTCAAACCATCCTATTGCCAGATCAGTAATTGAGTATCATGAAGAACTTCATAGAAATAATAGTTCTCTTACTGACGACAATACTGAGCTCACTGATATTAAAGAAGTTCCAGGACATGGCATTACTGCAAAGCTTGGCGCTGAAGATATTTATGTAGGAAATGCAAAACTTCTTAAGAGCAATAATATTGAATTTAAGGAATCAGACTTGCCGGGAACCATTATTTATGTGGCTAAAGGAAAACTTTTTGTTGGAACAATCATAATATCTGATACAATAAAAGAAGGCGCGGCAGAGTCTATATCCAAAGCTAAAAGAGCCGGTGTATCACAGGTGATTATGCTGACAGGTGACAATGAAGATACAGCTATGATTGTTGCCGATAAGGTTGGAATAGATAAGGTATTTGCACAGCTTTTGCCCGCAGATAAAGTGGAAAGAGTTGAGAGCCTTCTTGATGAAAACAAGAACGGAAAGGTAGCCTTTGTCGGGGATGGTATAAATGATGCTCCTGTTCTTATGAGAGCGGATGTCGGAATCGCCATGGGAAGCATGGGGTCAGATGCAGCTATCGAAGCGGCGGATATTGTCCTTATGGATGATGATATAGGTAAAATTTCCGCAGTTATACAGATAGCCAGAAAAACACTCAGAATCGTCAAGGAGAATATTGTCTTTGCTCTTTTCGTAAAAATATTGATACTGTTTCTTGGAGCTCTTGGATTCGCAACCATGTGGATGGCTGTATTCGGAGATGTCGGTGTAGCAGTTCTAGCGATTCTCAATTCCATGAGAGCCATGAAATGGACGAAAGAGGACATGAATGGCAAAGTCAGAGCTTGAAGTTATCCAGCTTTTAATGAAACTTATCGGGCATAAGACCGGTGAGATCAGCAAGGTTACTTATACTCCTCAGAAGATGGCTTTCCCTATGGATTCGGAGGGAGAGACTCATCTTCCAAGATCCACACCTGAGGAGCAGGGTGTAGACAGTGCTTTTATAGAGAAGCTTTTTAATAGTCTCTATGAAAACAACAGCTGCCATATGCACAAAATAATGGCAGTTCGAAACGGACATGTTATCGGAGAATGTGCTTTTAAGCCATTTGATATGGACTATTGGCATGTTACTCATTCTATGTGTAAAAGCGTAACGGGAATGGCAATAGGCCTTCTTATCTACGAAGGAAAAATTAAATTAGACGACAAAGTTGAAGATATATTCGGCAGAACGGGGCCTCTTCAGTATTTCTTTTCAAAAGGACTTACTGTAAGACATCTCCTCACCATGAGTAGCGGCGTTGAATTTAATGAGGCAGGTTCTGTATATTCAAATGACTGGAGAAAGCAATTTCTCGAATCTCAGACAAAATTCACTCCCGGTTCTGCTTTTGAGTATAATTCAATGAATTCATACATGCTCTCAGCAATTGTGACCGAGGTTACAGGCGAGAGCATGTTTGATTATCTAAAACCGAGACTTTTTGAACCTCTTGGAATTAAGAGAGTATTCTGGGAAAGCTGTCCGCAGAATATCACAAAAGGCGGATGGGGATTATATCTTCGTATTGAGGATATGGCCAAACTTGGACAGCTATATTTGAATAATGGAAAATATGACGGTAAGGAAATTTTACCTGAAGAGTGGGTTAGAGACGCAACTTCTATGCAGATAGCAACAGGCGAGGTGACTTCTCCCGGTTACGGATTCCAGCTCTGGAACAGCAGTTCCAGACTTGGTGCCTATACCTTTAACGGAATGCTGGGACAGAACGTATATGTATTCCCGGACATCAACATGATGGTGGTAACAAATGCAGGAAATGAAGATCTGTTTCAGAAGGGTAATATGTCCGGTACAGTTCATAAACTCATGTCTGAAGCTGAAGTTTCTGATGAACCAATACCTGTTACAAAAGAGGTTCTGGCAAAGCAGAACAGCCTTAAAGAATTCATAAGAAGTGCAGAGGATCATCCCGAATGCAGGACAAGTATCGCGGGTGGCGGTTGGAACAAGAAGAAAAAGCGCAGCACTTATGGTATGAGCCCTAAATTCAGATATCTTCTAATGAAATGCCTTGATGGAGTTTCATACGATATGGACGATGAAGGTGTCGGTTTTATGCCGCTTCTCGTTCAGGTTATGCATAACAATTACACTGACGGTATAAAATCAGTTGGTTTTAAGCTGGATGGTCGAACAGGTGCATTTTTCCTGCTTATTAAAGAAGGCGATACAACGCATGAGATAAAATGCGGTTTTGATGGATACAGGGCAGTAACAGATATAGATGAGCATGGTGAAATCTATACTATTTCTGTTGTGTCAGAATTCTCTATAGATGAATATGGCAGACCTGTTCTCAGGAATGAGTTTTATCTGATGGAGGATTCTACTGCGAGAGTTATGAATATATATCTTGGTAAGAGAGAACCGCTTCAGCATGATACATGTTTTGCATTCGGAAAAGTGAAACCACCTAAAAATATAGGCATAAGGTTTGATGAAATTCCTGGTAGTGGAATGCTTGTTGATATTCTTAACCAATTCGGTCATCTTGATGTTGGTAAAGGCATGAGTGGTTTTGTGATAAACAGACTTTCTGATTACGGAGCGATTGATGCGCTTATACTTGCCATAAGAGATACGGTAAGACCGAAACTGCACGGCAGAATACATGACAAACAGGAACCCCTGGAGTATGATAGTAATGGTAGAACTTTGACAGATACAGAAGCTTTCGCCGATGAAGATGATGCAATAATGGAGGATGATTAAATATGGCAAATGCAATTTACGAAAAAGTAAACAACTGCGTTGAGGCAATCAGAAAGGTTACTGATTTTAAGCCCAGGGTTGCAATTACGCTTGGTTCCGGACTTGGTAATTATGCAGAGCAGATTGATATAAAATGTGAGATATCTTATTCCGATATTCCCGGTTTTCCTATTTCTACCGTTCCCGGGCATGCAGGAAAATTTATTTTCGGATATGTGGGAGATGTTCCGGTTGTATGTATGAAGGGAAGAGTTCATTACTACGAAGGATATGATATCAACGATGTAGTTCTTCCCGCTAGGGTTATGAGACTTCTCGGTGCCGAGATTCTTTTCCTTACAAATGCAGCAGGTGGAATAAACTATACCTTTGATTGTGGTGATCTCATGCTTATAGCTGATCACATTTCTGTTTTCGTACCAAATCCGCTTATCGGTCCCAATATTGAGGAATTTGGAACCAGATTCCCGGATATGTCCTGTGTTTATGATAAGCAGCTTAGGGATATAATACAGCAGACTGCTCTGGAAAATGCCATTCCTCTTAAACAGGGTATTTATGCTCAGCTCACAGGACCATCTTTTGAAACACCTGCCGAGATCAGAATGCTTAGAGTTCTCGGAGCTGATGCTGTCGGTATGAGTACTGTTGTGGAAGCCCTTGTAGCTCACTATATGGGTATGCGTGTATGCGGTATTTCATGTATCAGCAACCTTGCAGCCGGAATGAGAGAGAAGCCTCTTTCTCATGAGGATGTACAGGAAGCTGCTGATAAAACAGGACCGCTGTTTGAGAAACTTGTAACAGAGTGTGTGAAGAAATTTTAAGGACCTCATCCGGCACTTCGTGCCACCTTCCCCTAAAGGGGAAGGCAGATGATATAGCCTTCCCCCTCTGGGGGAAGGTGCCTGCAAAGCAGGCGGATGATATAGCCTTCCCCCTCTGGGGGAAGGTGCCTGCAAAGCAGGCGGATGAGGGTTAATGGGGTGAATAAATGAGGATTAGATTTTATAATGCCAGAATTCTTACTATGAGAGAAGGACAGGAAATCTTTGAGGGTGAATTGTGGACAAGCGGTGACAGAATTATTTACTGTGATACCACTGATCAGATTGAAGAATATTACAAGGAAAATCCCGGTGCAATGCTGGTTTTTGACAGAGAGATTGATTGCAAGGGAAATCTTCTCATGCCTGGCTTTAAGAATGCACATACGCATTCAGCCATGACTCTTTTAAGGTCGAGAGCGGATGATTTGCCGCTTGCGGATTGGCTTAATAATGCGATTTTTCCTGTGGAGGCAAAGCTTACAGCAGAAGATATCTATTATCTTACTAAGCTTGCAGTGCTTGAATATGTAAGCGGCGGAGTCACCGGTATATTTGATATGTACCTTACGCCCGAATCCATAGCTGATGCCTGCAGAGACACCGGAATGCGTTGCGTTCAGGTTGGCGCTGTTAATAATTTCAGCCAGTCTCCTGAGCTTGTTGAGGAAATGTACAACAAGCTTAACGGACGTGATGAATATAATTCATATATTCTTGGATTCCATGCTGAGTATACATGTACCAAAGAATTACTTCAAAAAATTGCAGATCTTGCGCATAAGTATAAGGCGCCTGTTTTCACTCATATTTCGGAAACTGCACATGAGGTTGCTGAATGCAGAGAGAGATACAATATGAGTCCTGTTGAATTCCTGGACAGCCTGGGAATGTTTGACTATGGCGGAGGCGGATACCACCTTGTACATACCGATGAGAAGGATATGGATATTTTGAAAAAGCGCGGAATGTTTGTGGTAACAAATCCCGGTTCAAATACCAAGCTTGCTAGTGGAATCGCTCCGATAAACGACTATTTGAAGAAGGGAATTCCGGTGGCTATCGGAACGGACGGACCCGCAAGCAACAATGCCCTTAGCATGTTCAGGGAGATGTTCCTTGTTACCGGTCTTGGAAAGCTTCGCGAAAATGATGCTGCATGCATTGATGCCATGGACGTTTTAAAGATGGCTACAGTAAACGGCGCTCATGCTATGGGACTTAATGATGCAGATGTTCTTGATGCCGGAAAGCTTGCTGATATCATTATGCTTGATTTGAACAAGCCTAATATGCAGCCTATAAATAATATTTGCAAGAATATCGTCTACAGCGGGTCTGATTCAAATGTTATTCTGACTATGATTGGCGGTATCATTCGCTATGAAAAAGATGAATTCAATATAGGAGTAAGTCCTGAAGAAATATATAAAAAGGCTTCTGAGATAAAAGTAAGAATAGATAAAGAATTATAAGATGAGGACTCTATGACCGGAGCTTATATATTGGGGATAATAGCTTCATTTATTGCGGCTGTTTTTCTCATTGGATTGCAAAACAGAAAAAATGAAGAGAGATCATTTAAAAAGAAGTGCGCAGACGAATATGGTGCTGCGCCTTCGTCTCGTATAAAGAGACAAAGAGCTGATGTTAGCGGATATTATAAGTCGGCCGAAAAGAAATTCAGTATAGATGATATTACCTGGAATGATCTTTCCATGAATGAGGTTTACGACAGAATAAGCTATTGCGAGACTTCATCAGGAGAAGAGTATCTTTATTACTTACTAAGATGCCCGCAAACCTTCGATAATGGCACTTTTAATAAGCTTGAAAATGAACTTGCGGCTTTATCGAAGGATGAAAGCGAAAGAATTCATTTGAAGGAAACCCTGCATTGCATTGGAAAAAGCGGTAAGTATTCAATCTATGATTATCTGCCGCTTATTGATAAAAATTCTGCAGGATCCAATCTTGTCCATGTGTTGATGCTTATATTAATGGTTCTTTCTGTACTTTTGATGAGCTTCTTTAATTTCACTCTAGGATTTTTGATTCTAATTATTGCATTTGCAGTAAATATGGTCACCTATTTTAAGATTAAATCAGCGCTTGCACCTTATCTTATGACTTTTTCTTATGTCCTTAGACTCATGAAGGGTGGAGAGGCTTTAGCTCTGACGGAAAGTGATATTTTCAAAGATGATATCAATAAAATAAAGGAATGTGTCTCAAAGCTTAAAGGCTTTTCAAGAGGCTCCTGGATTTTGTCCAAGGGGTATGGAGCAACCGGCAGCGGAAATCCTTTTGACATAATAATGGATTATGTCAGAATGCTTACCCATATTGATCTAATCAAATTCAACAGCATGTATAAGAAACTTAAGCAGGAGATACCAAGTGTCCAGAAACTGACCGAAATTATCGGATATATCGACTCTGTCATATCTATTGCATATTTTAGAGCGTCTGTTTCCGAATATACTGTGCCGGAACTGATGGAAAATCACGGCGAGTATCAGATCGAAAACGGCAGGCATCTGCTTATGGATAACCCTGTTCCTAATTCCTTTGCTGCTAAAAAGGGATTTTTGATAACCGGTTCCAATGCTTCGGGCAAATCAACTTTTCTTAAGATGTGTGCAATAAACAGCATAATGGCTCAGACCATTCATACCTGTACATGTACTTCATATAAAGCTCCGTTTTACAGAGTATTTACCTCAATGGCGCTTAGGGATGACCTTACTCTGGGAGACAGCTACTATATGGTTGAAATTAAGTCATTAAAGAGAATCCTTGATTCTGCAGCGTATGATGGGGATCCGGTTTTGTGCTTTATTGATGAGGTTTTAAGAGGAACAAACACAATTGAGAGAATTGCTGCGTCCTCAAAAATATTAGAATATTTTGCTTCACACAAGGAAAGGGTTTTGTGTTTTGCTGCCACCCACGACAGAGAACTGGCAGAGGTTTTACATGATCACTTTGAAGTACATCATTTTGAGGGTGACATGGAGAATGGCGATGTTACATTTGATTACAAACTAAAGGCAGGTCCTGCCACAAAAAGAAATGCAATAAGCCTTCTTAAGTCCATAGGGTATAATGATGATATTGTTTGTGAGGCAGAGTCAATGGCTAAGCGATTCGAAGAGCATGGTTTATGGACTCTTTAAAGTATAAAATAATAAGCAATGCGGAGATTTAAGAAATGAAAGTTACTATTTATTCAGACGGTTCAGCAAGAGGTAATCCTGACGGACCGGGGGGCTACGGAACAGTAATTCAATATATTGACGGTAAAGGTGTACTACATGAAAAGGAGTTAAGTGCCGGCTATGATAAGACAACCAACAATCGAATGGAGTTGATGGGTGCAATCATGGGACTTGAAGCGCTTAACCGCCCCTGTGAGGTTGACCTTTATTCGGATTCAAAGTATGTTATCAGCGCTTTCAATGAAAACTGGATATCCGGATGGTTGAAAAAGAACTGGAAAAAATCTGACGGAAAGCAGGTTAAGAACGTAGAACTATGGAAACGCCTTCTTGATGCGGTAAATAAACATAATGTCACCTGGCATTGGGTAAAGGGACATGACGGGCATCCTGAGAATGAGCGATGTGATACACTTGCTACCACGGCGGCCGACCAGGAACCCGGGGCCTTGCTTCATGATGATGGAGGAGCATTAAGGTAACCCCTCATCCGCCCTCCGGGCACCTTCCCCCCAAGGGGAAGGCTTTTATGGCAATAATTGAAAATAAGTGAGCATAATCTGCTTTGTAAAATTTATAAGATGTGTTATGATTTTTAACGGTTGAAAAATATATTTAATCAAATGCTTAAGAATAATCTTAAGCGGAATGGAGTGTATTATGAAATTCTTCTTGGATACTGCTAATGTTGAGGACATTAAAAAAGCAAATGACATGGGTGTTATCTGCGGTGTTACAACCAACCCTTCTCTTATTGCCAAAGAAGGCAGAGACTTTAATCAGGTTGTTGCAGAGATCGCATCTATCGTAGACGGACCTATCAGCGGCGAAGTTAAGGCTACAACAGTTGATGCCGAGGGCATGATCAAAGAGGGCCGCGAGATCGCTAAGATTCACAAGAATATGGTAGTTAAGATTCCTATGACAGAAGAGGGTCTTAAGGCTTGCCATACACTTGCAGCTGAAGGCATCAAGATTAACATGACTCTTATCTTTACAGCTAACCAGGCTCTTCTTGCAGCAAGAGCAGGAGCTGCTTTCGTAAGTCCTTTCCTTGGAAGACTTGATGATATAAGCACAAGAGGTACAGACCTTATTTCTGAGGTTGCTCAGATATTCGACCTTCACGGTATTGATACTGAGATCATCGCTGCATCTGTTCGTCATCCTATGCACGTTACAGATTGCGCACTTGCAGGTGCTCACATCGCTACAGTACCTTATGGTGTTATCGCACAGATGGTTAACCATCCTCTTACAACAGCCGGAATTGAGAAATTCCAAAAGGATTACAAGGCTGTATTTGGTGAATAATCTATAATATGCTTTAAAATGCCTTAATAATAGCGCTTTGGATATTCATAGTAGTATCCAAAGCGTTTTATTTTTATTTTTATTTTTTTAACATTTTTTTATAAGCGATTAATAGTTTTGTCCACCCCTGTTTGTTAACATAAAATAGTAGAATACTGAAAAGGAACTGGTATTAGTATGGCAAAAATTGAAGGCGAGGGGCTTCCATCAGACCTATACCAGAAAGATGAATTTTTAAATATCATTAATTCAAAAGCGGAAAACGATGAGCTTTCGGCTTCTTTTTGCTGTGTATTTTTCGATATCAAAGGCTTTAGATCATATTATATGAATAATGGCTTTGATGAAGGCTATCAGGTTCTTGTATTTCTGAAGAATAAGATAAGAGATTCATTTCCTTTGGACATTGCATGCAAACTAGATGATGGTGAGTTTGTTGTTGTAACCGATATTGATGATATTGAGAGATTTATTTCCAGAATTCAGCGAGATTTCGATGAGGTTTATATACATACAGGAATGGATCTTCATGCAGGAATTTATTACATTACTGCTGAGGATAATATAGCTGAGGAGATAATTGAAAAAGCAGTGCTTGCGTGCTCATCCGGCGATTCTGTTGGAAATGGCATCTTTAAGTATAATAGTGAGAATATAGACGATGAGATATTGATGAAGCATTATGTGGTTCATCATATCGAAGATGCAATAGAGAATGGCGAAATATCAATTGCTTATCAACCTGTTTTCCATACACTGTCAGGTAAAGTGTGCGGTAATGAAGCTTTGGCAAGGTGGAATACAACAGAATACGGTGTTTTGATGCCAAAAGATTTCATCTCAGTATTGGAGCATTCGAAAAAGATATACCTTCTGGACAGCTTTGTAATAAAACAGGTTTGTAAAGACCAAAGTAAAATCAAAAAAATCGGCATGGATCCGCTTCCTGCTTCAATTAATCTTACAAGGCTTGATTTTGCACTTGCGGATATTGCGGATCTTTTAGAAACAGAGCTTGCAAAATATAAGCTTCCTAAATCTTTAATAAGAATTGAAATCAGCGAGGCGGAAATAACCAATGATAAAGATGGTATAAAGGCTGAACTTGAAAGACTTAAGGATCATGGCTTTAGCGTGATATTCGATGATTTCGGAAGTGAGTATTCTTCCTTGCATATTCTTAATGATATGCCTTTTAATGCTGTCAAAATAAACAGTAATTTCTTATCTGGATATAAAGATGATGTTAAGCCAAGAGTTATGCTTAAGAATATCATCAATATGTCGAAGGAACTTGGCATCCAAACGATAATGGGCAGTGTTGAGGACGAAAAGATTCTTGATTTCCTTAAGCAGTCCGGATGCGAACAGTCTCAGGGACATCTATATAGTGAAGCTCTTAAAATGTTTGATTATCCGATTGAACAATTCCCTCATCAGTTCGAATCGGATGAGGAGACTGTTTTTTATGATGCCATAGGAAAAGTGAATGTGCTATCACAGACACCTATGCAGGATATAGGCAGATTTGATCCGGACAATGCTTACTACAATCACAGACCTATCGCGATATTTGAATTTGACGGCAAAATCCTTAAGCCACTCATGTGCAATAATGACTTTTATGATATTTTCAAGCTCTTGTTTACAAATGATGTAAAAACGATTCAGGAGCTGTTTAATACGCCTGCAATAATTTTCTCAAAAGATATAAAAATGCTTGCATCACAGTGTGTGCAGGATGATGAAATACATTCCATGGAATTTGTTACCAGTAACGGTTTTAACAGGATAATGCTAAGGAAAATCACGCAGAGTAAGTCACTTGGCAAGACAGCTATTTTGGCAACTGCAGAGATCATGACAGAAAATGATGCGGGCACAAGAGTAATGCAACTCAACTCGTATCTTAAGTTCCTCTATATGATTTATAACCGTGTGGATATTGTATCTGTCGTTGATGATACCTTTGAAACTGTTTATGAAAATACTGCCAGATACAGCCAGAAGATGAAGAAAGGCAGTTTCTCTGATGCAATAAAGAAATTTGCGGATGAAGCAATTTATAATGAGGACAGAACGGATTTTATAGAATTTTATAATCTGAACAGCCTTGATGAGAGGATCAGTGAATACGGGACAAATCATATAACGGATTATTTCAGGACAAAGGATATAGACGGCGAATATGACTGGCTTATGTATCTGCTTATTCCAATTGTCTCGGAAGGAAACAGAATGTTTATCATGTGCTCAAGAACGCTTGACGCTGAGCGCATGAGAAAGCTTCCTGATATAAGTCAGAGTGGTTCTGAATATTATGACATGCCAAGCGATCCGACATTCCTTTTGCTTGCAAGTGATGCTTTTACGGAGACACTTGGATATGGTTCATTTGAACAGTTTATCAGGAACACCTTTTACCTTGAAGCTAATCTTACCGAAGATAAGACGGTATATATGCATCTTGGACAGACCGGTCTTATTTCTGATTTTGGGGAGACGGGCTATATACAGCTTCCTTTTGGAGAAGTTACAAGGAGCATGGTATTTTCACAAGCTGAACCCGAAGAACATGAAAAGATGTACGAGTTTTATAACAGAGACAGACTTCTGAAAGAATATGAAAACGGAAATACCTCAGGACGAATAGTATATCTTGAAAAGACCGGTTCAAGTGAAAAACCCAGGTATCAGAATGCATGTTATCAGATCAGAAGAAACAGGCAGGATGATGGTGTGCATATTTATATTCTTAAATATGATATTGATCAGTTTAAGAGAACAAATGAAACTATACGCAACCTTGCTGAGAGAGATACTTTGACAGGTCTGTTCAATCGTATGACCATCGGTAAGGTTTATGAAGCGTTTATCTCTGACCCGGAGACAAAGAGTCTGGCTATGATATTGCTTGATCTTGATTTCTTCAAGCAGATAAATGATAAGTATGGTCATCATTGTGGCGATAAGGTACTTCAGGATGCTGCAAACCGTATGCAGAACGACCTTGGCAGCGATGTGTATCCTTCGCGAATCGGTGGTGATGAATTCCTTGTTATAATAAGAAATCATACTGACAAAGAGGTTGATGCAGCGCTGAAAGCCTTCTCAGAAGCGGAAAAGACAGTTGATTATAACGGTGAAAAAGTAAAATATACGATGTCTGTTGGATATGCTGTATACCCTGAAGACGGAAAAGCGTATAATGATTTATATAGAAACGCAGATAATGCACTTTACTTTGTGAAGGAAAACGGCAAAAACAACTATGGGAAGTACGATAAACGGAGGTAGTGAGATGTCTGGTAAGTATAATATCTGTCTTGATATCGGTGGAACAAAGATTCTTGGAGCTATTTTCAATGAGAGGAAGGAGATTGTTTATCGACTTAAGAAAAAGACCAAGGAAGCCGGTGACGATGCAGCTAATGTTGAGAAAATGATCATTAGCGTAGTTGAAGACATGATTAAGGATTCCGATATTAAGAAGAAGGATTTTAATGCCATTGCAGCTGGCGCTCCCGGTGTTATTGATCAGGGCTCCGGTATAATTCTTACTTCGCCCAATCTTCCCTGGACAAATTATGACATCAAATCCTCAATAGAGAAGAAGTTTGATATTCCGTTTTTTATCGGCAATGATGTAAATGTCGGTGTTCTCGGTGAATGGAAATATGGTGTTGCGAAGGGCTATAAGAATGTAGTCGGATTCTTCGTAGGAACCGGTATGGGCGGCGGGCTTATTCTTGATGGGAAGATGTTTACGGGAAATAAATATAAAGCTGCGGAATATGGTCATATGATTCTTGATCCCGAAGGTCCTCTTTGTGGTTGTGGACAGAGAGGATGCCTTGAGGCCTTTTCAAGTAAAAAGGGCATGAGCGCTTATATCATGCAGCAAACTGCAAGAGGACGTAAGAATATGCTCTCAGAGACCATTGAGAATGGTGTGTTTAAGAGTAAAAACTTAAAGAAAGCAATTGCTGCCAAGGATCCGGTTACACTTGAGGCGGTTGACAGAGCATGCCATTATCTTGCTGTAGCTACCGGCAATATGATTAACACTATAAGCCCTGACATAGTTGTTTATGGCGGCGGTGTTATGGAAGCAGTTGGTGACTTCTTTATGGAAAAAATCCTGGCTGAGGTAGATCGCTACTGCATGCCTTCAATCAGAAGCACTGTTGAACTTAAAAAAGCAGCACTTGGAGATGATTCCAATATCTATGGTGCTCTTGCTATGATAGAGGATAACTGAGATTATGTGGGCTTACGAAAAAGGTTTCTATCAAATATATCCGCTTGGATTTTGCGGAGCACCTTTTGAAAATGATGGTAAATTAGAGCATAGAATTCTTAAGGTTATAGATTGGATACCGCACCTGAAAAAACTCGGAGTGGGTGCGGTACTTTTTAATCCGATTTTCGAGTCTGATACACATGGCTACAATACGAGAGACTATAAAAAGATTGATGTTAGACTCGGAACAAATGATGATTTTAAAAAAGTTAGTAAGGCTCTCCATAAAGAAGGCATAAAAGTTGTCCTGGATGGAGTTTTTAATCATGTAGGAAGAGGGTTCTTTGGCTTTGAAGATGTTCTTCAAAAGAAGTGGGACAGCTCTTATAAAGACTGGTTTCACATAAATTTTGACGGGAATGATGCCTACAATGACGGACTCTGGTATGAGGGCTGGGAAGGTAATTATGATCTTGTAAAATTAAATTTATGGAATGAGGATGTTGTTAATTACCTTCTTGATGCAGTAACAAGCTGGATAAAAGACTACGATATAGATGGACTCAGGCTTGATGTTGCATATTGTCTTGAGCAGAATTTTATTAAAAGGCTCAGAAATCATGTTCTTTCACAAAAGGAAGATTTTTATCTTGTCGGAGAGATGATCGGCGGTGATTACCATAAAGTAATGGGACCTGAGCTTTGTCACTCGGCAACCAACTATGAGTGTTACAAAGGGCTTTATTCCAGCTTTAATTCACTCAACATGTTCGAGATTGTTCATTCTTTATTAAGACAGTTTGGACCGGAAAACTGGTGTCTGTACAGAGGAGAGCACCTTTTATCCTTCGTTGATAACCATGATGTCAGCCGAATAGCAAGTACACTTACAAATGAAAAACATCTTCCGCTTATATATGCGATGATGTTTGGAATGCCGGGCATTCCTACCGTCTATTATGGATCGGAATGGGGAGCAAAAGCTCATAAATCCGAGGGAGACCCGGCACTTCGAGCCTCCTTTGATAAGCCTCAGTGGAATGAACTTACTGACGTAATTGCAAAGCTTTATAAAGCAAAAGGCGAGAGTAAAGCTTTGCAGTATGGCGACATGAAACAGCTCGTATTACAGAATAAATACTGTATAATAGAACGTGAATTTGAAGATGACAGGGTTATGATAGCTGTCAATGCGGATGAAAATTCCGTACATATAGACTGCAATTTCAGAGCAGGAAGAGCGCGTGACATGATTTCGGGGGAGGAAATCGACTTCGGAGGCGGATTGGAACTTCCGGGGTACACGGCTTATATATTAAGACCATTTTGAAAGCCTTCCCCTTGGGGGGAAGGGCGGATGAGGGGTCATAAGGAGGAGAAAATGCTGGTAAAAATCAAGAAATTAAGTGACACGGCAACTATGCCGACAAGGGGGAGCCTTGCTGCTGCAGGCTATGATCTTTATGCAAATGTAAGTGAGGATACAAAGATAGCACCTCACACAACAGCTAAAATCGGAACAGGGCTTGCTATGGAGATTCCGGACGGATACTTCGGGGGGATTTACGCAAGAAGCGGTATAGCGACAAAAGAGGGGCTTCGCCCTGCGAATTGTGTCGGAGTTGTCGATTCCGATTACCGTGGTGAGATTATCGTTGCGGTACACAATGATTCTGATACGGAAAGAACTATTACTCCTGCTGAAAGAATAGCCCAGATTATCATTCAGCCGTATCTTTCGGTAGAGTTCGAAGAAGCAGAATCACTAGCTGATTCTGAGAGAGGCGCAGGTGGATTTGGATCTACTGGGAAGAAATGATTTTATGAAGAAGGTATCATTTTATCGTGATACCTTCTTCTTTTTTATGTGAAACATATTATAAACGTGCTATAATAATTTGATGGAATTTTATAACGATTATCAGTTTATTTTCAGAAAATCATCATATATGGAGGACTTTTATGAATAATAAGCTTTATAAACTTATGAACTGGCCTGAAATCGAAGAGATTATCTATTCCGATGGCGATGATCCGCATCGTATTCTTGGTGCACACAAGGTTGGTTCCAATCTTCTTATTCAGACTTTTTACCCTATGGCTGAAGAAATTGAAGTTGTTCCGAGTACCGGAACCAAGAAATACAAGATGGAGCTTGCTGATGAAGCAGGTTTTTATGCTGCGCTTGTTCCTTATAAAGAAGGCTTCAAATACAAATATCGCATAAAGCTCGAAAATGGTGACATTAAGGAAATATATGACGCCTATAATTTTGACGGACGTATGGACCGTGAGGACTTCATAAAGTTCAATAGCGGTATGCATTACAATATCTATGAAAAATTCGGCGCGCATCTAATGGAAATAGATGGCGTAAAGGGGTGTGCTTTTGCTGTATGGGCTCCGGATGCTGCAAGAGTAAGTGTCATCGGTGATTTTAATGACTGGGACGGAAGAGTAAATCAGATGCGAAGGGTTGATCATGACGGTGTATTTGAGATATTCATTCCGGGTGCAGCAGAAGGTGACGGCTATCAGTTTGAAGTTAAAACAAAAGGCGGAGTTATCTTTAAAAGACCCGATCCCTACGGATATGCTTTCAAGGATAAGGAGAGCCAGGTTTCCAAGATAACTTCCCTTGGCGATATTAAATGGAACGACTCAGCATTTATCAAAAACAGAACAAAATTCAACAGAGACTCAGATCCTCTTTCAATCTGTGAGCTTTCTCTCGAGAGCTTTGCTGCTAAACATAAAAATCATATTCCGGATTATGAAGAACTTGCAAAAGAGATTCTTTCATATGTTCAGGATCATGGCTTTAATACGATAGAGCTTAAGCCAGTCATGGAACATATTCAGGGGCACCCATTCCATATTACCGGATTTTTCGCTATTCAGAATAAGTACGGTGATCCCGTAGGCTTTAAGAAATTCGTTAATATAATGCATGAAGCGGGCATCAGGGTAATTATGGATTTTGTTACTACATTTTTCCCGAAGCTTCAGTGCGGACTTAATTCATTTGACGGTCAGGCATTGTATGAATATCCGGATCCGAGAATGGGTGTGCATCCAAGAACAGGCGATCTGATTTTTGATTTCGGAAGAAAACAGGTTACCAATTTCCTTCTTTCAAGTGCACTATTCTGGGTTTCAACATTCCATTTGGACGGACTAAGAGTAGCTGATATAGCAAAGATTCTGTATCTCGACTATGACAGAAAGCCCGGTCAGTGGATTCCGAATATGTATGGTGGCAATGAAAATCTTGAGGCTAAGGACTTCCTCTGCAATTTTAATGCTGTATTAAAGCAGGCATATCCGGGATTACTCACGCTTACGAAAGAGACATCATGTTGGCCGAGAGTTACCGGTGAGCTTGATGATGGCGGACTTGGATTTGATTACAAGTGGAATAACGGATGGACAAAGGATTTCCTTGATTATATTCAGAATGATCCTTTATTCAGATCCGGAAATCATAACGAGCTTACATTCTCCCTTGTTTATTGCTATACAGAGAGATTTGTACTTGCGTTTACTCATGAAGAGATTGGAAAAGGTCTTGAAGGTCTTTATGATCTGATGCCTGGTGATACAGCTCAGAAAATGGCGGGAGTTCGTCTTGCAATATCTTACCTTATGACACATCCCGGTAAGAAGATGATATATATGGATCCCAATGAACTTAGCATTGATAATGCTGTTTTCCTTGAGAACATGATCCATTCGCTAAATGAGATTTATTATAGCAGACCGGCATTATATCAGATCGATACGAATGACAGCGGCTTTGAGTGGATAAACAGTATGGCTGCTGAGGAATGCATGATGTCCTTTATGAGAAAGGGCGAATCCGACAAGGATATGCTCATAATAGTTGTTAATATGGCAGGTGTCGACAGAACCTTTGAGGTCGGTGTTCCTGCTGATGGCAAATATTATGAGATATTTAATTCCGATGATACCTGCTACGGCGGTAGCGGCATGGTTAATCCCGGCAGAATAGAAGCAGACTTTAGCGAAGCAGACGGAAGACCTTATTCCATTCCGGTTAAGGTTGCATCGTCTTCACTTGCGATTTTCTCTTATACTCCTTATACAACACAGGAGAAGAAGATTAGAAAGATCCGTGAGGAAGAAGCAAATAATAAGATGCAAGAGCGCGAAAAGACCTTAAGGGAGCTCAAAAACCGTCAGGAGAAGGAAGAGGCTGAGCTTCTTAAAGAACTTCATGAGCGCTATGAAAAGGAACTTGCAGCTCAGGAGGAGGCTATCGAAAAGAAATATGAACAAATTGAAGAAGAGCGTATTTCAAGCATAGTTTCGGAAGCAGCGCTTAAATCAATTTCAGGCGGAAAGAAAACTGCTGCTAAAAAGACAGCAACTCCCAAAACTGCAGCAAAGGGACAGAAAACTGCGGCTTCGAAGTCTGCCGTAAAGAAAGCACCTGCGAAGAAGACAACACGAAAAACTTCAGGTACAAAGACTTCAAATACTAAGACTAATAAGAAGGATGACAATAAATAATGAACTTTAAGTTACCAATATTACTTGCAACTGCAACTGCTGAAAATGCTATTGAAACCATAGCTGAGGTAACAGGAAACGAAAACTTAAAACCGGGAGTTATTGAAAAATATTTTAAAGAACTCCCGGATAAAGCTTTCGCCCTTTTGGTGAAGGCTGTTATTGCAATTATAATTCTCATAATCATGTGGGAGCTGATTAAGGCGTTATCAAATGTTGTTGATAAATCCTTGAGAAAGACAAAGATAGAGGACGCTACCGCAAAATTTCTTGCCAAGGTAGTAAAGGTATCCCTTGATATAGTCCTTTTGTTTTCACTGGCATCCTATTTCGGCATGGATACAGCAAGCCTTGTTGCTCTGCTTGGTTCGGCCGGCGTTGCTATAGGTCTTGCTATTCAGGGCACTTTGTCTGATTTTGCAAGTGGAATTCTTATTCTGCTGGCAAAACCTTTCAGAGTCGGTGATTACATCGTTGTCGGCGGAACAGGAATTGAGGGCAGTGTTACAGAGATATCACTTATAAACACAAGGATGCTTACAGCTGATTACAGACGTGTTGTGATGCCAAATAAGACCCTGGCTTCATCTACCATAACCAATAATAACGGTAACACAATGCGTATTCTTGATACTATGGTTGGAATCTCTTACAACGCGGACATTGACAAAGCAAGGGCTGTTGCTATGCGAACAATGGATGCCAATGAGTTTATTTCGGATAAACTAGAAAAGAATGTATTTGTGGATGAACTCGCTGACAGCAGTGTAAACCTTCGTATAAGAGGTTGGGTGAAGCCTACAGATTATCTGAAGGCTAAATGGTCTATGAACGAGGCTATAAAAAAAGCATTTGATAAAGAGGGGGTAGAGATACCTTTCCCTCAAATGGATGTACATATGAGATAAATGAAAAAGAGAACCGGCCTATGCCGATTCTCTTTCTGAATAAAGAGCTGGAAAAGGGACTTGAACCCTCGACCTACTGATTACGAATCAGTTGCGCTACCGACTGCGCTATTCCAGCAACTTTGTGCTATCAGAAGCACAAATATGATTATAAAGGTGCATGCATTATTTGACAAGAGATTTTTACATCTTGTTTTCACTTTATTACTGTGATATGGTAAAGAGAAAATTGCGATTGTATACATGTATAAAAGGAGAAATTTATGGCTCAGCTTTGGGGAGGAAGATTTGAAGGCGAAATAAATGAACTGGCATGGAAGTTTAATGCATCGATCTATTTTGACAAACGCCTTATAAAGCAGGATATTCAGGGAAGTAAAGCACATGTAACGATGCTTGCTAAGCAGGGAATCATATCAGATGAAGAACGTGATCAAATAGTTAACGGTCTCGATGCTATTTTTGCGGATGTAGAAGCCGGAAAACTCGACATTACCGACAAATATGAAGATATACACAGCTTTCTTGAGGCAAATCTTATAGACAGAATCGGTGACGCAGGAAAGAAAATGCATACCGGAAGATCAAGAAACGATCAGGTCGCTCTTGATATGAGATTGTATATAAGAGAAGAAGTAAGAAATACCGCCAATGTCATTTATGACATGCTGGATACTCTTAATGGAATCATGAAGGATAATCTTCATACCTATATGCCCGGATTTACACACCTTCAAAAAGCGCAGCCGGTTACACTGGCCCATCATCTAGGAGCATATTTTGAGATGTTTTATCGTGACTCACAGCGCCTTATGGATGTTTTTACGAGGCTGAATTTCTGTCCTTTGGGAAGCGGCGCTCTTGCAGGAACAACTTATCCTTTAGACAGAGAGTTTACCGCGGAGCTTTTAAAGTTTACAGGACCTACCAATAACAGTATGGATTCCGTGTCGGACAGAGATTATCTGATTGAGTTTTTATCTGCGCTTTCTATGATAATGATGCATCTTTCCAGATTTTCAGAGGAAGTTATTATCTGGAACTCAAATGAGTATGGTTTTGTTACTATAGATGATGCTTATTCAACAGGAAGCAGCATCATGCCACAGAAAAAAAATCCTGATATTGCAGAGCTTGTAAGAGGCAAAACCGGAAGAGTATATGGAGCATTAAATTCGCTTCTTGTTACCATGAAAGGCATTCCACTTGCATACGATAAGGACATGCAGGAGGATAAGGAAGTAAGCTTCGATGCTATAGATACCACAAAGAGCTGCCTGATTCTTTTTACGGATATGCTTAGAACCATGAAATTCAATAAAGAGCAGATGGAAAAGAGTGCAATAAGAGGATTTACCGATGCGACCGATGCTGCCGATTATCTTGTAAATAAGGGTGTACCTTTTAGGGATGCACATGGTATTATAGGAAGAATAGTTTTACATTGTATTGATAAAAATTGCGGAATCTCAGATCTTAAGATAGAAGAACTTAAAGGCTTTGCAATGGAATTTGATGAAGATGTCTATGAAGCAATCAGTCTTAAGACCTGTGTTGAAAAAAGACTTACTGCCGGTGCTCCCGGTCCGGAAGTTATGAAGAAGTCAATTGCAAGAAACGATAAGAGACTTAATGCATACTGGACCAAAGTTAAGAGCTTTGAAACTCTTGACGCCTAATAGTTGTTAGTTATTTTTTTATTTATTTATAAGAGGAGAGTGAAAAAATGAGCGAGAAATTGAAAGTAGCAGTTCTTGGTGCAACAGGTATGGTTGGTCAGAGGTTTATTACAATCCTTGATAATCACCCTTGGTTTGAGGTTGCTGTTGTAGCAGCAAGCCCCAGAAGTGCCGGAAAAACCTATGAAGAGTCCGTAGGCGACAGATGGAAGATGGAAGTTCCCATGCCTGAGGCTGTTAAAAAGCTTGTAATTAAGGATGTTACAAATGTTCAGGAAGTAACAAAGGATGTTGATTTTGTCCTTTCTGCAGTTAATATGTCCAAAGATGAGATAAAAGCTATTGAGGAAGAGTACGCAAAGACTGAGACTCCGGTAGTTTCAAATAACAGTGCTCACAGATGGACTCCCGATGTTCCTATGATTATTCCGGAGGTTAACCCCGGTCATGCAGATGTTATTGAGTTCCAGAAGAAGAGACTCGGTACAACAAAGGGATTTATCGCTGTAAAACCCAATTGCTCCATTCAGAGTTATGCTCCCGCACTTTCAGCATGGAGAGATTTTGAGCCCTACGAAGTAGTTGCTACAACATATCAGGCAATTTCGGGTGCAGGTAAGAATTTCAAGGAGTGGCCTGAAATGGAGGGCAATATCATTCCGTTTATCTCAGGCGAGGAAGAAAAGAGCGAAAAAGAGCCTTTAAGAATTTGGGGTAAGATTGAAAATGGCGTGATTGTTCCTGCAGAAAGCCCGATTATTACATGTCAGTGTATAAGAGTTCCAGTTTTGTATGGACATACGGCCGCAGCTTTTGTAAAATTTAAGAAGAAAGCTACAAAAGATGAACTTATTAATTGTCTTGTGAATTTTAAGGGTAAGCCTCAGGAGCTTGGTCTTCCCAGTGCACCTAAGCAGTTTATCCAGTATCTTGAGGAGGATAATCGTCCCCAGATAGCTCTTGATGTAAATTACGAGGGTGGCATGGGTGTAAGCATCGGCAGACTCCGCGAGGATACAGTTTACGACTGGAAGTTCGTCGGCCTTTCACATAATACACTTAGAGGAGCTGCTGGCGGCGCTGTAGAGTGTGCAGAACTCCTTAAGGCACTTGGATACATCAGCAAGAAGTAACTTAACATTATAGTCGTCTATCTAAGATAAGGAAAATTGTATGGAAAAAACAAAGAGTCTGGAATTGCAGGAACTAAATGGTTATTACAACAGTGGGGCCAATCAGATAGTTATTGTTTATGGACATGTTAGTACAGGCAGTGAAACTGTTATCACAGAGTTTGCGAAGGACAAAGACGCCATCTATTATTGCGCAGCTCCTGCTTCAGAGAGACTTCAGCAGAACATAATAGGTCAGCGTATACGCAATAAGGGATATGACATTTCTGAGTATCCATCTTACAAGGAAATATTTGAAGTGGCTAAAAAGATGGCTAATGATAGGGAAAAGCCTTTTGTTCTTATTATTGACCGCTTTGAGGACATCATAAAAGCATCTCCTGATTTCATTGAAGAGATAAGTACGATTGTCTACGGAGAAGGACATCCCCAGATGATGATTGTTCTTTTGGGATCCAATGCCGCATGGATTGAGAATTCAATGGTTAATAAAATCGGTGCTCAGGCTGCCAATATTTCAGGCTTCCTCAAGATAAAACCCTATTCCTTCCAGGAAATGAAAAAGAGAATGCCTAATATGACTAATCAGGATATCATTTCCACGTATGCTATTTTCGGAGGAAAGGGTCAACTATGGCAATACTTTGACCAAAATAAGACCTTTAAAGAGAATGTATGCGAGAAATTTCTTGATGTTAAAAATAGTGTGCTACTTAAAGCAACAATAAATCAGCTTGAAGAAAACCTTCGTGAAACTGCTGTATATAATACTATTCTTTACGGACTGGCCAATGGCAAGAATAAGCTTAATGATATACATCATGCAACGGGATTTTCCAGAGCTAAGATAATGGTATATTTAAAGAGTCTTATTGAGCTTGGCATGGTTGAAAAGGTATATTCCTTTGCAACTACGGGGCATGAGAATGTGCAGAAGGGTGTATATAGAATTTGCGATCCGCTTCCACACTTTTTCTACAGATTCTTTTATTCTCATTTAAGTGAAATAGTTGGATTAAATGCAGAAGATTTTTATGATACATACATAGCTCCCGGTTTAGGAGAGTTCGTTTCTACAGCTTATAAACTCATATGCAGAGAGTATGTTTGTAAACTCTCAGAGTATCATAAGCTTCCCTTTGAGATTGAAGATGAGGGTGAATGGGTTGGCAAGATTGATTCGCTTGATATCGTAGCTCAAAGTGAATCAGGTGATACACTTGTTGGAATCTGCAAATGGGATTCTAAGATGGATGCTTCTTCGATAGACGATATACGAAGCTGCTGCAAGAGAGCAAGGCTTAATCCTGATTACTATTATTTGTTCTCAGCTGTTGGTTTTGATGAAGGTCTGGTCAACCTTGCAAAAGAAGAGCCTTCCATCAAACTTATTGGATTGGAAGAAATGATGAATGACTAAAAGCGTTTTTATTGCCGAAAAGCCCAGTGTTGCAAGGGCTTTCGGCGCTGCTCTAAAATATAATTTTTCTAATAAAGACGGATATATGGAATCCGAAGAAGCCATCGTCACCTGGTGTGTAGGACACCTGGTGACGATGAGTTATCCTGAGGTGTATGATGAGAAAATGGCTAAGTGGTCTCTCAATACTATTCCATTTATTCCGTCTCAATTTAAGTACGAAATTATTCCACAGAGTGCGAAGCAGTTTAATATAGTCAAGGGACTGCTAAACCGAGAGGATGTGGATAAAATATATATATGTACCGACTCCGGACGTGAGGGTGAATATATCTACAGACTGGTTGATCAGGAAGCTCATGTTACAGGAAAGATCAAAAAACGTGTCTGGATCGATTCACAGACTGAAGAAGAAATTCTTAGAGGGATACGAGAAGCAAAGGATGACAGCGAATATGACAACATAGGTGCTGCTGCCTATCTTCGTGCAAAAGAGGATTACCTCATGGGAATCAATTTCTCCAGGGCGTTAACTCTCAGATACGGTTATTCCATAAGACAATTCCTCGGACTTGATAAATGTGTTGTTGCCGTAGGACGTGTTATGACCTGCGTACTAGGGATTGTTGTTGACAGAGAGCGTGAGATAAGAAACTTTGTAAAAACACCGTTTTACAGAGTTATTGGTGACTTTTCTGTTGATGATAAGGTTATATCCGCAGAATGGAGAGTTACTGAGAAAAGTAAATATAACGGATCCTTTGATCTCTACAGCGAAAAAGGCTTTAAGGAAGAAAAGGGCGCTAAGGCTCTGATTGAATCCCTTGGGCAGCTTCCGGTGAATGCAAAGCTCACCAAAATGGAAAAGAAGAAGGAAACTAAGAACGCTCCTCTTTTATATAACCTTGCCGAGCTGCAAAATGACTGTTCAAAGTTTTTCAAGATTGATCCTAATCAGACCCTTGCAATAGCGCAAGAGCTTTATGAGAAAAAACTTACAACTTATCCCAGAACGGATGCCAGAGTTTTGAGCACTGCTATAGCTAAGGAAATTGATAAGAATATAAGAGGTCTTACTTCTTATGAACCTGCCGCAATTTTTGCTAAAGCAATTCTCCAACATGAATCCTATAAGGGCATTGCAAAAACAAGGTATGTTAATGATAAGGCTATTACCGATCACTATGCCATCATTCCTACAGGGCAGGGACTTTCAGCAATAAGTTCACTTAGTTCCACTGCGGCAAAGGTCTATGAGATAATTGTCAGAAGGTTTCTTGCTGTATTTTATCCCGCTGCCCAGTACTCGAAGATAAAGCTTGAGCTTGCGGTAGATACAAGCGAAAACTATACTGAAACCTTTTTTGCAGGTTTCAAATTACTTGCATCCAAAGGTTATTTACATGTTATGGATTACTCATTTTTCAAGAAGAAGGATGAGAAGGAATCAGAGGATAAGACTGATAACGATGCTGAGGATTCTGCAGCGGATGAGGGACTTTTCGAAGCTCTTTCCAAGCTGAAAAAAGGTGATACGCTTGAACTAAAACAGGCATCAATAAAAGAGGGGGAAACCACGCCGCCCAAGAGATATAATTCAGGTACGCTTATTCTTACGATGGAAAATGCCGGTCAGTTTATTGAAGATGAGGAACTTAGATCCCAGATAAAGGGATCAGGAATCGGAACAAGTGCTACAAGAGCCGGAATTCTTGAAAAGCTTGTTAAGAATAAGTATCTTGAACTTAATAAAAAGACTCAGATAATCACACCAACTCAAATGGGTGAGATGATATATGATACGGTTTATGTATCAATGAAGCCTATGCTCAATCCCTCACTTACAGCAAGCTGGGAGAAGGGGCTCACACAGGTCGAGCAGGGTGAGATATCAGAAGATGAATACATGAAGAAGCTTTCAGATTTCATAACAAGACGCACTAACTACGTCAAAGAAAACGATATGAGATCGCATATGCAGCAATTCTTTGTGAACTCAGCACAGTACTATAAAAAGGTACAGAAAAAGAAAAATACAAGTAAAAAGATATAAATAATAAGCCTTCCCCTAGGGGGGAAGGTGGCACGAAGTGCCGGATGAGGGGAAGGAAAGGAAAAAATGAAAGAATACTCAATCGAAAACTTATATGATTTAAACGAGACTATAGCGGCAGACATATTTAAGAATGTCACATACCCTTGGGAGGTACTTCCGAAGATAAAAGATTTTATTATCGAACTTGGAAGTACACTTCCTTCAGAGAAATTTGAAAAAAGAGGAGATAATGTATGGGTTGCAAAAAACGCAAAGTTTTTATCCGATAATGTCTATATTGCAGGCCCCTGCATTATTGACGAGGAGGCTGAGATTCGTCCCGGTGCTTTCATAAGAGGAAACGCCATTGTAGGGAAAGGAGCTGTAGTAGGTAATTCCACAGAACTAAAAAATGTAATCCTTTTCAACAAGGTTCAGGTTCCTCATTATAACTACGTTGGCGATTCTATACTTGGATATAAATCGCATATGGGTGCAGGCTCAATAACATCAAATGTTAAATCCGATAAGAAGCTGGTTGTAATCAAGAACGGTAAGGATGATACGGTGGAGACCGGTCTTAAAAAGGTAGGAGCAATGCTTGGTGATAATGTTGAGGTCGGCTGCGGAAGTATTCTTAATCCCGGCACAGTAGTAGGAAGAGAAAGTAATATTTATCCTCTTTCTTCCGTTCGTGGTTGTGTTCCCGCAAAACATATCTATAAAGATAAGGATAATGTTGTATTAAAGACTAACGAATAATTGACTACAAACCGTTTACGGTATTATAATCAAGAAAGTTTATGATAAATTTTTGCGAGGAGGGAAATGAAAATGGCACAGATTAAGACTAAGATCGAGCTTCAGTATGCTGACAAGAGTATCTCTTCAGAGGATCTTATCGAGAGAGCTAAGGCTGCATATGAGGCAGAATATGGTGTGAAGGGTGCTAAGAATCTTGAGCTTTACGTTAAGCCTGAAGAAAATAAGGCTTATTATGTAGTAAATAACAAGATGACAGGTAGCATCGATCTTTAATTTTATGGTAGCAAAGGCCTCAGGTTTAACCTGGGGCTTTTTGTATGCTGCTTGGTACAAAAAGGAATAAGAACTTATGAACAAAGAACTATCATTAGAACAAGACTTTGAAAAATTATGCAATTGTCAATTGTTTCTTCTTGATATGGACGGAACTTTATACCTTGGTGATGAAGTGTTTGATGGAGCGATTGACTTTATTCTTACGCTTGAAAAGCTTGGGAAGAAATATATATATCTTACAAATAATTCATCACGCGCCGGAATAGATTATGTAGATCGTCTGAAAAAACTTGGTTTTCCCTGTGAGATGGAAAATGTTTATACTTCGGGTATGGCTACGGCAGAGTACCTTAAAAAAAATTACGGCAACAGAGATATCTATGTTGTAGGAACCCGTACATTTTACAATGAACTTAAAAATGCCGGATTAAATGTTTTTAATGCCACGGATTACGACAGCTCCGATTATGGAGATGTTTCTCCTGTGGTGTGTGTCGGCTTTGATACTGAACTCGTATATAGAGATCTGGATCTGGCAGTTCATTTTTTGCGAAAAGGATCTGAATTTATAGCTGCGAATCCTGATTGGGTATGTCCTATGCCTGCCGGAGAGGTACTTCCTGACTGCGGAAGTATATGTGCACTGCTCACAGCTTCCAGTGGCTCTGAACCTACATATATTGGGAAACCAAACCGTAATATGGTAGATATCATTTCTGCTATGACAAATATTGACAATGCAAAAATCTGCTGCGTTGGAGACAGACTTTATACCGATATTGCCGTTGCTCAAAATGCCGGTTCTGTTTCGGTTTGTGTGCTTTCGGGTGAATGTAATGAAGCAGAAATAGCCGATATGGATAAAAAGCCTGATTACGTGATTGATAATGTAGCAGAACTTGCGGATATACTTTTTTCTCATTGTTAAAAATGCTGCCTGGAAGTATAATAATAATTGTGTATGAAATTTGCTAAATTGTTTTTTGGAGATTATTTATGGATATTGGTGGACTTTTAAATGAGCTGTTACTAGAGGACAAGGTGATGATTCACTTTGACTTTATGAACGGCTTTTTTGATATCAATAAGTCTGTAGTTGTCACGTGGGGAGTGATGGCAGTTCTGACTTTATTCCTTCTATGGCTTACCAGTGGTATGAAGGTTCATAATATTAGTACGAAGCAGCTTGTTGCTGAGGCTATAGTTGACGGCCTTCGTGGTATAACCGGAGGAATGCTTGGTGAAGAGGGCATCGCATACAGAGATTATATGGCGGTGGTTCTGGTTTTTATAGGAGCATCCAACCTGGTCGGACTATTTGGGCTGACTCCCGCGACAATGGATTTGAATGTAACCATGGCACTGGCGCTAATGAGTATAGTACTGGTCGAAGGAGCCGGAATACACCACAAAGGTGTAAGGGGATGGCTTAAATCATTTACAGCTCCTTTGTGGCTGATAACTCCAATAAATATTCTTGAGATTGCGATTAAACCGTTGTCATTATGTATGCGACTTTTCGGAAATATTATCGGAGCAACCGTTATTATGGAGCTTCTTAAGATGGCAGTTCCGATAATTGTGCCTGCAGCTTTCAGTATTTATTTTGATATCTTTGACGGACTTATTCAGGCATATGTATTTGTTTTCCTTTCGTCTCTATATATCAAAGAGGCTATTGAATAAAGAAATTATATCTTTTAATGGATAAAATGCATTTAAAAGAAAAATAAAAAACGGAGGTTATGATTATGGATTTAACAGCACTTGGCGCAGCTATTGCAGCATTTACGGGAATTGGAGCAGGTATCGGTATCGGTATAGCAACAGCAAAGGCAGTTGATGCGGTTGCTCGTCAGCCCGAGGCAGATGGTAAGATCATGAAACTTTTAATCCTTGGATGTGCGCTTGCAGAGGCTACTGCTATTTATGGCTTCGTAGTAGCTATCATGATTAAGTTTGCCTGATTGTTTTGGGAGGATATTAAGCAGTGTTAAATATCAGCATAATGGGTATTGTTTATACGGTGGTAAATTTATTACTCCTATATATAATATTCAGATTATTTTTATTTAAAAGAGTTGATGCTGTTTTGCAGAAAAGACGAGAAGAAATTGAACATGCAAAGGATTCCGCATCAAAAATGGAACAAGAGGCAGAAGAGCTTAAGGAAAGCTATGCCAAAAAGCTTCAGGAAGCCGGCAAAGAATGCGAGGAGCTTGTCGCACAGTCCAAGAAAGATGGATATGATGAGTATGATCGCATTATTAATGATGCCAAAGCAAAGGCTGAACAGATTATAGTTGAGGCTAAGCACAACGCTCAGATCGAAGCACAGCGCGAGAAAGATGCTTATGTATCAGAGCTGACCGATCTGGTTGTTCATGCAGCAAATAAGATTGCTGTTTCCAAGCATGACGAAGAGTCAGATAAAGAGCTTTACAACAAATTTATTTTTGAGGCTATTGAGAAAAGCGAATAATATACCTCGTTCATTAAATAATTAATAGAAGAGGATCATTTATATGATAAATGAAAACAAAGCAAGGCTTCGTTATTCTTCAGTTCCGCCCTTGGATCATCAGGCGGAGCAGATAAAGAAGGCTCTTGCAAAAAAGTTTAACAGACCTGATCTTGAGCTTGAGATAATTCATGATCCAAAGGTTAACGGTGGATTTATCGTTAATTATGGGAATTTTGAGTATGACTGGAGTGACGAAGGTCGTACAAGACAGCTCAAAGAACTTATAGAGCTAACAAAAAAACGCCAGAATACCAGTGCTGAGAACCTTGTTTCAATTATAAGAGACAGGGTTAACAGTTTTGATCTTAAGGCAGAAGGAAAAGAAGTCGGTAGAACCATCTGGGTTGGAGATGGTATTGCCAATGTTGTTGGCATTGATCATGCTTTTTACGGAGAAATTGTCCGCTTTGAGGATGGAACCAAGGGTATGGTTCAGGATATAAGAGATGACCATATCGGAGTTATTCTGTTTGGAGGAGACGAAGGAATCCGTCAGGGAAGCAGATGTGTCAGAACCTATAAGCAGGCAGGTATTCCCGTAGGCGAGGCCTTTATAGGAAGAGTTATCGATGCTCTGGGCAATCCTATCGATGGCGGAGAAGAGATAAAGACAGAAGTTTACAGGCCTGTCGAAGAACCTGCTCCCGGTATTGTTGAGAGACGTTCTGTTAATGAACCTATGGAAACCGGAATCCTTTCAATTGATACTATGTTCCCCATCGGAAGAGGACAGCGTGAGCTTATTATTGGTGACAGACAAACCGGTAAGACATCTATTGCTATGGATGCAATCCTCAATCAGAAAGGAAAGGATGTAATCTGCGTTTACGTTGCTATCGGACAGAAGGCAAGTACCATTGCTAAGCTGATAAACACATTAAAAGAAGCAGGTGCAATGGAGTATTCAATTATTGTAGCTTCAACGGCTGCAGACAGTGCACCGCTTCAGTATATTGCTCCTTATGCCGGAACTGCTATGGCAGAGTATTTCATGCTTATGGGTAAGGATGTACTTATCGTATATGATGACCTGTCTAAGCATGCGGTAGCTTACAGAGCGTTGTCACTGCTTCTTGAAAGATCCCCCGGACGAGAAGCCTATCCCGGAGATGTATTCTATCTTCATTCAAGACTTCTTGAGAGATCGAGCAAGCTTTCCAGCGAACTTGGCGGCGGCTCGATTACAGCACTTCCGATTATAGAAACACAGGCAGGCGATGTTTCTGCTTATATTCCTACAAACGTTATATCCATCACTGATGGTCAGATTTTCCTTGAATCGGATCTATTCTTCGAGGGCATGAGACCTGCGGTAAATGTCGGACTTTCCGTTTCCCGTGTAGGTAGTGCTGCGCAGACCAAAGCTATGAAGAAGGCTGCGGGTAGTATACGTATTGACCTTGCTCAGTACAGAGAGATGGCTGTATTTACGCAGTTTGCTTCGGATCTTGATGAGACTACAAAGGATCAGCTCAGACATGGAAGCGTACTGATGGAGCTGTTAAAACAGCCCCTCGGAAGACCGTATTCAATGCATGAACAGGTAATCCTTCTTGTATGCGCAAATGGCAAAAAGATGGATTTTGTTCCGGTTAATCAGGTAAGAGAATATAAAGATAAGCTTTTGAAATACTTCGAAGAAAACAGAAAGGACATTATCGAGGATATCGATAAGTCTCAGGATCTTTCTGATCTTACGAAGAAGGAAATACTTGAAGCAGCTGATGAATTTGAAAAGCAAAACAACGAGATATTAAAAGAAGAACTTAAAAAGAAGAGAAAGAAATTTACTCTTGATTAAGGTGATTTTCAGTGGCAAACATAAAAGAAATTCGCGATAGAATCGGTAGTATTCGCGACACAATGAAAATTACAAATGCGATGTATATGATATCCTCAAATAAGCTGAGAAAAGCAAAGAAACAGCTTACGGATACAGAGCCTTATTTCTATGCGCTGCAGGCTATGATAGCGAGAGTTTCAAGGCATATTCCGGATGATGTTGAGGATATTTTCTTAAAGACCACAGATGATATTCCCTTTGAAGCAAGAGCTAAAGGGTATCTGGTGCTTACCTCCGATAAAGGTCTTGCAGGTGCTTTTAACCACAATGTTGTTAAAGCGGCAGAGGAGCATATAAGAAATAACAATAAGCTTTTGAACTATAAACTATATGTTGTTGGTGAGTTTGGAAGGCATTATTTTACAAGTCTTGGTCTTAAGATAGAGGAGAATTTCCGATATACTGCGCAAAATCCCAATATGGACAGATCCAGGGATATTACATCCATAATTCTTGATGATTATGCAAATGGCACTATTGATGAGGTATACGTAGTTTTTACTTCAATGAAGAATTCTATAACCAGTGAGGTTAAACTTGAAAAAATTCTTCCGTTGGATATCATCGAAAACGCCCGCAATCGCTACAGAATTATCGATGCCTACAATGAGGAATTCATTTTCGATCCGAGTCCGAAAGCTATTATTGATAATATTGTTCCAAACTTTATAAACGGATTTATTTATGGTGCTTTGGTTGAAACTTTTTGTTCGGAGCAAAACGCCAGAATGATGGCAATGGATAATGCAAATAAAAATGCTACTTCCATGATAGGAGAACTGACAAAGCAGTACAACAGGCAGCGACAGGCTGCGATAACTCAGGAAATAACGGAAGTTGCAAGTGGTGCCAAAGCGTTAAAGAGAGCCAAAGCAGCTAAAGAAGCTAAACTAAGAAAACAATCTTCAAGATAATAAGAGGACAGATTAGTGAGTAGTGAAGGAAAAATCCTGCAGGTTATGGGACCTGTAGTGGATGTATTATTTGAAAACGGAAGTCTTCCGTACATAAGTGATGCTCTTAAAGTTAAGGTCGGTGATAAAAAGGGTGTCATGGAGGTTGCACAGCACATCGGTGATAATGTTGTAAGGTGCATCATGCTTACTGCCAGTGAGGGGCTTGCAAAAGACATGCCTGTATATCAGACAGGTGGTTCCATCAGTGTTCCTGTCGGAAGAAAGAACCTTGGAAGATTATTCAATGTTCTTGGCGATACAATTGACGGCGGTCCTACTCTTGAAAGTGAAAAACACTGGTCAATTCACAGAGAGCCTCCAAAGCTTGAGGATATGAGCCCTGTAGCAGAAATACTTGAAACAGGTATCAAGGTAATAGATCTTCTTGCACCATACGCAAAGGGCGGTAAAATCGGTCTTTTCGGAGGTGCCGGTGTAGGAAAAACAGTTCTTATTCAGGAACTTATCCAGAACATTGCCACCGAGCATGGAGGATATTCCATATTTACAGGTGTAGGAGAGCGTTCCCGTGAGGGTAACGACCTTTGGACTGAAATGAAGGAGTCCGGTGTTATTGAAAAAACGGCACTTGTTTTCGGACAGATGAACGAGCCTCCGGGAGCACGTATGCGTGTTGCCGAGACAGGACTTACAATGGCTGAATATTTCAGAGACAGAGAAAGACAGGACGTTCTTCTTTTCATAGATAATATTTTCAGATTTGTCCAGGCGGGATCAGAGGTTTCTTCACTTCTCGGCCGTATGCCTTCAGCGGTTGGCTATCAGCCCACGCTAGCAACTGACCTTGGACAATTGCAGGAGAGAATCGCATCCACTAAAAGCGGTTCCGTTACTTCAGTTCAGGCTGTCTATGTTCCTGCTGATGACTTGACGGATCCTGCTCCCGCAACTACCTTTGCGCATCTTGATGCAACAACAGTTTTATCAAGAAAGATTGTTGAACAGGGTATTTATCCCGCCGTAGATCCGCTTGAATCCAGCAGCCGTATCCTTGAAGAGGATGTTGTCGGAAAAGAACACTATATGGTTGCTACCAAAGTTCAGGAGATGCTTCAGAAATATAAGGAACTTCAGGATATTATCGCAATTCTCGGTATGGATGAGCTTGGAGAAGAGGATAAGCTCACTGTTTATCGTGCACGTAAGATCCAGCGATTTTTATCACAGCCTTTCCATGTTGCCGAGACTTTCACCGGTGTAAAGGGTGTTTATGTTCCTCTTAAAGAGACCATTAAAGGCTTCAAGATGATTATTGAAGGAAAGATGGACCAGTATCCAGAGGTTGCATTCTTCAATGTGGGCACAATTGATGAAGTAATTGCCAAAGCAAAGACGCTTGAAGGTAACAGTGCCGAATAAACCGGAGGAATGATTTGATTTGAAAGCTGATAGAAAGACCTTTCGTTTACAGGTCATGTCAATAAACGGAATATTTTTTGATGACAGAGCCAGCGAAATTATTCTTCCCTGCATAGATGGAGAATATGCCATTTTACCTGAACATGAGGAACTTGTTTTGGCCATATATAACGGTAAGATGACCATCAGGGATGCAATCGGGGATAAGATTGAGGCAATAGTAGGCGTTGGTTCTGCGCAGATTGCAAATAACAGAGTTATTGTTCTTGTCGATACTGTAGAAAAGCCGGAGGATATCGACAGAGTAAGAGCTCAAAGGGCTCTTGAGAGAGCAGAGGAAGAGATGCGACAGAAAAACTCTATCAAAGAGTATTACACTGCCCAGGCCGCTATGGCAAGAGCTCTCAGCAGACTGAAGCATTCTTCTGATTACGGAATTGATTAAAGGAGATACGATTTGTATAAAGCTGACAGAAATGCAGAAAATTATACATTTGACAATATAAAAGCTGCAGCTTGTATTTTTGTAATTCTTATACACTGTAAGTTCCCCGGCGTTGCCGGAGACTTATTTGAAGCATTGGCTCGTTTTGGCGTGCCAATGTTTTTTGCTATTTCCGGGTATTACCTTCTTAAAGATGATGATAGTACCGGTGGTATTCGCAAAAATATGGCACGAAAATTAAAGAAGACCTCCATAGTTACTTTAAAGATATGGCTCATTTATACAGTTTATTCTTTTCTTTATGCCATTACTGTAAATTACGGAATAAAGGAGTGGGTCAACGAGAAATTTAACCTGTTTGAATTTTCAAGATTATTACTTTTTAACTCAGGCAAATTTATCTATGACTTCACCTATGCTTTTGACCATTTATGGTATTTATTTGCTCTTATATATGTATATCTGCTTGTTTTTATTTTTGCGCCGATTTTAAAAAAGGGGGCAAAACCGATTTCGATTTTACTTTTAGGATTACTGTTTTTCGGTGAACTTTTGAAGATATATTATCCGATCAGACCGTTCGGAATCAGTGTATCGGTTTGGTATGTGATAAGGAATTGGCTTTTTGTAGGTGTTCCCTTCACATTACTCGGATATTGGATGCATGAGGATAAAGCTGCATCTCTTATTAAAAGGCCGCATACGCTCGGAATGCTTCTTGTTATTACCGGTGTGTTTTTTACTTTCTTTGAATATAAAAAGTGGGGCCAGACAGAAGTATACTTTGGGTCTCTTTTGATTGTTGTTGGCCTTTTATTATTCGGAGACAGCGATAATGAGGATGCGGAATTAATAACGGAGAAGCAAAGTATATTATCGAAACAACTTTCTTTTATCGGTAAAAATCTCTCAGCTAATATATATTTTTTCCATGTTATGGTGATTTCTTTTTTGGGCTGGTGTGTAGACAGGATAAATCCTGATTTCTACGGTAGTCTGGTATTTATGACTTTAAGGCCTATAATAGTAATAACCATTACAATATTAATCTCGTACTGTTTTTATGTGGTTAAATTAATCACTACTAAAAACAATAATAATTTGAGAAAATAACATCTATGTGCGCAAAGCACAAGTAAAAATGCGGAGTAAGTATGAAAAGAGACGAATTTATTTCATTTATTCAAAATAAAAAGATTGCATTCCTTGACGGAGCTACAGGAACGAATCTCATGAAGGAAGGACTTCCTGCAGGAGCATGTACCGAGGAATGGATTCTCGAAAATCCCGAAGTTATAAAAAAATTGCAAAAAAGCTATGTTGAAGCCGGAAGCGATATTATTTACGCACCGACATTTACCGGCAACAGAATAAAGCTTAAAAATTTTGGCCTTGAAGACAGAATTGAAGAAATTAATACAAGGCTTGTAGAACTTGCAAAAGAAAGTGCCGAGGGGAAAGCGCTTATTGCAGGCGATATAACCATGACCGGTCGCCAGCTTAAACCCATGGGCGATCTCGATTTTGAAGAACTAATTGAAGTTTATAAGGAACAGATAACAATTCTTTGCAAGGCCGGAATAGATGTTCTTGTTGTGGAAACCATGATGAGCCTTCAGGAATGCAGAGCTGCCCTTATAGCCGCAAAGGAAGTATCGGATATTGCGGTTATGGTTACGCTTACCTTTGAGGGTGATGGAAGAACTCTCTTTGGTACAGATGCCAAAACTGCTGCAATAGTAATGGAATCACTTGGCGCCGCTGCTGTTGGAGCAAATTGCGGTACAGGCCCCGATAATATGGTTGAGCTTATTGCAGATATGGCATCGGTTACGACAATTCCGATAATAGCAAAGCCCAATGCAGGACTTCCGGTCGTAACAGAAGATGGCACTACTGAATATGATATGGAATGCAGCGTATTTGTGCCTGAAATGGAAAAGCTAATAAAAGCCGGAGCAACTATTATTGGTGGATGCTGTGGAACTAGCCCCGAATATATCAAAGGTATTCATGAGAAATACCATAATTATGAACTCTCAGATAAGGTTATCAGAAAAACTGCCGGTGTGAGATATCTTACAAGTGAACGTTCATCCATAGCTTTCGGCATGGATGATCCTTTCATGATCGTCGGTGAGAGAATTAATCCGACAGGTAAAAAGAAACTGCAGGCCGAACTTCGCGAAGGAAATCTCAATATGGTCTGTGATTTTGTCTCACAGCAGGAAGAAGATGGTGCTTCAATCCTTGATGTTAATGTGGGCATGAGCGGTATAGATGAGAAGCAGATGATGAGTGATGTTCTTGAAGAGATTATTCCGCTTACATCACTTCCTCTTTGCATTGATACCAGCGATGAAGCCACTATGGAGATGGCACTCAGGAAGTATCCAGGCAGAGCTCTTATAAATTCTATATCTTTGGAAAAAGATAAAGCTGAAAGATTTTTACCTCTTGCTAAAAAATACGGAGCAATGTTTATAGCACTTCCGGTAGGCCCTAAAGGTCTTCCGAAAGATTTGGAAGAAAAGCATGAATTTATTGAGGCGCTTTGTGATAAAGCCTATAATGCTGGCTTATCTAAGGAAGATATTGTTGTTGACGGACTTGTAGCAACTATCGGAGCCAATCCAAATGCAGCTCTTGAGACACTTGCTACCATAAGCTACTGTAAAGAAAGAAATCTCGCAACAATATGCGGCCTTTCAAATATTTCCTTCGGCCTTCCGCAGAGAGCTTTCATAAATACTGCATTTTTAACTATGGCTATAGCTAATGGCCTTACAATGGCTATTTGCAACCCTTCACAGGAACTTCTTGTAAACAGCGCTTTTGCTTCCGATCTGTTAAGACATAAGGAAGAAGCAGATATTCGCTATATTGAGAGGATGAATCGCTACGACGGAATGAATGTTGCCGTGACCTGTGTTCCGAAGGGACAGGCTGTGCAGACAGCTGCAGCGCAGAGTACCGGTAAGGATTCTGCATCTGCAACAAATGCCGGATCAAACAATAATGAAAGCGCAGATGATCCTGTAACATCATTTAAAAAACTCATTAAAAATGATGTTATGAAGGGCAGTAAGAGGACAATAGAAAAGGACACCAAGGAAGCTGTAAATGCAGGCTGTAATCCCAAAGAACTATTAAACGAAGTTCTTATGCCTGCAATAAATGAAGTTGGTGAGCTTTTCGATAAAGGAAAATACTTCCTTCCACAGCTGATTGCCAGTGCGGAAGCTATGAAGCTTAGCATAGGCGTTCTGGAACCTCTTCTTAAAGAAGCAGAGGGCGAAGATTCAAAGGCTAAGGAAACAATAGTTATTGCAACCGTGCATGGTGATATCCACGATATCGGAAAAAATCTTGTTGCTCTGATGCTTAAGAATCATGGTTTTAATGTTATCGATCTTGGAAAGGACGTTCCAAGCGAAAAGATAGTGGATACTGCAATTACTGAAAAAGCAGGTATTATTGCGCTTTCTGCTCTAATGACAACAACCATGCAGGAAATGAAGAATGTTGTTAAGCTTGCCGGTGAGAAAAATTGTAAAGCAAAGATAATCATAGGCGGGGCAGTGGTTACAGAGGATTACGCTTGGGAAATAGGAGCTGACGGTTATTCCTCCGATGCTGCCAGTGCAGTCAAAGTGGTTAAGAATATACTCAGCGAAGCCGAAAAGAAGTAAACGCTTATTACATTTTGACGTTTATCAGTATTTGTTATTAAATATATTCATGGAGGCAATATTTTATGAACGGTGCGCAAGCCATAGTAAAATGTTTATTGGAAGAAAAAGTTGATGTTGTTTTTGGATATTCGGGCGTTGCAATTGCTCCTTTTTATGATGCGCTCGGAGAAACAAACATAAAACAAATCCTAATAAGAACCGAACAGAATTCAGCACACTGTGCTAGTGGATATGCAAGAATCAGCGGAAAGGTGGGCGTCTGTGCTGTTACCAGCGGTCCCGGTGCTACAAATCTAATTACCGGTATCGCTACTGCATATGCTGACAGTATTCCTCTTGTGTGCATTACAGGACAGGTCAATTCCGAACTTATAGGTAGTGATGTTTTCCAGGAAGCTGATATTACAGGTGCTGCAGAATCTTTCGTCAAATACAGCTACCTTATCCGTGATGTAAATGATATACCCAGGATATTTAAAGAGGCTTTCCATATAGCCAATACAGGAAGAAAAGGCCCGGTACTTATTGATATACCGATTGATATACAGCAGGCTACAATCAATAAATTCTCATATCCCGAAAAGGTCAATATGAGAACTTATAAGCCAACCGTTGAGGGTAATGCTGCCCAGATTAAAAAGGTTGTTAAAGAGGTGGCACAGGCAAAGCGTCCGATTATCTGTGTTGGAGGCGGTGTGCACCTTTCAGGAGCAGTTTCTGAAATCAGAAAGTTTGTTAAGGACAACTGCATACCAGTAGTATCAACCATGATGGGAATAGGCGTCATGGCTTCCGAAGATCCTTATTATTTCGGAATGGTCGGAAATAACGGAAGACCTTGTGCCAACAGAGCTCTAAATGAGTCGGATCTTCTTTTAATGGTTGGTGCAAGAGTTGCAGACAGAGCTGTAAACAGGCCTGATCTTATCACAGAAAATAAAGTACTTATTCATATAGATGTGGATCCTGCTGAAATCGGTAAAAATGTCGGACCTACAATTCCGCTTGTAGGTGATATCAAACATATTTTCAAGAGAATCAATGAATTTGAAGACAAAGAGGATCTGATACATGAGAGAACTGAGTGGATTAATACACTCAAAAAATACAAGCAGGAAATGATTGAGAAGAGACCTGTTATTGATACAACAAAATTCGTTGATCCTATGCCGTTCCTGCAAAATCTTTCAAGGAAGCTTCCTTCAGATGCTATTTATATTGCTGACGTTGGACAAAATCAGATATGGTCCTGCAGGTGGCACCTGGTCAGAGAAGGAAGATTTCTTACTTCGGGCGGAATGGGTACGATGGGCTATTCAATTCCCGCTGCATTCGGTGCAAAGTATGCAGCTAAAGGCAAGAAAGTTGTAGCCGTTATGGGTGATGGAGCCTTCCAAATGTCTATGATGGAACTCTCAACCCTGCGCCAGTACGGAATGAATGTAGGAATAATTGTCTTCAACAATGGCTATCTTGGCATGGTTCGTGAGTATCAGCATTACAGCTACGATGACCGCTACAATATGGTCGAACTTCACAACACACCAAAGCTGGATAAAATTGCTGAAGCTTACGATATGAAATACCTTCGCGCATCATCACAAGCCGAAGCCAAAGTCCTTATCGATGAGCTCGTCAAAAATGACGAATGCGTCCTCTGCGAAGTAGTCGTCGATCCCATGGACCTTGCAAAGTAATCCTTGGGCAATTTGACTTTGAATAAAATGTTTTAATTTGATATTTTTTTCAATATACAGCGTGAGAAATTATATATTTCAATTTCGCCGATTATACGCGAAGCGTAACGAGGCGAACATTGAAAAATATAATTTTTCGCGCGTACTATCGGAGGAACTATGAAAAGAATTTATTCAGTTTTAGTTGAGAATCATGCCGGTGTGCTCAGTAAAGTTGCGGGCCTTTTCTCACGAAGAAATTTTAATATTGACTCGCTTGTTGTGGGTGAAACTAATTCAAAGGATGTCTCATGCATGACAATTGTATCAAGCGGTGATGAAAGGACAATTGAGCAGATTGAGAAACAGCTCAATAAAAAGCTTGATGTAATAAAGGTTAAGACTTTTAAGGAAAGCATGAGCATCTGCCGCGAGCTCACCCTCGTCAAGGTTCGTTACAATCGCGAAAACAGAAGAGATATCATGGAAAACTGTGACATCATGAAAGCGCAGATTGTCGATATGAGCAAAAACATGATGATTATACAGATTTGTGATACTCCTGAGCGAGTAGAAGTTTTTATAGAAATGCTTAGAACAGTTTCTATTGTTGAAATTGCTCGAACAGGAACAGTTGCTCTCACAAAATGCAGTGAGGGTGAGAAGTAAGGGGATTAGATTAAAAAACATCAATAAAGTATTTGTTAAAATAAATCAATAATTTAGTCCTTTAAAGTTTTAATTTTGTAAAGTATTTCGTTGACTTTGTGCATAAAAGCGCATATAATCCATTGTTAAAGGTGCAAACAAGAAAATAAATGCACCCAAAATCTGATTATCAGTTTTTTCGGAGGGACATGAAGAGAAAAGTTTTTCAATTGCTGGTAGATAATACATCCGGCGTTCTTACAAGAATCTCAGGTCTTTTTGCAAGAAGAGGATACAATATCGAGAGTATAACGGCCGGAACTACAGCAGATCCCAATTATACCAGAATAACAATTGTAACATCCGGAGATGATGTGATCCTTGATCAGATTGAGAAACAGTTAAGCAAACTGATCGATGTCAGGGATATTCATGAACTCGAACCTGAAGAGAGTGTATACAGAGAACTTGCTCTTATAAAGGTTAGAGCTGATGAGAAGGAGCGAGATAGTCTTATTTCGATAGTTAATATTTTCAGAGCAAATATTATCGATGTGACTCCCGAATCGCTCATCATTGAGATAACCGGTAACCAATCCAAGGTTGATGCACTTCTTAAGATGCTTGAGGGAAAAGAAATTCTCGAGCTTGCAAGAACAGGAATTGCCGGTCTCGGAAGAGGTGTTGATAAGGTTATTTCTATCGAGGAATTACAGAATATGTAACAGTTAACTTCGAAAAATGCTTATAAGCTGTTTTCGTTGGTATATAAAAATTAATTTTTTACGGAGGTAAGAAACATGTCACAGGATGCACGTATTTTCTATCAGGAAGATTGTAATCTTTCACTTTTAGAGGGCAAGACAATTGCCATTATAGGTTATGGTTCCCAGGGACACGCTCATGCACTTAACCTTAAGGAGTCCGGATGCAAGGTCATCGTTGGTCTTTATGAGGGTTCTAAGAGCAAGGCTAAGGCTGAGGCACAGGGACTTGAAGTTTACACAACAGCAGAAGCTGCTAAGAAGGCTGACGTGATTATGATTCTTATCAACGATGAGAAGCAGGCTAAGATGTATAAGGAAGACATCGAGCCCAATCTTGAAGCAGGCAATATGCTGATGTTTGCTCATGGTTTCAATATTCATTTTGGTCTTATCCAGCCTCCGAAGGATGTCGATGTTACAATGATCGCACCCAAGGCTCCCGGCCATACAGTAAGAAGTGAGTATCAGGCTGGAAAGGGTACACCTTGTCTTGTAGCTGTATATCAGGATGCTACAGGTAAGGCACTTGATAAGGCACTTGCTTATGGTGCAGGAATCGGCGGAGCAAGAGCTGGTATTCTTGAAACAACATTCAGAACAGAGACTGAGACAGACCTCTTTGGTGAGCAGGCAGTTCTTTGCGGCGGTGTTTGCGCACTTATGCAGGCTGGTTTCGAAACACTTGTTGAAGCCGGCTATGATCCGAGAAATGCTTACTTCGAGTGTGTACATGAGATGAAGCTCATCGTAGACCTTATCTATCAGTCAGGTTTTGCAGGAATGAGATATTCAATTTCAAATACAGCTGAGTATGGTGATTATGTAACAGGTCCCAAGATTGTTACAGAGGATACTAAGAAGGCTATGAAGAAGATCCTTTCAGATATTCAGGATGGTACTTTCGCAAAAGAATTCCTTCTTGATATGAGTGACGCAGGCGGACAGGTTCACTTCCAGGCTATGAGAAAGCTTGCTGCAGAGCATCCCGCAGAGCAGGTTGGTGCTGAGATCAGAAAGCTTTACAGCTGGAACAATGAGAGCGACAAGCTCATCAATAACTAAGATTTAAGGAGAGCTGCCGCTGATGCGGCAGCTCATTTTAGGTGATTATGGAATATTATAGGGAAAAGCCTTTAAAAGTCAGACTGGTTCAGATTTACTTTCTTTCATTTATCATGTATATGGTAGCGGTTTTGCCTTTTTTTATTGAAAGAGGCATGCCGTTTTTCTATTACGGAGACTACAATGTACAGCAAATCCCGTTTTACACTGTGGCACACAGAGCAATTCGAAGCGGTAATTTGTTTTATTTGTGGAATGTGGATTTCGGAAGCTCTCTTGTAGGTAGTTTTTCTTTTTATCTTCTAGGGAGTCCATTTTTCTGGCTAACGATTCCTTTTCCCGAAAAGTTTATTCCATATATGATGCCATATCTTATGGCACTAAAATATAGTGTTTGCGCGGTTACTGCTTATGTATATATCAGACGCAAAGTAATTCGCGATGATTCCGCATTTATAGGTGCTCTTTTGTATGCATTTTCCGGTTTTAATGCCTGTAACATTGTCTTTAACCATTTTACTGATGCGGTGGCTTTTTTTCCGTTATTTCTTCTGAGTTTTGACAGGCTTATGGAGCTGGATCACCATAAAGATCTTTGGTTTTTCAGACCGGCAGGAAAGAAGTTTATTTTCTTTGTACTAATGACATCTCTTATGGCTGTGATAAATTACTATTTCTTTTTCGGTGAAGTCTTATTTCTGATACTGTATTTTGTAATATGCTATATTCCCGGGAATAATATCAGAACTGTTTTAAGAATGTTTATGCGTGCTCTTTTAGGCGGACTTCTTGGCGTTCTTATTCCTGCATTCTATGTACTGCAGGCAGTTCTTGGTGTCAGCGGAAACAGCAGAATTTCAAATATACTTCTTGGCTACGACCTTGTTTCATATGAGAGTATGAATATGCTCTGGGATATTTTAAAGAGCATGGTGATGATTCCTGACATCATTGGGAAAGGAACCGTTTTTTATACAGCCAGCGTAAAAAATGCTTCACTTGCTGTATTTTTGCCGCTTTTTGGTCTTTCTGGGGTAATAGCATATTTTTACATGAAGAAAAAGAGCGTTTATAAAAGACTAATTCTTGTCTGTCTGATATTTGCGCTTATTCCGGGACTGAATGCATTATTTTCTCTTTTAAACGAGAACTATTATGCGAGATGGTTTTATATGCCTATTCTCATTATGTCACTTATGACTGCAAAGGTGGTTGAGAGAGGCGCATCAAAGGAACTGAAAAAAGGATGCCTGATAACCTGTGGATTATTTTTACTGGTTCTCGGCATTTCGATTCTTCCGTCTTACAATGATTATCATAAGATAAAATATATGGCGCTTATCGAAAACGATAAGATATTCTGGAGAGATGTCATCGGAACTTCCATAATTTTGCTGATGCTCATTGTATCGATTTTCCTGGTTCCCAAATGTATAAGGAAAATACCTAATCCTTTTGGGAAAACCATAGAATTAAAGCGTCCGATCATGCGGCTTGAGATCTTGCTTATAATGACTGCGATTTCTTCTGTTGTATCTTTGCATATAGTGCTTAAGAACGGCAGCGGACTTATTACAGATTTCGGAAAAGAGCAGTGGGAAAAGCAGATGCTTAATTCCAGTCCTACATTGGACGATGAAGAGGATTATTTCAGGACTGAAACCGATAACACTGCAACAAATTATGATATGTACTGGGGATATGGATCACTTCATAGTTTTATCAGTACAATTCCGGCCCAAACCTTTGATTTTCTGAAAGGTACGCTTGATATCGAAAGAACAGTCGAAACAAGAATACCTGAATTTTGTCTTGGTATAAGAGCTATATTGTCCAATAAGTATTATCTTGAAAATTCGCTTATAAACGATGATGCAATGTTTAAAAGCGGTAATGGCATACCGGGCTTTATGTTTACAAGTTCACAAAACGGAATAGATGTATATCGAAATATGAACTATATTCCGATGGGCTTTACCTATGATTACTACATCAAGGAGTCAGTTTGGGAAAGCATTGAAGATATTGAGATTAAGGACAGACTTCTCAGTGTAGCCCTGATTCTTCCGGATAAAGAAGCTTTAAAATATGACGGAATTATAAATGAACTGCCCGAGTCATATTATAAAGAGGTAATGCCAATCGAGGTTTTCGAGAAAAACTGTGATGATCGAAGGCAGAGCGCATGTCAGAAGTTTGATACGAATACAAGAGGCTTCTATGCAATGACCTCAAATTTGAGTTCCGATAAGATAATGTTTTTCTCGGTTCCCAATATGAAGGGATTAAAATTGAAAATAGAAGATAAAAGCGCTGAGATAATAAATGCTGACTACGGGATGATTGCTATTAAAGTTCCGGCCGGTGTCCATCTCATTAGAGCTCAGTATTTACCGGCAGGATTCATACCCGGACTTGTTTTAAGTGTAATTGGGTTAGTGTTATTTGCGGCATACATTATGTTTTGTCGTTTTTACAAAAACCGCTAAATATGGTATCTTTATTCAAGATGATTTGTAGCGGTTTTATGAGATTTTATCTGAGTTTTTTGGAAAGGTGAGGAGTAAAAGTACATGGCTTCAATGACTATGAGCCAGAAGATTCTGGCAGCACATGCGGGACTTTCTGAAGTTAAACCCGGACAGCTGATCGAAGCTGATCTTGATCTGGTTTTAGGTAATGATATTACCAGCCCCGTAGCAATTAAGGAAATGGAAAAATTCAAGACGAATTCTGTCTTTGATAAGGACAAGATTGCACTTGTTCCCGATCATTTTGTTCCCAATAAGGATATTAAATCCGCTGAAAACTGCAAATGTGTAAGAGAATTTGCAAAAAGAAATTCCATCACCAATTATTTTGAGGTTGGTCAGATGGGTATCGAGCATGCACTTTTGCCGGAAAAAGGACTCACGGTTCCCGGCGATCTGATAATCGGTGCCGACTCACACACATGTACATATGGCGCGCTTGGTGCTTTCAGTACAGGCGTTGGTTCTACCGATATGGCTGCCGGTATGGCTACGGGTAAGGCATGGTTTAAGGTTCCTTCAGCTATTAAGTTTAATCTTATCGGAGAGCTCCCTGAATATGTAAGCGGTAAAGATGTAATACTTCATATTATCGGTATGATCGGTGTGGACGGAGCACTTTATAAATCAATGGAGTTTACCGGAGAAGGTGTTAAAGCGCTTTCTATGGATGATCGTTTTACTATTGCTAACATGGCCATCGAAGCAGGAGGTAAGAACGGAATATTCCCGGTAGATGAGAAAACTATAGAGTATCTTAAGGAGCATGCTCCCGGAAAAGAATTTAAAACTTTTGAAGCTGATGAGGATGCTGAATATGATGTGGAGTACACTATTGATTTATCTACTCTTAAGTCAACAGTTGCATTCCCGCATTTACCTGAAAATACACACACTTTTGATGATATTGCTGATATAAAGATCGATCAGGTAGTGATTGGTTCCTGCACAAATGGACGTATAGATGATATCAGAATGGCTGCGAAAATTCTTAAGGGAAGAAAAGTAGCTGATGGAATCAGATGCATCATAATTCCCGCAACTCAGGCTATTTATATGCAGGCTATGGAAGAGGGACTTCTAAAAATCTTTATTGAAGCCGGAGCAGTAGTTTCAACACCTACCTGCGGACCTTGCCTTGGCGGATACATGGGAATTCTTGCTTCAGGTGAGAGATGTGTATCAACAACCAACAGAAATTTTGTCGGCAGAATGGGAGCTACGGATTCTGAGATTTATCTTGCTTCACCTGCGGTTGCTGCTGCAAGTGCGGTAACAGGCAAGCTTTCATCGCCCACAGAACTGTAAATGGGGCATAATCAGACTTTGAAAGGAAAATGACTATGAAAGAAGCAAGAGGAAACGTATTTAAGTTCGGGGATAATGTTGATACGGATGTAATCATCCCTGCAAGATATCTAAATACTACCGACCATGCAGAGCTTGCTGCTCATTGTATGGAAGATATTGATAAGACATTTATTCAGAATGTAAAAAAAGGCGACATCATTGTTGCCAATAAGAACTTTGGTTGCGGCTCTTCAAGAGAGCATGCACCCATTGCAATAAAGGCTGCCGGTGTTTCCTGTGTTATAGCAGAAACCTTTGCCAGGATTTTTTATAGAAACAGCATCAATATCGGTCTTCCCATTGTTGAATGCAAAGAGGCAGCCGATGAAATCGAAGCCGGCGATATCGTAAGTATCAATTTTGATACGGGTGTAATTACCGACGAGACAACAGGTAAGACCTATCAGGGACAGGCATTCCCTCCTTTTATGCAAAAAATAATCGACAGCGAAGGACTGGTAAATTATATCAATGCAAAATGATATCAGATTATTCATGGTAATCCCCTGCTACAATGAGCAGGAGGTATTACCGGAAACCTCCAGGAGGCTTGAGGAAAAACTGAACAGTCTTATAGAAAGTAAAACCATATCAGCTAATAGCAGAGTGGTTTTTGTTGATGACGGTTCAAAAGATAATACCTGGAAAATTATAGATGAATTACATAAAAAAAATGAACTTTTCCAGGGGGTAAAGCTTTCAAGAAACAGAGGCCATCAGAATGCACTTCTTGCCGGCCTTATGACGGTCAGAAATGTCTGCGATATTTCAATTTCAATGGATGCCGATCTTCAGGATGATATTGGTGCCATTGATGAGATGATTGAAAAATATAAGCAGGGAGCTGAGATTGTTTTTGGCGTAAGAAGCAGCAGACAGACTGATACAGCTTTTAAAAGGGGTACAGCCCAAAGCTATTACAAGCTCATGAATAATTTGGGTGCTGATATCGTTTATAATCATGCTGATTTCAGACTTATGAGCAGTACTGCGCTGGAGATGCTTTCCGAATTCACTGAGGTAAATCTGTTCCTTCGCGGAATTGTACCTATGGTCGGACTTAAGACGGATATTGTCTATTATGAGAGATCTGAGAGATTTGCGGGAGAAAGTAAATATCCGCTGATGAAGATGCTTTCATTTGCATTCGAGGGGATAACATCACTTAGTGTTAAGCCAATAAGGATTATATCCGGTCTAGGCGTATTAATATTTTCTGTAAGTATAATTATACTTATTTATTCTCTTGTGCGACATTTTTCAGGAAATACGATACCGGGGTGGACCACAACTGTTTTATCAATTTGGGCTATCGGCGGTCTCACAATGATTTCACTTGGTGTGATAGGAGAATATGTTGGTAAGATTTATCTTGAGACAAAAAATAGGCCAAGATACATAATAAGTGAATATCTTGGTGATAAAGAAGATAAGGTTAATCTTACGGATGTTAAAATAATTAGATAAAAAATATATAGATTTGAGGTTTTAGTAATGTCAGAAGAAAAGAAAAAGAAGACTCCTGCGGATTTTAAAAAGGAGAGTGAGCAGAGCTTTCGCGTAGACCTTGCAAAAGGTTCAACTGTAAAAAAAGTAATCGGAGTAGTAAGTGGTAAGGGCGGTGTTGGAAAAAGCCTTGTTACCGGACTTTCTGCTTGTGCCATGAATAAGAAAGGATATAAAACAGCAATTCTTGATGCTGATATTACAGGTCCCTCGATTCCCAAAATGTTTGGCGCTTCACAGATCAGATACGCAGATGATGATGGCAATATGATTCCGTCTGAATCCGAAAACGGAATAAAAATGGTATCAATCAATCTTTTGATGGAAAATGATACAGATCCCGTTATCTGGAGAGGCCCTGTTATAGCAGGTGTTGTTAAACAGTTCTGGGGTGAAGCCTGCTGGGGAGATGTGGACTACATGTTTGTAGATATGCCGCCCGGAACCGGTGATGTTCCGCTCACTGTTTTCCAGTCACTTCCCATCGATGGAATACTTGTTGTCTCAACTCCTCAGGAACTTGTTTCCATGATAGTTGAGAAGGCTGTAAATATGGCTAAAATGATGAATGTACCTGTCATCGGCCTTATTGAAAATATGAGCTATATGAATTGCCCTCACTGCAATAAGCCTATTTATGTATTTGGCGAAAGTAAGATTGATTCTTACGCTGCAGCAAACGGACTTGACGTTCTTGCAAGAATTCCGCTTGATCCTGAATTTGCCACAAAATGTGACGCAGGTAAGATAGAAGAATATGATGCAGACTTTATGGACAGTCTTGTATATAAGCTTGAAAATCTATAATATATTATTAAAATGACGTTTTAAGTTTATCGTTGGGGGATGGACCTTATGAAATGGAAACCGGGGAAGAAACAGCTTAGTATAATGGCATGCGTAGTTATTTGTGCACTGATCATTATGCTGATCTACTATGTACTTTTTAACGGGAAGGCACTCACTAAAAGCATAAACCGGCTTCTTTCCATTCTCACGCCAATTATCTTAGGATGTGTTATAGGCTATATTCTTACGCCTATTCTAAATACCATTGAACACAGATGGATTTATCCGCTTTATAATCTTAAGGGGATTGATCTCAAAAAACCTCAGTATTTTAAAAGAAAAAAGAAAGTAAGAAAAATCAGCGTTACAATAACGATGGCGTTCTTCTTTTTAATTCTTTATGCAATGCTGATGGTTCTTATTCCTCAACTTATTAGAAGCATAAGGGACATTATTCGCAATTTCCCTTTCTATGCTTCAAATTTTCAAAGATTTATGGATAAATATCTCAATGATAATCCTTCCGTCAGGAGAGTGGTGGATTCACTTTTGCAGGAATACTCCACCAATCTGACAAAGCTTTTCAGAGATAACTTTGTCCCTAATCTTTCTACAATGATTTCTACAATATCCAAAAGTATGATGAACATAGTTCAGATCTTTTTGTATCTGATTGTAGGAATTGTCGTTGCTGTTTATGTGCTTAATTCCAAAGAAGTATTTATCGGACAGGGCAAAAAGCTTTGCTATGCATATCTAAAAAAAGAGTTTGCAAATGAAGTTATTGGCGCCTTTAGATATGCGCATCATACCTTTACCGGATTCATCATGGGTAAAATTGTAGATTCGCTTATTGTCGGAATAATTTGCTTTATCGTTATCAAGTTATTAAAGGTTCCATATCCGATAGTTCTTGCTTTCTGTGTGGGACTTACTAACCTGATTCCCTTCTTTGGCCCGTATATAGGCGGAGGCTTTGGACTTATCCTGCTTATCATGATCAATCCAATAAAGGCATTGGCATTCCTTATAACAATTGTTGTGCTTCAGCAGATAGACGGTAATATCATCGGGCCTTTAATTCTTGGCAATTCAACAGGCTTATCGAGCTTTTGGGTTATTTTTGCCATTATGTTTTTTGGCGGCATATGGGGGCCTATAGGATGGCTTATAGGTGTTCCTGTTTTTGCATGTATTTATGCACTTTTCAGTCATATTACATTAAAGAGACTTCGGGAAAAGAAATTGCCGAGAGACACTTCAACATATATAGATACCGCTTATATGGACGATGAAGGTATTGTGACTCTCGAAGATGCTGATAATACAAAATATTATGTTCATAATGAGGCATCAACCTGGAGGAGAATATTCAAGTTTTACAAGAAAGCAAAGAAAAACATAGAAAATGTTGTACCTACTCCGCCGTCACCTCTCAGTATTTCTGATGATTCAGAGAAAGATGATGAGAAAGATTGAGCAAAATTAATGAAACATTAATTTTGTAATGTATACCTTAAATTATTAATGCTTAAATTTGCGCCTTGACACTTGATTTTATGTAACTATAATATTCTTTAAACATTGGCGCGTTAAAGCGTTAAAACTAATCGGCTTAGAGATATTTTCATCCCTGAACTGATCTATAAAATATCAAAGGAGCATAGTTATTATGGGGAAAAAGAATTTAGACTGGTCAAGTATTGGATTTAATTATCACGTAACGGATTACCGCTATGTGTCAAATTTTAAAGATGGTAAATGGGATGACGGCGCCATTACAACAGATTCTAAGATTGTTCTGAGTGAGGATGCCGGAGTGCTTCATTATGCACAGGAGGTATTCGAGGGACTTAAGGCTTATACAACAGAGGATGGTCATATCGTTTGTTTCAGACCGGATCTCAACGCAAAGAGAATGGTTGATTCAGCTCAAAGACTTGAAATGCCTGCATTTCCTGAGGACAGATTCATAAAAGCTGTCGAGGAAGTTGTTAAGGCTAACGAAGATTGGGTTCCTCCTTTCGGAAGCGGAGCTACTCTCTATATCAGACCTGTAATGTTTGCAACAGGCAATGTAATAGGTGTTAAGCCTGCTGATGAGTATCAGTTCAGAATTTTTGTTACACCAGTAGGTCCTTACTTCAAGGGTGGCGCTAAGCCAATCGTAGTAAAAATCAGTGATTTTGACAGAGCCGCACCGCATGGCACAGGTAACATCAAGGCAGGTCTCAACTATGCGATGAGTCTTCATGCAATTGTAACCGCTCATGATGAAGGCTTCGCTGAGAACGTTTATCTTGATGCTCAGAACAGAACTTACATTGAAGAGACAGGTGGAGCAAATATCCTGTTTGTAGATGAAAACGGTAATCTTGTTGTTCCAAAGTCCTTTACCGATTCAATTCTTCCTTCAATCACAAGAAGATCAATTGTTCAGGTAGCTAAGGATTATCTTGGACTTACAGTAGATGAGCGTCCTGTACGTCTTGACGAGGTACACAACTTCAAGGAGATGGGGCTTTGCGGAACCGCTGCGGTAATCAGTCCCGTAGGTAAGATCAACGATCATGGCAATGAGATTTGCTTCGAGTCCGGCATGGAGAAGATGGGTCCCGTTATCCAGAAGCTCTACGATACTCTCACCGGAATCCAGATGGGCGAAATCGAAGCTCCTGAAGGCTGGGTTCATGTTATAAAATAATAAATAAGGTCGAACACTGCCTATTGGTTAGATTCGACGAATATATAAGTATCACATATATCCGCCTTATCCAATCAATCTGCAGCGTTCGGCCTTTTCTATTATGTAAACTTTCTATATAATTATTTTATGTCCCTGTTTCCTTGAGGAGATAGGGCGTTTTTTGTTAATTACATTATAAGTTGGGCAATGATTATGAATGAAAATAATAAGAAAGTAAAAAGTTATGTGTTATTAGGCGGTGTGATTGGATTTGCGCTTTTGATTATGTTGTTTAATAGGGTTAATTCGAGGAATGGCGAGCTTGTGGTGGTTTCGGTTGATGGGGAAGTGGTAAAGGAATTGGCCCTTGATGTTGATAATGAGTTGGAAGTTATCGGGTTTGATGGTGGTAAAAATAAGGTTGTTGTCAAGGATGGAGTTTGTTATGTAAATGAGGCTGATTGCCCTGATAAACTGTGTATTAAGCAGGGGGGAATTTCAAAGATCGGGGAGTCGATAATATGTCTGCCGCACAGAGTTGTTGTTACTATAAAGGGTAGTGAAGAAAAGGGTGAACTCGACAGTATGTCGAAATAATCTGATTAAATGCCTGAAGGATTGTTATGAAAACAAAAAAGCTTGCACTGCTTGGGCTTCTTTTGGCCTACGCGATGATTTTATCATATATAGAGAGTTTAATTCCGTTTTTCGGAGGTGTTCCCGGGATGAAGCTTGGACTTCCAAATATGGCAATCGTATATTTGATCTACAGTTATGGGAATAAGGAAGGGGCAGTTGTAAACCTGTTAAGGATTGTGCTTACTGGTTTCTTGTTCGGAAATATGTTTGGCATACTTTTTTCTATTGCAGGAGCTGTGATTAGCTTTATTGTCATGTGTGTTGTTAAGAAGACAGATATTTTCGATGTGAGAGGAGTAAGTATTTGCGGCGGTGTTGCGCATAACATTGGTCAGCTTCTTATTGCTGCATTTGTGGTTAAAACCTCCGGAATAATCTACTATTTACCGCTTCTTTTGATCTCAGGTGCTCTGTGCGGCTTTTTAAATGGTTTAATAGCCGGTTATATGCTTAAATACAGCAAGATTTTATGAACGTTTTAAGAAAACTTTATAATGTGCTTACCTAAAAACACTTATAATTTATTTGTGTAATTATGATGTAATCTATTAATTTTTAGGTTAACTTATGAGGGTTTTTCGGTGAGGAAAAGTAAAAGTACAGCCGGAATAATTATAATTGTATTAATAGCTCTGATATTCGTTACCCTGATAAATACTTTTCTTGTATTTAATATGACAGCTGAAGAAACAAGAAATTCCGGTGCTTATCAGCTGGAGAGTATTGTTGCAGAGCTTGATAAAGGTATAAATACCGCAAAAAATCATGCATCAGAAATAGCCATTGAAGTTTTGCCTATATTAAATGATAAAGATGCTTTGGAAACCTACATTTATACAAAAAAAGATGCGATTTTCAAAGATTCTGACGGCGTTGATTTTAATGTATACATTGCGGGAAAAGACTATGAAATTATTCCGGATCTTGATGAAACAGATGGTTACAATGCCAATGACAGAATTTGGTATCTGGGTGCCGTTAACAATGATAAAAAGGTTTATGTAAGCGATCCCTATGTTGATGTTGTAACAGGCCAAATTTGTTATACGGTTTCAAAAGAGACTTTGGAAGATGGAACCGTAATTGCCATAGATTGTTCTTTAAATAAAATCCAGAAAGAAATCGAACAGATTGCGATTGCAAACAATAATACCGCAGTAATGGTTTCAGGAGATGGTGTTATTGCAGGTTGCAGCAATAAGGACGATGTAGGTTTTAAGCTCCAGGATACATATCCTGAACTTGCCGGGGTTTTTGATCATGCAAAAACGTCGGATAATACAGTTTCTTCGAGGATAAAAAACGGGCTTTTTAACGATAATCTTTTTGCCACCGGTACTGATTTTGGGTGGTATCTTATAGTATGTATCAATGACTGGGAATTATATCATGACTCTTATTTGTGGCTTTTAGCTGCGATTATTCTTAATGCTATTCTTTTTGTAATTATTTTTGTCCTTTACTATGTAAGTAAGAAAAATGAGCAAAAAGCTCAGGATGCACTTGAATCAAAAGATAAATTCCTTAGGGCTGTTTCAGGCGACTTAAAATCGCCGTTAAATACAATCATTAACAATTCAACCTCAAAGGCTTTTGATGAAGATAAAAATTATGAAGCCAGATTTGAGGCTATTCAGGATGCAACAAAGCAGCTTTCCGAAAGCATTCAGCAAATCATCAGTTATTCCAATTTTGTAAAAGAAGAAAAACAGAAACGTAATACTCAAAGTGTAAAACGATACACAAAAGTCAGCAGCAGGTTCAGAAATCTCATAATATCACTGATGGCTCTTACAATGTTAATCAGTGTCCTTTCAATCAGCTGGATGACCTCAAGATGGTGTAAGGCACGCATGCGTGAAATGGTTGGTCAATATAACAACCAGGTTTCGGAATGGGTTGTTACACAAGAGAGTATTCTTGATATGTTCTGTGTAGATATATCAACAAAGCCCGATATCCTTAATAATTATGATAATACTGTAGATTATCTTGAAAGAATAACCGCGCAATACGAGCAGATATCAGCAACTTATATTGCTAATAAAGAATTCACTCCTACGGTATATATGAATAACGGTTGGAAGCCCGACAGCAATTTTAAGGTTGAAGACAGACAGTGGTACATGGATAGTATTAATTCTGATCAAGAGACATGTATTTCAAGTCCTTATATAGATGCCAAAACAGGATATTACTGTGTAACAATTTCAAGGGCTGTATATGACAACAAAACAGGAAAATTCCTAGGGGTATTTGGTATAGATTTTTACATGGATAAGCTTATAGATATCCTCGGAAAATCCTATGATGACAAAAACTATGCATTCCTTACCGATACAAGAGGCATGATTATCAATCATCCGAACGGATCTTATCAAATGCGGGAAGGAAAAACTACTAATATTGCAAAGCTGCCTTATGCAAAAGCCCAGACAAACGGCGAAAGTATAATGATATTTAAGGATTATGATAATGATCTTAAAGTTTTACTTGCAGTTGAGAATGAGTATTCCGGCTTTAAGGTTTATATTGTGTTCTATTTCCTTAGCATTTACGGAAGGACCATACTATACGGTACAATTGCATTCTTGTCATCACTTATATGTGTGATAGCTGTGTACAGGCTGCTTGGAGGACTGTTTACGTGGCAGGAGGAGATGAACAGCCAGTTGCAGGAGGCCGCTGACAGTGCGATTGCAGCAGGAAAAGCAAAGAGTGACTTCCTTGCAATGATGTCACATGAAATTCGAACTCCTATCAATGCCATTATCGGAATGAACGAAATGATCCTCCGAGAAAATCCGGGATCAGAGATAAAGGGTTATGCAAGCAAGATAAGAAGCGCTTCTAAGACACTTCTTAGTTTAATTAACAGTATTCTTGATTTTTCAAAGATCGAGGAAGGAAAACTCGAGATTATCTGTGTTAATTATGAAACAAGGACACTTTTAAATGATGTCATAAACATGATAAGTCCCAGATTTAAAAATAAAGATATTGAACTTAAGCTTGAGATTGATCCGGATATACCGAGAGGGATGTATGGTGATGACGTCAGAATAAAGCAGATTATCCTGAACATTCTTACCAATGCCGTAAAATATACGGAGAAGGGTTCTGTTACCCTGTCTGTTTCTGCGGAAAATTACGATAAAGAGCACACTATTCTGAAAGTAAAGGTTACTGATACCGGTATAGGTATTAAGGATGTTGATCTTGATAAACTGAATGCTCTTTTCCAGAGACTTGATGAAAAGAGAAACCGAAATATTGAGGGCACGGGGCTTGGCATTGCTATTGTTACAAGTCTTCTTAAAATGATGGGCAGTCATCTTGAGGTTAAGAGCGTATACGGCGAAGGTTCGGAATTTTCATTTGACCTCAATCAGAAGGTAACCGATTGGGGTTATCTCGGAGATTTCGATATTTCCACTGTTGTTACCGATGAGCAGGATACTACCGAGAAGTATCTTGTTGCTGAGCATGCTGATATCCTTGTTGTTGATGATAACGAAATGAACCTTGCGGTTATAAAAGGTCTCCTTAAAAGAAATAAGATTTCTCCCGACTTTGCAACATCAGGAGCCCAGTGTATAAGTGAGGTCAGAAAAAAGCATTATGATATTATCCTTCTCGATCATATGATGCCAGAAATGGATGGTATTGAGACTTTACAAGAATTAAAGAAAGAGAATTTATTACGGAAAGATACCACAGTTATTGCACTTACTGCCAATGCTGTTGTCGGAGCAAGAGAAGAATATATTGCAGCAGGTTTTCATGATTATCTGTCAAAACCCGTCGACCCGGCAGCTCTTGAAAAAATGCTTGGTAAATATCTTCCAGATTTCAAAATGTCTTATGAAGAAGTTATTTCTGAAAAAGAGGCTGAACCTGAAAAAATACCGTCATCTGATGAGATTATTGAAGACGATGATATTATTGAGTTTATACCGGGACAATCTATATTTGAATCAAAAGCCGATCAGGACAATGCTTCCGATAATATGAAAAAGCTCAGAAAGCTTTCATATCTGAATATCGATGAGGCTATTTCATTATGTGGTTCTGAGGATGCCTATATCACCATTCTTCAGATGTTTATACGAACTGCAGATGTAAAAAAGAAGAGAATAAAAGAACTCTATGAGAAAAAAGATATTAAGAATTATATAATTGAGCTGCATGCGCTTAAGAGTTCAACTAAACTTCTTGGAGCTGATGAATTCAGCGAACTCGCCAAAGAACTGGAATTTGCAGGAAAAGATAATAATTTATCGATAATTGATGAAAAAACAGAAAAAATCATTGAATGGTATGATAAAATTGAAGATGAAATTAGTTCAATTATTTAATGGTACTTTTTTCGGAGGAGTTGAAAATGGCCGGTTGGGTTTTTGTGGTCGATGATGACATGACCAATCTGCTCGCAGCAGGTAATATTCTTAGCCAGAATAATATACGTGTCACTGCGATCAAATCAGGAAAAAAGCTTCTTTCTCATTTAAAGAACAATAAACCTGATCTGATTCTTCTGGACATTCTTATGCCTGAAATGGATGGCTTTGAGACCTATGAGAAACTTCGCGAACAGGAAAAGGACAGGGACGAAGAGGAAACTCCCGTGATTTTCTTAACTGCCGACGAAGATAAAAACTCAGAGAACAGAGCCCTCCAGCTTGGTGCGGTCGATTATATTCACAAACCTCTTAATGAAGAGGTACTGCTAAAAAGAATTTCCAATGTTCTTGAAAACACTTCAAAAATTAAGGAACTTATTAATGATGCTACAATAGACGGCCTTACCGGATTTTTAAATAAATCTGCCGTAAATGAAAAATTATTATCAGTGTGCAAGGACACAGATGGAGCGTTAATGATTCTTGATATTGATAATTTCAAGAAGGTTAACGATCTTTACGGACATGATAAAGGAGACCTTGTCCTTAAAGCTTTTTCCGATATTATTAAGACTAATACTCGTGAGCAGGATATCATCGGCAGAATAGGCGGCGACGAATTTGTCATCTTCCTAAAAAACTTTAAGGGAGAGAATGGTATCAGCTCTTTAAACGATAGAATAAATCAGCAGCTTGCAGTCAAAATGCATGAGTTGGTAGGAGATACGCTGCCGTTTAATACCGGTGTATCCATAGGTGTATCTTTTATACCGAATGATGGAAGAGACTATGACCTTCTGTTCAGAAAGGCTGATACCGCGCTTTATCAGGTTAAACAACATGGTAAGCATGGCTACAATATTTTCTCGGATTCCATGGAACAGGTTATTGAATATGATGTTGCTTCCAAAGACGAGATAGAAAGAATCAGTAATTTGCTCAAGGAAAACGAAACTTATAACAGTGCATTGTGGATAGGCCAGGATGCATTCAGCCACATCTACAGATATATGCTGCTATATATCAGAAGCTATAACGGCACTGCATATAAAGTACTCTTTAATGCAACGCCCGTTTCATCAGATATGACCAAAGTCGAATTTACAGAATGCATGAAGAAATTCGGTACATTTTTATCTAATTCACTCAGAAAGAGTGACGTTATGATGCAAAACGGTATAAATGAGTTTTTTCTGTTTTTGCCTGATATCGATGAACAATATATAGATAGCGTTATAGGAAGATTAATTACGTCCTGGCAAAAACTTGATTTTTCTTCAAAAATAAATGTCTCCTACGAGACAGAGATTATCTCTTCCGATTGTGAAAATGACGGAAAGAGAAGATCCGGGGATTTTTCAAAAAAATAAATATTTCCCAAAAAAATAATTAAATTGGAGCTCTTTGATAATGATTGCTTTTGTTAACGGAATACTGGATGAAAAAAGAGATCTGCAGGCAATTATAGATGTCGGAGGTATTGGCTATAATGTCAATATCTCTGCTTATACTGCAGACAGACTTCCTTCTAAGGGAGAACCGATAAAACTTTATACATATATGAGTGTTCGTGAGGATGCCATGAATTTGTACGGATTTCTTACAAGAGATGAGCTTGAATTTTTCAAGCTTCTTATTAGTGTTAGCGGCATTGGCCCCAAAGGAGGGCAGGCAATTTTATCCGTAATGACACCGGATGATCTGAGATTTGCAATTGTTTCAGGTGATTCCAAAGCAATAAGCAAGGCTCCCGGAGTTGGTAAAAAAACAGCGGAACGACTTGTCCTCGAACTAAAGGATAAAATTTCCGATGATGATATTCTATCTGGAAAAGCCGGTGGAAACGGTGAGAATATATCTGTTCCCGGAACTGATGAACCTTCGAATGAAGCAGTTGAAGCACTTGTAAGTCTTGGCTATGGTCTGTCTGAAGCTTCTCGTGCTGTAAGGAAAGTCATTGGAGATGGCGGTGCAGCTGCAGAAGATACTGAGGGCATTCTTAAGCTTGCATTAAAAGAGCTTATTTAAGAGGATATAAAAAGGTATGGAAAAAAGAACAATAAGAACCTCTGCAGAGCGTGGAAACGGTGCCGTTAATGCAGAGGTAATTGATGAAGATAAAAAAATAGAGGGGTCTCTTCGACCAAAGAGGCTTGCGGATTATATTGGTCAGTCAAAAATTAAGGAAAATCTTGTTGTATCTATTGAGGCTGCCAAAAAGAGAAATCAGAGTCTTGATCACATTCTTCTCTATGGACCTCCCGGACTTGGTAAAACGACTCTTGCCGAGATTATTGCAAATGAAATGGGTGTTCATTGCAAGGTAACCAGTGGTCCGGCTATTGAGAAGCCCGGTGAAATTGCTGCAATCCTTAATAATCTCAAAGAGGGTGATGTTCTTTTCATCGATGAGATTCACCGACTAAACAGGCAGGTGGAAGAGGTTCTTTATCCTGCAATGGAAGATTTCAAAATAGATATTATGATCGGAAAAGGACCGACTGCAAGGTCTATAAGACTAGATCTTCCTCATTTTACTCTTATAGGAGCCACTACAAGAGCAGGTATGCTTACAGCTCCGCTTCGCGACAGATTTGGAATGCTCTATAAAATGGAATTCTATGAGACACCTGAGCTAATGCAGATAATCATGCAGTCGGCAAAGGTCCTTGGGGTTGAAACCATGGAAGACGGTGCACGTGAAATGGCAAGAAGAAGTCGCGGTACACCTAGAATCGCCAATAGAATTCTGAAGAGAGTACGTGACTATGCCCAGGTTCGATATGATGGTGTGATCACAGAAGAAGTTGCAAAGACTGCTCTGGATCTGATGGATGTAGATAAACTGGGGCTTGACCATAACGATAGGACACTTCTTCTTACACTTATAGAAAAATTTGGCGGAGGTCCTGCCGGTCTTGATACACTGGCGGCTTCAATAGGAGAGGACCCCGGTACTATTGAGGATGTATACGAGCCTTATCTTTTGAAAAACGGTCTTATAAACAGAACCCCGAGAGGAAGAGTTGTTACAGACCTTGCATATGCACATCTTGGGCTCGCAGGGATGACAAATACATGATGTTGTGGTATATTTATTATTAAATAACATCTAATATTATTGCTAATCCTTACTTCTAAGTTATATAATTTAATACATATTTAGTTTTAAGGTGGGGAGGAAAACTATGGCTTCTAAGACAGATACAGAGGTAATTATAGGCGGTAAGGTCTTTACACTTAGCGGATACGAGAGTGAAGAATATCTGCAGAAGGTTGCTTCTTATATCAACAATAAGATAGCTGATTACAACAAGATGGACGGCTTTAAGAGACAGCCCGTGGATACACAGAATGTTCTGCTTCAGCTCAATATCGCAGATGACTATTTCAAAGCAAAGAAACAGGTAGAAATGCTTGAAGGTCAACTCAGTGATAAGGAAAAAGAACTTTACGATATTAAACATGAGCTGATTGCTACTCAAATAAAGCTTGAAAATACAGAGAAAAATGTTAAGAATCTTCAGTCTGACATTTCAGAGGATTCAAGAAAGATCATCCAGATGGAGACAGAGCTTAAAACTCTGAAAAAGTAATATGAGGCTGCCGATTGGCAGCCTTTTTCATCTTAAGGAAAGGTTTATCTATGGATAAAGTAGAATTGCTTGCTCCCGCCGGCAATTATGAGACCATGATTGGTGCCTTTAACGCTGGTGCTGATGCTGTATATCTTGGTGGTCAGGGCTTTGGCGCAAGAGCTTTTGCAGACAATTTCACAGATGAAGAAGTGATTAAGGCTATTCGCTATGCCCACTTGATTGGAAAAAAGATTTACCTCACTGTAAATACTCTTCTAAAGGAAAAAGAAATTCCTGCTTTTATAGATTTTTTTGCACAATTTGCTTATGCCGGCCTCGATGGTGCAATAATTCAGGATCTTGGTATATTCCGGATTATAAGGGAGACTTTCCCCTGGGTAGAATTGCATGTCAGTACGCAGATGACAATTACGGGCAATGCCGGAGCATCGCTTCTTATGGAACTTGGAGCTTCAAGAGTAGTACCCGCGAGAGAGCTTTCCCTTGATGAAATCAGACAAATACATGATAATTGCAAATTTCCTGACGGACATAGCATAGAAATTGAAGCTTTTATACATGGTGCAATGTGTTACTGTTACTCCGGAGCATGCCTGTTCTCCAGCATGGTTGGAGAGAGGAGCGGTAACAGAGGACGTTGCGCACAGCCCTGCAGACTTCCTTACAGGACTTCTAAGAATACTGAATGTTATGCACTCAGTCTTAAAGACATGTGCATGTTTGATCGTATTCCCGAGCTTATAGAAGCCGGCATCGATTCATTCAAGATAGAAGGAAGAATGAAAAAGCCCGAATATGCTGCTGGTGTTACTTCAATTTACAGGAAGCTTATAGATAATTATTATGAGCAGAAAAGTTCTGCCAAGCTTTTTGAACCCGGTAAAATTCGGATAAAGGCTACCTCCGAGGATAAAAGAATCCTTGCTTCTTTATATCTTCGTTCAGAGACAGGGGAAGGATATTACTTTAAACATAACGGAGCCGATATGGTTACGCTTGACAGTCCTGCCTACAACGGCTCTGATGATGCTGTTCTTGGTGATATACGAAATAAATATCTTACCGGAGAGAAGAAACTACCGGTTTTTCTAAAATGTAAACTAATGGCCGGGAAAGAGGCTGAACTTAGTTTATGCCTGGAAAAATGCGCAGAAATAGATGAAAATTTATCTATAACAGCCATTGGAGAAATTGTGCAGACAGCTCAAAAAAGACCTATGTCTGCAACCGATATAGAAAAACAGCTCTCAAAGTTTGGAAATACTCATTTCGAACTTGTTGATAAAAAAATAGAAATAGACACAGATAATATCTTTATACCAAACAAGGCTTTAAATGAGCTGCGAAGAAATGCCGTATGTTTGCTTGAAGATGAAATATGCAAATTCAGAGGGTATTCAAATGAATATCAGAAGAAAGAATCTAAGTCGGATAAATCAGGATCTTTGACGCCGAAGAAAAATGAAGGATTTTTGATCTCTGTATTAACAAAAGCGCAATTAGAAGAAGCTGTGAGATATTCGGAAGAATCTGAAAACGTTAATGCAATCTATATAGATAGCAGAATTGTCCTTTTAAACGATGAATTGCATTTATCACCTAAATGTAGAAATTATATTAGTCTTCCTTACATTACAAGAGATGAAAACTTCATTGATTGCAGGAAGGAGATAAAAAGCCTTCTTGATATTGCCGAAAGCAAAGATTATGACGGCGTGCTTGTCAGAAACCTTGAACAACTGAGTATTATTAAAGAATACAAGTTCAAGAAAGAAATAATAACTGATTACGGACTCTATATCTGGAATCATGAAGCTCTTTCTTCATATTGTGAAATCCTTAAGGACTTATCGTTCGCTGGATTTAATCTTCCACTGGAGCTTAATCATCATGAAGCGGAAGACCTTTTGTCTTGTTTGTGTGAAGAAAAAACGATATCCATTGACGCTGATCAAAAAATCAGCGTAGGGACTATGATTTACGGAAGAGTTCCCATGATGCTAACTGCCAATTGCATTAAAAATACGCTAAAAGGTTGTACCGGTGACAGAGGAAAAGCTATCAACTATGAAAATGACAAGTTAATTGACAGAACCGGAAGAATACTACCTGTTACATGTGATTGCTTTCACTGTTATAATATTATTTGGAACAGTGTTCCTGTTTCACTCTTTAAGAAAATACATAAATTAAAGAGCATTGCTTCCAAATATTATGTTTCTTATCGCCTTGATTTTACAACCGAAAAACCGGAAGAAGTAAGAGATGTGCTTTATGCATATAATGGACTGTTTTTCGCTGCAGAATCGGACAAAAACAAATATGAAAAAATACTATCCGCAAACGACTACACTACAGGCCACTTTGAACGCAGTGCGGATTAATGGAAAATCAGACAGCTTATGGAATTATACCTGACAGAAATATCTAAATATGTGATTGCAGGAAGCATGGGAGCATATACGTTTTTCAGCTTCCTTGTTTTCATGTACAGAGGTGAAAAGAGAAGAAGCTGGATTTACTTACTCCAGATCATATCCCTATTTGCTACCCAGTTTGCATGCTTTATTCAGATTATTGCACAGACCGGAAGTAAACGTTATTTCTTTCTTCTGATGATACAGGCGCTTGTGCTTGCAAGCACAATATCGATGTTTCATATGGTTTATCCCGACGGAAACAGGCTGATTATCAACAACATGTGCATGATGCTTATGGTCGGGATGATAATGATTACGCGAATATCTTATGGGAAAGGGATACGACAATTCATTATCTCAAGTGCATCATTGGTACTTGCCTTTGTCATACCGGAGTTGTTGTTCAGATTGGAGTTTTTGGAAAGAAGAGGCTATGTCTTTGCCGCAATCGGAATTTTAATTCTGGGGATTATTTTAATTTATGGTTCTGTTGTTAACGGCTCCAGAATAAGCTTTAGAATTGCCGGCTTATCATTCCAGCCGCAAGAGCTCGTAAAGATTATTTACGTCTTTTTTATAGCTTCCGTACTATCTTTAAATAAGGATTTTAAGACTGTTGCAATAACTTCAGCGCTGGCCGCTGTTCATGTCATCATACTTGTTCTGCTTAAGGATCTTGGCAGTGCACTGATTTTTTTTGTTGTGTATTTATGTGTACTTTTTGTAGCTACCGACAGTTATTTCTATTTGATATCAGGAATTCTTGCAGGATCTGTTGCAAGTGTTCTGGCATACAAGCTTTTTCCGCATGTTCAGCAAAGAGTGCAGGCCTGGAGTGATCCGTGGACCACTATAGATTCAACCGGATATCAGATAACTCAGTCTCTTTTTGCGATAAGCGGCGGCGGACTATGGGGGCTTGGCCTTTACGGAGGAACTCCTTCCTCTATTCCTTATGTTGAAGAGGATTTTATGTTTGCCGCAATTGCCGAGGAAATGGGAATTATTTTTGCATCATGCCTTCTTGCGATTTGTGTGTCAACTTTTGTCATGATACTTCTGGAAGCATATAAAATAAAAAATTCCTTCGGCAGACTATTATGTACAGGTCTTGGAATAACATATATTTTTCAGGTATTTCTTACTGTTGGCGGAGATTCCAAATTCATTCCGCTTACAGGAGTAACGCTTCCTCTCGTAAGCTATGGCGGTACCTCAGTAATGGTTACAATCATTATGTTTTCTCTAATTGAGGGGGAATGTCTTGTAAGAAGCGATGAGAGATATCAGGAATATTTGAAAAGAAAAAGGGAGAAGATAAATGCAGGAAAAAAATAAATCTTATCCCATAATTATAATCGGTGTTTTTACAGTGATCCTTTTTATATCCATGATTTCCTATATATCAATTTATGCTATTACCAATCACAGGGAGATGATGGATAACAGTTATAATGCGCATCAGCAGCTTCTGAAAAAGCAAAATACCAGAGGCATAATCTACTCTGCTGACGGTCAGGCACTCGCAATTACATCAACCGATGAAGAGGGAAATGAAACGAGAGAGTATCCTTTTGGTAAAACTTTTTCTCATGTTGTGGGCTTTTCCGTAAATGGAAGGAGCGGAATAGAAGATCTTGCCAACTATTACCTTATCAATTCCAATGCAGCACTAAAAAGTAAAGCAGAAGCTAAGGAAAATGACAAAAAATTTCCCGGAGATAATGTATACACAACTCTTGATGTTGATTTGCAACAGACTGCCTATGAAGCTCTTTCTGCAAGAGATGGTGCAATAATAGTCACAGAAGTAAAAACAGGCAAGGTACTTGCTCTTGTTTCCAAACCGGATTTTGATCCTGCAACCATCCTAAAAGACTGGGATTCTATTACAAATGATAAAAGTAACACCCAGTTACTTAACAGGGCAACACAGGGGCTCTATCCTCCGGGATCAACTTTTAAGATTGTTACCTCTTTAGAATACTATCGCGAAATTGGCGAAGATTATAAAAATTATAAATTTAACTGTAATGGCAAATTTGCTTCAGGTGATGATGTTATCAGATGTTTTCATGGAGAGAATCATGGAAGCCTTGATTTTCCCTTGTCATTTGCCAAATCATGTAATTCGTCTTTTGCTAATATTTCTTTGCAGCTGAACAGAGATGCTTTCGGGAAAACCTTAGATAAGCTTATGTTTAATAACGAACTTCCCTGGGATATGAATTACTCTGTATCTTCTGCAGTATGCGATAACGACCTGGGAGATGCCGATACTATGCAGCTTGGCATAGGTCAGGGTAAAACTCTTGTCACTCCGCTTCATATGAATCTGATTACAGCAGCCATTGCCAATAACGGTACCCTGATGAAACCATATCTCATCGATAGTGTTGTCAGTGCCGATGGAAAAAAGATTGAAACCTTTTCACCCAAAGCCTATAAAACACTTGTTTCTGAAGAAGAATCGGATTTTTTAAAGGAAATGATGCTTGGAGTTGTGGAAAAAGGTACCGCATCAAAACTAAAAGGTCTTTCATATAATGCTGCGGGTAAGACAGGCTCTGCGGAATTTAAAGATTCTACATCAGATTCGCATGCATGGTTCACCGGCTTTGCACCTTATGAGGATCCTGAGATTGCGGTCACTATAATTGTTGAAAATGCAGGATCGGGCGGAGAATTTGCTGTACCTATCGCAAAAAGATTGTTTGATTGCTATTTTAACGAAAAGTAAAATGTTATTTTTGATTGTTGGGAGGCTTTTTTGAGATTAAGGGGATGTTGTAATTTTTTCTCAAAATTGTATATAGGCGATTCGATTAAGGATGCTCGCCTTGTAAAGTGGAAGCTAAAGCATGGTGCAGGACAGCTTTTCATATATGTTATTACCGCATCTGATATTCCGACAGGGCAGCTTGAAATAAAGCATTGTGCTTTCCTTAAACAGAAGTATTATTTGAGACATCCTGAATTTATATATGGAATCGCAGGAAGCTATAATGAAGCTTTGGATATTGTTGTAAAGATTTCCGAAGAAGCTTCAAAAAAGGGTATGGAAGGAGATATAAAAGGCTATCTTATCAGCCTTTTGGGGAATAACTGATGTCACTTTTTCTTACTATTCTTAAAATAATAGGAATAGTTTTGCTTATAATACTTGGAGTATTGCTTCTGATTTTACTCCTTGTTCTTTTTGTACCCATCAGATACAAAGTGGATGCTTCTGTTAAAGAAACTGATCTTCAGACTGAAAAAGATAAGTTAAAAGAAAATGTCTCTGCCGATGTAAGATTCAGCTGGCTCCTGCATCTAGTGAGAGGAGGGATATCCTATCCCGATGATTTGGAGTTCAAGGTAAAGGTGTTATGTTTCACGGTATTTCCGCCGAAAAAGAAATTATCTGAAGAGAATGCAGACAATGACGACTCATTGGCGACGGAAAAAGAAAGTGGTTTTGAAGATACCGAATTAATTAACGAGGAGACGAAAGAAGAAGCATCCGACGATTCATCTGCCGAAGAACAATCCTTAGGTAATTCCGAAAAGGATTTTGATGATCAGGATAGTAATAATGAAAATTCAAAAACGGATGATTTTGATGCGGATGATTTTGATAATGAGGATAAAGAATTCCTGAATTTTCTGAAAAAAATATTGGATACTGTAATAAAAATAGTAAAAGTACCACAAGATGTATTTTTAAAAATCCAATATACAACATCTAGAATATGTGATAAGATAAACATGGTCAAAAATACGTTATCCAACGATATTTTCAAGCGTGCTTTCGAAGTCACAAAAAAGCAGCTTATCAAAGTCCTGAAGATGATTATTCCGAAACGCTTTAAGGCGGAAGTTCTTATCGGACTTGAGGATCCGACAGTCACAGCTGATATCCTTTCGGCATATGGTGTGCTTTATCCGCTGCTTGTTAACAAAGTATATGTTGTGCCGGATTTTGAGAGACAGATATTGAAGGGTGATATCCATATTAAAGGAAGGATAACAGTATTCAGAATCGTCTGGGCTGCTGCAATTCTTTATTTTAATAAGGATGTAAAAAAGACATATAGAAGATTTAAACGAATTATAAATTCTTAATTGGGGAGAGTTTTTTATGGGAGATTCAAATTTTAATTCCGTTGTAGATTCTCTAATGAATGGCATGAATACAATTATGGGAGCCAAGACCGTAGTAGGTGAAGCCACTAAGGTCGGCGATACAATAATTGTCCCTCTCGTGGATGTATCCTTCGGAGTGGGTGCGGGTGCAAGTAATGCAGACAAGAAGAATTCAGGGGCCGGCGGTTTTGCGGCAAAAATGTCTCCAAGCGCGGTTCTTGTTATAAAAAATGGTCAGACAAAGCTTGTTAATATAAAGAACCAGGATGCGGTAACCAAGGTCCTTGATCTTGTTCCCGATATAGCTGACCGCTTCATGAATCGCGGCAATGACATGATGGATGATGACAGCGCGGTTGATATTGCCTTTCCTGAAGAAGAGAACCTGGAGTAGTTTTACGGTTTTAGGGGGGGTCCGTATGGAAAAGTTTATTAGTGAAGAAAGAATCGACAAAGCAACCGAGGAAGAGCTCTTTGAGATGAGACTCTGGATTTATAAAGAAAGTCAGAGACTTGAAGCAGAGCAGAAGGCTGTCGACTCAAAAGTTGCTGAAATTGAAGCAAAAATGGAAAGATTCCGCGCAAAATTTCAGTCTGAAAGAAGTCAGTTTGAGCATGACAAGCAAAAATTCAAGGATGATCAGGCTCTATTTGATCAGCAGATAGAGATCCTTAAGGACGGATTTGATAAGCTCAATGCAGACAAGAAGAAGCTGGAGCGGGAATGGAAGAAACTCGAACAGGAGAAGGGGTACCTGAGAGAGGATGAGTATAGCAGAGCGGAATTTTTCTTCCAGGGTGTCAATTCGCTTCTTGCTCTAAAGAAGAGATATCGTGATCTTATGAAGATATATCATCCGGATAATCTATGCGGTGATCATAAGCTCTGCGATATGATCAATGAAGAATATAATATTCTTCTTCGCCAATTTGATACTTATATGAAGGCTTAAATAAAAGATTATTAATTAAATAATTATTTTTTGCTTGCATTTGCTTACCATTTCTGATATCATGTGTGATGTTGCGAATATATTTATGTAGTTATTTATTCGCTTGATGCATTTGATTAAAATATGGCTTATAAGGAGGTGTCAAAGTGGCTAAGTGTGAAGTATGCGGCAAGAGCGTTCATTTCGGTAACAACGTAAGCCATTCCCATAGAAAGAGCAATAGAATCTGGAATGCTAACGTACATAAGGTTGCAGTTAAGGTTAACGGCGGTACTAAGAGAATGAACGTTTGCACAAGCTGTCTCAGATCCAAAAAGGTTGAGCGTGCTTAATTATTGCAGATGAGTATTAAAAGGATTCACGAAAGTGAGTCCTTTTTTTATCTTAGCAGATGGGTTTTGGTAGCAAAACTCTTTTTGACTTCTATTTTTTGCTTAATTAGTTTATAATCTGTTATATGCGATTTTAATGGAGGTGCAGTATGAAGTCTACTTCAATGAACACTCATATGGGAAGTATTGCAATTGATAATGAAGTAATTGCTCAGTACGCAGGCGCTGTTGCCAATGAATGCTTTGGTATTGTCGGCATGGCTAATGTAAATGTGGCTGAGGGACTTGTCAGTCTTCTGAAGAAGGACAACATCAAGAGAGGAATTAATGTTACTGTCGGAGCCAACAGAAAGCTTACACTTGATTTTCATGTAATCATAGCTTATGGCGTAAGCATTTCCGCTGTAACCGATAACCTTATAGATAATGTTAAGTACAAGGTTGAGGAATTCACCGGCCTTGAAATTGAGAAGATAAACATCTTCGTCGAAGGCGTTCGTGTCATCGATTAAGGTCAAGGAGGGTAGAATTTTGGCTAACACTATTAAAGCGTCTGATGTAAAGAAAATGTTTCTTGCAGGCGCAAGTAATTTGAATGCAAAAAAAGAGTGGATAAACGAGCTTAACGTTTTCCCTGTTCCTGATGGAGATACAGGAACAAATATGACAATGACTATCATGTCTGCTGCAAAGGATGTAAAGAACCTTCCGGAAGATGTTGATATGGGAAGCCTTTGCAAAAGTATTTATTCCGGCGCTATGCGCGGAGCCAGAGGTAACTCCGGCGTTATCCTTTCACAGCTTCTTCGTGGTTTTACAAAGGGTGTCCGTGATTATGATGAACTGGATGCTTCAATAATTGCAACCGCTTTTGATAAAGCAGTTGAGACTGCATATAAAGCAGTAATGAAGCCTAAAGAAGGAACAATTCTTACCGTTGCAAAGGGTGCTGCGGAAAAGGCTATGGAGTTATCAAAGGAAGGCGCTGAAGATCTTGAGCCTTTTTTTGAAGAAATCATAAAGTACGGCGACGAAGTATTAAATAAAACTCCTGAGATGCTTCCTGTTCTTAAGCAGGCCGGCGTAGTTGATTCCGGCGGACAGGGTCTTATGCAGGTTCTTAAGGGAGCTCTTGATGCATATCTCGGAAAAGAGATTGATTACACAATAGATGAAGCAGCAGCAACACCTGTAGCATCAAAGGCTCAGGCAACAGCCGAAGTAGATATTAAATTTGGATATTGTACAGAATTTATAGTCCTTTTAAGTAAACCTTTAAATGTTAAGCAGGAAATAGATTTTAAGGCATTTCTGGAATCAATTGGCGATAGTATTGTTATGGTTGCCGATGATGAAATCTGCAAAGTTCATGTTCACAGTAATGATCCCGGACTTGCTATTCAGCGTGCTCTTATGTATGGCCAGTTATCAAACATGAAAATTGATAACATGAGAATGGAGCACCGTGAAAAGCTTTTCCATGAGACACAGAACGGAGTATATGCGGAAATAGATACTGAGATTAATGGAGCCGCTGAGTCAACTCCCACTTATAATAGAGATGATGATATTCCGCTGAAAGACCAGACTCCTGTTTCTGAAAAGAAAGCTGAGCCTGAGTTTGTTAATTCAGAGCACAAGGATATTGGATTTGTTGCAGTATGTGCAGGCGACGGTCTTGCAGAGATATTCAGAGGTCTTGGCGTTGATTATGTAATCGAAGGCGGACAGACTATGAACCCCAGTACAGAGGACATTCTCGATGCTGCATCCAGAGTCAATGCTGATACTGTATTTGTATTACCCAACAATAAGAACATAATACTCGCCGCTAATCAGGCAAAGATTATGATGGAAGATAAGGGTGACAATAAGAAAATTGTTGTTATTCCCACTAAGACTGTACCCCAGGGTATCACTGCTGCTATCAACTTCATGCCCGGAACATCTGTAGAAGAGAATGAAGAGGGCATGAAAGAAGCTATTTCAACAGTAAAAACCGGTGAGGTTACATATGCTGTTCGCGATACGATGATAGATGATGTCACAATCAAACAGGGTGACTACATGGGAATCGGCGACAACGGAATTCTTGGAGTCGGTTCTGATATTGAAGATGTTACAGCGATGATGATCGATAAGATTGTAGATGACTCTACCGAACTTATCAGCCTGTATTATGGTTCTGACATCAAGGAAGAAGAAGCAGCTGCTCTAAGCGATAGAATCAGTGCTAAATTCTCAGGCTGTGATGTTGAAGTTCAGTATGGTGGTCAGCCTATTTACTATTACATTGTGAGTGCGGAGTAATAAGATGGTAAATAAAAATCCATCCTTAATTGAACATGTATCTTCTTTAAAGGGCGTTGGCGATAAAAGCAGCGCCCTTTTTGAAAAGTGCGGAATAAAGACTGTAGAAGACCTTCTTTCATATTTTCCAAGAGATTACGATATCTGCGAAGAAATAAAAAATGTTTCAGACTTAGCTTCAGGAGAGATTAGTGCAGTCAGACTTACCGCTGTAGGTAATATTGCTCTTAAGAAAGTCCGAAATTTAAGCATTCTTACATTCAAAGCAGGGGATGTTACAGGCACCTTGCAAATTACATATTTTAATATGCCTTTTATGAGGAATAATATAAAGCCCGGAAAATACTATGTTTTCCGAGGTCTTGTTCAAAAAAAAGGTAATTCATTTGTTATGGAACAGCCCAAAATGTTCAAAACAGAGGACTATCTTGAAATTATGGGTTCTATGCAACCCAGATATCCGCTTGTCAAAGGGCTTTCCAATCAGCTTGTAATAAAAGCCGTAAAGCAGGCAATTCCTTCAACTCCGTATTTGGAAGAGATGCTACCTTCATATATAAGAAGACAACTGGGGCTTATGGACTACTCAGAGGCAGTAAGGAAAATACATTTTCCCGCAAATATGGAAGAATTTTCTACTGCAAGAAGACGTATAGCATTTAATGAAATACTGGAATTTATTCTCAGACTGCGTTTTCTCAAGAGATATGAGGAACAGTCAATAAATGATTATAATTATAAATCAAGTGTACAGTCAGATTCATTAATTGACAGGCTTCCTTACAAGCTTACCGGAAAGCAGCTCGAAATATGGGCTGATATAAAAAGTGATCTGACCGGCAAAAATGTTATGAACAGACTGATACAGGGCGACGTTGGATCCGGAAAGACCATTCTTGCATTTTTATCGCTTCTTTTTACTGCCGAAAATGGCTATCAGGGTGCAATTATGGCGCCTACAGAAGTTCTTGCCAGGCAACATTATGAAGGTTTCATAGAGATGAAAGAGCGGTATAATCTTCCCATTACACCTATTCTGCTTGTAGGTTCACTTTCTGTAAAGGAAAAAAGGATAGCACAGGAAGGTATCGAGAACGGTGATTATAATCTGATTATCGGTACCAATGCGCTTATACAGGAGAAGGTAAATTATAATAATCTTTCTCTTGTTATTACTGATGAGCAGCATAGATTTGGCGTCCAGCAAAGAGAAAGACTCTCTGAAAAAGGAAAAAATGTGCATATTCTTGCGATGAGTGCAACGCCTATTCCCAGAACGCTTGCAATTATTCTTTACGGAGACCTTCATATTTCTATACTGGATGAAATGCCAAAAGGAAGAATTCCTATTAAGAATTGTGTCGTTGGCACTGAGTATAGACCCACTGCTTATAAATTTATTGCGGATCAGGTCAAAAAGGGACATCAGGCATATGTAATATGTCCGATGATCGAAGAGGGCGAAACGGATGGGCTTGAAAATGTATCTGATTATACAGAAAAGCTTAGAGATTCCATGCCGTCTGATATTAGAATACGTACGCTTCACGGCAAACAAAAACCGTCCGAAAAAGAAAGCATTATGGAAGAGTTTGCAAGAGGTGAAATAGATATTCTTGTATCCACAACTGTCATTGAAGTCGGCATTAATGTTCCGAATGCAACTGTGATGATGATAGAAAATTCTGAACGTTTCGGCCTTGCACAGCTACATCAGCTTCGCGGAAGAGTTGGAAGAGGAAAGGACCAGTCATACTGTATTTTTATAAATACTTCCGGTCGCGAAGAAGCTAAACAAAGGCTTGATATAATGAATCATTCCAACGATGGTTTTGTCATAGCTGAAGAGGATTTAAAACAAAGAGGCCCGGGTGACTTATTCGGAATAAGACAAAGCGGAGAAATGTCATTTCACGTTGCTGATATTTATCAGGATGCTGCACTTATTAGGGAAGCAGCAGCACTTGCCGACAGGCTGCTTTCAGAAGATCCGGATCTTATCATGGAAGAAAACAGCCCATTAAAACAGTGGCTTATATCGAATTCATTTGACTTTACGGCATTATAAAAGTAAAATTTAGTAGAGTATGTGTTCGAATAATACAATATATTGTATATTTTCTCGGAGGATAACATGTCAAAAGTAGCAATCATAACAGATACAAATAGCGGAATTATGCCTGCAGATGGTGAAGCACTTGGAATAAAAGTAATTCCTACTCCTTTTATGATTGATGGTGTTGAGTATTTAGAAGGAATTAATCTTACTCAGGAGGATTTCTTCAAAAAGCTTGCAGATGGAGCCGATGTATCAACCAGTCAGCCCAGCCCCGGCGCTCTTCTTGAGCTATGGGATGCAATGCTTAAAGAATATGATGAGATTGTATATATACCTCTCAGCAGCGGCCTGAGCAGTTCATGTCAGACAGCAATTATGCTTGCATCCGATGATTATGAGGGCAAAGTATTTGTTGTCAATAATCAGAGAATCTCAGTAACAATGAGGCAGTCTGTTCTCGATGCAATAGAGCTTAGAGATAAAGGAATGAACGGCAAGGAAATAAAGGACAAGCTCGAAGAGGTTAAATTTGAGTCAAGTATTTATATTATGCTTGATACATTGTACTACCTTAAAAAGGGCGGAAGAATAACACCTGCCGCAGCAGCTCTTGGTACTTTGTTAAAACTCAAACCGGTTTTGCAGATCCAGGGCGAAAAACTTGATGCGTTTGCTAAAGCAAGAACCGCAACTCAGGGTAAGAATATTATGATTAATGCCATGCTCTCGGATTTTGAGAACAGATTTGGTGGAATTGATGCGCATGATGTTCACTTAAGCGGCGCCTACTCATATGATCTTGAAAAGGCAAACGAATTTAAAGGTGAGGTTGAAGCTGCTTTCCCAGGATATGAGATGCATATGGATCCGCTATCACTCGTGGTTTCCTGTCATATCGGGCCAGGAGCCTTGGCAATTGCTGCATCAAGAAAAATACATGTATAAAAAGTAAGAAAAAAGTTTTGTAAGGTTGGGAAGTTTTATGTCAGTAAATAATAACTATGATGCTTCAAGCATTACAGTTTTGGAGGGTCTCGAAGCCGTTAGAATGAGACCCGGTATGTATATAGGAAGTGTTTCAACAAGGGGACTCAATCATCTTGTCTACGAAATAGTGGATAATGCTGTGGATGAGCATCTTGCAGGATATTGCTCACAGATAACAGTGACACTCAATTCTGACGGAAGTGCTACGGTAGAAGATAATGGTCGTGGAATCCCTGTTGGTATGCATGCCAAGGGAATTACTGCAGAACGTGTTGTACTGACTATGCTCCATGCAGGTGGTAAGTTTGATAACGCTGCATACAAGACCAGTGGTGGACTTCACGGTGTAGGTTCTTCTGTTGTTAACGCTTTATCTACCTGGCTAAAGGTTCAGGTTAAAACCGATGGTCAGATATATGAAGACGCTTATGAGAGAGGCGTTCCCACTGTCAAACTTAAGGATGGACTTCTTGAGCCTGTCGGTAAAACAAGAGAACATGGTACAACCATATCATTTTTACCCGATTCTACAATTTTCGAAAAAACCAGATTCAGAGAAGAAGATATAAAATCCAGACTTCATGAGACCGCTTATCTTAATCCTAATCTAACTATTATTTATATTGATGACAGACCGGGCACAGAGGAGTATATAGAATTCCATGAGCCTGAAGGCATTACCGGTTTTATCAGAGATATGAATAAGTCCAAGGAAGCAGTTACAGATGTAATCTTCTATAGCGGAGAGAGCGACGGAGTCTCAGTTGATGTGGCTTTTCAGTATGTCAACGAATTCCATGAAAACATTCTTGGCTTTTGTAATAACATTTATAATGCCGAAGGTGGAACTCACCTCACCGGCTTTAAAACCATGTTTACAAATATTATCAATCAATACGCCAGAGAGATTGGTTCTCTTAAAGAAAAAGATGCCAACTTTAACGGTACTGATGTGCGAAACGGTATGACTGCTGTTGTCAGTATCAAGCATCCGGACCCAAGATTTGAGGGTCAGACAAAGACCAAGCTTGATAATCAGGATGCGGCCAAGATTGTTTCGCAGATTACCGGTGATGAAGTTACAAGATTTTTTGATAGAAATATTGAAGTATTAAAATCTATTATCGGTTGTGCCGAAAAGGCAGCAAAGATCAGAAAAACCGAAGAAAAAGCCAAGACGAATCTTTTAACAAAACAGAAATATTCATTTGATTCCAACGGAAAGCTGGCTAACTGCATTAGTAAGGATGCTTCAAAGTGTGAGATTTTCATCGTCGAGGGAGATTCTGCGGGCGGCAGCGCCAAGATGGCAAGAAACCGTGAATTTCAGGCTATCCTTCCTATCAGAGGTAAGATTCTTAATGTTGAAAAGGCAAGTATTGATAAGGTGCTCGCCAATGCTGAGATCAAGACTATGATCAATGCGTTCGGATGTGGATTTTCAGAAGGCTACGGCAATGACTTTGATATTTCAAAGCTTCGCTATGACAAGATAGTTATCATGGCCGATGCCGATGTCGATGGTTCTCATATTGCGACGCTTTTGCTTACTCTGTTCTACAGATTCATGCCTGAGCTTATTTTCGAGGGGCATGTTTATATTGCTATGCCGCCTCTTTACAAGGCTATCCCGAGCAGAGGAAAAGAGGAATACCTCTATGATGATTCTGCTCTTGAAAAATACAGAAAAAATCACAAGGGGTCTTTTACACTTCAGAGATATAAGGGTCTTGGAGAGATGGATCCCGAACAGCTTTGGGAGACAACACTCGATCCCGAGAATCGTATGATGAGACTCGTTGAGATTGAGGATGCCAAGATGGCATCACATATGACAGAGCTTCTTATGGGTAATGAAGTTCCGCCAAGAAGAGATTTTATTCATCAGCACGCAACCGATGCTGAGCTTGATATTTAAATAATTGCCTTCTGTGTTAAAAAGCACAGATAGGGTGTCAGCTAAGCTGACGGATGAGGTATAAATGGAAGAAAGATTAATTCGCTCCGAATACTCGGAGATAATGCAAAAATCTTATATTGATTATGCTATGAGTGTTATCGTGGCAAGAGCGCTTCCTGATATCAGGGATGGTCTTAAGCCTGTTCAGAGAAGAACTCTTTACGATATGTATGAGCTTGGAATCAGATATGACAGACCATATCGTAAGAGCGCACGTATTGTCGGCGATACCATGGGTAAATATCATCCTCACGGTGACAGTTCTATTTACGATTCGCTCGTTGTGATGACTCAGGATTTCAAGAAGGCTGTTCCGCTTGTTGACGGTCATGGTAACTTTGGCAATATCGAGGGAGACGGTGCCGCTGCCATGCGTTATACAGAGGCGAGACTTGCCCAGATTACTCAGGAAAATTTCCTGGCTGATCTTGATAAGGATGTTGTTGACTTTGTCCCCAACTTTGACGAGACAGAGAGAGAACCTTCGGTTTTGCCTGTAAAAATACCGAATTTCCTTATTAACGGATCTGAAGGTATAGCTGTTGGTATGGCTACAAGCACACCTCCTCATAATATCGGAGAGGTTATTGATGCTGAGATTGCTTATATGCAAAATCCGGAGTTATCCGCCAAGCAGCTCATGAAATATATAAAAGGACCCGATTTCCCTACAGGCGGCATTGTCACAAACAAGGACGAACTTCGCGCTATTTATGAGACCGGTCAGGGCAAGATAAGAGTAAGAGGTAAGGTCGAAGTTGAAAAAGGAAAAGCAGGACATATAAATCTTGTAGTTACTGAGATTCCTTACACCATGATTGGTGCCGGAATAGGTAAATTTCTTTCTGACGTGGCTGAGCTTGCTGAGAAGAAGATAACCAATGACATTATCGATATATCCAACCAGTCTTCTAAGGAAGGTATCAGAATTGTAATTGAGCTAAAAAAAGATACAGATGTTGAGAACTTCAAGAATCTTCTCTATAAGAAGACAAAACTTGAGGATACATTCGGCGTAAATATGCTTGCTATCTGTGACGGAAGACCCGAGACTATGAGTCTTTCATCAATAATGAGATCAGTTGTCGATTTTCAGTTTGAGACAGCAAGAAGAAAATATACAACACTTCTTAAGAAGGAACAGGATAAGAAAGAGATCCAGGAAGGTCTCATCAAAGCCTGCAACGTAATTGATATTGTAATTGAGATTTTAAGAGGTTCCAAGGACAGACCTATGGCTAAGGACTGTCTTGTAAACGGTAATACCGAGGGAATCAGATTTAAGAGTGAGGCTTCAAGAGCTATGGCTGCACAGCTTCTTTTCACAGAGAGACAGGCTGATGCCATTCTTGAGATGAGGCTATATAAATTAATCGGTCTCGAACTTGAAGCTCTTGTTAAGGAGCACGAAGACACAATCGCCAAGATATATCGCTATGAGGATATTCTTGAAGATCACGAGTCCATGTCACTTGTAATTCAGAATGAACTCTCAGAAATCAAGAAGAAATACAATGTGAAGAGACGTACTGTTGTTGATAACGTTGAGGATGCTGTTTACGAAGAGAAGCCCATTGAGGAGATTGATGTTGCATTCCTTATGGACCGTTTCGGATATGCCAAGACAATTGATGTAACAACTTATGAGAAGAATCTTGAGACTATCAAGAATGACTTTAAATATTCGTTTGTAATGAAGAACACCGGAAAGGTCTGCGTCTTTACTGCAAACGGAACGCTTCATACCATAAAGGCAATGGATCTTCCTGCGGGAAGGATGCGTGACAAGGGTGTTCCTATTGATAATGTCAGTGATTTCGACACGACAAGTGATCAGATTATATATGTAGCAAGCCAAAGCAGCCTTAACCTTTACAGGATAATGTTTGTTACAAAGCAGGCTAATATGAAGATTGTCGACGGCGGAGAATTTGATGTATCCAGAAGATCCGTTGCAGCCACAAAGCTTGCGGAAGATGATGAAGTTGTCAGTGTTCATGAACTTCACGAAATCAGTACTGTTGTGCTACAATCAGAAAACGGCTTCTTCCTGAGATTCAATGTTACAGATGTCCCTGAGAAGAAAAAGGGTGCCGTGGGCGTTCGCGGTATGAGACTTGGAGCAAAAGACCTTGTAAGAGATGTTTATTATTTAAGGGAAACGGATGATCTTTCAATAGAGCATAACGGAAAAGCCTTAGCTCTTGATCATCTAAAGATCACAAGCAGAGATACAAAGGGTACAAAGGTGAGATTATGAGAGTAATAGCAGGTGAAGCAAGAAGGCTAAAACTGGTAACTCCCGAGGGGAATGATACCAGGCCTACGCAGGACCGTATAAAAGAGACTCTTTTTAATATGCTTCAAAATGATGTGCCGGGTGCTATTTTTATAGATGTTTTCGCCGGCAGCGGCGGTATTGGAATTGAAGCTTTATCAAGAGGCGCCAAAAGAGCGTATTTTATAGAGAATAATATCAAGGCAATTAAGTGTATCAATCAGAATCTGCAGACAACTCATTTTGAGGACAGAGCTACTGTATTAAAGTCTGATGTTCTGGTCGGCTTAAAAAATGTCAACGAAAAGGAAGCTCATATAATATTTGTGGATCCGCCTTATGAGTCGGGACTATATGAGAGAACCTTTGAGTTACTTGGAAGATTACCTTATGTCACAGAATATACCATGCTCATAGCTGAATGTAGTCTTGATATGGATTTATCAGTTTTTGAAGAAAATGGTTTTGAAATCATAAAAGAAAAGAGATATAAGACAAATCAGCATGTTTTCATGAAAAAGGCTTAATGCCACGCGAAAACATATGATTATATATTTTCTGTGAGAGGGGTACACAGAAAGGAAAAGAGAGTAAGTGAGAAAAGAAATTTGGGGAAAAAGTGTTTTAGCACTTGTACTAAGTGCTGCCTTGTTTGCAGAAGGCGTAGCGCCTTTAAGCGTAAAAGCGGAAGAAGTTAACTCCGCTGAATTTCTGCAGACAATTGAAGAGACTGAAGATGTAAATCTCTTATCTGTTTCAGACGGTAATGCTGAGGAAGAAGTACCTGCCGAAACTGAATCAGAAGAAACCACAAAAGAACCGGAGAAACCTGAAGAGGCAATTGATACTCCCGCTTCAGAAGAATCTGTTCCTGCAGAAAATGAATCCAATGAAAATCCGGATGTATCAGAAAACGAAGAAATTACTGAAGCTGAAACTGAAGAAGATCTGAATAATTCAGCTGATGCCGTTTCAGATGGCAATGCTGTAAATGAAGCAGCTGTTTCGGATGGAAATGCGCAGGCTCCCGGGCCTTTTGATTTTGAAAAAGAGATCGATGGCTATATAATTAAGCTTCATGCAGAAGAGGGGATTGTTCCTGAGGGTACAACAGTTGACATCAAAAAGGTAAAAAAGGTTGGCGGCCAGAAGGTAGATGATCTTGTAAATGATGTACTTCCTGCTGAATCCGTAGTTTACGATTCCGCATCATTTGATATAACACTTTTAAAGGATGGTCAGGAGTTTGAGCCTGATGGAAATGTTTCTGTAGAAATAACATTAAATGATAAACTTTCTGATGCTAATTCAGAGAACGAAAGTACTTCCGTTCAGGTGTTCCATATCGAGGATGATGCCACTACAACAGAGGTTCCTGCTGATATAACAGAGAATGCCACAGATGTTTACGGTGATGGCGAAGAAACAGTTGTATCTTATGATGCCGAAAGTTTCTCAGTTTATGACGTAGCTGTAGTACTTAATTTCGAGACAACAGCGGCAACAGCAGAAGTAAATCCCGTTTATGAAAACAGAATTGCCGTTAGCCAGAATGAACTTAACACGCTTGCGTCACAGCTTGACTCAACCGTAAATGTTAAATCACTTCTTTCATCAGGCGGAAAATGCACTTCAATTCAGGAGATGGCAGAGGTTGCAAGAGAGGCAATTAAAGCAAGACAGACTTCTGTAATGATTAATTTCAAATTGCCGGATCTGTATAACGAGACCACTATATTAAATCCTATGCTTCCTATTATTTGGGAGCACACCGGTGTGCCTAATGAAGGCGATTATGTTAGATGGGCATTCCATCAAATTGCAAGACAGTCTTCCATTGCTTATGCCGACAATTACACATACGGTTCTATACAGCTTATGTTTGTATATAATCATGATGCTGCGCAGGAAGTACTGACAACTCAGAAGATTGATCAAATAATTAAGAATAATGGATTAAATAAGGGTACTGATTACCAGAAAATTTATAATACATATAGATATATAACCACGCACATATCTTATGATTATGAAACTATATCAAATCCAAACAAGTTTATTGGCTACTCATGTTATTCTGCAGCTTGCTTAAATAATACGGTATGTGAAGGGTATTCTCTTCTTTTCTACAGAATTATGCTTTCAGTTGGAATTGATTCAAGATTAGTTGCAGGTCTTGCAGAGGAAGGTGATCAGAATTCGGGTCATGGTTGGAATATAGTACAACTTGGCAATATATATTATTATGTTGATGGCACCTGGGACGCATATGATCCCAGACCCGGCCACAATACACCTGCAAAAACCGATAACTTCTTAAAAGGAAGTCGTGTCGATTATAATAAAAAAGTAGCTTTTGACAGCATTTATCACATTAGGTATCCGGAATATGCAACAGCTGATTTCTACAGAGTTTATCCTGTAAGCAGTACTGATTATAACGGTTCCGAAGGCAGTTTTGTTAAACCCACAAGCGTTGCTATAAGTCAGGCCAATGCTATTATTGCGGTTGGTTCACCATTACAGCTTAGTGCAACCTGTCTCCCCGCAAATTCCAAGCAGGGTATCAGATGGAATTCTTCTGATACGACAGTTGCCACTGTAAGTGATAACGGCCTTGTAATGGGTATAAGGAACGGTGAATGCGAAATCTTCGCAACCTCTGCATATGGCGGAAAAAAGGCTCGTTGCCGACTCATAGTTACAGACGGAAGAGTAAAAGGTCTTGATGTATCCGCAAAAAAAATCACCGTTTATGCCGGATCAAAAGCATCAATCGGCACAGCTGTATTCCCTGAATGGGCCTTTAATAAGAGCATAAAGTTCAAGTCAAGCAATAAGAAAATTGCGACAGTCAATAAATACGGTATTATTACAGGTAAGAAACCAGGTAAATGCTTTATTACATGTAAGACACGTGATGGCGGAATTTCAAGGAAAGTTACTGTCATTGTAAAAAAAGCTAAACGTGTAAGATCCGTAAAACTTACCAAGAAGAAATTAAAACTTACAGTGGGTAGTACTTATACTCTCGGAGTTAAGTTCAACCCCAAAAAGGCAACAAATAAGAATGTGACCTGGAAGAGCTCTAAACCCGGTGTTGTTTCAGTAGATGCTTATGGCAATCTTGTAGCATTAAGTCCAGGAAAAGCCAAGATTACTGTTAAATCCGAGGATGGAAATCACAAGGCAACCTGTATTGTAAAAGTTAGATAAAAAAGAGGATTTGTAATGAAAGTAGCTGTTTATCCCGGAAGCTTTGATCCGATAACATTAGGACATCTTGATATTATCAAAAGAGCTTCTGCCATGTTTGATAAGCTGGTCGTTGTGGTAAGCGTGAACACAGCTAAGAGTCCGTTGTTTTCAGTAGATGAACGTGTTAAGATGATTAAGGAAGCAGTTAAGGATCTTGATAATGTTGAGATTGACTGTCATGAAGGTCTTATCATCGATTATTGCAAGCAAAACAATATAAGGATTCTTTTACGAGGTCTAAGAGCTATCACCGATTTTGAATATGAACTCCAGATTGCTCAGACCAATAAAGCATTTTCACAAAATGAAGTTGATACTGTTTTCCTGACAACAAGCCTTGAATACGCATATTTAAGCAGTTCAACTGTTCGTGAATTCGCAAGCTTTCATGGGGATATAAGCCGCTGTGTAACAGAGTATGTCGCACAAATGGTTTATAAGAAATATGGGTATGATAAACAGCAAATTGGGGGGTAAAGACTATGAGCAGTAGAATTGAACAATGTATTGATGAAATTGAAACATTCATTGACAACTGCAAGTATCAGCCGCTGTCACATACTAACATTGTAGTAAACAAAGAAGAGATTGATGAACTTCTAAGAGAGCTTCGCAGTAAAACACCCGAAGAAATCAGAAGATATCAGACTATTATCAGCAATAAAGAAGCTATTCTTGAGGATGCCAGGAAAAAGGCAAAAGACCTGATTGACAGAGCCACAGAGCAGACTCATGCAATGATAAATGAACATGATATCATGCAGCAGGCTTATGCACAGGCTAATGAGGTAATTGCCCATGCTGCAAAGCAAGCTGAGGAGATTCTTACAAGATCCACAAATGAAGCCAATCAGATGAAGGCTGCAGCAGTAAGTTATACAGATAACCTGCTTGCAGAGGTTGAAGTAATAGTAAATAAAGCAATTGAAACCACTAATGCAAGTACAACTTCTTTCTTAAAAGATCTTACTTCATATAGTGAAACAATTAAATCAAACAGAGCGGATCTTGTTCCGCCAAGTGTCAATCCTTCTAACGTAAAAGAGAAACCCAAGCCGGCTTCAAATTTTACAGAAATAACTCCAGAAGTTATGCTTGACGATGGCTCTGATTTGAATCTTGATTTATTGTAATAATAATTTTATAGCTGCCGGTGAGTAAATCATGCGGCAGCTTTTCTTTTAGGATATATTATGAGATTAGATAAGTTTTTGGGATCCTGCGGTATCGGAAGTAGGAAACAACTTAAAGAATATATAAAAAACGGTATGGTATGCGTTGATGGTAATGTTATAACAAAACCTGAGTTTAGCGTTGATCCTACCATAAATGAAATCATATTTTCGGGCGAAAGTCTCACTTCCGATTATAAAGAATTCAGATATTATCTGCTTAATAAGCCGCAAGGCGTTGTTTCTGCAACAAAAGACAAGCATGACAAGACTGTTCTTGATCTCATTGATATTGGTTTTGACAATAATTTGGCTCCTGTCGGAAGGCTTGATAAAGATACTGAAGGACTTCTGATAATAACAAATGATGGAAAGCTTGCTCACAGGCTTCTTTCTCCCAAAAAGCATGTTGAAAAGGAATATGAAGTCCATACTGCAAGAGTGATATCAGATTTTGATCTTAAGAAGCTTGAGGAAGGCGTTGATATAGGTGATGATGAACCTACCCTTCCTGCAAAAGCATTTATTGAAGATGTAAATGGTGAAGCAGTTTTGCACCTTATCATCCATGAGGGGAGATTCCATCAGGTTAAGCGTATGCTTGAAGCCATAGGAAATGAAGTTACTTTCCTAAAAAGGATAAGGATGGGGGGACTTGTTCTTGATCCGACTCTTGCTCCGGGAGAATACCGAGAGCTTACGGATGAAGAGCTTGATCTATTAAAATAGCTGATATTCAGAGGTTGTCATGAAAAAAGTAGCAAAAGGAAATTTTGGATATATTGAATATAATCGTAAGTTTGCAACTATAAGAACCTTTATTGCACTTGCAATTTGTTTGATTATATTTTTCACAGGTCTTTTTATCTATAAATCAAATAAGAGTGCATTTAGTATAATTGCTGCACTTGGATGCCTGCCCACAGGACTTAGTGCTGTCAATCTTATAATGTACATGAAAGCGCATCCTTGCAGCAAGGCTGCGTATGACATAATTGAAACTCACAGAGGCGGGCTTCTCATCAGATATGATCTTGAGATGACTAGTTACGATGAAAATTATAGTATTGCAGCTGCAACAGTTCTTGATAAGAATGTAATCTGCTATACGGAAAATAAAGCCCTTGATACCTCAAACTGCGAGAAACATATTAGAAACCAGATATCACAGAGCGGTTACAGCAGTTATACAGTCAAGGTATTTAAAGATATTAATGCATTTTGTAACAGGCTCGATAATCTTGAACAGATACGACAATCCAAGAATATTGATCCTCAGGCAATTGAAGATTCCTGGGTCCCCGGCACGGTTGAAACCTGTGCGCTTGTTTTACTTTCAATTTCGTTATAATCAGGGTGATATGAGAGAAATTAAAATAGATAAAAATTCAACAGGTAAGAGATTGGATAAATTTCTTGGGAGTTATTTTACTGAATGCTCCATGGGATTTTTATTTAAGATGCTTAGAAAAAAGAATATTACCCTTAACGGAAAAAAAGCAAGCGGAAAGGAAGCTCTTAAAGAAGGAGATGTTATATCCGTATTTTTTTCCGATGAAACATTCTACAAATTCGCAAATAAGCATGTGAATGCTTTAGATTCCGGAAGTGTTGTCGATGATACCGCGGCGGTGTATGAGAGAGCCTTTGCGAAATTCGGAGACCTTGAAATTATATATGAAGATGAGAATATTCTTCTTTTAAACAAACCCTGCGGAATTTTATCTCAGAAATCTGAAGCTAAAGATTTAAGCATTAATGAATGGCTTATAGGATATCTTCTTAACCGGGGAGAAATAAGCAAGGAGGGTCTTGCGACTTTCAGACCATCAGTATGTAATCGTCTGGATCGAAATACATCGGGGCTTCTAATATGTTCAAAATCCCTACCCGGAGCCAGAAAAATGGCCAATCTGTTAAAAGACAGAACTCTTCATAAATATTACAGGACAATTGTTATTGGAAATATTGTCTCTGATTCGCATTTATCCGGTTATCTCTTTAAGGATAGAAAAACAAACAAAGTGGTTCTTACTGATACTAAGCCCGATAATGAACAAAATGACTTATATTCACCTGTAGAGACATCCTTTAAGGTTATGGGGCATGGTGCTCTCTATATTTCAGATAAAAAAACTATACTTACAGAGCTTGAAGTATTACTTCATACGGGCAAAACACATCAGATAAGAGCACATTTATCATCGGAGGGGCATCCACTGATCGGTGATACAAAGTATGGTAATGAGCAGACCAATAAGATAATTAAATCCGAATTCGGATTAAAGTATCAGCTGCTTCATTCAAGCAGGTTGGAATTTCCGATAATGGCTGACGATTTTTCATATCTTTCGGGCAGGATATTCGAAGCTGAGCTTCCTGCTATTTACTCAAATATAAAATCCAAACTGTTTTCATAAATAATTTCGTATTTATTCTTTCGAATGGAGACAATATGGCCACATGGAATTCAAGAGGACTTCGTGGTAACACTCTGGAGGAACTGATAAATCGAACAAACGAAAAATATCAGGAAGAGGCACTCGCCCTCATCCAAAAGATTCCCACGCCTATTACACCGATAAATATTGATAAAGAAACAAGACATATTACACTTGCCTATTTTGATCAAAAAAGTACTGTCGATTATATAGGCGCAGTTCAGGGAATTCCTGTTTGCTTTGATGCAAAAGAATGTGCACAGGATACATTCACCCTGGAAAACATCCATCCCCATCAGGTTTCTTTTATGGAAGAATTTGAAGCACAGGACGGCATTGCTTTTTTTCTGATTTATTATACCGGGCGAGGGGAATTCTATTATCTTCCTTATAGAAAACTCAAATATTTTTGGGAAAGAGCCGTTGAAGGCGGACGAAAAAGCTTTCGATATGATGAGCTCGATCCGGAATATATAATTTCAGATGATACCAAAGGGTATATCCCATATCTGGATATGCTGCAAAAAGATCTTGAGCAAAGAGATTGACAAATAAATTGTATTCCTATAAACTTAAATAAATTTAATGTAGTAGCGAAGTAGCACGTTAACGTAATAAAGTATCCGGGAGATATGTATGAATCGAAGACTTTTGCACACACCAGAGGGTGTACGTGATCTTTATGGAAAAGAATGCAGTGACAGATCCTTTGTAATTAATACTATAGGAAACCGTATGAAATCTTACGGATTTGAAACCATTGATACTCCTACTTTTGAGTTTTTTGATGTTTTTGCGGAGGAGATCAGCAGTAATAGTGAAAAAGAGCTCTATAAGTTCTTTGACCAGGATGGTAATACCATGGTACTTCGTCCGGATTTCACACCATCAGTAGCAAGATGTGTTAGTAAATATTTTTTGGAAGATGAAGAACCTGTTAGATTCTGTTACAGCGGTAAGACATTTTTTAATACTCACAGTCTGCAGGGAAAGCTGAAGGAAGTTTCCGAAATCGGCGCTGAGCTTATGAACGATGGCTCAATTTTTGCTGATGCTGAGATGATCGCATTGCTGGTGGAATCGATTTCCGCTACGGGCTTAAACGATTTTAAGGTAAGTATAGGTGATGCTGATTATTATTACGGTATCTGCGAAGAAGCCGGCATCGATTTTGATACTGAAGAAGCTATAAGAGAAAAGCTTGTAAGCAGAAATACATTTGCTGCAGATCTTATCATGGAAGAGTCCGGCATTTCAGAAAAATATCGCGAACTTATAAAAAGTGTTTCAACCTGTATAGGAAATGCAGAAGTTCTTGAAGAAGCAGGAAAGCTCGTTAATAACAAGCGTTCACAAAAAGCTATTTCTCACCTTCAAAGTTTATATCAGGTATTATGTAACTACGGTATTCAGGATTACATATCTTTTGATCTGGGTATGCTTAGTAAATTTAATTATTATACCGGCGTAATGTTTGGCGCTTATACATACGGTGTAGGTGATGCGATAGCAAAAGGCGGTCGATATGATGACCTTCTCGACAGATTTGGAAAGAGCGCACCTTCAATCGGATTTATGATTAATCTTGATGATCTGATGAAAGCTTTATACAACCAGAAAATTCAGTTGCCTGAAGAAGATAAGCCAATAGTTATTGAATATGATGAAAACAGCTTCAAGGATTCTCTTTCTAAGGCGAAAGAGCTTAGGAAGCAGGGATCAAGAGTAATCTTAAAGGGGGCAAAATAATAATGAATAAACAGGATAGATATCTCACATTTGCCCTTGGTAAGGGAAGACTTGTTGATTCAACAATGGAGCTTTTAAAGAAATGCGGCATTGAGTGTGAGGAAATCACTGATAAAAAGACAAGAAAACTGATTTTCACGAATGAAGAACTGAAACTTAAATTTTTCCTGGCAAAGGGTCCTGATGTTCCCACCTACGTTGAGTATGGTGCAGCTGACATCGGTATAGTCGGCAAGGATACAATCATGGAAGAAAATAGAAGTGTTTATGAAGTTCTGGATCTTGGATTCGGTAAATGCAGAATGTGTGTATGCGGCCCCGAATCTGCCAGAGAACTTCTCGATCATCATGAAATGATCAAGGTTGCCAGCAAATATCCTAATATTGCAAAGGATTATTTTTATAACAGAAAAAACCAGACTGTTGATATTATTAAACTAAACGGTTCGGTAGAGCTTGGTCCAATTGTTAATCTCTCGGATGTTATAGTTGATATAGTTGAAACAGGCAGTACACTTCGTGAAAACGGTCTTACTGTTTTGGAGGAGATATGTCCGTTATCTGCAAGAGTTATTGTAAACCAGGTAAGTATGCAGATGGAATCTGAAAGAATTCATAAACTAATCAATGACATGAAGGAGAACCTGTAATGCGGATAGTAGAATTAAACAGTAAAACAAAAGGAGAGCTCCTTGAGAAGTTATTAAAAAGAAGTCCTTCTAATTACGGTGAATACGAGCAGATCGTAAATGATATAATTACAAATGTAAGAGAAAATGGTGACAAAGCTATTTTTGAATATACCTCTAAATTTGATCATTTTGATATAACAGCTGATACAATAAAGGTAACAAGGCAGGAGATTGAGGCTGCATATGAAGCTCTTGACGATGACTTTATTGATGTTATAAAGAAAAGTGCTGAAAACGTTCGTGTATTTCATGAAAAGCAAAAGAGAAATACCTGGATAGATACAAAAGAAGATGGCTCAATTCTTGGTCAGAGAATCATCCCAATTGAAATATCCGGTGTTTATGTACCAGGTGGAAAAGCTGCCTATCCTTCAAGCGTACTTATGAATGTTGTACCCGCCAAGGTTGCAGGTGTAGAACGTATTATAATGTGTACACCGCCTTCAAAAGATGGAAAAATCAATCCCGGAACACTGGTAGCTGCTGATATTGCAGGTGTTACCGAAGTGTACAAGGTTGGAGGAGCACAGGCTATTGCAGCTATGGCATTTGGTACCGAATCAGTTCCGAAAGTGGATAAAATTACCGGTCCCGGAAATATATTTGTTGCTCTTGCAAAAAAAGCCTGCTTTGGTTATGTTTCTATTGATTCTATTGCAGGTCCTTCTGAAATTCTTGTTATTGCCGATGAAACCGCAAATCCTAGATATGTTGCGGCAGACCTTTTATCACAGGCAGAACATGATGAGATGGCCAGTGCAATCCTTGTAACTACAAGTAAAAAGCTTGCCGAAGATGTTTCAGTAGAAGTAGCGGCTTTTACCCAAAAGCTTGAGAGAAGTGAGATAATTCAAAAGTCTCTTGATAATTACGGATATATTTTTGTTGCTGATAATATGACTGATGTTATTGATGCAGCAAACGCCATAGCCTCAGAGCACCTCGAAATCATTACAAAGAATCCTTTTGAGGTTATGCCGAAAATTAAACACGCAGGTGCTATATTCCTTGGAGCGTATTCTTCTGAGCCCCTTGGTGATTATTTTGCAGGCCCTAACCATATTTTACCCACCAATCAGACAGCAAGATTTTTCTCACCGCTTTCTGTGGATGATTTTGTAAAGAAGACAAGTATAATTGCGTATTCTGAGGATGGTCTCAGAAAGGTTCATAAGGATATTGAACTTTTTGCTAAAAATGAGGGCCTGACAGCCCATGCGAATTCAATAGCAGTTAGATTTGAGGAGGAATAAGAATGGCACGTACAGCTGAAATCGAAAGAAAAACCGCTGAAACTGACATTACATTAGAAATTGATCTTGATGGATCCGGAAAATCCGACATTAATACAGGCATCGGCTTTTTTGATCATATGCTTTCAGCTTTTGCCAGACATGGTTTATTTGATCTTTCTGTTAATGTTGTCGGCGATACTGATGTTGATGGCCACCACTCAGTGGAAGATACCGGAATTGTTCTTGGACAGGCAATCGCAAAAGCCCTCGGAAACAAGAAAGGGATCAAACGCTATGGTAGTTCTATCCTTCCTATGGATGAGGCGCTTGTTCTATCCGCAATTGATTTATGCGGAAGACCTTATTTCGAAATGGATGCCGAATTCACTGCACCAATGGTTGGAGCGTTTGACACTCAGCTTGTGAGAGAGTTCTTTTATGCAGTTTCTTATGGTGCAATGATGAATCTGCATCTCAGAGTAATAACGGGAATCAATGATCATCACAAGATAGAAGCTATGTTTAAAGCATTCGCCAGAGCTTTGGATGAAGCAACCTCCATAGATTCAAGAATAGACGGTGTTTTAAGCACAAAGGGAAGTCTTTAATACTAAACTATTTACCGGGAGAACTAATATGCTGAAAAAATTTATACCCTGCATATATTTACATAACGGAAATGCTGTTGCATCTTTGGAAAATGCAGATGTTATTTCACAGTCACCTGTTATGCTTGCAGAGAAATATGATGATGACGATTGTGATGCAATAATCATTTTTGATATGTCAGAAAGTGATGCAGAGCATGAAGAATCACTTGATATCATAAAGGAAATATGCGGTGTGGTTTCCTGCGATGTATATGGCGCAGGAAACGTTAAGCGTATGGAAGATATAAAAAAACTTATATATGCCGGTTGCAAAAAGGCTTGTCTCAATTTTTCCAAACAGGGCAATATAGATATTTTGCAAGAGGTATCAGAGAAATTCGGCAAAGGCAAAATCTGTATATGCTATACAGAGACCGATAAAATATCAGCTTACGATGAACTTATAAAAAAATATGCTGATGAGCTGATTCTTTTGAACAGTTCTGAAATAAAGAAAACATTTGCTATTGATTTGCCAACTATATTATGCCTTCCGGATTTATCTCTTGATAAAATGATAGGACTGATGTCAGAGAAAAATGTCAGCGGCCTTTCCGGAAAAGCTATAAATGTCAATTCTTCCGAAATCAGAAATATGAAAAACATCTGCGCGGAGAATGATCTTGCGGTAAATCGTATGCTCCCTCAGTTTAAATGGGAAGATTTCAAGAAAAATTCCGATGGCATGGTTCCTGTAGTGGTTCAGGATTACAGAACAGATGCGGTTTTGATGGTTGCTTATTTTAACGAAGAATCATATAAGAAGACTCTTGAAACCGGTAAGATGACATATTTTAGCAGAAGTCGCAATGAGCTTTGGCTTAAGGGAGAGACAAGCGGTCACTTCCAATATGTTAAGAAGCTGACAGCGGATTGTGATATGGACACTATACTAGCAAAGGTAAGACAGGTTGGTGTCGCATGCCATACCGGCAGCTATTCATGCTTTTTCAACGAAATCACCGGAAAAAAATATGCAGAGAAAAATCCTCAAAAGGTGCTCGACAGTGTATTTACCGTTATAAATGACAGAAAAACCAATCCAAGGGAAGGTTCTTACACCAATTACCTCTTCGATAAAGGATTGGATAAGATACTGAAAAAAGTCGGTGAGGAAAGTACCGAAATGGTCATCGCCGCAAAAAATAAAAATTCAAATGAACTCATTTACGAAATGGCTGATTTCCTGTATCATATGATGGTACTTATGGCAGAAAAAGATATTAGCTGGGAAGAAATAACCGATGAGCTCGCAAGGCGCTAAGGCCTTTTAATATCGATTATTTGAATTATTTCTCAATTGATGTCTTTTATAAATCTTTCGAGGTGTAATTTGAACGAAAAATTAGCATTATCAGATGAAATCCTTCTTAGCATCAGTAAACCCGAGCGCTATATAGGCGGCGAGGTTAACAGTGCTGTGAAGGATTTATCTGACATTAAAATCAGATTTGCATTCTGTTTCCCTGATGTGTACGAAATAGGCATGTCACATTTGGGAATTCAGATTCTTTACGGTTTATTCAACGAATATGAAGATGTATGGTGTGAGCGGGTATTTTCTCCCTGGTCCGATATGGACAGTATCATGAGAGAAAATGACATCCCGCTTTTTGCTTTGGAATCACAGGATCCCATAAAGGGTTTTGATTTCCTTGGATTTACACTTCAATACGAGATGTGTTATACAAACATACTTCAGGTTCTTGATCTTTCAGGAGTCGCGATATATTCAAAGGACAGAACCTGGGATGATCCTATAGTTATTGGCGGTGGTCCTTGTTCATATAATCCGGAGCCTATAGCAGATTTCTTTGACCTTTTCTATATCGGTGAAGGAGAAACGAAATACAGAGAGCTTTTTGATTTATACGAAAAAGCAAAGGATGAAGGCTTATCAAGAGAGGAATTCTTATTCCAATGCTCTCAAATTAATGGCATCTATGTTCCTTCTTTATACGATATCAGCTACAAAGAAGACGGGACAATTAAAGCTATAACTCCTGTCAGAGAGGGCGTTCCTTCCGTAGTAAAAAAAGAACTATGCCTGGACCTCACAAATGCGTATTATCCAATGAAGCCTGTTATGCCTTTTATCAGAGTAACTCAGGACAGAGTAGTAATGGAGGTTATGAGAGGCTGCATCAGAGGCTGCAGATTCTGCCAGGCGGGGCAGTTATACAGGCCTCTTCGTGAAAGAGATGTAAAGAAGCTGGAAGAATACGCAATTACATTACTTAAGAATACAGGCTACGAAGAAATATCCTTAAGCTCACTCAGCACAAGTGACTACACAGGATTAAATGAGCTTTTGGAATTCCTGATTGATTACTGTAACGAGCATAAAGTCAATATATCATTGCCTTCCCTTAGAATTGATGCATTTTCTCTTGATGTAATGAGCAAGGTTCAGGATGTTAAGAAATCCTCACTTACATTTGCACCTGAGGCCGGATCTCAAAGGATGAGAAATGTAATTAATAAAGGGCTTACTGAAGAGGATATATTACGAGGAGCTCATGAAGCTTTTGTTGGCGGATGGAATAAGGTTAAGCTTTATTTCATGCTTGGCCTTCCCGGAGAGACTTCTGAAGATATTGAAGGAATAGGAGATATAGCCAATAAAATTGCTGTTGAGTATTTCGAGACAGTTCCTAAGGAGAAGAGAAACGGAAGAACAATTGAAATCGTAGCAAGTACGTCTTTCTTTGTCCCAAAGCCCTTTACTCCTTTCCAATGGGCTCCTATGAATACCAAGGAAGAATTCCTTGATAAGGCAAGTATCACCAGAAAAGGTATAATGGCTCAGCTTAACCAGAAGCATATAAAGTATAACTGGCACGAGGCTAATGCCAGCATGCTTGAAGGTATACTTGCTCGCGGTGACAGAAAGCTATCGACAGTTATTTATAATGTATATAAAAGAGGCTGTATTTTTGATGCCTGGAGCGAACATTTTAAAAATGATATCTGGCTGGAAGAAATGGAAAAAGCTTCTCTTGATCCCATGTTCTATGTAAAAAGAGAGCGAACAAAGGATGAAATTCTCCCCTGGGATATGATAGATTGCGGAGTATCCAAAGAATTTTTATGGCGAGAATGGGAAACCTCCAAAAAAGGCGTTGTATCTCCGAATTGCAGACAGTCATGTATGGGATGTGGTGGCGCAAATTACGGTGTAGGTATTTGTTTTCAGCCTAAAACCGGTGTTAATTAAAGGTACTGACAAATTATGGTAAAACTACGATTAAAATTTTCAAAGCATGGTCCGATAAGGTTTCTTGGTCATCTGGATGTCATGAGATATGTCCAAAAAGCTATAAGACGTGCTGAAATAGATATTAAATACAGTGAAGGCTACAGCCCTCATCAGATTCTTTCTTTTGCACAGCCTCTTAGTGTCGGTTCCACAACCGATGGTGATTATATGGACATGACCGTACTTAGCTGTAAGTCACCCGAAGCTGTTATGGATTCTTTAAACAATGCAATGAATGAAGGCATTGTAATAACGGCTATCAGTGAACTGCCGGAGAAATCCGTAAATGCCATGACGAGTGTAGCTGCTGCTGAATATGTTATTTCATTCAGAGATGGAAAAGCTCCTGAGTTTAATCTAGAAAGTACTTTTAGAAGTTTCATGGAACAGAATGAAATTTTAGCTACAAAGAAGACAAAAAATGGTGAGAAAGAAATAAATATCAAGCCACTGATTTATGATTATGAGATACTTCCGGGAAATCAGATACATGTCCTTGTATCTGCCGGCAGTTCAAGTAATTTAAAAGCATCTCTTTTAACCGAATCGCTGTTTTCATTTGCAGGAGAGGAGATGAAGCCGTTTGCTGCCGTTTATCACAGACTTGAAACCTACCTTTCCGGTAATGATGAAAAAGGTTACTTTATTCAGCCTATGATTCCGCAAAAAATTCCGGCTCTTTCTTTTGCTGCCACTAAGTCCTCCTCACAGGGAAAGCTTTATGTGTGAAATAATTATTACAAGATGGCACGGACATCTTTCAATGATCGGTATTCTAAATAATACAGTTCAGTCGCTGGATATTTTGGATTCCATTGACAGGATCGGCAATATATACGTCGGAAGAGTCGAGAATCTTGTATCCAATTTAAACGCTGCTTTTGTCAGGTTTGAAAACATTAAGGGAAAGCATAGTGTAGGATTTTTACCATTTAAAGCTATGCCTCCTGCACATATACTTAACAGAAATGCTGATTCATCTACATTGAAAACCGGCGATATAGTTCTTGTCCAATTAAAAGTGGAAGAGCAAAAAACAAAGCAGGCGAGGCTATCCGGTAAAATCGACCTTGATAGTTCTACTTTTGACGGTAATATCGATGATTTGATAAAGATTGCCAAGACAAGATGTGAGTACCAGATGATATCAGGTAATACCGGCCTTGTATCTGATGAAATTAGTACATTCGTATCTGATTTTATCAAAATTATTGATGCTATTGATCCTGATGCCAATTGCGCAGAATCCTATAAAATTGTTACAGATATACGAGATATTTATGATGAACTGAGCGCTCATAATGTTGTATGTGAATATTATGATGAGGAAGAAAAAAGACTTCCTTTACAAATAAATTATAGTCTTTCCAGTAAAACAGATGATTTGTTTTGGAAGAAGGTCTGGCTGGATTCGGGAGCATTTCTGATAATAGAGCAGACTGAAACCCTTAATCTGATTGACGTCAACTCAGGAAAAGCTACAAAAAAATCCGAGGATTTCTTTTTAAAACTTAATATGGAAGCTGCTATTGAAGCTTACAGACAGATTAGGCTAAGAAATCTTTCGGGCATGATACTTATTGATTTCGTGTCAATGAAAAATGCCGACATGAATGAAAGACTTATCTCATTTATAAAGAATCTGATACAATCGGATCCAATGAATCTGACTTATATTGATTTGACAGGTCTTGGTATAATGGAGTTTACAAGACAAAAAAGAAAAAAATCTCTGAGAGAAACTATTGACATAAAAAATAAGTGATGTTATTATTTCAGAGTATGCCGCTTAACGAGGTTGAAGTGGATTAATTTTTCCCACCATAGTTAGCGAGATTTGGAAAAAGGAGGTGCCTTATGTACGCAATTATTGTTACTGGTGGTAAGCAGTACAAGGTTTCCGAGGGCGACGTTATTCGTGTTGAGAAGCTTGACGTAGAAGCCGGAAAAGAAGTTACATTTGATAATGTTATTGCTGTAAGTGATGACAAGACTCTTAAGGTTGCTGGTGATGTAGCAGGCGCTAAAGTTAGTGCAACTGTTATGGAACAGGGCAAGGGCAAGAAGGTTATCGTTTACAAGTACAAGTCTAAGACAGGTTATCACAAGAAGAACGGTCACAGACAGTGCTTCACAAGCGTAAAGATTGATAAGATTTCTCTTTAATCTTGTGTTTTTTGAGTGTTTGCAGATATGACAAATATCATTATTCGTAAAAATACGGATGGCGAGTACAAGGGCTTTAAGCTTGAAGGACATGCCGGTTCCGGTGAATATGGCAAAGATATAGTATGTGCAGCAATTTCCATGCTATCTATTAATACTGTCAATTCTCTTGAAAAATTTACAGATGATGTTTTTACCTGTGATGCTAATCCTGAGAAGGGTTACATCGAAGTGCAAGCAGAGAATGGTTTCTCTAAGGAGGGCGAATTATTGATGAAGTCCTTTGAGCTTGGAATTACAGGTGTCTACAAACAGTATGGTAATGAGTTTTTGAACATTAAATTCGAGGAGGTGTAAGTCATGTTGAATATGGACCTTCAATTTTTTGCTCATAAGAAGGGAGTCGGATCCACAAAGAATGGTCGTGATTCCGAGTCAAAGCGTCTTGGAGCAAAGAGAGCTGACGGACAATTCGTAAAGGCTGGAAATATTTTATACAGACAGCGCGGCACTCATATTCATCCCGGTGTGAACGTTGGTATCGGTAAGGATGATACTCTGTTTGCACTTATCGATGGTGTGCTTCGTTTCGAGCGCAAAGGCCGCGATAAGAAGCAGGCTAGCGTTTACGCTGTAGAGAAGTAATCAGTATCGTTTTGTATTGAGCTCCAAACATATTTTGTTTGGAGCTCTTTTTCTTAGAATCCCCGTTGTTTTTATATAATTTATTTAGGAGATTATAATGCCTGCATTTGTTGATAGAGCAAGAATATTTGTTAAAAGCGGAAAAGGCGGAGATGGCCACGTATCCTTCAGAAGAGAAAAATTTGTTGCCAATGGTGGTCCCGATGGCGGAGACGGCGGAAAAGGTGGAGATGTTATTGTTAAAGTTGACCTTGGAATCAATACTCTCTCAGATTTCCATTATGGCGGCAAATATAAAGCAGAAAACGGTGAAGATGGCGGAAAGAGAAGATGTCACGGCAAACAAGGCTCTGATATCATTATTAAGGTCCCCCAGGGTACAGTAATTAAAGAAGCTGAGAGCGGTAAAGTCATTGTCGATATGTCCGGCGAAACCACAGAGTTTGTTTTACTTAAAGGTGGTCGCGGCGGTAATGGTAATATGCATTATGCAACCAGTACAATGCAGGCGCCGAGATATGCTCAGCCCGGCCAACCCTCCAAAGAACTTGAAATATTACTTGAGCTGAAAATGATAGCAGATGTAGGACTTGTTGGTTTCCCCAATGTTGGTAAATCGACGTTTTTAACAAAAGTATCTAACGCTAAGCCCAAAGTAGCAAACTATCATTTCACAACATTAACCCCTATTCTGGGTGTTGTAAGTTTAAATGATGCAAGAGGCTTTGTTGTAGCAGATATTCCCGGACTTATCGAGGGCGCAGCCGATGGAGCAGGTCTCGGACATGAATTTTTGCGCCACATTGAGCGTACAAGGATGATGATTCATGTTGTAGATGCTGCAGGAACAGAAGGGCGGGATCCCTTTGAAGATATAGAAGCCATAAATAATGAACTTGCCAAATACAATGCCGATATTACCAAGAAAACACAGGTAATAGCAGCAAATAAGATTGACATGCTTCCTGATGGAGAAGACTCTGAGATAATTCAAAAACTCAGAGAAAAATTTGAGCCACAGGGTGTAAAGGTATTTGCAACGTCAACGTTAACTGGCAAAGGCATTAATGAACTGCTATACTATATAAGTAGAGAACTTGACAAACTTGGTGATGATACTGTCGTATTTGAAAGTGAGTATGATCCCGAGGTTGAACTCAAGGTAGAAAATGAGTCCTTCACTGTTGAATATGATTCAAATGCTAAGGAATATGTAATAGAAGGACCAAAGATTGAAAAAATGCTTGGATATACTAACCTTGATTCCGAAAAAGGTTTCGCATTTTTCCAGAATTTCCTTGTTGAGACAGGTATTCTCGATAAACTTGAAGAACTTGGTATACAGGAAGGTGATACCGTCAGAATGTACGGTAACAGTTTTGATTATTACAGAAATGCAGATACCGGCGATAATTCAGTCATGAATAATGCCGAAATGCAAGATGATGATATAGATATTGATATGGAGGACAATGATGAATTTAACGAGTAAACAGCGCGCTTACTTAAAAGGGTTAGCCATGAATCTGGAGCCTGTTTTTCAGATTGGCAAGTCAGCAGTAACTCCCGAAGTAACTGAAGCAGTTTCCGAATGTTTTAATAATAAAGAGCTTATAAAGGGTTCTATTTTAAAGAATTGTACAGATGATGTTAAAGAGGTGGCAAATACTGTTGCTGACAGAACCAGATCAACACTCGTTCAGGTAATCGGCCGCAAATTTGTGTTATACAAGCCTTTTCATGAAAATCCTGAAATCAAGCTTCCTAAATAAGTAATATGTATTAAAATTTGGCCCTGTTATCATAAAGGCTACAATACTAAAAACAATTTTACAGCGAGGTTATTACTATGGCAGGCAGAAAAATCGGAATATTAGGCGGAACGTTTGATCCTATTCATCATGTTCATCTTATTCTTGGCGAAGCAGCAAGAGAGCAGTTTTGCCTGGACAGGATTATCTTTATACCCAGTGGGTGTTCATATATGAAAGATACCTCTTCCATAACTCCCGGTGAGCTTAGATATCAGATGGTTAAGCTTGCAATTGAAAATAATCCTTATTTTACCTGCTCTCGAATTGAGATTGATCGTGAAGGTAATAGTTATACTATTGATACCTTACGTGAGCTTAAGAAGATGTATCCCGGTGATGAGATATATCTGATACTCGGCGGTGATACTTTCAGATCAATTGAAAGCTGGTATGAAAGTGAAGAGATTTTCAAAAACTGCATTATTCTGGCTGCTGTAAGAGACAATATGTCTATAGAAGATATGGATAAGCAAAGACGCCATCTGCACGATACATATGGTGCTGATGTCAGAATTCTCTCATTTAAGAATCTTGATTTATCAAGCAGCGACATCAGAGCTCGTATGAAAACCGGCAGATCGGTAAGATATCTTCTTCCGGATTCTGTTATTGAGTTTGCATGCCTGAAGAATATATTCAATGGAATCCCCGTAGATAATGATACCGATGATGTAAAAATATATAATGGTTGATTCATTACCTGACATTACATTATGAAGATTATTGATATTTCACACAAATTCCGAAAAGAAATGAAGCTTGTACTAAATGCGGATCGTTTTGACCACACATTGGGAGTAGCGTATACAGCAGCAAATATGGCCGCTGTACATGATGTTTCTATTGAAAAGGCTCTTATTGCAGGATATTTACATGACTGCGCTAAAAATCTCGATCATGAAGAGCAAATTAAAATCTGCAAAAAGTACGAAGTTGATATTTCCGAAGTAGAAAGAAGAAATCCGTCACTTATTCATGCTAAAGCAGGTATGTGTTTGGCAGAGCACAGATATGGTATCGATGACAAAGAGATTTTATCAGCTATAAGGTGGCATACTACCGGACACCCGGGAATGACGGACCTTGAAAAAATCGTATTCATCGCAGATTTTATAGAACCGAACAGAAAACCGCTTGAACATATGAGCGAAATTCGTAAAGAAGCATATAAAAATCTCGACAAATGTATGCTTTATATATTAAGGGACACGCTTAACTATTTAAAGAACATTGATAAAGAATGCGATCCCATGACTCAGGACACTTATGATTATTATTTAAAAAAGGGCAGGATGAACAATGAGTGAACACACAATTGAAAATTCAAAAAATATGGTCAAGATAGCTGTTGAGGCTATAGAAAATACAAAGGGCTCCGATATTGAAATTATCGATATCAGTGAAGTTTCATCACTTGGTGATTATTTCATAGTTGCAAGTGGTTCAAACAGATCTCAGATCCAGGCTATGGCTGATAAAGTTGAAGAGGCCCTTGGCAGAGCAGGCTATGAGAAAAAGGATGTAGAAGGTTATGAGAGTGCTTTTTGGATTCTTCAGGACTTCGGAGACATAATTGTTCACATATTTGATCAGGAAAACAGATTATTCTATGATCTTGAAAGAATATGGAGAGACGGAAAGCATATTACTAAAGATGAGCTGTAATTAGTTAAGGAGTAGATATTTATGAAAATATCTACTCCTTCTTTTTTATCAATATTAAATGATCTAATCGAGGATTTGGCATTTATAAATACGAATCAAAAATATCAATAAAGCCTTAAAACGCCAAATACTCTGCCAAGAATCTCGCAATCATCGACAATTATAGGTTCCATAGTATCGTTCTCAGGCTGAAGTCTTATATGTCCCTTTTCTTTATAAAAAGTTTTAACTGTTGCTGAATCATCTATAAGGGCAACTATCTGCTCACCATTCCTGGCTGTATCACAAGCTTCAACAAAAATATGATCCCCATTAAAAATGCCGGCATTTATCATAGAATCACCTTTAACATTTAGTATGAACATCTGTCCTTTAGGACACATCTCAGCCGGGATAGGGAAGTAGCTGTCAATATTCTGCTCTGCAAGAATAGGAGTTCCCGCAGCAACCTGACCGACAACAGGAATATTAACCATCTCAGTTCGAATCATATTGAATGAATCGTCACAAATTTCAATTGTACGAGGCTTGGTAGGATCTCTTTTTATATATCCGTTTTTCTCAAGTGTTTCAAGATGAGAGTGGACAGAAGATGTTGATTTCAGATGTACTGTCTCACAAATTTCTCTTACTGTCGGCGGATAGCCTTTCTCCAGAATCTTATCCTTGATAAAATCCAATATTTCTTGCTGTTTTGCACTAATTCTTCTTTTTTCCATGATAATCCTCCATAAAAATTCAGAACCTATGTTCAGTTTAGCATAAAAAAAGAATTATAGCAAACATATATTCGCTGTACGTTTTATTGGACAGGGGATGGATTATTATGAATACATAAAGAAATTGAATTAATCACAAAACACCCACATTACTGTGAGTGTCCTGCGATTTTCTTATGAGGGGGAGATAGTGTGATTTCGTTCATCAACTATCTTGATTAAATAATACTTTATAAATATGAACAAAATATGAACTCAAACGAATGATTTCTTTAAGATTATTTTGTTCTCAATTTTAGAACAAATGTGCGAATTTATTGTTGACAAAAGAATAAATGTTCGATATATTTATTACAGAACAACCGTTCGTAACGTTTGTTCGCATTCGGAGGTAACAAGATGAGAGAAGTGGTTGTTGGTGGTAAAACTTATAGTTATTCAGAGAACTGTGAGAAGAGCTTTGTTCGTTCCATGAATAATAAGAAGAGAAGAGAGATACAGCTTCGCAGAAGAGTTGTTACATTTTGTGTTTCTGTTTCTGTAATCATTTTCCTTGCTCTCATTCTTTCATTCTCATTTAAATCTGACGCAAGTAGCAGTGATGATCATCAGCAATATCGTTATTATTCTTCCGTATCAATAGCTTCCGGTGATTCAGTATATTCGATAGCTGAGAAATATATGGACGACCTTCATTACAGAGATATCAATGAACTTGCTCATGACATCGCTTCAATCAACAGAATATCGACAAATACTGATCTTGTAGCAGGTTCTAAAATATTTGTTCCTTATTATGATGATTTCATAAAATAAAAAGAAAAAATCGGAAACTACATTTTAAATAATAGTATCCATAAATACAGTATAAAATATATAACTTTTGCCAATAGCATTTTACGCTCATATATTGCATTATTATTGAAGATAATATTGTTTAATTTTATGGAGGTAACTTATGCTATTCCAACTTTATGGCTCAAGTGCTGCGTCACAACTCATTGGATGGGTTCTTGTCTTCACGGGCCTTATTCTTATGAACGAGATTGGTAGAAGAACAAAAGCCGGCGGTATCCTGGTTTTTGTAATTATCCCTACAATCCTCACAGTTTATTTTATTGTAGCACATCTTGGTATGTTTGGAGGTGCGAGCAATCCTACAGTAGCTTATATGGACGGTTGGTTCCATTATTTCAAACTTTACGCTGCTGATATAGGATGTGTAGGCTTCATGATGATCAAGTACAAGTGGGGCATTGGCAAAGAAAAATGGTTTGCCTGGTTCCCTTGGTTCATCGTTGCAGCTAACATCATGATCGCAAATGTTTCTGATATGGAGTCAGCTCTTGCTGCATTTAATATCACAGGTAACCTTTCCGGTGCATGGTGGGCATCTAACGAAGGTGTATTCATCTACGGTGGATGGTGGAACGTTGTTAACGCTCTTGCAGGTATGATAAATATCTTCTGTATGACAGGTGTTGTTCATCTTTACACGTCTAAAGACAGAAATAAGTCAGATATGCTCTGGCCTGATATGACCGTTTGGTTTATCCTTGCTTATGATGTATGGAACTTTGAGTATACATACCTAAATCTTCCTACACACACCTGGTATTGCGGCGTTGCACTTCTTCTTGCACCTACTTTTGCAAATGCATTTTGGAACAAGGGTGCATGGATTCAGAACAGAGCTAATACACTTGCTATCTGGTGCATGTGGGCTCAGGTAGTTCCCGGATTCCAGCTTTGGAGTAAGTTTGCGGCAGCACTTCCTACAGTATACGGTGGTGCTACAGCTAATAACATTACTACAATGGATCTTTATTCAAAGGCAATTGAGCTTTACAATTCAGGAGCAGGTAAAACAGCACAGGCAGGAGAAATCATTTCATCTATGGGCATTACCGCAGATCCCAGAATGCAGGGATTTGTTGCTATTCTCTCAATAACAATCAATGTTATTTGTATAGCAGAGATTATTAAGAGAGCAGTAAAACTTGGTAAGAATCCTTACTCAAATAATGTATTTGAAGATACTAAGGATTTCCAGCTTGCTATGGATCGTGCTGAGAAGGCGTAAATATTTATATCGCGCTTATAATTGAGGTTTTTATGCACGAACTTGGTGTAGTATTTCATATTATTGATGATCTTAAAGAGGTCGCAGAAGAAAACAAAATTGAAAAAATTGAGAAGGTTACAATTGAACTTGGTGAAGTTTCAACCGTAATTCCTCACTTTTTGACTGACTGTTGGAAATGGGCTTCAGAGAAGCAGGATTTTATTAAAGATACAGAACTTTTAATCGAAACAATTCCTGCGATAACTGAGTGTCAGGATTGCAAGAAGCAATATGGAACCGTTGCCCACGGAAGAATATGTCCCTTTTGCGGCAGTGAACACACATATCTTGTACAGGGTAATGAATTTCTAATAAAAGAAATTGAAGTACAGGAATGATTGCAAAATTAATATATTTTAACGAAAAACTCAGCTTATATCCCTGATATAAGTTGAGTTTTTTTAATCTATTGCGTATTTTGTATTTTTTTCTTATACATTTTTAATGACAACATAGGATTTTTATTATAAAATGTATGCATGTTGCATAATACAAAACTAGGTAAGGGGGTATTCATAGCCATGGCAACTAAGGAGAAGAGAAATGTTATTGTTGGACAGTCAGGAGGACCTACAGCTGCAATCAATTCCTCACTTGCAGGTGTTTATCGTACAGCTATAGATCGTGGATACAAGAAGGTTTACGGAATGATCCATGGTGTTCAGGGTCTTATGGAAGGTCGTTATGTTGATCTTGCAGAGCACATTAAGACAGGTCTTGATGCTGAGCTCTTAAAGAGAACACCTTCGGCTTATCTTGGCTCATGTCGTTATAAGCTTCCGGAAATATTCGAAAGCAAAGAGACATATGAGAAGATTTTCCAGATACTGACTGATTTGGAAATCGATTGCTTTATTTATATCGGTGGTAATGACTCAATGGATACCATCAAAAAGCTTTCCGATTATGCAATTATTTCGGGATCTACAGTAAGATTCGTAGGATGTCCCAAAACAATTGATAATGACCTTGCACTTACTGATCACACACCCGGATATGGCTCTGCAGCAAAGTACATCGGTACTTCCGTAAAAGAGATTATTCGTGATGGTTGGAGTCTTGAGACCGAGCATGGTCAGGTTGTTATCGTTGAAATCATGGGTAGAAACGCCGGCTGGCTTACAGGTTCAGCTGCTCTTTCAAGAGGAGAGGACTGTGATGGTCCTGATGCAATCTATCTTCCCGAGCTTCCTTTTGACGTTAAGAAGTTCATAGATAAAGTCAGAAAACTCCTTAAAGAGAAAGCCAATGTTGTTATTGCAATCTCTGAGGGTATTCATGATAAAGATGGTAAATATATCAGCGAGTATGACAACGGCGTTGAATATGTAGACGCATTTGGACATAAGCAGCTTACAGGTACTGCAAGATATCTTTGCACAGTTCTTTCAACAGAAATTGGTTGTAAAACAAGAGCTATTGAACTTTCAACTCTTCAGAGAGCTGCAAGCCACTGTGCTTCACGTGTGGATATTCTTGAAGCATATGAGGTTGGCGGTGCTGCCATGAAGGCTGCTGATGAAGGTGACAGCGGTAAGATGGTTGTTATCGAGAGACTTTCAGATGATCCTTATCAGGCAGGAACAGAGGTTAAGGATGTTCATAAGATTGCAAATGATGAACGTCTTGTTCCCAGAGAATGGATTAATAAAGAAGGTACATATGTAACTGATGAGTTTATTACTTATGTTCGTCCTCTTATCCAGGGTGATGTTGGACCGATCATGGTAGATGGTATTCCGAGACATCTTTTCGTACCCGGATTCCAGGAACTCTTATAATATCTTCAATATTGACAATAATCTGTGTTACACCACTGTTATTGGGGGAGGGAGTTGCCTAATATTAGGCAACTCCTGTTTATAATTAATCGGATAATTTGCATAAAAGATATATTATTTCAATATATTTTGCTAAATTTGTACTTTAATTATGCACAATTTGATATAATATATATATAAAAGGAAACTTGTTTTTGAAGGGAGATTAATTATGTGGACAAATTCACTACTTAAACAAAACGGTAAGCTCAACATGAAAAAGAACTACTGGTATTGTGTTGTAGCTTCAGTAGTGCTTGGCATTTGCGTAGGCGGAAGTTCAGGCGGATCAGCTTATAACAGTACCCAGAATAGTGCCAGCTCAGGCGGATCATGGATTTCCGAAATTGATCCCGCAATTATAACAGCAATTTTGGGAGCTGCAGGAATAGCTATTATTATCGGTATCATTATTAAGATTGCTTTATTCAACCCCCTTGAAGTAGGATGCCAGAAGTTCTTTATAATGAACCGCGTTGAGCCCAAGGCTGAACTTGGCTATATAGCATTTGGTCTTAAGAATAACTGGAAGAATGTTGTAAAGACCATGTTTCTTACTCATTTATTTCAGGCTCTGTGGACTTTATTGTTTATTATCCCCGGAATAATAAAAGGCTATTCATACAGGCTCGTTCCATATATCATGGCTGAAAATCCTGATATGGACTCCAATGATGCCATTACACTTTCAAGATCTATGATGAATGGTCAAAAAATGAATGCATTTATTTATGATCTTTCCTTCCTTGGCTGGATAATTTTAACACTCTTTACATGCGGTATACTTGGTATTTTCTATGTTGGCCCTTACAAAGCATGTTCGGATGCAGAGCTTTATACAGCAATTAAAGAGAATTATAATCCGCAGAATACAGTATTACAGTAAAAGCTTAAGATAATATTAATTTTTCTGGCCTGTACTTTTGTGCAGGCCATTTTAGTGCGATAATATTATATATATTTATTTTGGGAACTATTATGAACACAAGAATTAAAAGATACATTTTTTTAATATTTCTATTTTGGGGATTCTTTTTTGCATGCCCTTTTTCAGAAAAACTGAGTATATCACTACATGTCAGTGCCGCCAGTGATAACAAGCTGTATGTCGGATCAAACGCCAGATATTTCACTAAGACTGTTCTTCCTAATGAAGAATTCAAAATTACGGTTTATGACAATCGTCAAAAGCTCAGCACAAAAGGCCTAAAATTTAAATCGAGTAAACCATCTGTTGCAACAATAGATAAAAATGGAAATATCGTTGCTCATGACCTGGGAATCACAACAATACAGATTAAGAGAAAACATCATCTTTTTGCCACTTTAACCGTTAAAGTAAAAGAAAGCATCCCACGAATTCTGTTTATAGGTGATTCCCGTTCGGTTTATATGTTCAATGTAAAAAACAATGAATTGTGCGGTGATGTCAGGAATGGAATGTTTGTTTATGCCAGAAGCGGAGCTCAGCATGATTACATAGACGAGGTCCTTAACGAAGTTGATCCCGATTCTTATGATGTAGTCGTTTCATGGATGGGGGCTAATGACAGAGGTAATTTTGGAGTTTATCGCAAATATTATAACGAACTGCTAAAAATGAAAAAGAAGCTTATTCTATGTACTGTTGGTCCCGTAAAGGATGCATATCTTGATGAAATAGGTCTTATATGTTTTACAAACAATTTAATGGTACATTATAACAAAGGTCTGAAAAAATGGGCCAAGAAAAATCATGTAGCAACAATCGATTTGTATAATTATATAGTAAAAAAGAATTTAAGAGTTGATACAAGAGACGGTGTTCATTATCTTCCACGTCCCACTAAGAGTATTTGGAAATTTATTTTAAAGAAATTACCAAATTTATAATAGCTATTTACTTCCACATGCCATAAAATGGTATGTGGAATTTTTATACATATAAAATTCCTATTTATACAAAATATATAATGATTTAGGAGATGAGAAGATGAACTATTCAGAAGAGTCACTGCGTCTGCATGGAGAATGGAAGGGTAAGATTGAAGTTGTTTCAAGAGTAAAAGTTGAAAATAAAGAAGATCTTTCACTTGCTTATACTCCAGGAGTTGCCCAGCCCTGTCTTGAAATCCAGAAGGATTACGAAAAATCCTACACCCTTACAAGACGTCATAATCTCGTAGCTGTTATAACAGATGGTACAGCTGTTCTTGGTCTCGGGGATATCGGTCCTGAAGCAGGAATGCCTGTTATGGAGGGTAAATGTGCTCTTTTTAAGGAATTTGCGGATGTTGATGCTTTTCCTATCTGTATCAGAAGCAAGGATGTCGATGAAATAGTTCGTACTGTTTATCTTATTTCAGGTTCTTTTGGCGGTATTAATCTCGAGGATATCGCAGCACCGAGATGTTTCGAAATTGAGAAGAAATTAAAGGAGCTCTGTGACATTCCCGTATTCCATGATGACCAGCATGGAACAGCAGTGGTTGTTGGTGCAGCGCTTATCAATGCACTGCGAGTCGTAGGTAAAGAAATCTCTGATGCAAAAGTGGTAATCAACGGCGCAGGTTCCGCAGGTATTGCTATTGGTAAACACCTTCTTAATCTTGGTATAAAACACCTGAAAATGGTTGACAGAAACGGCATTCTCTGTGAAGGCGTCGAGATGAATTCAGCCCAGGCAGAGATGGCAGATATTACAAATCCCGAGAAATTCAGCGGAAAGCTTGCAGACGCAATGGAAGGTGCTGATGTATTTATCGGCGTCAGTGCTCCTCATATAGTCTCAAAGGATATGATTAAGTCCATGAATGAAAAAGCTATTGTTTTTCCTATGGCAAATCCTGTTCCTGAGATTGAGCCTGAGGAAGCGCTTGAAGCCGGTGCAGCAGTTGTCGGCACAGGCAGAAGTGATCATCCCAATCAGATTAACAACGTTCTTTGTTTCCCCGGTCTTTTCCGCGGAGCACTGGATGTACGTGCAAAGGACATAACCGAAGAGATGAAACAGGCTGCATCCTATGCACTTGCCAATCTTGTATCATCTGATGAATTAAACGAAAAATACATTCTTCCGCTTGCTTTTGATAAGAGAGTGGGCCCTGCCGTTGCTGAAGCTGTAGCAAAAGCTGCAAGAGAATGCGGAGTAGCAAGAATATAAAACCAAAAATACAAAACGGTCCGAAGTATAATAAAACTTCGGGCCGTTTTTTTTCTTAAAGTAAAAAATTATAAGTTATATAATTCTGTATATTTTTCTTCCAGGTAATCCAGGAAATCATCAGCTGTAAGTGTTCTTCCGGTGATTTCTTTTATCCATTCAGAAGGAGAAAGACGGTCTGCTTTCTTAAACACATTTTCAGCCATCCAATTATTCAGTGTCCTAAAATCGCCTTTAGAAACAAGACTATTTATGTCAATTTCATTTTTCATACGATTGTAGTACATAGCATTATACATATTACCGATAGCATAAGCAGGGAAATATCCAAAGCCAAAGGTCCAGTGAACATCCTGAAGTACGCCTTCCCTGTCATTTTCAGGCTCAATACCAAGGTATTCATTATATTTTTCATTCCATACCTTTGGAACATCATCTATAGAAAGAGTACCTTCAAAAAGTGCCTTTTCGATTTCATAACGGATTATTACATGGAAGGTATAAGTGAGCTCATCTGCTTCAGTTCTGATAAGGGATGGCTCAACAATGTTTAGTGCTTCATATAATTCGTTTTCGGAAACATCCTTCATAACCTGAGGGAATACTTCACACACTTTAGGATAAATGAGACTTACAAATTCCTTTGAACGGCCAATTCTGTTCTCATATAACCTTGATACAGACTCATGCATTCCCATTGTCTTTCCACCATTTATAAAGTGTTCGTGGTTTTCTTCGGGAACAAGCATTTCAAAGAGAGCATGACCACCCTCGTGTATTATTGAATACATGCTTCCAATAAAGTAATTTGGGTAGTAGTGAGTAGTAACACGTACATCATCCTTACCAAGTCCGTTTGTAAACGGATGCTCAGAAGTTGTAAATGCACCTCTTTCAAGATCAAAATCAATTGTTTCAAGAAGCCATTTTGCTATATTTGCCTGTTGCTCGTCGGTAACCTCTATATCCAAAAAATCTCTTCTGATATTCTTTTTACTCTTCATAATCTTTTCAAGAAGAGGAAGCAATCTTTCCTTGCACTTTCTAAAGCATTCATCCAAAACATCGGTTGTAATATCACGTTCGTAATCATCAAGAAGCTGGTTATATACCGAACCTCCGGCACTAATATCCCTTAATTTGATTATTTCCTTGTTCATCTCAAAGACATTTTTAAATGATTCCCTGAACATGGAAAAATCGGATGCTTCCCTTGCTTTGGACCAGTCAACAAAGGCCTTATTGTAAACTAGTGAAATCTCCATATTCTTCTCGGGGGTTATGTTTTTTTCTTTGATGTATGTTCTGTGAAGCTGATCTGCTAAAGCAGCATCCCATTCAGTAAGTTCGTCCTTGTGTTCATAGAGATATTCCGCAGCTTCAGTGAACTTCTCATCTTTAGCGATTTTGAATGCCTGATTACTGAGAAAAGCCGATACCTCACCCTGAGTCTCCATTCCCTTAACGGGGCATATTGTTTCCTGATCATAGGATAAAATTCTGCATGCATGATTATACGTCTCGATTTCTTTAGACGCATTAAGAATATAATTTAATTTTTCCTGTGTTTCCTTTGTCATATTCGTTCTCTCTTTCTGAAAATAATAATATTTATTGTATATCACCTTATGTTAACCTTCAATAAGGATAACTTTTACAAAAAGAATGAAAAATATTTGTCAAATCATGAAGAAATTAACATCTGAATTGATATTTTTTATTGTGTTTTATGAGTTTTCTCTATATAATTGCATTTATAAAGTTAACGCTTTAAAACTTCAAAGGAGGAAAGTGTATGAGAAAGTTAATTGGTGTTATGACCGCCACCGTTATGCTCTCCACAATGCTTATGGCTTGTGGTAATAGCGGCGCTGCTACTATCGAGACTGTAGAAGAGGATACTGCACAGACAGAGACCGCTGCAGATACTAATGAAGATGCAGCAAATGATGAAACAGCTGATGCTGAAACATCAGAGGAAGCTACAGAGGAAGCTTCCGGAGATTACCATATTGGTATTGTAACAGGATCTGTATCCCAGTCTGAGGATGACAGAAGAGGTGCTGAGGCATTTCAGGCAAAGTACGGAGAGGACAGAGTTATTCTTGCAACCTATCCCGACAACTTCACTGAAGAGCTTGAGACAACTATCCAGACAATCGTTAATCTTTCAGATGATGCTGATATGAAGGCTATCATCGTAAACCAGGCTATTCCCGGAACAACAGAAGCATTCCGTCAGATTAAGGAGAGAAGACCTGACATCATTTGTATCGCAGGTGAGTCTCACGAGGATCTTCCTGAAATCGGAAGCGCAGCTGATCTTGTATGTAACAACGACTTCGTTGCTCGCGGATATCTTATCATCCGTACAGCACACGAGCTTGGATGTGATACATTCGTTCACATTTCATTCCCTCGTCATCTGTCCTATGAGACAATGAGCCGTCGTGTTGCTATTATGAAGGCTGCTTGTGAAGAGTTCGGCATGGAATTCGTTATGGAGTCAGCTCCCGATCCGACAACAGACGTAGGTGTTCCCGGAGCACAGGCTTACATTGCAGAGCACGTTCCGGAGTGGGTTGAAAAGTATGGTCAGAATTCTGCATATTTCTGTACAAATGATGCTCACACAGAGCCCCTTCTCAGAGGACTTCTTGAGAACGGTGGTTACTTCATCGAAGCAGACCTTCCTTCACCTCTTATGGGATATCCCGGAGCACTTGGTCTTGACCTCACAGAAGAGGCAGGTGACTTTGAGAAGATCCTTGCTAAGGTTGAGAGCGCAGTTGTAGAAAAAGGCGGCGCAGGAAGATTCGGAACATGGGCATACTCTTATGGCTACACTGTTTCAGCAGGTCTTGCACAGCATGCTATGAATGTAATCGATGGCAAGAGCGAACTCACAAATATCGATGATATTTCAAAGGCATACGAAGTATTTTCACCCGGTGCAGCATGGAACGGTTCCAACTACACCAACGCAGATACAGGAGTTAAGGCAGACAACACCTTCCTGATCTACCAGGATACATACATCATGGGTGATCCAGGAAAATACATGGGTTCAACCGAGGTTGAGGTTCCTGAAAAGTACTTCACAACAAAATAAGATTTACCTTATGTGGGGAGATGCTTTTATCTCCCCATATTTTGAGGTATGGAAAGGTTTTAAATAATGGGTAAAGCACCACTACTTGAAATGAAAAACATAAAAAAGGACTTCTTTGGCAATCAGGTCCTTACCGACATCAACCTTACCTTGAATGAGGGCGAGGTAATAGGTCTTTGCGGAGAAAACGGTGCCGGAAAATCCACGCTAATGAAAATTCTGTTTGGAGCAGATTCCATACGTGAAACAGGCGGATATGGCGGAGATATTATTCTGAACGGTGAAAAGGTTTCATTTCAGTCCCCGTTTGAAGCCATTGCCGCAGGTATTGGAATGGTACATCAGGAATTTTCACTTATTCCCGGATTTACGGCTACAGAAAACATTTTATTAAACAGAGAATCAAAGAAAACAAGTGTTCTTTCACAGCTTTTCAGTGACCGTATGGATACACTGGATCGTAAGGATATGGATACACGCGCCGATGAAGCTATTCAGAAAATGGGCGTTAATATAGATAAAAACATGCTTACTTCAAACATGCCTGTAGGCCATAAGCAGTTTACAGAGATTGCAAGAGAGCTTTCAAAGGAGCAGTTAAAGCTTCTTATTCTTGACGAACCCACTGCGGTTTTGACAGAAAAAGAGGCGGAAGCTCTTCTTGATTCTATTCGAGGCATGTCTAAAAGAGGTATTGCTGTCATTTTCATAACACACAGACTTGGAGAAATTCTCTCGGTATGTGACAGAGTCATTACCATGCGTGATGGCTATGTAGTTAACGAATCCGCAACAAAGGATACAAGTGTTGCTGATATCACTAAATGGATGGTCGGCCGTGACGTAGCGGGTTCCGATGCCAATTATGTTACCGAAGATCTCGGAGCTGACAAGAAGATCGTTATGTCTATCAGAAAGCTTTGGGTTGATATGCCTGGTGAAACCGTGCGAAATGTCAATCTTGACGTCAGAGAGGGCGAAATTCTAGGTATCGGCGGCCTTGCAGGTCAGGGTAAGCTTGGTATTCCGAACGGTGTTATGGGACTATATCAGGCCGGAGGAACCGTTACTTTCGAAGGCAATGATATTCCCTTAAATAATCCGAGAAAATGTCTTGATTCTTCATTTGCTTTTGTATCAGAGGATAGAAGAGGAGTCGGTCTTCTTTTAGACGAATCCCTAGAGTGGAATATTTCTTTCCCTGCAATGCAGATTCAGGACAAGTTTTTGAAAAAATATCTCGGAGGCATGATTAAATGGAGAGATGACTCCGCAATTAAAGCAGTCACCGACAAATATATTGATGAACTTAAAATTAAGTGCACAAGCTCAACTCAGAAAGCAAAAGAGCTTTCAGGTGGTAATCAGCAGAAGGTATGTCTTGCAAAAGCCTTTGCTCTTGAACCTAAGCTGCTTTTTGTAAGCGAACCTACAAGAGGTATCGATGTAGGTGCAAAATCACTGGTGCTTGATGCTTTGAAAAAGTTCAATAAAGAAAAAGGCGTAACAATTGTCATGGTATCCTCCGAGCTGGAAGAGCTTAGAAGAACCTGTGACAGAATAGCGATCGTTTCAGGCGGAAAGGTTGCAGGTATACTCCCTGCAGGTGAACAGCTTGAAAAATTCGGCGAGCTTATGCTGCAAAACTGTTAAGGAGTAATACGTGATGAGTGAACAGACAACTACGATCACATTTAAAGATAGGGCAAGAAGCATAGCCAAGGATTTCGGCCTTCCGAGACTTATTATTACCGGTTTCCTTGTACTTTTACTTGTTGTTTCGCCCTTTGTGGGAGCTGATCTACCCACACAGATTTCAAATATTATTAACCGCTTTAGCTGGAACGGAATTCTTGTACTGGCAATGGTACCTATGGTTCATTCCGGTTGCGGACTGAATTTCGGCCTTCCTCTTGGAATTATTTCCGGCCTTTTAGGTGCAACTCTTTCAATAGAGCTTGGTTTTACAGGAACTATGTCATTCTTCATGGCGATTCTTCTTGCAACACCCTTTGCTCTGGTATTCGGAAGTGTTTACGGTTGGCTACTTAACAAAATTAAGGGTGGAGAGATGATGATTGCAACATATGTTGGATTTTCATCAGTTTCTCTTATGTGTATGATGTGGCTTCTTCTTCCTTACCACAGTCCCAACATGGTATGGGGTATGGCAGGCAAAGGTCTCAGAACTACAATTTCCCTTGAAGGTTACTATACTCAGGCTCTTGCAAAGATTCTTCAGATCAATATAGGTAATCTTTCAATACCTACGGGAGCCCTTATTTTCTTTGCGCTTCTTGCTTTCCTTATGTGGGCTTTCCTTCATACAAAGACAGGAACCGCGATGACTGCAGTGGGTTCAAATCCTGAATTTGCCAGATCTGCAGGAATTAATGTAAACAAAATAAGACTTATTTCCGTTGTAATGTCCACCTGGCTTGCAGCTATAGGTATTCTTGTTTATGAGCAGGGATTTGGCTTTATTCAGCTCTATATGGCACCTTTTTATATGGCACTTCCTGCTGTATCCGCAATCCTTATAGGTGGCGCATCCGTAAATAAAGCTTCAATTATGAACGTTATTATCGGAACAATCCTTTTCCAGGGTATTGTAACAATGACACCTACAGTAATGAACAATATGATTCATCTTGATATGAGTGAGGTTATCAGAATAATTGTTTCCAACGGTATGATTCTGTATGCACTTACAAGAAAAACGGAGGGAGCAAAATGAGTAAAAATAGTTTAGGCGATTACCTCAGAAGGTTTTCAGTACCTCTTATGTTTCTTCTTATATGTGCGGTATGTGCACCGATTTCAGGACTTTCTCCGAGTTATCTGGCAAATGAGATTGTTACAAGAATGGGAAGAAATGCATTTTTGATCCTTAGCCTTCTTATTCCGATTATGGCCGGAATGGGTCTTAACTTTTCAATGACTCTTGGAGCTATGGCAGGAGAGATTGGTCTTATACTTGTATGTGATTGGCAGATTGTCGGAATCCCCGGTATGGTACTTGCCATGATCATTTCAATCCCGATTTCTGCACTGCTTGGTCTTTTTTGCGGAAAAGTGCTCAATATGGCTAAAGGCCGTGAGATGATCACGAGTTATATTATAAGTTTCTTTATCAACGGTATTTACCAGCTTGTTGTACTTTACCTTATGGGACCTGTTATTCCAATTAAGCATGGTACAATCAAGCTTCCCAGAGGTTATGGTGTCAGAAACACAGTATCTCTTTTATCCATGAGACAAAAGCTTGATAACCTTATTCCTCTTACCATTGCAGGAGTAAAGATTCCTGTCGCAACTTTCATTATCGTGTTTTTATTATGCCTTGTTATCATCTGGTTCAGAAAGACTAAGCTTGGTCAGGATATGAGAGCAGTCGGACAGGATATGGAAGTAGCAAGAGATGCCGGAATAGATGTTGAGCGTACCAGAATTATATCAATGGTTCTTTCAACAGTATTTGCAGGCATTGGTATGATCATCTATCTCCAGAATATGGGTAATATTGCAACCTACAGCTCACATTCACAGATTGGTATGTTCTGTATTGCAGCACTCCTTGTCGGAGGTGCTTCTGTAGATAAAGCATCTATCGGAAATGTATTCCTTGGAATAATACTTTTCCACACAATGTTTATCGTTGCTCCTAAGGCTGGAACTGTTATTACAGGCGATTCCATGATAGGAGAATATTTCCGCGTATTTGTTTCCTATGCGGTTATTACAGTTGCACTTATAATGTATGAGACAAATAAGAGAAAGAATAAATCAAAAGAGAGCCAGCAGCTTGCTTTGTCTCAGGAGGAGGAAGTAAATGGATAAATCAAAGAAAAAAGTCCTGATATATCGCATTATAGCTCTTGTAGTCCTCGTCCTGATTGCAGCAGCCATGTTTATAATCGGCAGAGGACATACAGTATATTTTGATAATAAACCACTTGAATATGGTGGAAAAACAATAGACGAAGTTCCTTATAAGATAGATGTCCTCGTAAACGGCGAAAAGGTAGCATCTATTAAAGAGGGCGAACGTGGTATGGTTGATACCATGGGACAAAACTTCAATATGCAGCTTCTTGTAACCAAAGAAAAAGATGGTAAAACCTCCAAGATTCAGGTAGGACTTCCTTTGCCATATAATATGGACGGAATTATATTAAACCTTCCGGCAATGCTTGCAGGATTACCGCAGGATGCATATATTTCAGAATTTATTCCGACACCATCAGCTGCAGAACTTGAAGATGAAGAAGTTGTAACTGATGAAACCGAAGGACTTATGGATTTCGGTGAATAAATCCCAATAAGCTTGAATGAAAAACTCAACGCGACCTTTTTGATGTTATATTACGAAATACCGTCAAAAAGGTCTCTTTTTATGCGAACGATAAAAAAGAGAATGTAGAGAATTGGCGCTATTTCGACAACAGACCTCCTAAAGATGTGCGAACTTAACAGAGGTTTCGCGACTTCATTGAAAAAGTTAACGAGACCCTTCGTTATCACGAATGTATGTAATTACGAATAAATATTGATGTTATATAAGATACATGCAGCTTTTTACTGTCTGCGGCAGTATATTTTCCATAATCCAGCCCAACGGTAAATGTGGTTATGCCTTTTTATTCAAAAGGTCTTTCTTCATCCGGATCTGCCGGCATGAAACCAGTAGAATCATCATCCATATCCGGAGCCGGAATATCATCCGTCCATCCCATGTACTCCATGAGATAGGCTCTCTGCTGTTCCTTATTCATTCCCTTCATGTCTTTCTGTATCTCACGGTCCATGCGATATACATCGAGAAAATCATAGGGTTCAGAGCCGGTCATGCATAAATATCTTGAACCCGGATTCTCGTAGGGGCTGTGCCCATCTATTACCCATTTACGGACAGCCCGCTTTTCATAGGGAGTCATCTGTACTTCCGACTCATACCTCTCAAGATCCATCGCGTTGGAGTACGCATAATCCGCTTCTGTAAACCTGTACCCATCAGGATCCTTTTCAAATGCTTCCCAGTCGAAATGGTAGTCTGCAGGATACAGGTCATGTATGTTGAATTTTTTCCTTTTTGACATAGCTTTTGTCCTTTCTAAAACTGTTTGTTATACTGTGACAACTTCTTAAAACACCTTGAATAAGCCTTTTATGGAAAATAAGAAACGAAAAACTTCTGTATGTCCTGTTCTGCTCAAGATGGTTTGCCATGTATCAGTTACTTTTTCAATAAGCTTTTTGTAAGATTTACTTCATCTGAAGGAATGGGAGATAAATCCAGCAGCTTCATGAGCTTATGCATGTCTTCATCATCATCGGTAATAAGCTCGTAGGGAGTTCTGTTCCCGAGTCCTGGTCTCTTTGTACTGTTGATGTGGTTGGCAAGAAGCGTCATGTCTTCCTGCGTATACTGATTAAGTGAAGTACCTTTGGGGATTACATAACGGATATATTCATGGTTCTTTTCCAGGCGACCTTTCTGGCCAGACTGCATCGGATCGCAGTAAAACATACTGGTTCGGATGGTATTGTCCGATGAAAACTCTAGCTCATTGACCCTCTTGAACTCGCTGCCATTGTCTGTAAGTCCTATCTCGAACAGGTGGTGGAATACTTCCTTACCGAGACCCGTCTCAAGATAGTTGAACCAGTAGATCACGGATTCAGCCCTGCAGTCAGGCATAAGAAAAATGATCATTACTGAGTTTTTCCTGAACAGCATAGTCAGCATTACCTTTCCGTATCCGCGCTTTCCTTTTACCGTGTCCATCTCGAATACCCTTGAATCAGACTTGTCTTCCATATATGCCTTGAAATCGTCATATGAACGGTTCTGTCTGTAAGCCTGGGTAAGGATGCCGGATTCTTCTTTTTTCTTCCGGCGGTGCTTATAGCCTGCCTGACGGCGGAGGTCTATATTCCTGACATCAAGAATGCCCATGTCGATGTATTTGTAGGCAGTCCTGCTGGTTAGCGGTTATCACAGGCATTGCAAACGTATGGTGGCTTTTCATAATTCCTGCATTTATGGGGGACATATTCGGGGCAGAAATCATGACAGCTTTTCGGACATGTGTAGCAGTACATTTTGCAGTCGGGATCACCGCATACATGCCTTTTGTCACAGCCCTGCGCATACCTGCAGTCATTGCCTGCATAGTAGCTTCCCCTGACAAATACGCGGTGTTTCTTGATCTCATTGGTTATGGAAGTAAGGTGCCTTCCCAGCAGGGCAGCTATCTTTTTTAGTGGCTGCTTCCTGACAATTCCAAGTGCGATCTTTTCCCTGTCTGCATCATTGATCCTTGGTACAACTTTTGACATACTTTCCTCCTGTTCTGAGCAGATTTTAAGAACATACAGGAATATTTTAGTCAAAGAATCAGCCGCTGACTCAAAAGTACATACACCGTCAAGTATAGAAAATTACTAGGATTGGAAGGATATTGACATGAAGAGTTATGAACATAGAATGAAATTTCAACCTGACCGTTGTATATCTAATAGATATACATTAAAATATAGACAGAAAGAGAGGTGATATGTATGGCAAACAAAACAGCAACCATCCTGGCAAGAGTTGAGCCTGAAGTAAAAGAAGAAGCAGAGGAGATTCTGAGCCAGCTTGGTATATCAAGCTCTGTAGTCATAAATGCACTTTATAAGAAAATAATAAGAACAAGGGGAATACCTTTTACATTCGACTTATCTACTAATCCTGTAGCCAGGGATGAAATGACTGACAGGGAATTCGACATTATGATGGAAAGAGGCCTTTCGCAGGCAAAAAATAGTGAGAGCCGCCCTGCAAAAGATGTTATTTCTGACATTAAAAAGGATATAAGGGAGTGGACACGTTGAACAGATTTGAAGTTAGACTGACCAGGCAGGCGGAAGAACAGCTTCGAGGTATTGCATGGCATATAGCAGTTGTATTGAAAAATCCTGATGCTGCAGAGACTCTTATGGATTCATTTGATGAACTTCTAGAAAATCTTTCAGTAAACCCTGAAAAATGGTTTCTTGTAGATGAAGAACCATGGAGAACGGAAGGAGTAAGGAAAACAAATATTGGAAATTATCTTGTTTATTTCTGGATTGATGTTGAACACGCTGCGGTGCAGGTTACCGGTATTGTTCACAGTTCAAGGGATCAGGATAAATATTTAAAGCAGATGATTTTAGAAGAATGATTCTTTGAAATTATGCAGTTTCTTATTCGCGATAGGAAATATCGAAAAAATGGATTGGGATTTTATGATGAATATGATCTTTTGGGAACTCCTACATATGTTGTCATGGAGAATAAAAATGTAATCAATATCTACAGGGCATAAAACATTCATAGTCTGTACGACATTAACTATTTAATAATAATTTAATGAAATTTTAATCTAAAACCATTGCTTGGATAATGGTTTCTTTACACTTAATTGAGATAATTATTATATATAAATGTCGGGGTTTAGAAAAAGCAAAAAGCTTTTATTTGAAATAATTAAGAAATTTATCAGAAAATAAACCACAGGAGGCTTGACAGCCATGCGGAACAGGGCTACACTCGCACAGCACAGCACAGCACAGCACAGCACAGTAAGGTAAACTGCGCCTTTTTGTCTTGCTCTAAAACTGAATACTACATTCGTGATGGATAACCGTCGGACTTGACGGGGTAAGTATACCCTGTTAGGTTCGGCGGTTTTTTGTGCGTTAGCAATGAGAAGCGCCAAGGACAGGGAGATAAACAGACGATGCAAGCTTGCTTGTGATCGGATGTTTATCGAGCTGGACGCAGATGCGGCGAATGCCGCATCATCGAGTGAGCTTGCTCACGAGATGGGCGCTTCGGGAAGTGAATAATGGTACTGCGGCGGCCATAACAGCCGCGAAATAAGAGAAAAAAGGAGATAATAGCTTATGAGAATTAAGAAACGTTTTTTAGGATTCCTGCTCACCCTTGCGCTGGTGCTGGGGCTGTTCCCCGGCATGAGCCTGACGGCGTATGCAACGACAGAAACTTACTCAAATCTTGTTCCGATAGGCAGTGAAGACGCGACGGCACTAACCGCCAAGCAGGTGACCTTTAACGGCTATAAGTGGTACATAATAGCAGATAATTCTACTGCCGTGAATGCAGATACTGTAACGTTGCTGGCGGCGGAGAGTTTTGGAGAATCGCAGTTTGGCAGCAGCAATGATTACAGCAACTCGACCGTGAAGGGTTATTTAGAGAAAATAGTTACTGGAACCGCAGGAGAGGGGAAACCTAATTTTGCGGATGTAACAGACGCAATCGTGACCAACACGGATGCCGGAGGAAAACTGTATCTGCTGAGCGAAGCTGAGGCGACCCTGCCTGGGAATGTCAAACAATTCTACTCTGAATGGTGGCTCCGCTCGCCCGGCAACGGTGATAGGTCAGCGAAGTTCGTGGACGGCAGATCCGGCCGTGTTTATGGTGACTATGTCACTTTTGAGTTCGGTGTCCGCCCCGCTTTAAAGCTTGACCTGTCGAAAGTCACCTTCGCATCTGTCAATCTGTCCGGAGGCGCAAATGCAACATCCAGTGGAGCGAGTTCTATAACAAATACTTTCTTTTTGAATAACACCGTTCCTGCGATGACAGACGTAACCTACACAGCGAATGAAGGCTGTACGTTCCCTGAAACAAGTGATCTTTATAAAGAAACAAACGGGATCACTGTTGCCAGAACCAGTGATACAGAAATAACAGTTTCGGGTACACCGACAGGTGTTGCGAACATTACAATCCCTGATGCGATGTTGTCGAAACCAACCGTTACCAAAGGCCCGACAGCCAAGTCCTTGACTTATACCGGCACTGCACAGGAGTTGGTAACGGCGGGCGAAGCAACAGGCGGCACGATGCAGTATGCCATCGGCACAGATGCGATCACTGCCCCGACAACCGGATATACCACATCCATCCCTACAGCCACCAATGCGGGAACCTATTACGTATGGTATAAGGTAGTAGGTGATGATAATCATACAGATTCTGAACCTGATTGTGTTACAGTCACAATAGAAGAGCAGAAACAAAACAAAGATGAAGCCGTTGCCAATGTCATAGATTTAATTAATAAGCTTCCGTCACCATCCGAAGTGACAGCAAATGATAAAGAGCAGATAGAGGCAGCAAGGGCAGCATATGATGCACTCACTGATGAACAAAAGAGCCAGATATCTGAAGAAACACTAAAGAAGCTTACTGATATTGAGGCTTCCCTGGCAGAGGTTCTTAAGAATACCGGTGATACGCAGCAGAATCCTGATGGATCCAAGACTGTTACAAAAGAGAATGCTGATGGCAAAACAATATCAGTTACTAATTACAGCAAGACTGATGAACAGATTTCACAATTTGTCTTCAAAAAGGCTAATGGTACAAAATTAGACCTCAAAAATGTAAACAGCAAGAGCCTCAAAACAGTAGTCGTTCCAGCTACAGTAAAATCAAATGGTAAGACCTACAAAGTTACAAGAATCCGCAAAGGATTCCTTAAAAACTGCAAGCAGGCAACAAAAGTGGATATAGGCAAAAACATCAATACTATCGACAAGAATGCTTTTAATTACGGTAAGAAAGTCAAGACTGTAATAATTAGAGGAAAACTAAAGAAGGTTGGAAAAGGCGCGTTTAAGAAAACAAAGAAGAACATGACCATAGAGGTTAAGACCGGAGCCAAGAACTTTGAGAAGAACAAGAAGCTTCTTGTAAAGTCCGGACTTCCAAAGAATGCAAAAGTTAAGAGAGAAAAGAATAAGAAGTAAGTTTAACCCTCCTGTCATTATTTCGCAGTAATGGCAGGAGGACTTTTATGTTGTTTTGACTTAGTGACATATTGTGGAAGGGGCATGATAAATGGATCCTGTATTTGTTCAAAAAACCTCTATACCTTTGATGAGATAGAGGTTTGATTTTTTGTATGTTAGTTTGCCAGAATACTTTATAAATTAAAATTCTGCCCTTTATGCCTTTCATAATCATCAATGTATGGACGATAGTATTGAAGGATAGTATCACTATCAAGTCCGCATATATCACACGTAACAGGCACGTTCTTAGACTGATTAAATACAGTGTTGCGGAATGTTCTGTGAATTGACCTGGTGTGTAGATATAAAATAATATCATTGCAGAAAATTCCGGTTTAATGTAATTCCTTATCGCCAAATTCGCTTTGAAGCTGCATTAGTTCGTTTACTATAGGATTCTCATTATCAAAGTATTTTACATATCCATGCAAGGATTTTGCCTTTTGCTTTAATGTTTTGGAATGACTCCAAATAAATATTACGGATTTACCTTTTCCGTTTTTTGCTTCCTGAATCAAATTTGCGGCAGCGCTGTTTCCGTCAAAGGCAACTACCATGGAGGGTCTTCGTTCAAATATCTCGTAATTGAAGCTTTTATATATCCCCATTCCTTCAGCTTCAGGGGAAACACGTATATACACACCTGCATCCTTTAATTTATCACGTTCACTCTTTGTGATTAGCATAGGAACTACGGCATAAATTCTAAATCCTTTTGAATTGTGATCAATTAAATATTTTTCATATCCTGAAAGCTTATGGCCTATTATAAAACAAACTTCATCGGGATTCATGAATTTTAATAAAGCATCAAGTTGTTTTTTTCCGTCCGGAGTGATATTTGTTGCACGTTTTTCGGTATTAAAACTGCCACCCAAAAGAACAACAGGAAAACGATCCCAGGTAATTTCACTAATTTCATCCATAAGCTCTTTATTTGCATCAAATCTTTTTACTTTTCTTGAAGATGACTTTGTTATTCTTACAGTCTTCATCTTTTCAAGCAAAAATTCCTCCATATCACGATTTTTCAGCATTGAAATAAAAGCAGCCTTTTTATCGGAATAAGCTATCTGCCCCTCTTCTATTATGCCTGTTTCCGCGTCTTTCATGAGTTTTAGTTCATCATCCGTAAGTTCAAGCATTTTCTTTAAAGAAAGCTGTTCATCAATCGAACTGGTACCGTACAGAGCTGCCCCGTCTGTACCCTGTACACATCTGATTCCCTGTTTTAAATAATACTTAAGCGGATGATCTTTGAGCGAGTTCAGGTTATTTAGACGAACATTACTTGTAAGCTGGAATTCCAGAACTATATTATTCTCTTTTAGCTGTTTTATTACTTCACGTCCTTTTTTAGACCGTGGTGAGTAGGTATAAAGGCCGTGTCCAAGCCTCATTCTGGGCATAGACTGCCCCGGAAGAAGGCAATCCTTAACACAATTAATGCTATGTGAAATATTATCCTTCAAGCTGTCATTTTCTCCTGCATGGACCCTTATAACGAAAGACGGATCAATAGCGGCAAACTTTACAAGCTCTCGAAATACAGGCTTAAGGGTGATGATATCGTTTATTTCTTCTCCGACAAAGTCGCAGCCTGCAACATAAGGATCAAGGAATGTGCCTCTGAGGACCTCCAAATTTTGTTCAAGATAATCGGCAGGAGTTATTGCGTCTTTTACAATTGTAAGCGGAATTCTTCTCATAGCAGCAAGAAATCTTATCATTACGCCTGTTTCCTGATAAATCTTAGGCATCACATCATGGACTTCCTTGAGCATTTCTACGGATTCATATTTCTTAACAAGTGTCGTATCGCTTATTTCCGCATAACAAACACCTTGTTTTTTATAGTTTCTTGCAATCCAAAGCAGCTTATCCTGAAAAATAGTATTTGATGTATAATCAGGATTTTCCTTGTCCTTTAGCATCTGCTTCACATGAACCTTTACATCCTCATCAGGAATCTGGTCTATATTGCCCAATCTGATCTTATCTTCACTTTCCTTTGCTTTACAAAAAACATATCTGTAAAGATAAACCTTCTCAAGATTAGTAAAAACGGCCTGTCCATCCTTTATAACCGCAAGAGAACCGCGTATCTTTACTATATTCATTTCTGCATTATCAAGGTTATTTAAAATAAGATCAGCAAAATTAATAAAAGTATTATCATTAATTCTTCTGTCCAAGTACTTTCCTTCAAGTCCCGAAGAGATAAACTGCCTTGCAACTTTACTTCTTTGTGCATTTAACTTATCCCATTGTTCATTGGTAAGTTTTAAATCAAGCTTTTTTACATAATACAAAGGGTATCTTATCTGATGGTAAATTCCCAGTGCAATTAAGATATCCCCGGGCAGATTGCCATTCATATGTGTGTGAAGATCAGCCCTGAATTTAAGTTCTTTATTTACATAGGTTTTGAAAATTGTTTTAGAAAGATCAAGCTGGTAGTTTTTTGTCTGACTCATGAGAGTCTTGGCTATAGCCGGAATTGTAGCCTTTAAATCAACACGGCCATCAGGGAAAATATCGGCAATTTCAATGTCTCCAAGGCTGAAAATATAAGACTCACAGTTATCTGCATCTACAAAGCACGGAACTTCACCCTCAATGACAAATAAACCTTCCTCATTTTGAGTAAGAGGCAATTTGCATATTGATGCAAGATTCCTGATCAGGTTCCCTGTATGATGATTCGGAGTGGACAATACATAATAAAGTCTGTCCAAGTCCTTATAGAGACTTACAATTATATCCTTTTCCGCATCAAGAAAAAAACATGTGAAATAAGTCATTAAACATCCCTCATATTAAGATAAGACAAGTATATTGATGAATATTATACAATTATGAAAGCTCATCAAGCGTTTTACCATAAGGCTCGAGGAAATCATCCATGAAATCCAAGACCTCCGGTAATTCTCTTTTTAATTTATTCAGAGATTTCAGTGTGCTCTTTTCAGCCGTCCTGAATTCACTGTTACCCGCATTCTTTTCCTCAATACATTTAATAAATGCAGATAGTTTATCTGCGGCTTTTACAAGCTTTCTCATATAAAGCTCATCTTCGCCTTCCTGAGTTTTAAATATCTTCTCAAATGATGGCTGGAGGTCTTCAGGAAGCTTATGTAAGAGCTGCACATCAGCAATTGCTTCTACCTGTTTATATGCGGTCTTAAGCTCTTCATTGTAATATTTTACCGGAGTCGGCATATCACCGGTAATAATCTCCGAAGCATCATGATAAAGCCCTATCAGAGCCGCCTTCTCCGCATTTAGATTTCTTCCATATCTTACATTTCCAATAACGCAAAGAGCATGCGCAATCATAGCAACTTCAAGGGAGTGTTCGCATAGATTCTCCTGTCTTGAGTTACGCATAAGCGCCCATCTTTCGATATATTTCATCCTGGAGATAATAGCGAAAAAATTGTAAGCCATATTTTGATATCAAAAAGGAGCAAACAGCAAAAAGTCTGCTCCTTTAATCCTTTCTTAAGTCTGTAAAATAAGATTAAACCGGTTAGTCTCTGTTTTCAAAATCCTCAACAAACTGACAAATCAGATCAACTGTGCCATCTATACCCAGAACGCTACTGTTTATTGTAAGATCATAAGTATCGGATCTTCCCCATTTCTTTGAGGAATAATAATTATAGTAACTCTGTCTCTGTTTATCTTTTTTAAGCATCATCTCGAGTGCTTTATCTTTATTGGTAACATCCGGATATCGCTCCATCAGACGGGCAATCTTATCATCCTCATCACCGTGTATAAAGATATTTAAAACGTTTTTATACTCCGAAAGCGCATAATCGGCACATCTTCCAACAATTACGCAAGGGCCTTCGTCAGCAATTTTCTTGATGGTATCAAATTGTGCAAGAAAAATCTTATGGCTGATAGGCATGTCAACAAAACTGGAAGAATTATATCCAAATGAATACGTATCCATGACAAGATTATATAGGAATGATGTGGTCGGCCTCTCATCGTGATCCTGAATCATTTCCTGCGCAAAGCCACTCTCAGAAGCCGCTCTGGTCAAAAGTTCTTTATCATAACACTTAATACCGAAGCGTTCAGCTACCTTTATACCAATTTCACGTCCGCCTGAACCAAATTGTCTGCCTATTGTTATGATTGTATTCATAATAAAACCTCCATTTAAAAGATTTCATATATTTGAATACATTATACCATAATTGTATGTCGGTAATTAAGAAAAAAGTGGGAAATTCAGCTTAATATTTCAAGCAGATGCTGAAAATAATCCGGCAATGGCGCATCGGTTTCAATATAATCTCCGGACACAGGATGCTTGAATCCAAGTGTTTTAGCATGAAGACATTGTCCCTGAAGCTTGAATTTGCTTTTAAAGGATGGCCCATATACAGTATCTCCCAATAAAGGGTGTCCTATATGCGCCATATGAACCCTTATCTGATGAGTTCTTCCTGTTTCAAGATGACATTCAACATATGTCATTTTGTCCTTTTCAAAACGCTTTAAAACTTTATAATGAGTAACTGCTGTTTTTCCCTGTCCCTCAGGTACTATACTCATCTTTTTTCGGTCAGATACAGATCTTCCTATATTACCTGTGATTGTCCCCTCATCATCTTTAATAATCCCGTGACACAAAGCATGATATACACGATTGATGCTGTGTTCTTTTAATTGATCAGCAATAGCCCTGTGCGCAATATCATTTTTGCATATTATTACAGATCCCGTAGTATCCTTATCTATTCTGTGAACAATACCGGGTCTCATCACGCCGTTAATTCCGGAAAGATCATCTCCAAGGTAATACATAAGTGCATTAACAAGAGTCCCTGTATAGTGTCCGGCTGCAGGATGAACAACCATATCTTTCGGTTTATTTACAACAAGAACGTCCTTGTCTTCATATATTATTTCAAGCGGTATGTTTTCCGGCTCAATATCGGGAATAATGGACTTTGGAATCTCCATTTCAAGTATATCGCCCTCAGATACAGAAAAACTTGCTTTCACAGGTTTTCCGTTGACAAAAACTTTCTGATCCTTTATGAGTTTTTGGATATAACTTCTGGACATAGAATCAGAGAGAGAGCTCATAACTTTATCAACTCTCTCTCCGTCATTATCCTCTCCGGCCATGTATTTTACTCTGTTTTCTTTATCAAAAGTATCCGTCATTTTAACTCCCTGTACTTTTTCTGCTGTTTAAAGCTAAGAAAATCAAAGTCCTTCTCCTTATAATAAAACAGGAAAAGAATAATAAAAAAAATAGTGGAAACAGTGACATATATATCAGCCACATTAAAAATAGGAAAATTAATAATCACAAACGAAATAAAATCAACAACATACTCATTTCTAATTCTGTCAATCATATTCCCGGCAGCGCCACTTGCAATCATTACCAGTATTATCTGTAGTATAGTATATTTCTTTTCAAGGGGAAGCTGAAAAAGAACATATCCTATAACCAAAATTATCATTACCGCAATCATAACAAAAAATATTTTTTGGTTCTGCAGAATTCCGAAAGCGGCACCATGATTCTTCAAAAATGTAAGTTCAAGTACCCCTTTTATAATTACAAAGGATTCCTTCCCCTGCAACTTTTCGACCGCAAGGAATTTCGTAAACTGGTCAAGTGCAACAAGAAGAATCATTGATATCAAATCAACAATAAGGCATATTTTTTTTCTTGTAGTAATCTTATTCATAAAATGCTCCAAATATTATTCAAAGTCGTCCGTCCAGGTAATTTCCTTTAATGCTTCTCTAACCTCATCATCTGTAACAGATGGATCAATGACAGCTTTTCCAACTTTTTTCAAAAGGATAAATTTAATTGTATTTCCATCTGCTTTTTTATCAGAATGCATGAGTTCAATAACTTTTTCAGCATCAATATCCGTTACTGAAATGGGGAGTCCAAACGGAACAAACATGTCTCTTATCTCATAATACTCTTCCATCGAAAGCATCTGCCTCTTCCAGGAAATAAAAGCTGCAGCCACACAGCCAAGTGCTACGCATTCTCCATGAAAAAGTGTAAAGTCCTTATATTTTTCTATAGCATGGCCAATTGTATGTCCAAAATTAAGAAGTGCTCTATCACCTTTTTCAGTAGGGTCTTTTTCAACCACAGCTCTCTTAATTGAACAGCTCTTTTTGATCATAGACATGAGCGTTTCAGGATCTTTTTCCTCTATCTCATACATGTTATCTATTAACCACATGTAGAAATCGGAGTCTTTTATCAGACCATGCTTCATAACCTCTGCAAATCCCGATGCAAACTGCTCACCGGGTAAAGAATTAAGAACGCTGACGTTCATATATACAAGTTTAGGCATATAGAAAGCGCCCACCATATTTTTATAGCCTTTAAAATCAACTCCTGTCTTACCGCCTATGCTACTGTCCGTCTGAGCAAGAAGCGTTGTAGGAATCTGGATAAACGCAATACCCCTGAGATACGTTGCAGCAGTGTATCCGGCCATATCGCCTACAACACCGCCTCCAAGGGCAACTATAAGATCATGCCTGTCAAAATGGTTATCAATAAGTACCTGATATATTTTTTCAATCTCTGAAAGATTTTTGTTCTCTTCACCTGCCGGAATGGCATATACAACTGTTGTAGGAGAAACTGTCTCCAGGCACTCCTTTATCTGTTCTGCATATAGCTTCTCAACATTTGTATCAGTTATTATAGCAATCTTTCTTCCGGAAAAACCAAGCCCTGATATTCGTTCAGCCAATCCTTCAAAGCTGTCATCCAAAACTATGTCATAACATGGTTCATTATTATATTGTACATTCAAAACTTCTGACATACTTAAGTCCTCACAAAAAGGCAGAAGCAAAAAGCTTCTGCCTCAAAAAATCATTTATAAAATTACATCTGCTGAGGTCCGATGCTACCAAGTGAGCCCTCATAAGCTCCACCTAATATATCCTGAAAATCACCTGATATATCTACACTTGCAGGTGTAACAATAAATATATATCTGGAAATCTTCTGAAGATTACCGTTTATTGCAAAACAAGAACCTGAAGTAAAATCAATAATTCTCTGCGCAAGTTCAACATCTATTCCCTCAAGGTTAAGTACAACAGTACGATTATTAAGGAGGGTCTCTGTAATCTCACGTGCATCCTCTATAGAGGTGGGTTTAACAACACATACCTCCATGCCGCCAACACCTCTGCTTCTTGATGGAACAGGTCTTGGTGCAGCAACAGGTTTCTTTGTAAGTCTCTCCTCATTTATCTCGATTGAAGGATCATCTTTACCTAAAGAGTTAGCTTTATGTATAGGCTCTATCGAGCTATCATAATAAGCATCATCATCCTGATCGTAGTAACCACTTTCATCATCCCCATTCAGCTTCATAGCTGACAAAAACTTATCCATTACACTCATGTGATATACTCCTAATCCCCAAATAATTCTATGTAACTAATTTGGTATAATTATTACCTATTAATAGATACATATATACAACTATTATATTATGCTAGTTTTCGCTCGAAGTGTCAAGGTTCTTAACGTCTCCTTTAACTGTCGAGGCATCCAGAACAATATAATCATAAACGTTTAATCCATAATTTGTATTTGATTTTACGATAGCATATTCCTCATTTTGATAAAGTATACTTATCTGTCTGAAATCAGCATAACCTTTATTGATATTATATACGCCAACAAGCGTGTCCTTTGTACTGATAGTAAACTTCTCCTGAGAATCCGACTTAATGAGTAAATCTCCGGCTCTAAGTACATCGTCATCAACATAATAAGCTTCATCATTCTCATTATAGAGTTCAATCTCTATAACTTCAGGTGATTCCTTACCGTTTTCATCATACTTATCTCTCAGTACAGTCGAAGTATTATTAACACCTTTGGATACATATTCCTTCGGTATAACAAAAAAGCTTTTTTCTGCTATTGATGAATTTGGAATTTTAAGTCCTTTTTCCTCTTCCGTAATCAGCTCAACATTAAGGAATCTGTCTTTTGAAAAAGTAATCATCGAGTTTGTGAATGAAAGTCCGACAAAAGTGTCACCTGCATCATTTGTTACATAGGATACCTTCCCCCACACTTCATCCTGATTTTTTAAAAATCTGACCTTAACATATTCTCTTTCCGCGAGAGCCTTTACCTTATCCAGGTCATTCTCATTGATAGCTATCATCCAGTCTTCATTTATCGAAAGCTTAAAAGCAGGATCCCCAACACCGACAAGAGAATTACTTATTAGCTGCTTTCTCTCATATTTCGTGCTATCCAAAAGGTCCTTACTTAGATCTGCAAGCCCAATATTTTCATAGCCATCAATATAATACTGAACTATTCCGGTATCCGATGAATAGCAGTAATTAATACTATTCAAGGCCGATGCATTTCCGCTAAGTGATTCAATACTTTGAAGAACACTGGCACTAGCCAGCTTTTGAACGGTACCATCAAGGCTACTCTTAAAATCATACACAGTGGAAAACGATCTTGGATCAAAGTCCTCACTATAGCTGACTATCTGAGAACGAAGTTCACTTAAATCATCATCGGAAAGTGCTGCCTGCTCAGTACCCTGAGTTTTAAGGTACTCAAGAAGGTCGCCCGATTCATCAACTGTGTATACAAGATTTCCAACTGCAACCCTTTGACCCTCTGTAGCAAAATAATTTACATAACCTGCATTCGATGCTTCAACAACCTTTTCCTGCCGAAGTGCTACAGCTTCGTAGATATTATTTGAGGAAAGAGAGCCTTCTCTTACTTCATATCCGACAATATGCTTTTTACTGAAATAACTGAAAACACAGATAACAACATATACCATCATAAATGCAAAGAATATAATCCCGACATTTATATGCAGAAAAGAAGGATATCGTGTTATCTTGTTCTTCTTCTTTTTTACCATATTTTAAACTAAAGATAAGTCGCGACAATGCCGCGACTTATCGATATCCTATTCTAAATTTATAATCAGAGCGCCATTGCAACCTTTGATTTTACACTTTCAGGAAGCTCAGATTCATCCATTGAAACACTGAGTACGAAATCAACATTGAATTTCTCACTCAAACGCTCGAGCTTTTCAATTGTAGGGGTGATATCTTTTCCTTCAAGACAAGCAATGTTGAGGAAACCATCAAAATACATTTGCTGAAGATCGTGATCCTGTGAAATCACGCCGCTGACGAAACCGATAAATTCGTCTGAATTCTCAATCATAAATTCCGGAACTACAATAAGGCGAACTTTGTTGTTAAGTTCAAACATGTGCTTTGTATTTCTGTCAAGAAATACAACATTACCTAAAATGTTCTTAACCTCGGTATTGACCTTGTTCAACAGGCATTTTGTCTTGCCCTTTCCCTTATTCCCAACAATTAATTGAACCATATCCATACCCTCCAGTGTGTGTTATTTTTTTTGAGATAAGGCTCGGAAATGTTCGATTTTACCGCTTTAGGTATTATCTAAAACGCTTATCTCTTTTAATAATAATATTATAATTTACGCACCCGTTATCTGCAATAACAAATCAGACATTTCACGATAAAGTGTTTCGGTGTCCTCTGCACGCATAATTACAGCAATATAATTATTTCCAGAGGTATCCGAAGCAAGCTGAATCAGGCAATGACCCGCGGCATTTGTAGTTCCTGTCTTTCCCCCAAGAACAGTAATTCCGGCAGGCATCTCATAATTACCGTTGATATAGCCGTTCGTATTTTTTACCTCAATATCCTTGAGATCACCGGAAGCCTGGTTGTACTGCGTAGAATATGCCGACATTCTGATAATTTCATTAAATTTGTCGTATTTTAATGCTTCATTGAACATAAGATACATGTCATATACACATGTATAATGATCATCGGCAGTTAATCCGTTGGGATTCATAAAATGAGTATGAGTTGCACCGATTGCCTTAGCCTCGGCATTCATCTGTTCAACAAAAGCATCCACGCTGCCGGAGATATTCTTTGCAATGAGCATCGCTATATCATTTGCCGAATAAATAAGAAGTAAATGAAGAGCCTGCTCCAAAGTCATGGAATCACCTTCTTTAAGGTTAACCTTTTGAGCGCCATCCTCAGTTACATATACATCAGAATCAGCAATTAAAAGTTGATCAAGAGAACCGTTTTTAAGAGCAACTATCGCAGTCATCACCTTTGTCAGTGATGCAGGATCAATCTGAAGCTGTGCATTTTTGCAATACAAAGTCTTTTTATTGTTCAAATCAAAAAGACCGCAGCAGGTATTATCGCTTAATGTAAGCGAATCACCAATATCTCCGTTTGCGACACAGAGATCAGCGGCAAAGCTCTTCATGACAACAACTCCGAATTCATTATACTCAGTTGATGCAATTTTATATGGAAAAGCAAACTCTTTGTCAGCACAACCGCATAAAAAAACAGAAAAAACAAGCGCAAGACAAAGCATGCTAAAATGTCTCTTCAATTTATTTATACATCTCACGCCACTCAAGATCTCCCCTGTCCAAAGATTTGATTAATAATTCAGCTGTAGCAAGGTTTGTTGCAATCGGAATATTATGCATATCACATAATCTCATTACATTATTTACATCAGGCTCATGAACCTTCTGTGTAAGAGGATCACGAAGGAAAACAACAAGATCTATCTCGTTTGCTTCAATTGCAGCGCCAATCTGCTGAGATCCGCCAAGATGTCCTGCCAGATATTTGTGTATATTCAGATTTGTGACCTCTTCAATAAGTCTTCCCGTAGTTCCAGTCGCATAAAGATCATGCTTGGATAAAATACCTCTGTAAGCAATACAGAAGTTCTGCATTAATTTCTTTTTTGCATCATGAGCTATAAAAGCAATATTCATTGGTAATCCCCTTCCCCAACTTAAAAGTATTTTTTGCCTTGCAGTCGTACATTAAGTACAAACCCCATACCCGCAAAGCAGCTGACAATAGATGTTAGTCCTGCGCTGACAAAAGGCAGCGGAATTCCTGTATTCGGTAGTGCTCCTGTAGCAACACCAATATTAAGAAATCCCTGAAATCCTATCCAGGCCCCCATACCTGTAGCTATAAGCTGCCCTGTTAGATCCTTTGCTCTACCGGCTATAACCATGCATTCAAGAGCAATAAGAAGAATCAAAACAATAACCGCACATCCACCTATAAACCCGAATTCTTCTCCGACTACAGTAAAAATAAAGTCCGTCTGAGACTCGGAAACGAAACCACCGTTCAAAACAGAACTAATCTCGTTAGTGTTGTAACCTTTTCCTAATAGCTGACCGGAGCCTATAGCCATAATAGAATTAAGGGTCTGATAAGCATCCGATGAAGCAAAATCTTCCGGATGAAGCCACGCCAAAACACGCCTTTGCTGATAATCACGCAAAATCACACTCTTATCCGCAAGCGCATCAAAAATAACAAGTAAGGCTGTCGGAATTGAAATAGCAAGAACCGTTATCACAAATTTTATATTTATGCCGGCTGAGAACAATATGCAACAAATAATAACTGTTAACATAATTGTCGTGGAAAGATCAGGCTGCAGTACAATCATGATAAGCGGCGGTGCCAAAAGCCCAAGACAAATAAAAATAAAGTATATCTTTTTGACTTTATCCTTATATTTCATTATGAACGCTGAAAAAAATAAAATCAATAATATTTTGGATGCTTCAGAGGGCTGAAACTGTACTCCAAGTACAGTAATCCATCTTGTAGCACCTTTTACTGAATGGCTCAAAGGTGTAAACACCAGTGATAAAACAACCAGATTCAGGATATAGTAAATTGCATAAAACTTACAAATAAAAATGTAATCAAGCAGGGATATGAAAATCATCATAAATACCCCCAAAACTATACCCACAATCTGCTTCTTTTTATAAGATGGATCCGCACTTCCCACAGCCATTACGCCTATGCATGAAAGTGCTATAAGCATCATAACAAGCTTAAAATCATAATCAAATATATGATAGCTTTTTAGTTTTTCCCAAAATGTCTCAGTCCGCATTTGCTTCTCCACCTTGCAGTTCTTGCGCTGTTCCGCTCTGCACCTCTTCCGGCTGTGCAAGCCCGAAGTAATATGCAAGAGCCTTCTTGGTTATCTGAGCGGCATAACTTGAAGAATATCCGAAAGCTATTCTGGTAGCTATGGATATTTCAGGCTTCTCATAAGGAGCATAGCATACAAAAAGTGCATGGTTTGCTCGTTTCTTTGATTCCTCGGCAGTACCCGTCTTACCTGCAACATTTACTGCCAGATCATCAAAATAAGGCTTGTCCTCTACAACCTGACGCATGCCCATGTGTATGGCATTCCAGAAAGAAGAATCCATATCTATATGATTTCTTACAGTCGCTCCATGCTCTTCAAGAAGATTTCCGTTTGAATCAGAAGTCTTCTTAACCAGAGTAAGGTTATAACATGTACCGCTATTGGCAACAGCGGTTATATATCTTGCAAGACCTACTGTTGTAAATGAGTTGGTACCCTGACCGATTGCGGAACGAGTCGAGTCAATGTCGGAAACAATCGGATCATATTCAGTAATCTCAATGCCGGTAGTCTCACTTAAACCATAGAGATCTGCATATTTAGCAAGCTTTTCAAGACCCACTTCGGATTTATAGTTTTCGCCCACAAGACTAAGTCTGTAACCGACCTCAAAAAAGAAAGAGTTACAGGAATTTCTTATTCCTCCGGTAACATCGAGTGACCCGTGTGATGCCGGATAAATCCAGCAGTGTGCGGGATTTGTATTATCAAGCTTATCAAATACACCGGTACAGGTGATTGTGGAGCTTAAATCTATGACTCCCTCCATCAGACCTGCCGTTGCCGATACCATCTTAAAGGTAGAACCAGGCGCGGTTCTTTGCATCGTTGCATAATTAAGAAGCGGTGAAGACTGATCGCTTCTAAGCTTTGCGTAATACTCTGAATCAACGCCGTTAGCCATTTTATTATTATCATATCCGGGATATGACACAAGAGCCAAAACATCTCCGTTATTGACATCCGTAACAACCATTGATCCGGTACATGGATCAAGTGCAAGCTGTGCGGGAGTAATATCCAGGTTTGATATTCTGTTTACCATAAAAGTATACGGAGATTCTGAGCCCGCAAGCCACTGCGAAAGCTCTTCTTCAGGTAGCTCTACTACTCCCTGCTCAAGCAGTATATTGCAAACAGCATTTCCGCTTATCAGATCATCCTGAAGAAGATACTTGTAAAGCTTTTTATTAAACTCATCATCCTCAGAAATATCATTGAAAATATATTCTACAATAGTGTTAAAGATCTCCTGCGAATCCACATACTGGCTCTCAAGATCAAGAACCGTTACATCGATCCAGTTTGCTGAAATGCAGTATCTGATATAATCCGAAAGCGAAATTGTTTCTTCTGTAGTCCATGCTACATAAGTTTTATCTTCCTTATCGACCTTTTCGGAATCAATAACCCCATTATTATATAGCTTATTTGCTATATAACTCATGTAAACCTGATACTCCTTCGTAAGCTGATTATACGGAGTGTTCAGTTCCATAAACTCACTTCTTAGGCCTTCGTTTACCTGCTTTTTTTTGGTCAAAAAGCTCTCATGAACTAACATCTCTGAAGGCCCGGCTTCAGAGCTTTCCATATGCTTTAAATTTATTACATGGTTATCAAAAAGCGCAAAATATACATCATAAATCGGTATCTGTATTTCACTGGCCTTTTGATTTTCACCCATAGTAAAGAATTTGATATTCTGAATCTTTGAAATCAAAATGCCGGCAAGCGATTGCTCGATTATGTTGTAGCATGCTTCCTGCAGATCTTTATCAATGGTCAGATATACATCACTTCCTGCAGTCGAATCTATATAACTACTGGTTTCTATAACCTTACCTGTGTTATCTACATATACTGTCTCACTACCCTTTGTACCCTGCAGTACATGTTCCATTGACTGCTCAATTCCTGATTTACCGACTGTGTCATTTGAATTATAAGACGGATTTACAGCCTGTAATTCAGCAAGTTCGGTGTCGGAAACCTTTCCGGTATAACCGATAATCTGAGAAAAATACTCGGAATCAACATATACACGGGCTGTATTTTCTTCAATGGATACACCCTCAAGGATATTTGCATTCTCCATGATATCCGCAACTGTCTTATCGCTGACACTCGTTGCAATGGTCGTATTAATATACTTCTGATAACTGTTAGAGTACATCTTATATCTTACGACTATAACCTTGAGCATCCTGTCTTTGGTATAACCCATTCCGGGAACAAAACTCTTCTTATTTCCCGGTTCAGAATAATCACCTATACCGAATTTAGTACAAAGATCATCCACTACCTCACTTGCTGTCTTGGACCTTTCTTCGTATTTTAAATCATTTGTGCTTGTTCTGCCGTACACGTCAGCAAGAAAACGGAGCAGAGCCTTATCTTCTACAGTAAACTCAAAATTATTTGAACTGCTCAGTTGAATATTGAAATCAGTATCAACGGTATCACCGTCTTTTTCGACGATATCGATTGTCTTATTTATCGTCTCATTGATTGCAGCGTTTTTACCTGACCCCGATTCATATACATCCTCGATCATAACAGAATTTGAAAGCTGATTATATGCAAGAAGATTGCCGTTTCGGTCGTAGATATTACCTCTGGCTGCAGAAATAGACTTTTCCTTCATGATCTTTAACTGGAATGAATCCTGGTAGGTTTCACCTTTTACGATTTGCAAAAAGAAAAGTCTGTAAATAAGCCCTGCAGACGCAAGTATCATCAGGGCAGATATCATGACAAGACGTGACGTTATGAAATTGACAAAAACTTCCTTTATCTTACTAAACAAATTTCTTTGCGCTCCTTTGTTCAATATCTTCCAGATAGGAATTTATCTTGATAAGAACAGGATAAATAAATACTGCCACCAAAGCTGTATATACAACCTCGGGCAAAATCACGTTTATTGTGTAATATGTAATATTGAATTTGTTTCTGAACATAAACAGAAGCACATAACAGATAAATCCGAACAAAAAGTCCGAAGAAACTATTAGTGCCAAAGGAAGGAGAATATTTTCGGGGAAAAATATCTTATTGAACTTCCCGATAATAAAACCTATATACATATAGATAAGAGCATAAAAGCCCAGATAGGTACCAAAGAAAATATCCACCAACAATCCACAGAACATACCAACAACCATTCCACTCTTATCCCCACGCATGAAAGCATAAGAAGAAGTCAGGATGATCATCAGATTAGGTACAATTCCGCTGAAATCCAGCACCCTGAATACGGTTGTCTGCATTATGAAGCTTATTAAAATAGATAAAAAAATAAATAATAATCTTCGCATAAAAACAATATTATTCCCCGGTATTTTTCAGTTCCATGACAACAAGAACTTCATTCATGTATTCAAATTGAACTACCGGCGTAATCTTACCGGATTTTGTCAGATTATTTGAATCTTCTTCTATTGTAGAGATATATCCGACCAAAACTCCGGGCAGGTATTTATCACTGATATTTGAAGTAACTACCTTATCACCGACACTGACCTTGTCAGCCTCGTCAACAAGCTTGGAAAAAGCAATCTGACCTTCGTTATATAACTCAAGGTCTCCTGTAGCGATAAGATTTTCAGATGCCGAAAGAACCGTACAACTGACAGAAGAATTATCAGCGATAATGGTCTGAACCTTAGCCCAGTCAGGACCAACATCGGTAACTCTACCGACTAGACCGCCGCCGGCAATTACATTCATGTCAACTTCAACGCCTACATCAGATCCCTTATCAATAACAAAGGAATGATACCAGTTGCCGGCATCCTTAGCTATTATTCTTGCTCCGATTTTTTTATAATCGGAATACTGTGCATCAAGTTCATACAATTCGCGCAGCTTTATCAGTTCATATTTATCCTGCTCAAGATGGGTATTCTCAATTGTAAGCTGCTCAATCTGGGATTTCAGATCCTGATTTTCCTTCTGAAGAGCTCGTATACTTTCAAGATTGTCAGCAGTACTCTTCATCCAGACGCCTACAGTAGTAATACCTTTTTGAAAAGGAATAACAGCTGTTCCGGCAAAGGAGTTAACTGAACGATTAAAAACATTAGTATTGAACGTAATTATGATAAGTCCAACACATAAAATTGTTAAAATAAAGAGGAGATATTTACTTGGAAGTGTAAATTTATCTCCCCCTCTTTTAATGATAGGACTCATTTATACATCCTCTTCAACTGAGTAAGCAAGAGCCTTATACTGATCATCCTTAATAATCTTACCGAGACCTATGGCAACGGAACTGAGCGGATTCTCCGCAAGGTTTACATTAAGTCCGACACCGTTTGACAGTCTCTGTGCAAGGTGGCATACCTGTGAAGCACCACCTGTAAGATATAAGCCGTTCTTGAAGATATCTGCGGCAAGCTCCGGAGGAGTGCGCTCAAGTGTAGCCTTAATATTGTCAAGAATCTGATCAAAGCTCTCAATCAGTGACTGATCTATAAGATCTGTAGGAATTGATCTCTCAACCGGAAGGCCTGTTACGATATCTCTTCCGTAAACTACTGCATCTTCACCTGCCTTCTCAAGATCCTTAAGTGACATCTTTATATTTTCTGAAGTCTTCTCACCGATAATAAGTGAGAACTCCTTACGGATTACATTTCTGATGGCATCGTCAAATTTCTTACCGCCAACCTTGATCAGCTTACTGATAACAATGCCCTTAAGTGAAAGGATGGAAATCTCGGTTGTATCATAGCCTACATTAACTACAAGTACACCCTGTGAATTCATGACATCAACACCCATTCCGAGTCCGTCTGCCACAGGCTTTTTAACCATCATGATCTTCTTGGCTTTTACACCTGACTCTCTTATAAGGTCATGAAAAGCACGTCTTTCTACTTCTGTTACATCCTTAGGAACAGCTATATAAACATCTACAGGCTTAAGTGCACCCTTCATCTGATCAGTGATAAAGAGCTTTACAAGAGTCTTCATGTGTTCAATGTCAGCAATAACACCGTTACTTAAAGGATAAGAAATCTTAATATTACTCGGTGCCTTCTCATACATATCATATGCAGAATCACCGTAAGCAAGAATTGATGTCTTATTCTCAACTGCAATAAGATTCTTCTCTACAGTTACAGCATCTGTTGCCTTATTGTAGATTTTGATATTGCTTGTTCCAAGATCGATACCAAAAGTATTGTTGCCCAAAATATAAGCCTCCTAAATTACATAACATTATTTTCTGTAAAGCTGAAATATGTGTGATCACCGATAATAATATGATCCAAAAGCTTAATATCCAAAAGGATACCTGCTTCTTTTAACTCTTCCGTAAGCTTAATATCCGAATATGAAGGAGTCGGATCCCCTCCCGGATGATTATGCAAAAGAATAATCTTAACCGCATTATTTTTGATTGCGTATATAAAGACTTCTCTTGGTGACAGCGGCGCGGAATTAACCGTACCAACCGAGAGTTCAAACTCACAAATGAGTTCATTCTGGTTATTGAGACAGGCTACTACGGAATGTTCACGTCTGAAGTTACACATTTTTTCCATGTAGTAACCGGCCACAGTTCCCGGATCGTTAAAATCAAGGCGCATCTTCGCCTTGCTCCTGGCAATTCTGTTTGAAATCTCAGCAATACACATAAGCTTTACAGCTTTAACATGACCTATTCCCGGGATCTGCAAGAGGTCCTTCATGGTCAGATATCTTATTCCCGAAATCCCTTTCCCATACTTCTCACTCATTGAGAGCACATAATTGCCAATTTCCATTGGTGTTCGCTGTGAAGTGCCGGTTCTGATAATTATCGCCAAAAGCTCTGCATCCGTAAGTGATTCCGGACCTTTTTCCAGAAATCTCTCATAGGGAAGCATACTTTTGATACCGTCATCTTCATTCAGCATTTTACTTATTGATTTTTTATTATCCATTATTTCATACCAATGCTTCTTCGGGCACATTAATATGAAAAATAATCAGACCTCAAATGATTATACCACAATTTGAGAAGTGAGCAACAACGTTGCTTCTATAAAATGTGGTATTTTTCAGATTTTGACAAGTCCCTTCTCATACATGACCGCCAAAGTCTTCATAATGCCGTATTTGACATGTTGCCAGGTGAGTCCACCCTGAAAATATACACTGTAGGGTTCGCGAAGCGGTCCATCAGCCGAAAGCTCAATTGAACTGCCGGAAACAAAAGCACCTGCAGCCATTATTACCTGTGAATCATAACCGGGCATATCCCAGGGCTCCGGTGTAACATATGAATCTACCGGCGCTGCAGCCTGTATTCCCTCACAGAAAGAGGTAAGCAGTTCGGGTTTTCCAAATGTAATTGCCTGAATTATGTCATAGCGCTCTTCAGTACTATTCGGTAAAACTGAAAAACCAAGCTTTTCATAAATGTTTGCCGCAAAAATAGCACCCATAAGAGCATTTGCAGTAACATTCGGTGCAAGGAACAATCCCTGGTAGAACTGTGGAAGTATGCCAAGAGAAGCTCCAACCTCCTTGCCAAGGCCCGGAGAAGTAAGTCTGTATGCGGCATTTTCAACGCATTCGCTCTTTCCTGCTATATAGCCTCCTATCGGAGCAAGTCCCCCGCCCGGATTCTTAATAAGTGATCCGACAATCATATCTGCACCTACATCCGTTGGCTCAATCGTTTCCACGAATTCACCATAGCAATTATCAACCATGCATATAACATCTTTTTTTATGTCTTTTATGAAGCTGATAAGCTCACCGATTCTTTCAACAGAAAGTGTCGGTCTTGTCTGATATCCCTTACTTCTCTGAATAGTTACAAGCTTAGTTTTTTCATTAATGGCTTTTTTTATCCCATCAAAATCGAATGATCCATCAGGCAAAAGGTCAACCTGGCTGTAACTTACTCCATACTCTGCAAGAGATCCTTTTGACGGACGTATTCCTATAACCTCTTCCAGAGTATCATAGGGCTTTCCGACAGGTGACAAAAGCTCATCACCGGGACGAAGATTGCTCATTAGTGCAAGTGCAAGCGCATGGGTTCCGCACGTAATCTGCGGTCTTACCAGAGCATCCTCTGTATGGAAAACCGATGCATATACAGCTTCAAGCTTATCTCTTCCAATATCATTATAGCCGTAACCTGTCGTTCCGAGGAGACAGGCTTCCGAAACCTTATTATCCTGCATTGCTTTCAAAACCTTAGCCTGATTAAAATCAGATACTTCCCTGATCTTTTCAAAGCGAGGCTTTAAATCATTCCAGATTTTATCGCAAAAATCATAGACATCCGAAGGGATGCCCATGCTTTCATACATACTTTTCAAATTTATATGTTCCATCTTTCTTTAATCCTTCTAACTAATTCACTGGCAATTTCCATATCATCGCGCCTAAACTCGGATTTGTCAACCCAGGATACATCTTTTTCACGTCTGAACCAGGTCAACTGTCTCTTTGCAAAATGTCTTGTATTTCGCTTTAATAGTTCTACCGCACGTTCTTTTGTAACTTCATTGTCAAGATATGAAAGGATTTCTCTATAACCAAGTGCCTGCATAGATGTGGCTTTTCTGTCTATATTTTTCTCCTTAAGCGCTCTCACCTCATCTATAAGACCTTCTTCCATCATCTTATCGATTCTCTTTTCAATTCTGTCATAGAGAATCTCCCTATCGTCAGTAAGAACAAAATAGAAAAAATCATAAGGTGATGATTTGGCTCTTTGATCTTCGTTATGTTCAGAGATTTTCATACCTGTTTCCTTATTAAAACAAAGTGCTCTCATAACGCGTTTCACATTATTCTCATGAAGATTTTTGGCATATTCGGGGTCTGTTTCCTTTAACATTTCATAGAGTTTATGAACCCCTTCGGGTGCTTGGGCCAATTCAGACAGCTCCTGCTTAAACGCCTTTAACTCATCACTATCATGATTATCGGAAAAATCGATATCATAAAGAACAGACTGAATATAAAACCCCGTACCACCGACAATTATCGGAATCTTTCCTCTGTTTGTGATATCCTCTATAGCTTCTTTTGCAAGCCTCTGAAATTCAAAAACATTGAAATCCTCTGCAGGATCAAGAAAATCTATAAGATGATGAGGAATCCCCTGCATTGCCTCTTTTGATATCTTATCCGTACCGATGTTCATATCCTTATAAACCTGCATGGAATCCGCGGATATGATCTCGCCACCCAGCTGTTTGGCAAGTTCTATAGATATTTTTGTTTTGCCGACAGCTGTCGGACCTGTCAGTATTACAAGTCTTTTCATCAATCAACTACTCTCTTAAACTTCTTTTCAATCTCATACTTGCTCATGGAAATAATCGTTGGTCTTCCATGCGGACAGTTATATGGATTATCAAGTGTCAAAAGCTCATCAATAAGCTTTTCCATCTCCATTCGGGAAATTTTCATATTTCCTTTTACAGAAGCTTTACATGCCATACTCGCAATCTTGTAATTAATTACGTCCGGTGTCCTGTCAAGATTATTATCAGTAGCGAGCTCATCAAGTATCTCGGTAAACATCTCCTTCTCATTTTCGCAGCCATATATATCCACAGGCACCTCACGGATCGCATAATCATGCCCACCAAAGGGCTCTATATTAAATCCGAGTTTTTCAAAAGAATAATGATACTTTTCAAAAACATCTATCTCCTGCGTTGTGAGTGATACTATGATAGGCGGCTGTACAAGCTGAGAAACTGTCTCTTTCTTCTCATATCTCTTGATCATGCGCTCATAGTTAACCTTCTCATGAGCTGCATGCTGATCGACAATAAACATTTTATCCTTGAATGCAATTATCCAGTATGTATCAAAAATCTGACCGAGTATCGTATACTCATTCCTGTTGTCTTTGGTCAGTATCTTCTCATCAAAAAGATCAAGCTGTATGCCTTTTTCAACAATTACTGCATCCGAGCTCTTTATAATGGGGCCTGCTGCTTTTGAGTCTTCTTCAGATTTGGGCGGAGTATGATCGCCAAAAACCCTGGTCCATACAGGCGATTTCATATTATCTTCGATAACCACGGGCTCTGGAGATATCCCCTCTGCAAAAACGGGTTCATCCTCCTTGAGCTTTTTATCCTCAGATAACCTGCTTTGTTCAAACGGCTCCGGAACTTTTTCTTCAACAGCTTTTTTTTCGGAAATATTTTTATCCGGAACCGGTGCTGCTGCAGCTTTTGCTTCAGAAGCTTTTTCTTCCCTTTCATCACGTAAAACTTCGGGAATCATCTCATGCTCATGAAGAGTTACCGCCACGCTTTTTCTTATGAACTCATATACAGCAGGCTGATTGCTGAATCTCACTTCCATCTTTGAAGGATGAACATTCACATCAACAAGCTCCGAACGCATACGTATATGAACCACGCAGAAAGGAAACTTATGCTGCATAAGATATTCCTTATAGCCCTCCTCAAGAGCTTTGGAAATAATCTTATCCTTAATATATCTACCGTTTACAAAAAAGTTTTCAAAATTTCTGTTTGATCTGTTAAGGGCCGGCTCCCCCAGATACCCTTCAATGGTATAATCGCCTTCTGTTACGGAAATAGGCACCAGACACATTGCCACATCACGTCCGAATATCCTGTAAATAATTTCCTTGAGGTCGCCGTTTCCCGAGGTGGTAAACCTATCATCTCTGTTATTTATAAAATGAAATGAAATCGAGGGATTGTCCATAGCGAGATGTTCCATAAGATCTCCCACATAGGATCCTTCGGTCTGATTTGTTTTAAGGAATTTTTTTCTGGCAGGCGTATTAAAAAACAAATCCCTTACAATAATAGTAGTACCTGTCGGAGCTCCGATCTCTTCAATAGATTCTTCATTGCCTCCGCTGACACAATACCTTGTGCCTATCAACTCATTTTCAGTTTTTGTGATGAGCTCTGTCTGTGAAACAGCAGCTATACTCGAGAGAGCTTCACCACGAAATCCCAATGATTTCAGCCTGTAAATATCATCAATGCTCATGAGTTTACTGGTTGCATGTCTCTTAAAAGCATTTCTTATTTCACTTTTGTCTATACCACAGCCGTTGTCAGTAACCCTTATCATCTTGGTTCCGCCGTCATGTATTTCCACTGTTATAGACGTAGCACCTGAATCGATAGCATTTTCAACAAGCTCTTTTACTACGCTTGAAGGTCTTTCAACAACTTCTCCTGCTGCAATCTGGTCTATGGTATTCTGATCAAGCTCAAAAATTTTAGCCATTTGTCACGTCTCCTGCAAAGCCTTTCCATCTGTTTTTCAGTTCGTTTTGAAGCTTATATAACGTATTTAAGGCATCCATAGGCGTAAGATTTGAAATATCAATCTCCTGTAATTCCTTTATAACATCTTCATCTTTAACAGTATCAAAAAGTGACATCTGAGAAAGGTCAACAGAATCATAATGTTTTACCGTATTTCTTCTGTCATTTTTTTGATTAATCTCAATCCCCTGAACTTTATCCGTTATATCATTGTCAGAAAGTTCTTCTGCAATAGCCTTTGCCCTGTCTATTACCATATCGGGGATGCCTGCCAGGCGGGCAACCTGAATACCATAGCTCTTATCAGCGCCACCTTTTATAATCTTGTGAAGGAAAACAATGTCATCGCCCTTTTCTTTTACTGCGATGCAGTAATTGTTTACATTGCCGATTTTTCCTTCAAGTTCTGTGAGCTCGTGATAATGTGTTGCAAATAAGGTTCTGGCTCCAAGCAATTTCCTGTTACTTATATGCTCTATGACAGCCCAGGCAATGGACAAGCCATCATAGGTCGAAGTCCCTCTTCCTATCTCATCCAGGATAAGAAGTGACTTTGAAGTGGCATTTCTAAGTATATTAGCAACTTCATTCATCTCTACCATGAAGGTACTCTGACCGCTTCCAAGATCATCGGATGCACCGACTCTTGTAAAAATACGGTCAACGACACCTATCTGCGCAGACTCAGCAGGAACGAAACTTCCAATCTGAGCCATCAGCACAATCAGAGCAGTCTGTCTCATAAAGGTTGATTTACCTGCCATATTGGGGCCGGTAATTATCGCAACAGCGTGCTTTTTATCATCGAGAAATGTATCGTTCGAAATAAACAGATCGCTTCTGTCAAGCATCTGCTCGATTACTGGATGTCTTCCTCCCGTAATCTTCAATGTTCCTTTATCATTTAGCTCCGGCTTGACATAATGATTTCTTTCAGCCACATAAGCCAGGGAACAATATACATCAAGAAGAGCTATTCCCTTTGCTGTACTTTGTATTCTCTCTATTTCAAGCGATATTGAATCTCTTATCTTACAAAACATCTCATACTCAAGATTATTGAGTTTATCCTGAGCATTTAAAATTGTGTCCTCAAGCTCTTTCAGTTCAGGCGTTGTGTATCTCTCACAATTTGTAAGTGTTTGCTTTCTTATAAAATAATCCGGTACCTTGTCTTTAAAGGAATTAGTGACCTCAAAGGAATACCCGAAAACATTGCTGTATTTTATTCTGAGATTTTTAATATCAAGTTTTTCGCGTTCTTTTGCCTCAAGATCAGAAAGCCACTGTTTACCTTCTGTACTAGCTTTTCTGAAATGATCAATATCGCTGTCAAAACCGTCTTTTATTATGCCACCTTCTTTTATTGCAAGCGGTGGTTCTTCGATAATCGCCTTGTCTATTAGTTCATATATATCCTGCAGATCATCTATCTGTTCGTAAACTTCAGCAAGAGAAGCCGTGTCTTTCAATTCCTCAAGAACAATCCTGATCGCGGGTAGCATTTTGAGGGAATTTCTAAACGCCAAAAGATCTCTGGGATTTGCGGTATGGTAATTTATCTTCGCCATCAGACGTTCCATATCATATATAGGACCCAGATACTCTCTAAGCTCATCCCTTGAAATCGTATTTTTAAGCAAAGCTTCTACAGCGTTCTGTCTTCCGATTATATCTTCAACGTCAATCAGGGGCTGCTCTATAAAGCTGCGCAGCATTCTGGCACCCATAGCAGTCTTGGTCTTATCAAGAACCCAAAGGAGCGTTCCTCTCTTCTGCTTATCTCTCATTGTTTCAATAAGCTCGAGATTTCTTCTTGTAGAAGAATCAAGAAGCATGTATTTGCTCGTAAGATAAGGATAAATATGAATTATATTTGAAAGATCATCCTTTTGAAGCTCTGTCAGATATTTCAAAATTGCCCCTGCGGATAATATGCCGCTGGGAAAATCCGTGATTCCAAGTCCTGAAAGAGAACCCACCTTAAAGTGCTTCATAAGCACCTGCTTATCCGTTTCCTCATCAAAATATCTGGGATCTAGAGGATTGATTACCAGATTACTTCTGTCCTTCAGGTTCTCTATATCAACCCCGCTTACAAGAAAGGCATCATTACAGATAAGCTCTGAGGGTTGATACTTCTGAATTTCATCAAGGATGTCCTTAAGCTGATCCACTTCGGTAAGATAAAAATCTCCTGTAGTAACATCGGCAAAAGCAATACCACTTTTATCATCCGAATAAAAAACACACATCAGATAGTTGTTCTTTGATTCGTCAAGAGCCTGCATATTAAGATTGGTACCGGGAGTAACAACCCTTGTTACATCTCTTTTCACGATACCCTTTGCTTCCTTCGGATCCTCGAGCTGCTCGCATATTGCGACCTTATATCCTCTGTTTACAAGCTTACTCAAATAGCTGTCTACAGCATGATGAGGAACTCCGCACATGGGAGCTCTCTCCTCAAGTCCGCAGGCTTTTCCAGTAAGTGTAAGTTCAAGCTCTTTGGATGCAACTTTTGCATCCTCAAAGAACATCTCATAAAAATCCCCAAGTCTGTAGAATAATATACAGTCTTTATATTCATCCTTGGTGCGAATATAATTCTGCATCATAGGACTTAGTTTTTCAAAATCAATTTTCAACTTTCTCTCCCATATACTTCAAAGCTCGCTTTTATGCATGAACTTTCCCTGTGTAATAAAAGCCATGGCATTCTTCAAGATCTACATCCAGAAATTCACCTATCATTGATTCATCTCCGGGGAAATGAACCAGCGTATTATTTGACATACGCCCTGTGACAAGTGAAGAGTCCTGTTCGTTGATCTCTTCAACAAGAACCCGATGCGTCTGGCCTGTAAAGCGTGATGCACGCTCTTTGGCTGTCTCCTGAACCACCTTCAGCAGCCTGTCAAAATTGGGCTTGCTGACTGATTCCGGTACCTGTTCCCATCCCGCAGCGGGAGTACCTGTTCTCTTGGAATAAATAAATGTAAAAGCATTATCAAAAGCCGCTTTTTTAACAACATCGATAGTTTCATCTACATCGCTGTCAGTTTCACCGGGAAAACCGACAATAATATCAGTTGTAATTGAAACATCGGGTATAGCTGCCTTGATCTTATCTACAAGAGAAAGGAAGCTCTCCTTTGTATAGTGTCTGTTCATCTTTTTTAATATTTCATCAGATCCGGATTGAAGTGGCAGATGTATATGTCTTGCCACCTTCTCATTTTCAGCAATAACCTTGATAAGATCATCGGAAAGATCCTTTGGATGTGATGTCATAAAGCGAACCCTCTCTATACCATCAACCTTACAAACCTCCGAAAGTAACTCGGCAAAACTGATCTGCTCACCTTCGGGAAGACCTTTTCCGTAAGAATTTACGTTTTGTCCAAGAAGCATAATCTCCTTCACTCCATCGGAAGCGAGATATTCAATCTCCCTTATAATATCTCTGGGATTTCTTGATCTCTCTCTGCCGCGGACATATGGAACTATGCAGTAGGTGCAAAAATTATTGCAGCCAAACATGATATTGATACCGGATTTGAATTTGTACTTACGTACAATGGGCAGATCCTCAACTATCTGATCTGTATCCTTCCAGATATCTATTATCATTCTGTCGGACTCAAACATAGTATTGAGGAGCTCGGCAAACTTAAAAATGTTATGAGTACCGAAAATCAGATCAACATGTCTGTAGCTCTTTTGAATCTTCTCAATCGCTCCCTGCTCCTGCATCATACAGCCGCAAAGCGCAATCTTCATCCATGGCTTTTTCTTCTTAATTCCGCCGACATATCCAAGTCTTCCGAACACTCTCTGATCCGCATTATCACGAACTGTGCAGGTGTTATAGATAACAAAATCAGCATCCTCCGATTCCACTTGTTCATAACCGATTTTGGTGAGTACTCCGATAAGCTTCTCGGAATCTCTCGCGTTCATCTGACAGCCAAAGGTCACAACACAGGCCGTAGGCTTTCTTCCAAGTTCCTTTGAAAGCTCTTCGACCTTCTGCTTTACCTTTTCCATAAATTCAAACTGTCTTTTTGTTTCATCACCGGCATTTCCGGCAGCTTCTGAATGAAGTAATGTATTTTCGTTTTTCAAATCTTAAAATCTCCATAAATCCCGCAAATCTCAAGGATAATATCCACAGTTTTTCTCATTTCACTTACTACTGCAAACTCATATCGGCCATGGTAGTTATACCCACCTGTACAAAGATTAGGACAGGGCAAGCCTTTATAAGAAAGCATTGCGCCGTCGGTACCGCCTCTTATAGGCACCTCTACAGGAACAACTCCCAGAGCTTCCATAGCTGCCTTGGCATTTTCCACCAAATGCATATGAGGCTTAATCTTCTCAATCATATTATAATATGAATCTTCCATAGTAAGCTCTACAGTGCCTTCTCCATATTTATTATTGAGAAAATCCACTATACTTTTTACAAGTTCCTTCTTTTTCGTAAATTTTGCCATGTCATGATCACGTACAATGTAATAAACAACTGCTTTTTCGCAGGTTCCTTTCATCATTGTCAGATGGAAAAATCCTTCTCTTCCTTCTGTATACATGGGATTTTGTGATACCGGAAGCATTGACTGGAATTCATATGCAATTAATGTTGCGTTTAGCATACGATTCTTTGCATCACCGGGATGAACACTTCTTCCGTTTATAATTAGTTCAACCTCTGCAGCATTAAAATTCTCGTATTCCAATGTTCCAAGATCTCCGCCATCCACCGTATAGGCGAACTGAGCCCCAAACCTGTCAAGATCAAAATTATCGGTTCCTTCGCCTATTTCCTCATCGGGTGTAAATGCTATTTTTATCTCTCCGTGAGGTATCTCGGGATTTTTAAGAAGAGTCTCGACCATTGTCATAATTTCGGCAATGCCGGCCTTATCGTCTGCTCCAAGAAGTGTACTTCCATCCGTAACTATCAGATCCTCTCCTTTTTTTGATGTCAAAATAGGAAAATCCTTCGGAGAAAGAATATATTTTCCGTCATCGGAAAGCTTTATGTCGCCACCTTCATATCCTTTTACAATTCGAGCCTTTACATCTTTGCCGCTTACAGCATCAGAAGTATCCATATGAGCAATAAATCCGATAATCGGAGATTCATCCTTTTTACCGTTTGTAGCAGGAATTGTTGCATAAACATAGCAATACTTCTGATCGTAATAAACGTCAGAAGCACCTAATTCAGTAAGCTCATTATATAAAAGCTTTGCAAGATCGTGTTGCCCCGGTGTTGATGGATGTACATTTGTATGTTCATCAGACTGGGTATCAATTTTTGTATAACGGATGAATCTTTCTATCAGATCCTCAGGTTTATTTTTTATAAGTTCATATATATTGTTCAATTCAAACTCTCCTCTAATTCTCTTTCCCAGCGGCCTTTGTCCTTTCCGGTAAGGAATATTTCCTTTATGTATTTAAAAGTCGCTGCTTCTCCCTGATTTCCCAACATATCCAGGAAGAATTCAAGCTTATTGAGCGTATCCGGATGTACAAGCTTTTTCAGTACCGGTTTCTCTTTTTGATAATATTTCCAAGCATCCCACGAATCATACTCTGCGTCTCTGTATGTCATGCATGCCGCAACTCTGTCGGCAATCATCTCAGCAACATACTTATTGGGCATGGGACACGGAACTATTCCGTCGCTATCCGGACCGCCCATTTTAAAAAAATCGATCCAGTACTCAAAATGATGCTTATTCCTGCCCTTGTGATGAAGCCAGGTTCTTGAGTATCCAAACAGTTCGCGCTCTCTAGTATTTGGAGAACGAGTTCCCTGATAATATCTTGCACCATTCCAGAACTCAGAGGGAGAATACTTCGATAAATCATGAGTAAGCCCCTGAAAATAAAGCCCCATTTTAAAACAGTTACGCCTAACGATATGTCTGTGTTTAGTTATGGTTTTAAAGTGCATTAATGCACCGCGAAATGTAATTCTATCGTTATTTTCCATTTTTATTTTGTTTTACCGGCCTTTTTTACTGTCTTTTTAATCGGTTTTCCAACACCAATAAGAATTTTTACTGATCTTTCGGCGCATGCAATCTTAGTTTGATCCTTAACGGAATGCATCTTCAAATTGTCTGAAGCCGTATCAGTGTCACCAAGAACATGCCAGGTCATGCCATCCGGAAGCTTTGGAAGAGCAAATGTTACCGGGTTCCAATGCATATTGTAAGCAACATAAAAGAAATCCTGCTCTTTATCGGCTTTTTCATAAAGTCCGCAATAAAGCATTCCTATACTGTGGCTGTAATTGGAAAGATCAGGTCTCCAGGCTTCTATCCCATGATATGAAAGATCAGGATATCCGCAGGCTTTATAATCCATAAGCTTAAATGCTTTGGATTCATGCAATATCTTATATTTGAATCTAAGTTTTACAAGAGCTTTCAGATATTCTGTAATCCCCGGGTTGAAACCCTTTTCTGCCTGACTCCAGTCAACCCAGCCTGTAGCATTATCCTGGCAATAAGGATTATTATTACCATCCTGGGAGTTTCCGAATTCATCACCACCGAAAATCATCGGGGTACCTTGTGAAAACATGAGCATTGTAAGAGCGTTCCGTATCTGCTTTGCTCTTAGCTCCAATATTGCCGTTTTTCTGGTTTTGCCTTCTATACCGCAGTTCCAGCTAAGGTTATTGACGGTACCGTCACCGTTGTTTTCTCCGTTTGTCTCATTTCTTTTATGTTCATAAGACACAAGATCTGCAAGACGAAAGCCTTCATAGTCACAAATATAATTAATGCAGCCGGATTCTGCGTTATTATTAAGCATTGCTTTTATGAAATCGCCCAGTGAATTATCATCACCTTTTAGAAATCTTCGGGATGCATACATGAAATCCGGTTTAAATTCACCAAGTGTACGAACAGCCGGTGCTTTACCGCCATATATTCTGCCGTAATCAAAACCGTAGTACCATATTTTTATATCAGATAAAGCGGGATCTGCACATACCATTCCGGGAGCCGTATAACTTCCCTTCAGATGAACACCGTCGATATGATAATTAAATACCCAGTGTCTTATCGCTCCGCATACAAGATCTTCCGATGCATTGTCATTAAAATAAAACTGCATAATTACTTCTATGCCGTTTTTATGCATCATCCTGACCATATCCTTGAATTCAAGATCTGCATTCTGTGAATCCATGGCATAGGCAGTTCTCGGAGCAAAATAATAGCCTTCTTTGTATCCCCAGAAATTAATCTTCTGACGAACAGAATTGCCTTTTTGTATTAAACCGTTATCTGAAACAACAATCTTTCCGCTGGTTCTGTTATCGTTAAGAAATGATCCTTCCGGCATATTGCCGCTGTTTGAGCCGTTACCGAGCTTTGGAATATCAAGAACATTCATCTCGTAAGTCGGCATAAGTTCAACTGCCGTTACCCCAAGACTCTTAATATACGGAATCTTCTCAATAAGCCCCTTGTATGTTCCGCGCTTCTTAAGCTCAAGACCACTTGAAGGCGCTTTGGTATAACCTCTTACATGGAGCGTATAAACAAAGGAATCCTCGTATTTTGTAAGTGGCGGTTTATCCTGGCCCCAATCATACTCAGTCTCATCCAACCTGCAGCGAAGATTTTCAGGCTCTACATTTTTCCCCCATCTATCGAGTCCGTCAATATAAAAAGCATACGGATCAACAAATAGCTCTCCGTTCTCATAGAGCATATATCCTGTAAACTCATCCGTTTCGCCTACTATTTCAGAGCAAAAGACCTTACCGTATCTGCTGTTTTCCGAAAAAAGAATTCTGGTACCCTTTTTATCACTATTTCTGAAAAGGACAATACCGCAATCCTTTTTCCCCTTATATGCTGCGCAAACACGTATTCCTTTTGAAGTTCTGCTTACTCCCATTGGATAAGGCCGGGAGGCTGCCTGTTTCAGATTGTTTTTCATCATTCTTCCTTTTCAACTATACGACTCTATATTGTACCACAATTTGTGCCTGTTATGTAGGAAAGTAAATTGTATTACGTCTCAATATCAAAAAAGAGACAGTATGGATAAACCATACTGCCTCGTATTTTAAAACAATCTCGTATTATGATCTTCTCAGTCCTCAGGATCAGCCTCTATAAGCTCATCAAACTCTACATCATCGAGGTACTCGTCAAATGCGTCAGCCACAGCTTCGTACTCATCGTCATCCTCAATATAACCAAGCTCAGGCTCAGCATCCTTCGATGCTTGTTTAAATTCATAAAACCATACATTACCGTCATTATTCTGTCCGTGTTCATCAAGCGGAAGAAGAACTATATAATCCTTTTTATTTACGGTAAGTACGATCAGAACCGCGCAGGTAACTGTTTTGCCCTCATCAAGTTCAAGGTCAACCGTAATCTGCTCATCATTCTGAATTTTAGTGTTCATTTCTGTAGCGATCTCTGAAAAGATCATGTGCACCTCCGTTTAGACCGTAAAGTCAATCTTGTTGCCAAAGCCCTTGATGGGTGTAGCTTCAATCTGGCTCCAGTCTACATTTTTAATTTTCTCAAGAAGCTCGTCTACAGAGTCAGCATATATTGTAGTAACCTTCTCATAAGGAGCTTCCTTCTTTCCGTAAGGTTTGGTCCCTTGTCCCTCACGAAGCTTGTCCATCGCTTCATCCCGTTCCTTACGTTTTGCTTCCTTTGCTTCCTCAGCCTTTGCTGCTTCCTTGTCTGCGGCAACCTGCTTCTGATACTTCTCATTCTGCTCTCTGATCTTCGCAAAGAACTTTACTGTACCTTCAGCATCGATCTTCATACCAATGGAATCAATTTCCTGGCCGGACTCCTTAAGCTGCTCCTTCATCTCATCGAGCTTACCTGTCGACTCATCTATGATGCCCATATATTTATTCTTGACATCCTCATCTGCCGCCATCTGCTCTAAGATTTCAGGCTCAATCAGTACGCTGTACTCTTTTGTTCCGCGAGACATAATACTCTCGGCTTCCTCATCTGAAGAATAGTTTGACACAAAAAAGTCCATATTGCCATACTTTTCTTTGAGTTCGTCCAAAAGTTTTTTGGCGCCTTCGGATAATTCAACCCCTTCCTGGATATGTGTCTCCGAAGCAGCCTTATTTTTTTGCACGCCAATTTGAGAATCCGGTTTTTTTGCATTTTCCGTCTTCTCTGTCCCATGTTTTTTAGGCTGATAAGCACTTAGCTGGTTCACAATATTGGAACCAAGGCCATTAACCATACTCATATGAAACCCTCCTTTGCTCTTTGAATCCGTGACTTCCGTGTCACCTAGATGGATATACTACTCCAATATTTTTATCGGAAGATTTACTTAATAACTTAACAGCTAAATAAAATTTTTTTAATTTAATCTGAAATAATTGTCTATCTTTGCATGCAGGGAAACTTTATCGATTGTCTTTAAAATATAATCCGCAGGTTTTAATGCCAGCACACGGACAATACTGGCCTTATCTCCCTTTGCCGTAAGAAACATTACAGGAATATCCTTAATGCTCATATCGCTTTTAAACATCTCCAGAACCTTAGGTCCGGGTGTAACAGGCATCTCATAATCGAGCAGAATAAGATCGGCTTTGTTCTTTGCAAGCCATGTTATTGCCTGAATTCCGGAGTTCGCCATTGAAACACGGTAGGAGTCCTTAAGCCAGTCTCTTATGGTTCTCATATAAGTTACATCATCATCAACAATCAATATGCTCTTCTTATGAGATTCCATCATCTCATCCATAAAGAACTTATTCATGGTCTCTATGAATTCATCCATCTGAAGCGGTCTTTCGAAAAAGTTCTGAACATGAGACTCCGGAAGATACTGTAAGGCTTCCTCATATTCCAAAGGATTACTTATAAAAATCACCTGCCTATGCGTTTCAAGGCATAAATCCTTCAAATAAATAAGGGATTTAGGCACAATCTCATCAAGATAATATATAAAAATATTAGCTGATTCCTCATTTTTTTTAAGATCCTCAACCTTATCAGAAGAAAAAGTAGCTTCAATACCTACATCTTTAAGCTTCATGATAAGCCCTTTTACCATAAATGTTTCATTTGAACTTATGATAGTCACGTTCTTTGCCATAGCATTCTCCGAATCTCAAAAACTTATTTTTCGTTTAAAAGCTTCTTCATATCTTCCCAGTTAAGACCGGTTAGTAATTTTTCCATCTCAGCAAATATCTTCTCATCTTTATCCGGTAATTTAAAATCTTTCATAGACTTTATAACCATGTCAGCAAGATCAAAATCCATTGCATCAATAAATTCCGAGAGAGCTGCATAAGCATCATTTAAAGCAGACTCGTCAACCGGAGGCTTTTCTTCATCAGTGTCTGTTGACAGAAATGCCAATTTATCTTTAAACGATCTGTAGTCAGAAAGAAGTTTTTCAGTATCATTTTTAATCTTTTCAATGTTATTGTTATTTCCCGCTTCTTCAAGATCCTTCGCATCCGACCACAGCGCAAGTGCACCGACTATATTTGCTGAACTTTTTAGAGCATGAACCTTTATAGTGTAGTTTTTATAATCTTCATTTTTGTAATAGTTCTCAATTTCTTCGGATTTGACATCAATAGAATTATAAAAAATCCCAACTGCGGTAAAATATCCCTCCTCTGAACCACAAAGTGATATTCCCTTTTTATAATCTATTTCAGGAATCTGTGATATTGCCTTTATAAAGTCGCTTGTACCTGAATTATCTTCCTTCTTGGGGGCAGCTTCCGGCTTTTCATCTTTCTTGGAGTTCGCCGGAAGTTTCAAATCATTTCTTATTGCATCAGGCAAATACATTATTAGCACTGCCATAAGCTGTTTAAAATCAACAGGCTTATCAAGATAATTTGAAAATCCTGCTTCCAGGCACATTTTTCCTTCTTCTGGATCATCCGGTGATACCAGAGCTACTGTCGGTGTCGATTCATTTCTGTTGTCAATACCGCCATGAATCTGAGAAAGCGTCTGTATTCCGTTCATCGTAGGCATAAGGTAATCCATCAGAATGAGGGCATACTCATTGTTTCGAACAGCTTTTAGGCATTCTCGCCCGCCATCGGCTTCTTCCGAATCAACGCCCAGATATTCAAGGAGTTTTCGTATAAAAAATCTATCAAGTTCAGAATCATCAACTATTAAAACTTTCGCGTCCACCAGAACCTCCAAACTCTACTTTTGTATGTTTGCACGCTCCATCATAATACCGATCGCCTCATAGAGCTCTTTATCATCAAAATAATCTTCTCGCAGTTCTTCGATATTTGTTATCTTTGACTCGCCTCTTTCTCCGGTCTTCGAGTATTTTTGAGGTTTCTTCTTTTTCTTTAAATCGTTGTCATTCTTATAAACCTTGTCTTCCGGCAGGTAATTTATCAGCATTTTTTCAAGAGCATCTCCGATAATCGGTTTTGAAAGATAATCCTGGAATCCTGATTTCCTATAAACATCCCTGGCTCCGGAAAAAGCATTTGCAGTAAGTGCTATGCTGGGAGTGTCTCTGTTGATATTCTTTTCATCACTCTTTAGCCTCCACAGCATCTCCATTCCGTCCATTTCGGGCATTCTATGATCAATTAGCATAAGATCATATTTCTTTTTTGCTGTCATCAAAAGTGCTTCCTTACCGCTTGAAGCAGTTTCTATATTGATCATCGTGTCTTTCAGAAGGTTTCTCGTAACCACGAGATTGATCTCATTATCATCTACAACAAGAATATCCGCATCGGGAGCAGTAAATAATTCTCTGTAATTACTGTCATCCTCAATGATCTTATCGTATGCTACCTTGAAATCTCCTATTGGCTCAAAGCTTCTTATTTGCTGTTCTACTACAAAGGAAAAGGTTGACCCTTTTCCATATTCACTTTTTACATATAGTTCCGAATTCATAAGTTTAAGGAATTTCTGAACTATACTCATTCCAAGACCTGATCCTTCAATATTTCTGTTTCTTGTTTCTTCAAGTCTTTCAAAAGGGTCATAAAGCCTATGCATGTCCTCTTCCCTAATACCAATACCGGTATCGGAAACAGATATTTTCAGTCCTATTGAACTGTCTTTATCCAAATGCCCGCCATCAATATAGTCGACAGCGAATTCAATTGACCCATGCTCGGTGTACTTTACTGCATTGGTCAGTATATTCAAAATAACCTGTTTAAGTCTGACATTATCTCCATACAAAAGATGCGGAATCTGACTGTTTACAATAGTGTTAAATTCCAGCCCTTTATTCTTTGCTCTTTCTTCAACCATATTTACAAGTTCCGAAATCATGTCAGCCAGATCATATTCCACATTATAAAGCTCCATTTTACCGGCTTCGATTTTGGAAAAATCAAGAACATCATTTATAAGTGTAAGCAGTGTATTACTGGCTGATTTAATATTATGAGCATACTTTTTCAGCTGATTATCATCATATTCTCGTAAAATTAGCTCATTCATACCGATTATGGCATTTATGGGTGTTCTGATTTCATGAGACATCTGCGATAAAAACTGAGTTTTCGCTCCATTGGCAGCAATCGCATTAGCTTCAGCTTCCGCTGCCTTGAATCTGAGTTCCTCGAGCCTTGCATTATTCAAAGCTTCTTTCATACGCAGATTTACCAATATAAGCGTACATATAGCCGTAACAAACATAGAAGCTATTATCGCAAATATATCTCTGGAAAAATACAATCTGCTCTTCCAGAAATAGCAAAAAACAGCAAAGCCAATGCACAAACTCAGATCAAAAGCAAAGTAAACTCTTAGCTTGTCTATATATATAGTTGAAAACATTATCAGAAAAAAAGGGAAAAGTCCTGCCGGCTGCTCCTTATAGGGAAGAATGTCAATTACTATAAGCATCACATATAAAAGCCCATAAAAAAATATCGATTCAAGCCTGCACAACCTTAGACTTAATGCCCTGTTTTTTAGTTGCTGGTTTGATACAAAAAACAAAAAGAGAATAATGAATAAAATATAATAGGTTACATGTAGTCTGAAACCCTGCAGAAGCGCTTTTGCTACTATAAGCATGATTAAATAGATGCCTACAAGTGCGATAGACATCTTTCTTTGCACCGTCATGTTTATTTTCACTATATTTTTTTCGCAGATTTCAAAATATTTTTCTTCATCATTTCTAAAATCCGCTATGGTCTCTCTGAGCATTTGAAAGACATCTCCATATTATGCGCAGGTTACATACTACCACCAATAACTACTTTTTTTCATCATAACATTAGCGTTATTCAATAACAATAATATGAGTTATTAAAAAAGTATAAGAAAAAAATGCCCTTGAAATTTATAATTTCCAAGGGCATTTCATAAATATTAATTCATTTCTTTATTTATTTGTCAGATTCATTATTGTCTGTATTTTCAGAAGTTTTATCTGTTTTGTCGGTAGTATTATTATCTGCCTGCCCGGGCTTTGGTCCGTAGGTATATGCTCCCATACCCGGTAGCGCAGTCCTCTCTGCCGGCGTCATCTTTGAAAGTCTTTCTTTTCTCTTCTTTTCAGACTTTCTGATAAGAATGATTATAATAATAGCCAAAATTATTATAGTGATCAGATGCGTAATAATAAGCAGGGCCAGTTCCTTAAAGAAATCAGCAACATCGTAGCAGTTTTCGATAAATCCATCCCTTGCTCTCTCAAAGAAAGTAGGATTTTTAACGGGTTCAGGAGTATAGTCAATAACCTCTCTGACTGTCACCCTTAGAGTACTGTAGCTAATCTGATTATCATAGGTTCTGAGCTGTGATTCCATAGACTCAAGCTGATAACGAACATCCGTAAGCTTATCCTGGATAGACATTATATCTTCTATTGTATCAGCTCTCTCCATTAGTGTTAAAAGCTGTTCCTCTTCAGCTCTGAGCGCATTTCTGTGGCTTTCAAGATCTGCGTAGGTCAGCGTAACATCCGTTACGTTCATATCCTGAGAGACTATATTACTCTTTTTTGCAACCTCGTTAACAAATCCGGAGAGCTTTTCTTCAGGAATGCGAAGCGTCATATTGGCTGTTCTTTCGTCCGAATAATTGCTCTTTGAAGTACTGAAGCTTTCAACATAACCACCAAGCTCATCGGTTCTGTTCTTCAGAAAATCGATGGTTTTATCAAATTCCTTGGTCTCTGTTGTCATACTCATATTTGTTATGAGTTTTCTGTTGCTCTTCTTTGAAGCCTTCTCCTCCGTAACGGTTTCGGCATTGCTACTTCCCGATTCTTCCATAGCTTCCGCGACTTCCATATCGTAATCAGCCTCATAAAGAGCTCCGTCTGCAGCTTCTTCCATAGCATAATTGCCTGCAGATTCTGCGGATTTTGAAGCATAATTTGATGAAGAACCGCAACCGGTAACAGCAAAGGTCAAAATGACAGCACCTGTAAGAAATCTGATTTTATAAAAAGATTTTCTTTTCATGATAAATGTCCCCCCTCTTAATCTAAATTTCACTTTATTTTATCAAAATATCGTCAATATTGCCATCCCGGAATAAATCTCTTATAGGCCTTAAAAACCCGGACATTCTCATGGGATTTTCTTTTGAACCTTTTACATAGCTAAGATGCAACTCTTCTTTTGCCCTAGTCATTGCAACATAAAGCATTCTTCGTTCCTCTTCTATTTCACTGCTTGTAATACTTTTTCGTGATGGAACAATTCCCTCATTTAGGTCAGGAAGATATACTCTTTTAAATTCAAGCCCCTTTGAAGCATGCATAGTCATAACCCTTACGCCCTTTTTATCACAAACCTTAACATTCCTCATAACTTCCAAAGTTTTGTCAAGTTCTTCAATATATTCTTTTAAATCCTGATAATCTCTGAAATTTTCACATAGCTTTTCAAACTCATCAAGATCAGACATATGCCCCTCCAATACCTTTGCACTTGCGCACAATTTATCCTTGAGATATTTATCATATCCCATAAATCCTCTTATGAAATGGACAGCGCCTTTAGGACTAAGCTTAGACATAAGCTTAAGATCTCTAAAAAGCTTTTGAACCGTAGTTGTCATATTGATTTTTGACTGCCTTGCATAAAATAGAAGCAAGTCCTTTTCCTCTATCTTTTCTTTTCCTTCGAGAGCCGCTCTTGAAATATATCTGACAGGCTTATTCATTATTCTTAAAAAATCACTTCTTTTTTGACCGTCATGGATAAATGACAGATAGGAAATCATATCCTTTACAGCTGCCTTCTCGTGAAACGCTACAACTTTTTCTTTGTAAGAGCATGGTATTCCTGCTTCACCAAGCATACCTGCAAAAGCTGTCGCCTCAACATTTGTTCTGACAATGATAGAAAAATCTGACAGCGTTACATCCTCTTTGGATGCCATTTTTGCATTAGCTTCAAAGGACTTTATTTCTTTAATAATACTTTTATATTGCTCTTTTTTATCGGAAAAGCTTTTTCCTGTTATTATCCCTAAATCTCCTTTTTTACCTGCCTTAATATCCTTTTTGAATCTTATCTTATTTTCATCTATGATGCTTTTCGATGCTTCAAGTATTTTCGGCGCACACCTGTAATTTGTGTCAAGAATGATCTCCTCGGCATCCTCAAAATGATCCTTAAAACCCAGCATGAGTTCGGGATCAGATCCTCTGAATCCATAAATCGACTGGTCATCATCACCAACAACAAAAAGATTCCTATCTTTACCGAGTAAAAGCTTTATAACTTCAAACTGCATCAAATTTATATCCTGATATTCATCTATCTGGATATATTCAAGCCTATCCTGCCACTTTTTCCTTACATCATCTCTTTGAAGTAAATAATCCCGGCACAAAAGCACCATATCATCAAAATCTATCAGACCTTGTTCTTTCAAAATAGCAGTATATTCCTCATAAATTTCAGGAAAGTCCTCATAAAAAGGGACAGCTTTATCTCGTTCTTCCGGGCAAAGTCCAGAATTTTTAAGTCTTGATATTTCTGAAAGCATAAGTCTTATCATCTCACTATCATAATCACGCCCATGCAAAATATGACTAAGCACTTTATACTTGTCTGTTTCTTTGATAATAGTGAGTTTATCGCTATTTAGTATATGGTAAAAAATGGAATGGAATGTTCCGAAGAGAACCTCCGGATACACGGAATTTGTTTCTTTAATAAATCTTTGCTGCATCTCTATTGCAGCAGCTTTGGTAAATGTAATCGTAAGTATCGATCCGGGGTTAACTCCCTTCCGGATAAGACTTATTATTCTTTGAATTATTACAAAGGTTTTACCGCTCCCGGGACCTGCTATTACACAAGCAGGTCCCTTATCATGCATAATTGCACGCTTTTGAGCGGGATTACAATTTAAATTCATATCAGGCTTCAAGTTTTGCAATTGAATCCTTTAATCTCTTAAGAGTCTCATCTTTTCCGATGACCTCCATAGCTTCCGTAGCGCCGCAGGGAGTCATGGCTTTTCCGGAAACAGCTATACGAATCGGCCAAAGTACATAGCCGTTCTTATATTCCTTCTCCTTGATATACTCCTGAAGTCTCGCATAGAGGGCATCATTGCTGTAATCCTCCTGAGCTTCAAGTATGGGAAGAAGATCTTTTAAAACAGAAAGCGAAGAAGCTTCATCAGTCTTCATCTTCTTATGCTTATAAATTGAAACGTCATAATCAGGCATTTCCTCGAAGAAATCGATCATCTCGGTAATATCGGGCCATATCTCGATTCTGGTCTTTATCATAGCCGCAATCTTATGAAGGTCGAGATCCTTCTTTATGACCTCTTTCATATAAGGCTCTGCAAGCTCATAGAACTTGTCATCATCCATGGCTTTCAGATACTCACCGTTCATCCACTTAAGCTTTGTATAATCGAAAACCGCAGGTGATTTGTTTATTCGTCTGTAATCAAACTTTTCAACAAGCTCCTTGAGACTCATGATCTCGGTATTATCATCCGGTGACCAACCAAGAAGTGCTACAAAGTTAACAACAGTCTCGGCAAGGAAGCCCTGTTCAACAAGATCCTCGAAAGAAGAATGTCCGCTTCTCTTACTGAGCTTATGATGCTCCTCATCAGTAATAAGAGGACAATGAATATACTTCGGAACTTCCCAGCCAAAGGCATCATAGAGTCTGTTGTATTTGGGAGATGAAGAGATATATTCATTTCCTCTGACAACATGAGTTATACCCATAAGGTGGTCATCTACAACATTCGCAAAGTTATAGGTCGGATATCCGTCAGATTTGATAAGAACCATATCATCAAGTTCCTTGTTCTCAACGGAAACATCACCATAAAGCTCATCGTGGAAAGTTGTTGTACCTTCTGTGGGATTGTTCTGTCTTATAACGAACGGCTTACCCTCAGCGAGGTTCTTCTCAACTTCCTCTTTTGAAAGGTGAAGACAGTGCTTATCGTATACACTTATTTCCTTTTTGCCGCCATTACCGTCATCTATTTCCTGTACAAGAGTTGCAAGTCTTGCCTCATCGCAGAAGCAATAGTATGCTTCACCCTTATCAATAAGCTGCTTTGCATACTCCATATAAATTCCGGCTTTCTGTCTCTCACTCTGAACATAAGGACCTACACCTCCATCCTTATCAGGGCCTTCATCATGAATAAGTCCTGTCTTCTCCAGAGTTCTGTAGATAATCTCTGTTGCGCCTTCAACATAGCGCTCCTGATCAGTATCCTCAATTCTGAGTATGAAATCACCGCCATCATGCTTTGCAATAAGATAAGCATATAATGCAGTTCTCAAATTTCCTACATGCATTCTTCCTGTAGGACTCGGTGCATAACGCGTTCTTATTTTCTGTGCCATAGTACTCCTCAAATCCTGCTGTTATATCAGCTTTTTTACATTACCTCCGGATATTCCTTTTTCTCAAATTCAACAATAATACCGGAAGCAACATTGCGACAAAGAGCTATCTGCTTCTTTTCAACCTGAATGATTACTCCGCCGCGTTCTTTTTTATTAATTACTTTAATGTGAGACCCACCAGTGACGCCAATGGATTTAAGTCTCTTAGAATAGATAGACTGTTCGACATTTAACTCTTTTACAAGGTAAATGCCGTTCTTCTCCCCATCAGTAAGTGTCATAAATTACCTCAAAAACCTTTTCTACATATAGTATTTCGTGCCAAATGCCGTGACGCATTTAGTTTTACACTATCAGGCACAAAAATATTTTAAAATTATATAACACCTTTTTCCAAATGAAAAGAGCACCACTTTAATGTGTTAAAGTCATTCAACAATCTCCCTGTAGCATTCAGGCCTTCTGTCGCGGAATAATCCCCATGACAAACGATTTTGCCTGATCTCATTGAAATCATATACCGCCATGATGATTTCTTCCGAAGAATCACCTGCCTGCCTTAAAATATCGCCGGTTTCATCAGTCATAAAACTGTGTCCATAGAACTTAAGAGATGAAAGCTGTCCTCCGTTTTCTTCTGAAGGAACAACATTCTCCGTACCGATACGATTAGCAGCTACAACAGGGATTATATTGGCAGCTGCATGCCCTTGCATGGTTCTCTGCCAGTGTCCTGAACTGTCTACATTAAGAATAGGCTCGGATCCGATAGCAGTCGGATACAGAATTATATCTGCCCCCTGCAAAGCAAGACATCTTGCAGTTTCAGGGAACCACTGATCCCAGCAGATTCCTATACCTACTCGTCCATACGCCGTTTCAAATACGGAAAATCCGGTATCACCTGGTGTAAAATAGAACTTTTCCTGATAGAAATGATCATCCGGAATATGCGTTTTTCTGTACACACCGAGAATATCGCCATCGGAATCGATCATAGCTACGGAATTGTACATCACATTGCCTTCACGCTCATAAAAACTTATTGGCATTACTATTGAAAGCTCTCTGCATATCTGCCTGAAATGAGCAACAGCCCGGTTTTGATCTACGGGAGTAGCAAAATCATAATAATCATATCTTCTTTCCTGGCAAAAGTACTGTCTTTCAAAGAGCTCTGAAAGAAGAATTATCTGCGCTCCCTGCGAGGCTGCTTTTCTGACAAGTTTTTCTGCCTTTTTTATATTCAGTCTTACCAGTTCTTCATCTGATATTTCTGTATTGTTATAGCTTTCTCTGCCACATGCAAACTGTATTGCGGCAACTGTAGTAGAGGTGCTGTTTTTATAGGTCATCTTCTGACTCCTTATTCAAAATTTATTACCTTTCTTTTCATATTGGTTATGCTTGCCGGAATCTGCTGAGTAATACAGTGAATATTACCACCGCCAAGCAGAATATCTCTTGCCGGTATTGAAACCACATTTCGATTTCTACAGATTTTACGCATTATTTCTACTGCTCTCATATCGCTTTGTTTATTTTCGCCTCCAAAGCTAGGAATAAGCACTTCTGTATTTGTAAAATAGAAATTCACGTAACTTGCAGCCATTCTTTCGCCTACTTCCCTTTCGGCTTCACCTTCTTCGAATTCGAAATTGTAAATATCATGTCTGCTTAAAGTAATCGGAACATCGGGTATCGGAAGCTTGTGAATCTTAAGTTTTCTTCCCCGTGCATCAGTCTCAGTCTGAAGATACTCATAATCAGACAATGAATTTGAATATTGAGGATCAAGAAAATCATCAGTCCACGCAAGCACAACTTCACCGGGCGCTGTAAACGCGCAGACATTATCTACATGTTCGTTAGTTTCGTCATTATATATACCGGAAGGCAGCCATAAAACTTTTTCAGCTCCGAGATAATTCCTTAGCATTTTTTCTATCTCATATTGAGACATATCGGGATTTCTGCCCTTGCTCAAAAGGCAGTTCGAGGTAACCATAACTGTTCCCTCTCCATCAGAATGAATCGCACCTCCTTCAAGGACAAAAGGATGAGCATCATAAACATCTTTTCCCAGATAATTACAAAACTCTGAAGCAACATTATCATCCTTATCCCAGTGTGCATAAAGACCATCAACATTACCGCCCCAGGCATTAAAGGCCCAGTCAATACCTCTGATTTCTCCCTCTTCGTTTCTTACAAAGGTAGGTCCGACATCCCTTGCCCAGGCATCATCGGAATCCATTTCAATCAGGATTATCGTTCCGATATCTCTTTCGCCTACGGAAACAGGATGCATATTATCACTTGTAATATTGAAGATTCTTTTTATATTTGTCGTATTCTTTTTAATAAAATAATGAGCTTCGTTATAGTTCCTGTGATCGCAAAGAACATATAGTTTTTCTGATTTGAGAATGTGTGAAAAAATTCTGCAAAATGCCTTTTTGGCTTCAGTTGAATCTTTCCCCCAGCTTCCTGGTCTTGTCGGCCATATCATCACTGTCGCATCGTGAATATCATATTCAGCCGGCATATAAAAACCGTCTTCTCTTGGAGTAGATTTAATAATTGTAGACATAATCATTCACCCTCATCATTTTTGAAAATAAGACATAAACAATTTGCTTTATTGTTTCGTAAATAGAACGGTTAAAAATGCTTTTATTAGAAAATTATATAAAAAAATAGACCGTGTGCAAAGTATATATTCTTTGACACACGATCATATTTAATGAATTATTTTGTACCGAAAATTCTGTCTCCGGCATCGCCAAGGCCGGGTACAATATATTTGTTATCATTAAGCTGGTCATCAATATGTGCACAGATGATCGGAACGTCCGGATGCTTTGATGTAACCTTCTCAAGTCCTTCGGGAGCAGCGATCAGACATATAAATCTCATCTTCTTAACACCTTTTTCCTTGAAAAGCTCAATGGCATCACATGCGGAGCCACCTGTTGCAAGCATGGGATCAAGAATAATAACTTCTCTGTCTCCGATATCCTCCGGAGCTTTAAAGAAATAGTTTACAGGCTCAAAGGTTGTCTCATCTCTATACATACCGACATGAGCAATTTTCGCATTAGGGATAACCTTAAGGACACCGTCAAGCATTCCCATTCCGGCTCTCATAATAGGGGCAAATGCATAATTATCTTCGTTTAGTCTGCCCATTTTTATAGTCTTTATAGGTGTTTCAACTACAGTCTCCTCAAGCGGAACGTCGCGCATAGCCTCATAAATAAGGTAAGCTCCTATCTCACTTACAAGCTCTCTGAAAAGCTTTGTTCCTGTATGCTTATCTCTTAAAATTGAAAGTTTATGCTCGATGAGCGGATGTTCCAACGCTGTAACATTTTTCATATCATTCTACCTCCGAAAAATTAACTGTAAGAATAATAACACAATATCATTTATAATAATACCCCAAGACTTAGGAATCTTGAGGTATTACTTCTTACAATTTACAAACTGTACATTTTACAGGCGCATCTTAAAATCGTCATATCCAAAATGTTTTACAACCTCGGTGCTTCCATCCTCATGGAGTATGGCTATATCTGGCAGTGGCATACCGTTGAAGGTATTGTTCTTAACCATACTGTAAATAGCCATATCTTCAAAAGTAAGACGGTCACCGATTTTCATTTCATGATCAAAGCTGTAATCCCCGATAACATCACCGGCGAGGCAGGTTCGTGACGAAAGCCGATACCCGAAAGATTTATCCCCGATTTCTCCACTATCTCTAAGCGGTGGTCTATAGGGCATCTCAAGGACATCAGGCATATGACAAGCAGCGGATGTATCAAGGATTAGCACCGGAAGTTTTTCTGTTTCTACAATGTCCATAACTGTGGTAACAAGGTATCCTGCATTCAATGCAATGGCTTCACCCGGTTCCAGATATACATCAATTTTGTAAGTATCCTTTATGTATTTGAGGAGTTTTACCAGTCCCTCTCTGTTATAGTCATCTCTGGTGATATGATGACCGCCTCCAAGATTGAGCCATTTTATTTGACTTAGATACTTTCCGAATTTGCTTTCAAACTCCTCAAAGGTATCTTTAAGAGGCTCAAAGCCCTGCTCACATAATGTATGAAAATGCAGGCCTTCCACACCGGTTGGCAGTTCTGACGGCAAATCACATAGTCTGATTCCAAGTCTTGAGCCCGGAGCACAGGGATCATATATCTCATGATCTTCCTGAGTAGAAAACTCAGGGTTGATGCGTAGTCCCGCAGATAAGCCTCTGTCATTACATGCTTTCTCCCAGGTTTTTCTGTGATGCTCAAGCTGATTTAAGGAATTAAATACAATATGATCAGCGAAGCTGCAGATCTCTTCCATCTCATCATCATGAAAAGCCGGTTCAAAGACGTGAATCTCAGGAAAATCGCCGTCTTTTTTAGTATATCCATCAGCTATTTTTTGTTTCTGCGCTTTGGTATAAAACTCCTCATTTGCGAGCTTTGCTTCGAAAAGTCCCGAAGATGTTGTCCCTGAGAGATATTCCGCTATAAGAGGATATGTAGAATATGCAGAAAAAGCTTTTTGAGCAAGCAATATTTTTGCTCCGGACTTATCCTGTACATCCCTTAGAATTTTGCAATTTTCTTTGAGTTTCTTCTCATCTATCACATAGACAGGAGTCTTTAAATTATTCATTTATCTTAATCCTTTAAAATTATTTTGAGATAATATCCTTCACAACCTCGCTCGCAATAACAAGTCCGCAGGCAGCAGGTGTAAACGCAGTGCTACCAGGTGTACTTCTTCTTGAAGAGCCCGAAGCCTTAAGATCTTCCATATCAGTTTCTCTAACCTCTGGTTTTAGCGGTTCTTCCTCGGAATATACCACCTTGAGGTTCTTTACGTTTCTCTTTTTGAGTTCTTTTCTCATCACCTTGCAAAGAGGACAAACCTTTGTTTTGTAAATATCTGCTACTTTAAACGCAGAAGGATCAAGCTTATTTCCTGCTCCCATGGCACTGATAACAGGAACTCCGACCTCTTTTGCGCGTAAAATAATGTCAATTTTCGCAGTAACAGTATCAACCGCGTCAACAACATAATCATAAGAGCTAAAATCGAAATCCCCTGCATTTTCGGGAAGATAAAAGCATTTATGAACATTCACCTTCACATCGGGATTTATATCAAGCATCCTGTCCTTCATAACATCTACCTTATACTTGTCTACAGTGCTATGAAGTGCAATAATCTGGCGGTTCAGATTGCTTGCAGCAACGGTATCACTGTCTATTAAGTCAAATTCTCCGATTCCGCTCCTTACAAGAGCCTCGCAGACATAGCCTCCTACACCTCCGACACCAAATATCGCTACACGAGAGCCCTTCAGTTTTTCAACGTTGTTCTCACCTATGAGAAGCTCTGTTCTTGAAAATTGTTCATCCATAAGTATGCATTCTTTCCTGATTAATTGATTTTATTTTTTATTTATAGAATTGTAAGTCTTTTTTATTGGATATTGCTGAAAATAATTGTCATAATAATTATGGGTAAGATATTTTAAAAAATCAAATCCAAATTAGCAAAGCATTTTTATGCGGGGGTTAATATGCGTAAAAGAATCCTAATAGCAGATGACACAACTTTCATGAGAGAAATGTTGAAATCAGCACTGGACAAAGAACAATATGAAATTGTCGGTGAAGCGACAACCGGACAGCAGGCCGTAGACCAGTTTAAGCAAAAAAAGCCCGATCTTTTAATTCTGGACATTAATATGCCTGTAATGAATGGAATAGATGCCCTTACCGAGGTAATGGAATTTGACCCCAAGGCCAATGTAATCATGTGCTCAGACCAAAAGCAGGAGCCAATGATTGTCCTTGCCCTGAAAAAGGGAGCAAAAGATTTTGTCGTTAAGCCCTTCATGGCCAGCGATGTTGTTCGCGCATTAAACAAAGTTTTTAAAGAATAATTTGTTAAACACCATAATTATAGACAATCTTGAGGGGACGACTTCAATTCTGAAGCCGCCCCCTCTTTCTTTATTTTTATATTCTTTTTTATTTATCAGTCGATAAGTGTGGGATTTTCCTCAACCACCCAAGGAAGACCATACTCGTTAAGCATCTCCATGTACGGATCGGGATCAAACTCGTCTGTAGTAAATACTCCTGGTTTCTTCCACTGTCCGGTAACTACGAGAGCTGTTCCGATCATTGCAGGTACACCGGTTGTATAACTTATTGCCTGACTTCCGAGTTCCTTGTAGCACTCCTGATGATCACACACATTATAAATATAAATTGTGCGTTCCTTTCCATCCTTGATACCTCTGAAGATACAGCCGATATTTGTTTTTCCGACTGTTCTGGGGCCAAGACTTGCAGGATCGGGAAGCAGTGCTTTCAAAAATTGAATAGGAACAATTTCTCTGCCCTCGAACATAACAGGACTTGTAGAAAGCATTCCAACATCCTCAAGACATCTCATATGGTCGAGATAGCTCTGTCCAAAGGTCATGAAGAATCTGATTCTCTTTACCTCAGGAAAATTTCTTCCGAGTGCTTCAATCTCCTCGTGGTGAAGAAGATACATATCTTTCTTACCTACCTGGGCGAAATCATATTCTCTTTTTATCTCCATGGGCTTTGTCTCAACCCAATGGCCATCCTCCCAATAGCTTCCGTTTGCGGAAACCTCTCGAAGATTTATCTCCGGATTAAAATTTGTAGCAAATGCATAACCGTGGTCACCGCCATTGCAATCCATGATATCAATGTAATGGATTTCATCAAAATAATGCTTTTTAGCATAAGCTGTGAAGACCGAAGTTACACCGGGATCAAAGCCTGTTCCAAGCAGAGCTGTAAGACCGGCTTCCTTAAATCTGTCGAAATAAGCCCACTGCCAACTGTAGTCGAAATAAGCTGTAAAGCCCTTCTCCTTGCAGCGTTTTTCATAGATTTTTCTCCACTCAGGATCATCGGTATCTTCCGGCTCATAGTTAGCCGTATCGATATAATCTACTTTACATTCAAGGCAGGCATCCATTATCGTGAGATCCTGATAAGGAAGGGCAACATTAAGCACAGCGTCGGGCTTGTAGTTGTTTATGACCCTCTTAATATCCTCTACATCGTCTGCATTAACAGTTTCTGTTGTGATTTTTACGGGTGTTCCTGCCTTCTCGAGTTTTTCCTTCAGAGCATCACATTTGCTTACTGTTCTTGATGCTATACACATTTCAGTAAATACCTTGCTGTTCTGGGCGCACTTCTGAATTGCTACCTGAGCTACGCCACCGCAACCAATAACCAATAATCTACTCATATTTTCCTCCTTATGGCAGTTTACCTTGACATTGCCTCTTCTTCCTGCAAAAGATCCTCTACATACTTTGGAAGCATGAAGGCTCCCTTATGAAGATGCGTTGTGTAGTACCATGTTTTTATATTTCTTTCATCCCATCTGTCAGGATTAAAATCCTTAAGCGGATGATATTTCTTGCTGGCAAATCCAAAAAGCCAGTAGCCAGCAGGGCATGTGGGAATGTGCGCCTGATAGACCCTGTTTATAGGGAAAACTCTGTAGGCTTTTCTGTGCATAGCTCTACAGCTCTCCTCATCCTCATCATAGAAAGGACTTCCATGCTGATAAACCATTATTCCGTCATCATGAAGAGCCTTGTAGCAGCTACCGTAAAACTCTTTTGTAAAAAGTCCGGCCTCATGTCCCAAAGGTTCCGTAACATCATTTATTATTAGGTCATACATATCCTCACATTTTCGAAGATATTTAAGGCCGTCCTGATAATAGATATGAACTCTGTCATCATCAAGTCCGCAGGCATTATCGGGAAAATACTGCTTGCATACTTCAACAAACATGTTATCAGGCTCAACTACATCAATAACCTTTATTTCATTATAGTGGCTCAGCTCTCTGGCAACACCGCCATCGCCTCCGCCAAGTACAAGAACTCTCTGAACCTTAGGATGAACAGCCATAGGAACATGTACGATCATCTCGTCATAAGTGAATTCATCCTTTTCGGAAAAAATAATATTACCGTCGGAAGTAAGAAATTTTCCGAATTCCGGTGAATCAAACACATCAATTCTCTGAAACTCGCTCGATCCCGAAAATAATTGTTTTGCAAGACGAATGCTTATTTTTACATTCTTCGTATGCATGTCACTAAACCAATAATCCATTTGCGGCATCTTTTTTCTCCTGTCAAATATAATCAGATATCTTATTTTAAAACCTGAAGCTCAGAAATATCCTCACTCTCAGGTCCCTGCATGGAGCATCCCTTTTCCTTCGCAGTCTGAATATAATCAAGTATCTCTTCTGTCACTACCTCTCCGGGTGAAATGATCGGAATTCCAGGAGGATAACACATAACAGATTCTGCTGAAATCCGCCCAACCGTCTCTTTTATCGGAAGCGATTCCTTTTCAGCATAGAATGCTTCCTGCGGCGTAGCCTTCACAATAGGAGTAACATACTCTGCCGAGAAAAAGCTCTGTTCCGGCTTAGCGTATAGTCTTCTGATATCCGCCAGAGCTCCCGCCAGTCTCTCAATATCCTGCAGTCTGTCTCCAATAGAAATGTACGCCATAACGTTTGATAAATCACCAAATTCCATCTGGATATCATACTCATCGCGAAGAAGATCGTATACTTCAATTCCGGTAAGACCCACACCTCTTGTATTTACAACAAGTTTAGTCTCATCGAAGTCATAAATGCTACCACCGTTTATAAGCTCATGTCCGTAGGCATAATATCCCGGAATCTCGTTTATCTCTTCCCTCGCATACTTAGCCATTCCTGTTACTTTTTCGAAACTGTCCCGGCCATGAAGCGCCAGATTCCTTCTTGAAATATCAAGGCTTGCAATCAAAAGATAGCTTGCACTGGTAGTCTGTGTCAGATTAACAATTCTGCTTATATATCCTATATTAGCATTTTTTCCGCAGAGAAGTATCGAACTTTGCGTAAGACTTCCTCCGGATTTATGCATACTTATTGCTGCCATATCCGCGCCTGCCTTCATGCCGCACAGAGGGAGATTTGGTCCAAAATACAGATGTGTTCCGTGAGCCTCATCCACAAGGGCCTTCATCCCGTTTGCATGCGCAAGGTCAACTATTGCCTGCAAATTAGAACAAATACCATAATACGAAGGATTATTTATTAAAATCGCTTTCGCATCAGGATTATCCCTTACTGCAGCCTCAACATCTGCAAGTTCCATGCCGAGCGGAATTCCAAGCTTGGTATCAACCTTGGGATCAATATATACAGGAACTGCGCCACACAAAATAAGTGCATTTATGGCACTCTTATGCACATTTCTTGGCATAATGATCTTCTCACCATGCTTAACTGAAGACAAAACCATAGCCTGAACAGCACTTGTGGTTCCATTTACCATCAAAAATGCATGTTCGGCTCCAAATGCATCCGCAGTAAGTTCCTCCGCATCCTTTATTACGGAAACAGGATGGCACAAATTATCGAGAGGCTTCATGGAATTAACGTCAATGCCCACGCATTGCTCACCAAGAAAACGCACGAGTTCTGCGTTTCCACGACCTCTCTTATGTCCGGGCACGTCAAAGGGTACCACTCTCTGCTTTCTAAATCTCTCAAGTGCCTCATAAACAGGCGCTTTTCTCTGACGATCCAGATCCAACTTTTCATCCTCCAAATCAACTATATCATGAGAAAAAAAGAGCGGTATGTCTTTTTGACATACAGCCCTCTTTTAAATTGCATTATTCAGGCAAAATCATCTTAACATTAATGAAATCAAAGTCAAGGAATTACCTATATAATTAAGCAACTTTTAAGTTTTATATCGCATGTATAAACAAACCGCTAAGCAGCTTTGGTTCAAACCAGGTTGATTTAGGCGGCATAAGGCGTCCTGCATCTGCTACAGCAAACAACTCATGAATATCTGTAGGATACATGGAAAAAGCAAGAACGCAGTCGTTTTTGCATCTCTTCTCAAGCTCGGATAGTCCTCTGATTCCACCAACAAAATCAATTCTTGGATCATTCTTAGGATCACTGATATCAAGAAGAGGCGTCAGTACCTGATTTTGAAGCACACTGACATCCAGCCCGTCAACAGCATCAGAGCTCTTTATTTCATCATGAGCATAAAGTCTGTACCACTTTCCTCCAAGAAGCATGCCAACTTCATATTTCCTTGAAGGTTTAACAGCTTCAGCCTCTTCCTTTACATCAAATTTTTCCGATATTTTTGAAAGGAATTCATTTTCGCTCATGCCGTTTAAATCTTTTATTACCCTGTTGTAATCCATGATCATGAGCTCGCTGTCAGGAAAAAGAACGGATAAAAAGAAGTCATATTCTTTATTGCCTGTGGGATTCGGGTCTGCTTCTCTTCTTTTTTTAGCGACTTTAACCGCAGAAGCACATCTGTGGTGGCCATCAGCTATATATATGCTGTCCATTCCCTCAAATGCAGATTTTATTGTGTCAATTTCATTTTCCTTATCCACAATGAAAACTCTGCTCTTTATTCCATCTACTGTAACAAAATCATATACAGGCTTATCTTCAGTTTTTACTCTGTTAATAACACCTCTGATTGCTTCGTTTTCCCTGTAGCACAAAAAGATTGGTCCGGTCTGAGCATCACAGGTATCCACATGGTGAATTCTGTCGGCTTCCTTTTTTGCAAGAGTATTCTCATGCTTTTTAATTATATTATTGTCGTAGTCTCTTACTGAGCTGCAGGCAACAATCCCAGTCTGAACCCTTCCGTTCATAGTCTGCTCGTAGAGGTAATAGCATGGTTTACTCTCGTGAACAAAAGTGCCGTCCTCGATTTTCCCCCACAGCATATCATGAGCCTTCCTGTATACTTCCTCAGAATACATATCGTAATCTTCGGGAAACTGAGTCTCAGGTCTGTCTATCGCAAGAAATGACATGGGCTCCCTGACAACCTCTGCTCTTGCTTCTTCTCTGTTGTACACATCATAGGGAAGAGCCGCAACCCTGTCAGCTATATCTTCTCTTGGTCTGTAAGCCGCAAATGCTCTAATATCTGCCATTTAAATAAAGGTCCTTTCGATTATGTTTCAAACATCTTTTCTGACAACACGAACTCTGATAACGCCCTCGATATTCTTGAGTTTATCAGTAATTTCATCAGAAATAGTGCTCTCTACATCGATGATGGTATAAGCGTAATCACCACGGGATTTATTGGTCATATTTGAAATATTGAATCCATCATTACCAAGAACCTGTGTAAATTTACCGATCATACCTGCAACATTCTTATGAATGATTGCAAATCTGGGACTTGTGCAGATACCCTGCTCACAACGAGGCATATTTACTGAATTTACAATGTTACCGTTCTCAAGATAATCTTTCATCTGAAGAACAGCTTTCACTGCGCAGTTATCCTCTGATTCCTCTGTTGAAGCGCCAAGGTGAGGAATAACAATACAGCCATCATGACCTGCGGTAACAGTATTCGGGAAGTCAGTAACATACTTTCTGATTTTTCCTGAATTGATTCCGGAAAGAACATCTGTCTCGTTGCAAAGAATATCTCTTGCGAGGTTGATAAGGATAACACCCTTCTTCATCTTAGCTATAGCTTCGGCGTTAACCATGCCTTTTGTATTTTCAAGTGCAGGAACATGAATTGTTATAATATCGCACTTTGAATAAATATCATCGACGTTAGTAACATGCTTAACATCAGAGGAAAGGCTCCATGCAGCATCAACAGAAAGATACGGATCATAACCGTAGACATCCATACCTAAATTTCTGGCAGCATTTGCCACTCTTACACCAATAGCTCCGAGGCCTATAATTCCGAGCTTCTTACCGGCAATCTCAGTACCTGCAAACTTTTTCTTTGTCTTCTCTGTAAGTTTTGCAATTTCAGGGTCACCCGCATTTGCACTTACCCACTGAACTCCACCGATGATATCACGGGAAGCGATGAGCATAGCTGCAATTACCATTTCCTTTACACCGTTAGCATTTGCTCCGGGTGTATTGAATACAACAATGCCTTCCTCAGCGCAGCGATCTACGGGAATATTGTTGACTCCGGCACCTGCTCTTGCGATAGCAAGGAGATTCTCGGAAAACTCCATCTCGTTCATATTGGCACTTCTTACAAGCACGCCATCTGCATCATCGATATTATCTACTACTTCATACTGATCTGTGAAATTGTTTAATCCAACCTTTGCAATAGGATTAAGGCACTTATATTTAAACATTTTATTCTCCTTTATCTATGATCCGATCAACCATTATTTTTCTCAAATGCTTCCATGAAGTCTACTAGCTTCTGTACGCCTTCCTTTGGCATAGCATTGTAGATACTTGCGCGCATTCCGCCTACGCTTCTGTGTCCCTTAAGACTTACAAGGCCGTTAGCTGTAGCCTCTGCGATGAATTTTGCATTGAGCTCATCAGAATCTGTAACGAAAGGAACATTCATAAGTGATCTGTCTTCAGGTCTTACAGTACCCTTGAACATCTTGCTGTTATCAAGGAAATCATAGAGAATTGCAGCCTTCTCCTCATTTCTCTTCTTCATCTCTACAAGGCCGCCCTGAGACTTAAGCCACTTGAATACCAGTCCGCACATATAAATTGCCCAGCAGTTGGGAGTATTGTAAAGAGAGCCGTTGTCTGCCTGTGTCTTCCACTTAAGCATCGTAGGAACGAAATCAGGAACATCATCTCTGATGAGGTCTTCTCTGATAATACTAATTACAAGACCTGCAGGACCTACATTCTTCTGAACACCGCCATAGATAACACCGTAATCATTTACATTTACAGGCTCAGAAAGGAAGCATGAAGATACATCCGAAACAAGGATATGTCCCTTAGTATTGGGAAGCTTCTTAAACTTTGTGCCGTAAATTGTGTTATTTTCACAGATATATACATAATCTGCATCTTCTGGAATATCCAGATCAGAGCAATCCGGAATATATGAGAAAGTCTTGTCTGCACTTGATGCAACATCTACAGCATCGCCGTACTTTTTAGCCTCAGCAAGGGCCTTCTTAGCCCACTGACCGGTAACAATATATGCCGCCTTTTTGTTCTGCATAAGGTTCATCGGAACAGCTGCAAACTGCTGGCTAGCACCTCCCTGGAGGAATAAAACCTTATAGTTGTCCGGAATATTCATAAGATCTCTGATATCCTGTTCAGCTGTCTGAATAACCTGATCAAACGTTTTTGATCTGTGGCTCATCTCATTGATAGACATACCGCAGCCGTTATAATCAAGCATTTCTGCCGCTGCCTGCTTCAAAACCTCTTCCGGAAGTACTGCCGGACCTGCACTAAAATTGTAAACTCGTGACACTGTTTCTTTCCTCCTGTTTTTTCCAAAAATACAAAAATTTTTTTCACACTTTTACACTTTACTTTTTCAAAGTGTTAATATCATTCTATATAGAAAAATTTTTTTGTCAACTATATATTCAATAATTAATGTTATTTAATGATTCTAAAATAAAAAATGATGTCACACGGACATCATTTTTATCTCTTAAAAACAAACTTTCAAAATAGATTGCGGATCGTTGACAGTAATACCAAACAAAAATCGGTATGAATAAGTAAAAAGCTTGTTAATGATCTTATTTGAAAGCGGAATATCTTCGCTGCTTCTTTGCGAATTATTATAAGCTTTAATTCTTTATCAATAATATAAAAGGACCGGCACACCAACATCTACGAGCTCATAAAGCCTTTCCATGAGATCCAGAGGAGAATTGATACATCCGTGTGAGCCTGAATGTTTATATATCTCACCGCCGAATTCGCTTCTCCAGGTAGCATCATGAATTCCAATTCCTTTATTAACTCCAAGCCAATAATTCACGTAGGACGCATAATCCACTCCACGAAGAATTGTATGATATCTTTTATTATATATATGAAAAAGCCCTACCGGGGTACCACGCCCCAGCGCAGTATTACCGGTAACTATATCATATTGAATGGTTAGTTTTCCGTTCTTATAATATCTTAATATCTGATTGCCCATATCAACAAGAATATATTCATCCCCGAGCTCTTTTGCATCTATTGTAAAGGATTTGTTCGGAAATGTTATTTCGGTTTCAGCAGGCCCCGTGCCCTCAACAGAGTTTACAAAATCCTCGAATTCCTGCTTTTCATCATAAAGTTTTCCGTTCTTGTTACCACTTACATAAATCGTACTTTTCTGGCCTTTTTGGTATCTTTCTATACAATTGTTGGTATCATATTTCCTTAGCCCCTCGCAAACAAAATCATAGATTTTAGAGCAGCTAAGAAGAAGATTCCCTTCCTTATCGGTTATGAATTCCTCTTCTACCTTGTAGTCCTCATCCGGGAATTCAATCATCTTATCGCCGGCAAGGAAGAATCCTTTTCCGGGATTTTCCTCATCAAAATCTTCTTCCCGGGCCTCCTCAAGTTCATCAATTTTAACAATCCAGTCCGCTAAATCGGATGAATCTGCCTTCATCAAATTTTCACCGATTTTGATTGAAGCTTTAATATTCTGAACGCTCTCGATCTTATCATAAAGTGCCTTTAATTCTTTATCATTTTCGGTTATTGTTCTTACATCGTACAACTCTTTATTACTACTAAGATCCAATTCATAGACTTTATTGTAAAATCCCTCTTTTACACTTTCGTAGAACTTATCGAAATTAGGTGTCTTCTGATCACACACTTCAAGATAGAAACCTTCATCATTTCTTTTTAATTCGTAAGAATCAGATCTTTCCACATCAAAAATAGCCCAGGTAGACAATAAGTCCCTAAGTTTATTCTCATCAAACGTCGGATTTCCCGGTATTTTTTTGCTTCTGGAAGTTAACAGATTGATTCCCCACGCAAAAGGATTCTGGTCATCCAGCATTTTTTTGAGTTCATCGTAATAATCAACCTTGAAATCAATTGCATTTGCATCAATAAAGAATTTCTCACCCTCAGCGGAAGATAAAATCATTCCGCTGTAGTATGAGTTATTTATAAGATCGTTATTGGCTTCTTCCGCTGTTTTTCCGGTACAATAAATATTATTTACCCAAGTTCCATATGCATAGGTGTCATTATAGTAGAACCCAAGCATCAGATAGACCGCTATCAGCGATAGCACGGAAAAAGCCAATAATGTATATAAGATTCCCCGCTTCTTCATACCTTACCCTGAACAGAATTATGCTCTGTCCTTATCCTCTAAGTCTTTCTCATCAAAAGCTTCACTGATAGAACCGCCAGGTGAAACCATAGGAAATACCTTCTCATCAGGGTCAACCGCTATATCGATGAGAACAGGCCCCTTTGCTGCAAGAGCTTTTTTAAGAGCAGCTTCAACTTCATCCTTCTTCTTTACTCTTATAGCCATGCACCCAAGACCTTCTGCAACCTTACAGTAATCAACCTTATCTGTAAGAACAGTATTTGAATAATGCTGATTGTAATACAGATTCTGCCATTGTCTTACCATACCGAGAACCTGATTGTTTATAACAATTTCTATTACATGAATATCATATCTGCTTGCTGTCGCAAGTTCGTTCATATTCATTCGAAAACATCCGTCACCGGCTATATTAACAACAGTCTTGTCAGGCATTCCAACCTTAGCACCTATAGCCGCTCCCAGTCCGTAGCCCATAGTTCCAAGGCCGCCTGAGGTAAGGAAGGTTCTCGGATGCTTAAACTTGTAAAATTGGGCAGTCCACATCTGGTGCTGACCTACATCGGTTGAAACGATTGCTTCACCATCAGTAAGTTTATCAATAGTTTCTATAACATAAGGACATGTAAGCCCCTTCTTATCATAGCGAAGAGGAAACTGCTTTTCGTACTCTTTTATATGCGATATCCATTCAGCATGATTTTGCTGAGTAAGCTTATCATTAATTTTACTGAGTACCTCTTTTAAATCACCAACGATGGAGAAGTCTGTCCTGATGTTCTTGTTTATTTCTGCAGCATCAATATCAATCTGAAGTATCTTAGCCTTTTTGGCGAAGGTCTTTGCATTACCGATTACTCTGTCAGAGAATCTTGCTCCCAGTGTAATAAGAAGATCACATTCACTCACACCAAAATTTGAGGTTTTGGTACCATGCATACCTATCATACCCGTATAAAGGCTGTTATGTCCGCTAAAAGCACCTTTGCCCATAAGGGTATCACATACCGGTGCCTGAATCCTTTCAGCCAGAGTAAGAAGCTCTTTATCAGCTCCGGAGATAACCGCACCGCCGCCCACATATATAAAAGGCTTCTTGGCATGCTCAATCATCTTTACAGCCGTTTTAATATCATCTTCGGTATATTTAAGAGGTTTCTCTTTATGAACAGGTTTTTGAGGCTTATAATCGCATTTATTTGCAGTTACATCCTTTGTAATGTCCACAATAACAGGGCCGGGTCTGCCGCTTCTTGCGATATCAAAAGCCTTTCTTATGGTTTCTGCAAGCTTTTTAACATCTTTTACAATATATCCGTGCTTTGTTATGGGCATTGTAATCCCGGCAATATCAACCTCCTGGAAAGTATCCTTTCCAAGCAGCGGAAGATTTACATTACAGGTAATAGCAACCATTGGAACAGAATCCATGTAAGCGGTAGCAATACCGGTAACAAGATTTGTTGAACCGGGGCCACTGGTTGCAAGACAAACACCGACTTTTCCCGTTGCCCTTGCATAACCGTCGGCAGCATGTGATGCTCCCTGCTCATGAGAAGTCAGAATATGTTTTATCTTATCCTGCTGTTTGTAAAGCTCATCATATACATTAAGAATTGTTCCGCCCGGATAGCCGAAAACAGTATCTACTCCCTGTTCCTTAAGGCATTCCAGGACAATTTGTGCTCCTGTAAGCTGCATTCTACTTATGCTCCTTTTACTTTATTTCTAAGATAGCGCCTCTGTTACCACTGGTAACCATCTTTTCATAGCGTGAAAGATATCCTGTTGTTACCTTGGGCTGTCTCGGCTTCCACTGTGCCTTTCTCTTTGCAAGTTCCTCATCGGATACTTTAACATCGAGCTTATTATTATTAATATCTATGGAAATAATATCGCCTTCCTGAACAAGCGCTATAGGTCCTCCGACAGCTGCCTCCGGTGAAACATGTCCAATGGAAGCGCCTCTGCTAGCTCCTGAGAATCTTCCGTCTGTTATAAGAGCAACTGAAGAGCCAAGTCCCATACCTGCAATTGCGGATGTAGGATTAAGCATCTCTCTCATACCGGGGCCACCCTTAGGTCCTTCATATCTGATAACAACTACATCTCCTGCTACAATCTTGCCACCAAGAATAGCAGCAATTGCATCTTCTTCGCAGTCAAATACTCTTGCAGGGCCTTCATGAGCCATCATCTCCGGAACAACTGCTGATCTCTTTACGATACCGGTATCAGGCGCAAGATTTCCTTTAAGAACTGCTATTCCACCATTGGGCATATAGGGATTCTCGATAGGTCTGATAACCTCCGGATCGAGATTTCTGACATTGGCAATATTTTCTCCTACAGTCTTTCCTGTGCAGGTAATAAGATCGGTATGAAGAAGGTTCTTCTTGTTAAGCTCAGCCATAACAGCATAAATACCGCCTGCCTCATTAAGATCCTCCATATATGTAGGACCTGCAGGTGCAAGATGACAAAGATTGGGAGTGCGATCCGAAATCTCGTTTGCCATCTCCATATCAATATCAATTCCTGCTTCATGCGCAATTGCGGGAATATGAAGCATGGTGTTTGTAGAGCATCCAAGAGCCATATCCATAGCAAGCGCATTTTCAAAGGCTTCCTTGGTCATAATATCTCTTGGACGGATATTGTTTTTAACAAGTTCCATTATCTGGTAGCCTGCCTTCTTAGCAAGTCTGATACGTGCCGAGTATACAGCAGGAATTGTTCCATTACCGCGAAGACCCATTCCGATTGCTTCGGTAAGACAGTTCATGGAGTTTGCGGTGTACATACCTGAACAAGATCCGCAGGTAGGGCAAACCTTTTCTTCAAATTCAGAAAGCTCGTCTTCTGTCATATTACCGGCAGAATAGGTTCCGACTGCCTCGAACATGGAACTTAAGGATCTCTTTTTTCCTCCGACCCTTCCTGCCATCATCGGTCCGCCGGAACAGAAAATAGTAGGTATATTTACTCTTGCAGCAGCCATAAGAAGTCCGGGAACGTTCTTGTCACAGTTGGGTATCATTACCATACCATCAAAAGCGTGTGCCATTGCAAGGCACTCGGTGCTGTCCGCAACAAGATCTCTTGTAACAAGTGAGTATTTCATTCCGATATGTCCCATTGCAATACCGTCACATACTGCTATTGCAGGTACAATAACAGGCATTCCGCCGGCTTCCGCAACGCCAAGCTTTACAGCCTGAGCAATTCGATCAAGTTCCATATGTCCGGGAATAATATCACTCTGAGAACTGACAATACCGATAAGAGGCTTTTTCCTCTCCTCAGCAGTAAAACCAAGTGCATTAAACAGACTTCTGTGAGGTGCCTGTTGAAGTCCTTCCATTACGCGATCACTGTTCATAATAACCTCCTATCTTTTGTAAAGAACAAAGTCTTCATTTTCATAAAAAATAAAATAATTGGCATTTATATAGTCCCAGGGTAAGGATTCATAATTCGCATAAAACTTCCAGCTATCCTCCCCAGTATACCCTTCTGTCATCATATCTCTGTCAACAAGAATATAATCACAGTCTGTAACATCTGAATTTTCACATTCAATATTCCAACCAAACTTAAGCAAGTATTGTTGGTCACAATCAAGTACACATATATTCTTTTTTTGAGACGGATGCGCTATATACAAAGCATTATAACAATTCGTCTCACGAATACCATACTGGCTGTGATATTCCGGTTTCAGCATAAGAACCGCGCAGAAAACTATCATAGCTTTAACGGGCACCCATTTAATCATAGCTCTAAGAGACCCGGCATTCTCGTTTTTTCTTAAAAAATATCTAATCATCGTACTCTGATGTTCAAGTACAAATGCATATGCAATTGCAGTAAGAACACCCACATAGGAAAACACCCTGTAATAAGGGAGTTTAGCTTGAATGATCAGCATAATGGGATAGCCCATTATATTAAAAATCATCAAAAGATTAAATATGGTTCTACTGTTTTCAAAATGTCTGACACACTCGGCAATCAGTATTATCAATGCACATATTGAAATCAAAAGAGTCACTATGCCGAATCCCGGAAACATAAGTCCGCTTAAGGATTTAGTCCAGCTGGCAAAACTGGTGAAGTATCCGGTTCTGCTCACACTCTGAATATAAGGCTGAGAAAGCATATAATTAAGGCCTTCCCGCACCGCGGCAAAAGGATGTGACAATATAAGCTTAGTATGAGACATCCCAAAGAATTGCCCCGCTTCATCCTTTACCAGAAGATTTGAACCGACAGCAAGCCATATTATCAGGTACAGGCAAAAGACTATTACAGCTGAAATAAAACCTGTGATAATACAGTTTTTCAGCCTTTTAAAATATCTTGTTTTCCATATAGAATCACGATAATCATAAGTCCTGTATCCATTTACCAGAAGAAATATTCCGGCAGCAAGGCAGGATGGTATCACCCAGTAAATACTACTCGGTAATGTATATAAACCAAGTATTAATGCAAAACCAAAGACAATGTAATCGGGAAGCTTAAATTCCTCCGATCTGCATATAATCGTAAGTTGTCGCAGAGTAATCAAAAAGCATGTACAGGCCAGAGTATACCCTCTCCCCTGTATTGACAGGTCATTAACCAGCATGCAGGAAAAGAAAAGAAGCATTGCGCCATACGCATAGCAATCTTCCAAAAACCTTCTGCTCAGTCTGTATACAAGATACGGATTAAAAACAGCGCAAAGAAATGATATTCCCCTCAGCCCTATATATGAGTTGCCAAATGTATTGAGCAGTGATGACAGAACAGAATATCCAACATGATTGTTGGGAAGTGGCCAGTGGATAGCGGAATATACCGGCCCTCTGCTTATAAAATAGTAATATGTATAGAGCTCATCATACCAGGGGGTTAGATAAGTGGCCCTCCAAATATAGTAAAAAGCCATTGCTATTATAGAGAGAACCACAACCATATCTATCGGTTCCTGGGGCAGATAATCGTATAAAGTTTTATCTTCAGGTTCAGTTGATTCTCGAAGCAATTATATCTCCCATCTTCCTGCATCCGCACTTTTTATCTTCACTTATATTTTCGCCGGCGCGAATAAGATCAGAAGTACGATAGCCCTCTTCAAGAGCTTTTTTTACAGCATTTTCGATGCTGTCCGCTTCTTTCTCAAGTTTAAATGTATATCTAAGCATCATGGCAGCTGAAAGAATGGTTGCAATAGGATTTGCAATATCCATTCCGGAAATATCAGGTGCACTTCCATGACTTGGCTCATATAATCCAAAGCTAGTCTCATTAAGTGAAGCACTGGGTAGCATTCCTATGGATCCGGTAACCATGCTGGCTTCATCAGAAAGAATATCTCCAAACATATTCTCTGTAAGTACAACATCAAATTGAGAAGGATCCTTAACCAGCTGCATAGCACAGTTGTCTACAAGCATATGTGAGAGTTCCACTTCCGGATAATCCTTCGCAACCTCCTCGACAACCTTTCTCCAAAGCCTCGAGGAATCAAGAACATTAGCCTTATCAACACTGATTACCTTTTTAGAGCGCAGCATCGCAACATCAAAGGCTTTAATAGCTATTCTTCTAATCTCGCTCTCAGTGTAAACAAGAGTATCGGTTGCGACCATCTCCCCGCCAACTTCCTTTGTGTATCTGTCACCAAAATATAGACCACCCGTAAGTTCGCGCATTATTAAAAGATCAAAGCCTTTTTCAGAGGTCTCTGATTTAAGAGGGCATGCATCCTTTAACTCAGGATACAAAAAAGCAGGTCTTAAATTTGCAAAAAGATTCAAGGATTTACGAAGCCTAAGAAGTCCGGCTTCAGGTCTGAGAGATGGCTCAAGCTTATACCAGGGTGAAGTGGAAGTATTTCCACCGATTGAACCCATGAGAACAGCATCAGCCTGTTTACAAGTTTCGATAGTTTCATCTGTAAGTGGTGATCCGTATGCATCAATCGATGCTCCGCCCATCAGAACATCCGTGAAAACAAACTCATGTCCATAAGCTTCAGCGACTTTATTAAGCACTTTCTTGGCTTCTGCTACGATTTCCGGACCGATTCCGTCACCAGGAATACATGTTATCCCCATTTTCATAATCATTTCTCCCCATATTATAATGATAGCCGGCAAAAATTATTGTTCCGCCGGCTGCCACTTTATAATGCAGACTTAAAAACAAGTCTTCTTTTTACTTGGATTTTTCTTCTTTTGAATTATCCTTTACAGCATCCTCAGGCTTTTCAACCTCTACGATAGCATCTTTAACCATGGGAATGCGGCAATTCTTGTTGTTACCAAACTCAACGATAACTGTTGATGACTCATCATCAATATCGATAACAGTTCCGATAAATCCTCCTGTAGTACGAACACTGTCTCCTACAGCGAGCTGAGAAAGGAGCTGTGCTTTCTGCTTCTGTTCCTTTCTCTGAGGACGGATCATAATAAAATACAGAACCGCAAAAATAGCAACATAAACAAGTATGATCAACATACCGCCGGCTCCGCCTGCTGCACCGGTACTTTCGAGAGCCATAGTGTTAACAAAACTCATATCAACCTCCAAATATCCTTTTTACTAGCTTTGTAAGCATATGAATAATCTTACAATTAATAGCACTTTAAAACAAGTATACTTTTTAACCCTTTTTCCAACCTTTTGCTATATCATATCTTTCACCCGGTTCATCCTTATCAAATTCCTTCATGGCATCAAGGGTTTCTTCTTTAAACTTTTTATATCTTCCCTCATCAAGGGCACTTCTGATATCCTCCATAAGATGATTATAGAAATACAGATTATGAAGGACACACAATCTCATTCCCAGCATCTCGCCGGATTTAAGAAGATGTCTTATATAGCTTCTTGAATATCTTCTGCAAGCAGGACAATTACATCCCTCTTCGATCGGTCTGTCATCCAATTCATATTGTGCATTAAGAAGATTAATATGGCCTCTCTTTGTGTAAAGATGTCCATGCCTTCCGTTTCGACTGGGATAAACGCAGTCAAAGAAATCAATTCCTCTGTCAACTGCCTCCAGGATATTGGCCGGGGTACCGACTCCCATAAGATATGTAGGCTTATTCTTAGGCAAATGATCTGTTACAATATCAAGAACATGATACATCTCCTCATGCGTCTCACCTACCGCAAGTCCACCTACAGCATAACCATCAAGCTCCATCTCTGAGATTCTCTTAGCATGTTCAATTCTGAGGTCATCAAATATGGCACCCTGATTTATTCCGAACAAAAGCTGATCCTTATTTATTGTATCCGGAAGAGAATTAAGTCTTTTCATCTCATCCTGACAACGCTTAAGCCATCTGGTGGTTCTGTCCACGGAAAACTTTACATAGTCATGATCAGCACGTGCTGAGGGACACTCATCAAACGCCATCGCAATAGTAGAAGCTATATGGGACTGTATCCTCATACTCTCTTCCGGTCCCATAAAAAGTTTATGTCCGTCAATATGCGATCTGAAGTATACTCCCTCTTCCTTAATTCTTCTGTTCTCAGAAAGAGAAAAAACCTGAAATCCACCTGAATCGGTCAAGATAGGCTTATTGCAGCTCATAAATTTATGCAGTCCACCCATCTTATAGATAACATCATCACCCGGGCGCAGATGAAGATGATAGGTGTTGGACAAAACTACCTGTGTATCAATCTGCTCAAGATCTTCTGTGGATACTGCTCCTTTAATGGCAGCAACGGTCGCAACGTTCATAAAAACCGGCGTTTCGATTTTGCCGTGAACTGTTTCGAAGCTGGCTCTCTTAGCCATTCCTTCCTGTTTTAAAATCTTATACATTCATTATCCTTCCGCTTCATGAAATAACATCTTTTTTATATAAAAATGGAAGCTGTTGCATTATATTGCAACAGCCCCAAAAAATCAATCATACAAATACATATCCCAAAATTCTTCCAGACAAAGGTCCTGCTCATGCATTATCGTAGCAGCATCGACACCAACATATCTGAAATGCCATGGCTCGTATTCGATACCTGTAATGTTTTCCTTGCCTTTAAGATATCTTACGATAAAGCCATACTTATAACTGTTATCCGCAAGCCATTTACCTGCAGCAGTATCGCCAAATCCCTCATCCAGACTGTAGTAAGTCCCACAGACAATGTCAAATGCAAGCCCTATCTGGTGCTCAGAGGCTCCGGGCACGGTAACTGCCTGCGATGTTACATTATAAGCATCCTTGTATGAAAGCCCTGCCTCAAGGTAATTATTTATTTTACTGGAAAACAGCCCCTCCTGACGATCATTGTCTCTGAAAGGAGAACAAATTGCCAGGTTTATTCCTGCATTTGCAGCATCTTTAATCATCGCCATAAGGGGTGAAATAACCCTCTTATCACAATGCATTGATTCATTTATATCACCAAAGGGGAATTCGTAACCCTCCGGTATTGGATGCTGTTTATTTACAAGAATCAATTTCCAGTCTGTTTTGTCAAACGATACTTCCGAAGAATCCTCTGTCTCTTTAAAATCATCCTCAGAATCATCTAAATCATCTATCTGATTAGCAAGTACAAATCCCTGTGCAAGCTCCTGATCCTCGGAAAGTCCGTTATCCTCTTCCTCAATGATCTTATCCTTATCAACAGGCGTATTCGAAGCGAGCTCTGCTTCTGATTCTGAAGAAACAACCTCGAGTGAATCCAAAGTATAATACTCTTTCTGCTCCGCCTCTTTATCAAAATCCGAAATAAAGCTGACGTTCAGACTGATTGCATCCGGATAAGTAAAACTACTGCTGGCGATAAAGAAAAACAAAATGCTTGCAAGGCATGTATACCTTTTAACATTGTGGCAAAAATGAAGCCCAATGTTATAAAAAAGTAATACTACCATCGCGTAAAACATCCCAAAAAATTTTAATTTCTTGTGCTTTCGGTTAAACGAGCGGACCTGTTCCATTAACTTATCCCGGAACGTCGGTCCCATCTGTAAACTATTTGCACGCATTACATACCAACCTCATAAAAAAAATATTCATTTTCATTTTAGCACTTTTGCATAATATTTAAACAAAAAGTTAAGAATATTTTAAGGAATACCACATTTTCATCATAAAATCAAGGTTTTTTGTTTGTTTTGTTTCAAAATATGTGTAAAATAAAGAAAAATAATTTCAAAAAAGAGAAGAAGGACATAATTTATGAGCGGATCTACATTCGGTAAAAACATTTCAATGACAACCTGGGGGGAATCTCACGGAGCCGCACTGGGTGTCGTTTTAGACGGGTTTCCTGCCGGTCTTGAACTTTCCGAAAGCGATATACAGTCATTTCTTGACAGAAGGAAACCCGGATCTTCGAAAGTCACTACCCCAAGAAAAGAAAATGATTCAGTAAAAATCCTTTCAGGAATATTTGAAGGAAAAACCACCGGAACACCTATTTCTTTGATGGTCGAAAATACTTCACAGATATCTGCCGATTATTCTGAGATAGCCGGATACTACAGACCCGGTCATGCAGATTATGGTTTTGATAAAAAATACGGTTTCAGAGACTATAGAGGTGGCGGCAGAAGTTCAGGCCGTGAAACTATCGGCCGTGTTGCTGCAGGGGCAATATGTCATAAGCTCCTTTCGCAGTTGGGAATAGATGTATATGCTTATACCAGATCCATCGGTGATGTTGCTATCGATGATTCCAAATTCGACAGGGCTCAAATTTTAAGTTCCATTACAGCCATGCCTGATGCCGAAGCTGATAAAAAAGCAACCGACCTTATTGTTAATTGCCGGGAAAAAGGTGATTCCGTTGGCGGAGTAATCGAATGCAAAATAACAGGCATGCCGGCAGGTATCGGTGAGCCCGTCTTTGATAAGCTTGATGCCCTGCTTTCTAAGGCTGTTATGAGCATAGGTTCTGTAAAAGCCGTAGAGATCGGGGATGGTGTACTTGTATCCTCAGCTTTTGGTTCCGACAATAATGACGCATTTTGTATGAATGGCGACAAAGTCTCCAAAAAAACAAACCACTCCGGCGGAATACTTGGCGGAATGAGTGATGGAACCGATATTCTCCTCCGTGCCCATATAAAACCTACACCAAGCATTTCTTCAACGCAGCAAACAATAAATAAAAAAAATGAAGAGATTGAAATTAATATAAAGGGACGCCATGACCCTGTTATTGTACCCCGTGCGGTCGTAGTTGTTGAATGCATGTGCGCTTTCACTATACTTGATCTCCTTATGTCCAACATGCACTCAAGGATTTCCTACCTGACCGACTTTTATAGTCACTAAAAAATCAGCCGGTACACATAGTATGCCGGCTGATTTTTTAGTATAAATAATTTTTTAATTAGCCCTAACTTTGATTCTCTCCCCAAGTTTATGGAATACAATACAGTTGGGACGGTCAACTTTCATTTCAGGACCGTTCATAACAAGTGTATTCTTATCAAAATTTACATTGAAGAAAGTCATTGTACTTGATTCCTGATTAAGTGATACCAAATGCTTGTTATCAGGGAACAGACATGCATCCTTTGGATACTCTCCGGAAATAGGAAGTTCGATCTTCTTTGTTAATAGACCGGTTTCCTTATCAACCTTATAAACAATTACATTGTTTTCACCCGCAACAGAGCTTACAAGATAATTGTAATCATCGGAGAATTTCAGAGCACTGCTGGCAACACCGATTGTATCCTGTTCATCAGAATTCTGTACTGACTGGATCTCTTCAAATGAAGGAAGCCCCTTCTCCTCTGTATATTGATAAACATTGATGCTGCACTGCTGCTCAAATACGACATAAAGGAATTTACCATCCTGTGAAAACTGCATATGTCTGGGAGATGATTCCTGATCACAGTGAATTACATCGATATCAGAAATCTTACCGTTTTCAGTATCGAATCTGTAAACATTAACACGATCCATACCAAGATCAGCAGCAAGAAGATATTTATTATCCTTGGTCACTTTTATGCATTGCACATGTGGTGTATGGTTTCTACCTGCTATTGTGCCAAGCCCCTTATGGAATTTCTCATCGGTAATCTTCCCGATACTTCCATCTTCCTTAAGCTCCAGAATAGTAACCTTACCATCATGGTAGCCTGCGCATACAAGAAACTTATCATGCTGATCCATATTGATATAACAGCCACGCATACCATTAATTGATGCCTTGTTGAGAATTGTAAGGCTACCGTCATCCTCAATGTGATAAGCCTCAACACCGGCATCTGTAATCGAATATAGTGTCTCTCTGCTGTGTGACAGAACAATGTAAGAAGAATTGGTGATTTTTACCTTCTCCTTCTCTGTCAATCTTCCGTTCTTCATATCTACATCATAGATACGAATACCGTAGTTTTCCTTAGAACCTGAAGTATAACTCGCAACGTAAGCTACGTACGAATCTTTTTTTGTTTCCTTCGCCATAACCTGTCACCTCATAAAATTTTTTGTATATAAATATAATACATGCTATTTTACTGAATTTGCAAGGATACTATAATTCTTGATATAGTTTCTGTTCATCTTTTTACAGTCGAATAAAGATATAAATCTTCCCTCTCCGAATCTTGTTGCACTGATATGAGCAAGGCATCCTTTATCAAGCACAAGAGCCGCAGATTTCGCGTTTTCTTCGGTATCTCCGAGACAATAAGCTCCGTCATTATATGCAAAAACGGCATTAATATTTTTCTTAACCACAAGGGGGGCTCCCTCTGCAGTCGGAATTCGGACACTTATTCCAATTATCTGAGCGAAGTCATCAAGAAGCGGTCTCATGTGATTTACTCTTCTTGATATTGTCATAACAGCTTCGGACTTGTTATGGAAAACGTAGTGTACATCAGGCCTTTTGGAATATATTGTCTGATGAATCAGTTTAACTCTCTCAGGAGTATCATTCCTTAGGTAAACTATTTTACCATCTTCCAGTTTACTGCTGAATCCTTCAATTATTTCATTGGGAATCTCAGTTTTACATATACTGTATATATATTTTTTTGATGCCATTTCAAGCTTTATTGCTTCATTGACAGCGTCTCTGGCGTTATGTCCGAAACATACGGCGCCATGATTAGCCATTATAATGCTTCTGGTTTCATTATTTTTGATTGCTGCATCCTTAACGTTATCCGCCAGAGTTTTAGTTCCGGGAAGTGCATATTCGGCAACAGGAAAAACAATTTTACGTTCCTTATGTTCTGCCTTAAGCCTCTTTTTCCCAAGAGCCCCGACACAGGTTGCATATACCTGATGCGTATGAACAATAAATTCCGCATCATTCCTTGAACTGTATATTGCAGTATGTACCAGATACTCACTTGAGGGTTTGTATTCTCCTTCATAAGAACCATCCTCAATTGAAACAACAGGAAGCATCTGAGGTTCCAAATCTTCATATCTTATGCCGCTTGGCGTTATAAGATAATGTTTATCATCAATCCTTGCGCTTATATTTCCCCAGGTTCTTACAATAAGTCCCTGTTCAAGTAGAGAAAGCGACACATCGATTATTTCTTCTCTCAATCTCTGAATTTCTTCTTTCGTCTTCATCCTGCTTTTTCTTTCTGCTTTTATTCTCTGATCTGGCCATCACCTGTAATGGCATATTTGTAGGAGGTAAGTTCCTTAAGTCCCATAGGCCCTCTGGCATGGAGCTTTTGCGTGCTTATTCCGATTTCGGCGCCAAAGCCAAACTGAAATCCGTCGGTAAACCTTGTTGAAGCATTTACATACACACAAGCTGCATCAACACCGTTCAAAAACAACTCGGCGCTTTCCTTATCTTCAGTAATTATGCTCTCGGAATGACCTGTATTATATTTATTGATATGCTCTATGGCTTCCTTGGTACTCTTAACAGTTTTTACAGATAAAATATAATCAAGATACTCAGTGGCAAAATCTTCCTCAGTAGCTTTTTTAGCTCCGGGCAAAAGCTGAATCGAAGCATCATCAGCTCTGAGTTCAACATTATGCTCCTGCATAGCGGCATTCAGCCTCGGCAGCAGGTCATTCTTAATATCCTCGTGAACCACAAGTGATTCGGCCGCATTACAAACACCTATTCTCTGGGTTTTAGCATTTATTATTATCGGAATAGCTTTATCAATATCTGCTGTTTTATCAATGTATATATGACAGTTACCGCTGCCGGTTTCTATCACAGGAATCTTGCTGTTCTCACACACCATCTTTATCAGGCCTGCGCTTCCTCTCGGAATAACAACATCAATATACTCTCTAAGAGAAAGCATTTCACCCACCGCGGTCCTATCAGTAAAAGGAATAAGCTGTATAAAATCGGGATTATATCCTTTTGCTTCAATAGCCTTCCTGATGATGTCGGTAATTACCATATTGGAGTTTATCGCATCAGATCCCCCCTTTAAAATAACAGCATTTCCTGCTTTAAAGGTAAGACTGAATGCATCAGCGGTTACATTTGGTCTTGACTCGTATATTATGCCGATAACACCGAGCGGAACACTTACTTTTTTAATCTTCAGTCCATTCTCAAGTTCCCAGCTGTCTATAACATTACCGATAGGATCGGGAAGCTCGGCTACCTGCCTGATTCCCTCAGCCATATCCTCTATTCTGCTTTCGGTAAGGCGAAGTCTGTCAAGGAGCCCCTGATGCATTCCTTTCTCCTCACCGTTTTTTATATCAATACCGTTCGCCTTAAGAATATCTTCGGTGCTGTCTGTCAAAGCTTTTGCTACGCTTAAGAGCACCTCGTTTTTTTCGCTCTCCGTGAGATTTTGAAGCTCAAATTTCGCACTATGAGCCTTTTGTCCCATTGTCTTTATAGTCTCGCTAATGTTATCTTTTTGGATACTCATATACTTATCTTCTCCTTATCGGTGATTATCATTGATGTCTTGAAATCGAAACTACCCATATATTCTGTAAGATCATCAGATACAAGCTGAAAATTATATCCAATTGCTATAGGTTTCATAGTATCATCACTGATCTCATTTTTAAAGCGCATTATATATCTGTCGTAGAATCCGCCTCCGTAGCCTATTCTGTTTCCTTTTCTGTCAAATAATAATCCCGGCAGAATAATGAGTGTCTTGCCTTCATGTCCTTTATACAAAACGGAATCATTGTTTATCTGAGGCTCGTTTATTCCAAATTTCCCGGGTATTAAATCACTAAGAGCTTCTATTCTCACAAATTCCATAGCTCTGCCTTTAGTATCTGTTATCACGGGGCAGAAAACATTTTTATTATCACTTAAAGCATTGCATATTATATTATGAGTATCAGCTTCATTACCCATACTGCAATAAACCAGAATGTTATTCGCATCTGTATACTCTTTTGAATCTATTAGTTTCTCGAATATGTTGCTATCTAGCACAGCTTTTTCTTTTTCAGAAAGCAAATTACGCTTATCGGACATCTGCTTTCTAAGTTCTGCCTTTGGGCATCTGTAATGAATTGCAATCTGCTCTGCAACTCTTATTCCATCCATAGCAGCAGACGTTATTCCGCCGGCATAGCCTGCACCTTCTCCGCAAGGATAAAGCCCTTTGATTCCCAGTGCTTCAAGATTATCATCCCTATTAATTCTGACAGGAGAAGAAGTCCTTGATTCAACACCTGACAAAATAGCATCATCGGAGTCAAATCCTTTTATCATTCTTCCAAACTGTTCCATACCTTCAGTAATGGAAAGATTTATATTATGCGGCAATATTTCATGTACCGGTGCAAATTTCCACAATCCTTTTATTCTTGGCTGGTTTCTTTCGGATTCATGTCTATTGTTTACATCATTATCTAAAACCGCATTCTTGAAATCATCAAAATACTCTGCCGGAACCTTTCCCTCTCCGATACAAAATGCCTTCTCTTCAAGTCTTCTTTGAAATTCCATACCGGATAGGACATCACTGCCTCCAAAGTCCTTCGGTTCCACAGTTACTACTATTGCGCTGTTAGCATTATCTCCGTCGCGCCCGGAATAACTCATACCATTAACGCAAAGTCTGTTTTCTTCCGATGAGGCGTTGACCACATACCCCCCGGGACACATGCAAAATGAGTACACACCTCTTCCATCCGAGCTTCTGGCTGTGACTTTATAAGGAGCGGGAGGTAATGACTCCGGTTTTTCTATCCCATACTGAGATTTATTGATCAAAGTCTGCGGATGTTCAACTCTAAGGCCAACCGCAAAGGCCTTTGGCTCCATATTTATGCCTGTTTCTTTTAGTTCCTCAAATGTGTCTCTTGCACTATGACCGATTGCAAGAACGACAATATCAGATCTAAACTCTTTACCGTTATCACACTTAACACCTTTTATTTTCCCATCAGAAATCACAAGCTTTGTGACCTGTGTTTCAAAGTAAAATGTGCCTCCAAGCGCTATTATTTCATTTCTGATATTTTTTATGACTTTTCTTAAAACATCCGTACCAATATGCGGTTTGGATTCGAAAAGAATATCTTCCTTCGCACCGAATTCATGAAAGACAGAAAGGCATTCAAGTGCAAGGCCCTTCTTATCCTTGACCATAGTATTTAGCTTACCGTCTGAAAAAGTACCGGCACCACCCTCTCCAAACTGCACATTGCCTTTTGGCAGCAGCTTGCCACCGTTCCAAAAGTTTTCAACAGCTTCATGCCTTTTATCAATATCCATGCCCCTCTCTAATACGATTGGGCAATACCCTGCATTTGCAAGTTCATAAGCACAAAAAAGACCGGCGGGCCCGGATCCGATAATAATCGGTCTTGTGACACCTCCGCTGTACTCTCTTTTGCTTTCCTCATCTTCTTTTCTGTTTACTGGGAACTTATATTTCTTTGAAGAAACAACAGCTGCAGTTTTGCATCTGGATTTTTTTATCACCTCATCTTCGGAAGGCGCTTTTGAAGAGAGTCTCAAATCCACTACATAAACATCGTAGATTTCCGCTTTTTTTCTGGCATCTATTGAATGCTTGCGTATTATTATCTCGGAAATGTTTGAAGGATTGATTTTTAAAAGCTTAGCTGCTTTATTTTTGAGATTGTTTTTTATCGCATCATAAGGTTCGCTACCTTTTAGGTAAGCTTCGAAGCCATTATTTCTTATTTTTACCGAATTTAATCGTATCATAAGGAGCCTGCAGCCTCCCCTGCAATATATCCGCTGGTCCATGCCCACTGAAGATTATAACCACCGCATCTGCCATCGACATCGCATAACTCGCCGACAACATAGACTCCCGGACACCTTTTTGACGAAAGAGTGTCAGAGAGATCGCCTAAACTTATACCACCACGGGTTACCTGAGCTTTTTTATAGTCACCGATACCTGTAATATTGATTCTTATATCCCTATATTTATATAAAATGCATGCCAGCATCGACTCGCCTACGTTTTTAACTTTCATGCCCCTGCTAATTTTCATTCTGCGAAGTACCATTTCATTAATATGAGAATTGCAAAAGCCATCCAGAAGATCGCCAACCTTTCTTTCCTTCGAAAGGCACATCATCCTATCTACAAGAGCGTCAAATTCGCCATCACTGTATCCGGGAAAGAAATCAATTGAACAGGTAACAGGTCTTCCCTTTGAAAGATGTTCTGCAACTGTCCCAGATGCCTGCATAACAGGAATTCCGGAAATACCTTTTGAGGTTATCTGAACCTCACCGTACTCTTTCGCTATCTCCCCGTCGCCAATCATAAATGTCACACGGGCAAGTGCTCTCACACCACTTTCCGTGGGAAGTGTCTCATCCTCAGAAAGAAGAGAAACCAGTGCCGGAAACGTATCTTTCTTTGTCATTCCTAGCTGTTCACATATATAGTAGCCATCTCCGGTTGAACCTGTTGACTTCGGACCTGCCAGACCTCCTGTTGAAAGAATTACACTGTCGGCTCCATATTCACCCTTGTCGGTTTTTACAGTAAAAGTACCATCCTCATTTTTGATAATGCGCTTTACCTGCTCATTATACGTGAAATCTACGCCAAGCCTTACACATTCATTTAAAAGTACAGAAACAACAGAGCCGGCTTGCCCTGATATGGGATAAAGATATCCATCTTCTCCTACTATGACCAGGCCAAGAGAAGAAAAAAACTCAGTTACTCTGTCAACGCCAAACTGCTTAAGCCATTTCTTCATTCTTGTCCTTGAGTTGACATTATAATCATCCGGGGACACCTTGAGATTGGCAAGATTACAGCGACCATTTCCGGTCATGGAAAGTTTCTTCCCACAAACATCTGTTTTTTCTATAATTCTCACTACGGCGCCTTTTCTTGCAGCAGCAATTGCAGCGCACATACCTGAGGCACCGCCTCCCGCAATTACAACTTGATTTCTTGATGACACTTTTTTTAATTCCTTTCTCCGTTCACCATATCCGAAACAAGAGCAAAATAATCTCCCAGAGGCATTCTCTCTACCTCATAACGATTCACGCTTCTTAAAACAATGAGCAGAAGCATATATATCACAAATGCGACAACAACACATATGAATAATGTCAGTATTTCTCCAATAATATTTACCAGAATACGGTCTATCAAAAGTGCAATAAGTCCTGAGCCAACAGCTGCAATGAGCGGCATAAGAATATTTCTTACCATTTGCAGATTAACATCAAACATAACCTTGATTTCCAAAAGCCCAAGAATTCCCTGAACAACAAACATTGCAGCAAAAGCTGCTATTGATGCATGAATTCCAAAGCCTCCTATATAGGACATTGCCAGAAGAACTGCAAAATGGATGATTACACCGATTATTAAATTCATAGCCATCACAAACTTATTTTTCAACTGTTTCAACAAAAAGGATTGAAATACAATGATTGCCGCAGGAATCACTACCGGAATTGCAAGTATTACCATATCAACTCCCGCATCATTACTTTTCCCGAAAACAACAGTATTAAAAGTATTAGCCAGAAGCATAATCCAAATAACTACAGGGAAAATAAGCATTGCTTCAAAATGAACAAGACTCTGCAGTCTGACTCTTGCAGACTTATAATCCTTTTTCATAATGCTGACATGAACACCGTACCAGGATTTTACAAACGGAAGGGCTGTAATGAATACAAAAAATACCACAACCGCAACACATTGACCGATATAAATTCCCCAGTTATCAATATTATCTTCCATGGGATGAAGCTTATGTGCAACATTCAAGTATACACACTCATCAGCAAGAACCAGCAAGCCTGTGGCTGCTGCTATTATGCAATTAGTAATGAGATCATTTACGCACTCGTTCTTATGGTTATCATTCACCGGTATACTATCCTGCGTCTTCTCATTAAGGTCTTTCTTTTTGATAAGAAACATTATAGTCACAAAAAGAAAACTTATCAGTGAGCTGATAGCAATACCAAGGCAGGCACCAATAGCACCATATGCAGGTGCAATATCATCTATATGCATAAGTGCATCTACTTTTTTACCATAGTCAAATACCGCATTTGACAAAACAAAGGTTGAAACAACCGTAATACATGTAAGAATGGCATCTGAAATGATAGAAACGATAGCAAAACCGGATCCGCTTAAATATCCTCTTAAAACACCCTGAATGCTCAGGAACAAAAATACGGGCGAAACCAAAAGAAGTACATAAAAACTCCTCGGTGAGTGAAATACCGGATTAGCCAGAACTATTGAAATTCCAGCGCTGAAAAGAGTACAGAAAAGACCAACGCCAAAGCTTATAAACATAAGTTGCCTTACATTTTTCCTTGCTGATAGCATCTGGCTTCTGTGCAATCTGTTTTTAACCATCTCCCGTGTGGTGTTTTCAAAAGCACAAATAAAAACAAGATAAGCTACCATAAATAAAGAAATTGGAGCAGCAAGAAAGCCTACCCCGTCAGCTCCGGCCATATCAAAAAATGCCACCAAGAGAGCCATAATAGCCAATATAAAAATCATTCCGGACGAAAGAACAACGTCCGGTCTTATCCTAAACTTTTTACTCATACCTCTCACCCGTTTCCGCTTAGTCTCTGGTAATTCCCAGTGACTGCAAAACATTTTCCTGTTTTTCTTCCATCACTTTGGCTTCATCCTCTTCCATGTGGTCATATCCACAAAGATGAAGCATGGAATGTGCCACAAGAAAGGCAAATTCTCTAAGCTCACTATGCCCGAATTCCTCAGCTTGCTGCCTTACACGGTTTTCATTTATAACTATGTCCCCAAAAACTATGAGGCCGCTCTCAGGATCCGTAACATCTATCTTTTGTTCACCCATTGCTGCCGAAAAATCTCCCGGATTTTCGTAGCTTATATTGGGGAATGAAAGCACATCTGTTGGAGAATCGATTTCGCGAAATTCTGAATTGATCTGCCTTATACCTTCATCATCCGTTATCAGAAGGCTAAGCTGAACATCAAACGGACATCCTTCACTCTTAAGGACTTCTCCCGCAACCTTCTTTGCAGTCTCTTCAATATCAAAAGAAAACTTCGCATCAACTTCATTATCAACGAAGAAAATCATAATATAGTTTCTCCTTTTTCATAAGCTTTTTCATGCGTTCAATTTCATAAAGAGAAATATCATAATTATACAGATCTTTATTTTCTATCTTATGAAGGAAAATCTTATCTATAAGTTCATCGTAATTGATCTTTGTATTCTTATCCTTTTCAAAAAGGTACGTAATAGAAGCAATCAGCGTCTCACACATAAAAATGATAGCCGCTTCCTTTGAGCGGTGTTTTGACTTATCATTTTCAATATATTCTTTAAGATACTGCACAGCCTCATCAGGAAAGTTATTCTCAATATAAAAATGCTTAACCTCGTCCCATGTTTTTGAGTCGTCAATAACACCGATCTTATAATAATAAGACATAGTCTTTACAGCTCTGGCATTCAGTCCAAGATCCATGGCTATTCTCTCAGAAAGGTATGCAATATGAATTGCCCTAAAATAGGCTGCCTTATCCTTCTCTTTGAGCCTGACTAAAAGCGGAAATTCCGTGTCATTAATGTCCATGTATCTGTCATTACTTTTTCTTATGACATAAACCCCGAAGATATTCAAAAGAATAAGTATCAAAATTATTGTCACAACGATATTAACAATCGGAACAATAAGCATAGTAGGGGTAAGTGTCCTATTCTGAAAAAGTATGTCATACGCTACAATAAGTGAAAACAGCAGCGCCATGGAAATGAAAACCGGAAAACCGATTTTTGTCGTTTCATTAAGATCACGTAAGAGGACAAGTACAACTGCTCCGGCAACAAAATAGATAAAGAATTCCGAATAACTCCCCTCTTTTTCAAGAAGAACCGAGAACATTACAAGCATTGAGCCTGAGAACAGACCAATCTCATTTGTGGAAAAAAGACCAAGCAAAAGGAAAATAAAAACATAGGGCCAAACCTCTGCAGTAATAAGCGGAAGTGCCATAGAAATTATCAGCCCAACATAATATGAAAATACATATCTGTTTCGTTTTTGACCGTTGTCGTATGCAAAAAGTCCACGAACACTGGCATCATTTATCATGTATAGCAAAACACCGCCACATAGAAAACCCGTAAAAGTATTCCTTATAACAACCTCAATGCTTAATTTGTAAAGAATTGAAAATCCTAAAAGCATAAGTCCTGTTACAAAAAATATTGATCCAAAGAAAAATCTTATAGGTCCCTCCCCCTTATCAAAAATTGATGTCAAAACAGGGTTATCACCTCTTACCTGATTATTTTCCGTCTGCTTACCGTTTTCTGCTACTCCGTTTACATGTGTCATGATTTAATGTCTTTCCCGCCTCTTAATTGCACGTTTTTTTTCTTCGTTGGTTTTGGATTTTTCAAAATCCTCATATGCCTTAACTATCTGCTGAACCAGTGGATGACGTACAACATCCCTGCTGGTCAGATTGCAAAATGCTATATCATCTATTTTCTTTAACACAGCTGATGCAATATCCAAACCGGACTTTGTATCAGCCGGAAGATCCTTCTGCGTCGAATCTCCTGTGATAATGACTTTTGAGCCAAACCCGATTCTTGTCAGGAACATCTTCATTTGAGCAGGCGTTGTGTTCTGCGCCTCATCAAGAATTATAAATGAATTATCGAGAGTTCTTCCCCTCATATATGCAAGAGGAGCAACCTCAATAAGACCTTTTTCCATATTTTTGACAAAATTGTCTGCACCCATTATCTGATACAATGCATCATAAAGAGGCCTCAGATATGGATCAACCTTACTTTGAAGATCCCCCGGCAAAAATCCGAGCTTTTCTCCTGCTTCAATAGCCGGCCTTGTAAGAATGATTCTCTCAACTTCTCCTTTTTGAAAAGCTGTTATTGCCATCGCCATACCAAGATATGTTTTACCGGTTCCGGCCGGTCCCAACCCGAAAACTATCATGTTGTTTCTAATGGCATCTACATATTTCTTCTGCCCGAGTGTCTTGGGTTTAATTGGCTTACCATTAATTGTATGGCAGATAACATCTCCATCAATCTGAGTCAGAACATGCCCTTTTGCCTGGATTTCATCTTCCGTCGGTTCATTACTAATCTGAATGGCATAATTTATGCTCTGTTCCTCAATCTCAGACCCTGTTTCGGAGAGATCTGCCAGTTCAGCAATAATATCTGCAGCCTTTTTTACGGCTTCGCCTGTACCAATAATATGAAGTTCCCCGCCTCTGTCTATTATTTCAACCTTAAGGTTGTCCTCAATCTTGCGGATATACTTATCATGCTGCCCGAATATACTTTGCATCTGTTCTATTCCAAGATGCATAGTCTTCTCAGTAATATTACTCATTTATGATATGGTTCTCCATTAATTATTCTATGTGCGCGATATATCTGCTCAAGCAGTATCACGCGCATCATCTGATGAGGAAAAGTCATATCCGAAAAGCTTATTTTTCTTTCGCATGCTTTTAATACCTCATCAGAAAGTCCTAAAGACCCACCGATGATAAACTGTAGCTTGCTCACACCTCTTGTACATTCATCCTGAATGGTATCCGCAAAGGATGTGGAGGAGAATCGTTTTCCGTCAATAGCAAGGGCAAACTTAAGAGCCTTCTGATCTATATGCTTTAAAAGACGTTCTCCTTCTTTTTCCTTTATCTGCTGTTCCAATGCAGACGGAGCATTATCCGGAGTCTTCTCATCCTGAACTTCAATAATATTTAGCTTACAGTATCTTGTGAGTCTTTTGGAATATTCCGAAATAGCTTCATTCCAATATTTCTCTTTAATCTTTCCGACACAGAGAATATCAATAGCTATCAATTTTCATCTCCGTAAAGTTTGTCATAGTAATTGTCAATAAAAGAATCTACGAGTTCCTCACTGACATTTACATATTTTTTCATTATTTCCTTCTTAATAAACTCCGAACGTTTAAAGAACAGGCTCTCCTTATCGGTAAGCTGTTCATATTCTTCGTCATCATCATACATATGTGTATCTATGTAATCAGAAGTCAGTTCTGCCTCGCTCCAGGCCTTTATCTTCTCAAGAACGGTGTCTTCCTCAGCCGCTTTTCCTTTGAAAATCTTATAGCTTCTGACTGCAAGAATACCCATAACAAAAAACAGCACAAAAAGTGCACCCATGACTCCGCAGGTAAGGTATTTATTAAACATAGGCATATCCAATGGATTTTTTACAAGAAAAAACACATCTGCGATAAGTCCTATTGCACCAACGGTAATGAGCATTATTCCTGATGACTGATTATCTTCTGCTTTTTGAGCACTGCTCTGATATACCATATACATCCCTCATCCGGCGTAAACGCCGCCTTCCCCCAGAGGGGGGGAAGGTTTTTTTGTTATTTTGAAAGATACTCGTCAATTCCCTTGGCTGCAGCCTTACCTGCACCCATTGCAAGTATAACAGTTGCTGCACCGGTAACTGCGTCACCGCCTGCGAATACACCCTCTTTAGATGTCTTTCCGCTCTCTTCATCAGCAACAATGCATTTTCTTCTGTTGATTTCAAGTCCTTCTGTAGTGCTTGAAATAAGAGGATTGGGGCTTGTACCAAGTGACATGATTACAGCATCACACTCAATCTCAAATTCAGAGCCCTTAACTTCCACCGGACTTCTTCTGCCGCTCTCATCAGGCTCACCAAGCTCCATTCTAATACACTTGCAGCCCTTAACCCATCCATCCTCGTTCTCAAGGATCTCAACAGGGTTGCAGAGAAGATCAAAAATGATACCCTCCTGCTTAGCGTGCTCAACTTCTTCCTTTCTTGCAGGAAGTTCTTCCTCGCCTCTTCTGTAAACGATATGAACCTCTGCACCAAGACGAAGTGCTGTACGTGCAGCGTCCATAGCAACGTTACCACCGCCGACAACAACACACTTTTTAGGCTTCATGATAGGAGTGGTACTATCCTCTGAGAAAGCCTTCATAAGATTACTTCTTGTGAGGAATTCGTTTGCAGAGAATACACCTAGAGCCTGCTCACCGGGAATATTCATAAATCTTGGAAGACCTGCACCGGATCCAACAAATACAGCCTCGAAGCCTTCATCCTTCATTAATGAATCTATCGTTACAGATTTTCCGATAACAACGTCTTTCTCAATCTTAACGCCGAGAGACTCAACGTTCTCAATTTCTTTCTTAACGACCGCATCCTTGGGAAGACGGAATTCCGGAATACCGTAAACAAGTACTCCGCCAGCTTCGTGAAGCGCTTCAAAAATAGTTACATCGTAACCGATTCTCGCAAGATCACCTGCACAGGTAAGACCTGCAGGGCCGGAACCGATAACCGCAACTTTCTTTCCTTTCTTCTCCTTAGCGCCTTCGGGCTTGATACCCTTTTCTCTTGCAGTATCAGCAACAAATCTCTCAAGCTTACCGATGGAAACTGCATCGCCTTTAACACCGCGAACACACTTTCCTTCACACTGGCTCTCCTGAGGGCATACACGACCGCATACAGCGGGAAGTGCACTTGACTCACTGATAGTCTGATATGCTGTAGCAACATCTCCGGCCTTAAGCTCCTGGATGAACTTAGGTATATTAATAGAAACCGGGCATCCCTTTACACACTGAGGATTGGGGCAATTAAGGCATCTCTCAGCCTCAGCGATTGCTTCCTCTTCATTGTATCCCAAACAAACTTCTTCAAAATTGGTAGCGCGAACCTTAGGATCCTGCTCGCGTACCGGAACTCTTGTCCAAACGTCTTGTGCCATCTTTATCTCCATTCCTTAAACGAATCCTTATTCACAGTGTCCACAGCCGCCATGATGAGAATTACCTTCCTGCTCCTTAAGTGCAAGTCGGCCTTCCTCTGTCTGATACAGTCTCATGCGCTTCATAGCCTGGTCGAAATCAACTTCATGTCCGTCGAATTCAGGACCATCAACACAGGCAAACTTTACCTGACCGCCAACAGTAAGACGGCAAGCACCGCACATTCCTGTTCCGTCGACCATAATTGTATTCATGCTGACAATTGTAGGGATGCCAAGCTCTTTTGTAAGCTTGCATACGAACTTCATCATGATCATAGGTCCGATAGCAACGCAGTGATCATAGCGTTTTCCTTCATCGTAGAGATCCTGAAGGCACTTTGTAACCATACCTTCTCTTCCGTAGGAACCGTCATCTGTTGTGACGTAGAGATTACATACAGTCTTAAATCTCTCTTCAAGAATTACAAGATCCTTGTTTTTAGCACCAATAATTACGTCGCAATCTATACCATGCTCTTTGAGCCATTTAGCCTGCGGATAAACGGGCGCTGTACCAACACCACCGGCAATAAATACGATTTTCTTTTTCTTCAGCTCTTCAATGCTTTCACTACAAAGATCGGACGCATTACCCAAAGGTCCTACTACATCTGCAAGCTGATCACCTGCCTTTTTACGGCAAATTTTTCTTGATTCGGCACCAAGTGCCTGTACTACAAGTTCAACAGTTCCTTTCTCTCTGTCATAATCACAGATAGTAAGCGGGATACGCTCACCGTCTTCTTCTGCACGAACAATAAGAAATTGTCCGGGCAAGCATGTGCCGGCCACGCGGGGAGCTTCTACGATAAGCTGGTGAATATTCGTAGCTAGCTCATTAGCCTCTAAAACTTTAAACATCGCTCTCCTCCTGAATAATAAATAGTTGCAATATTGTAACAATGATAATGGATGCCCAGTCTAATTTCAAGACTTTAAACTGCTAAAGCATCAAATTATTTAACTTAATACAAAAATCCGTAAACAGCTGTCTTATCTATTGGAAATTGTGATTAGAGTGTATTTTCCACTTGAATCATACCCAAGTCTGTTTACTTTTCCGTCATGAGTATTTACCGCATAAAGAAGACCGGTTTCATTTGTATGTCCATCATTATAGACATGGGTCTCTACAAACTTGTAATACTCACCGGATCCTGTTATTTCAATTTCTCCGTCGTAGACATAATCGTAATAACCTTCTTCACCTCTTACTTTTCCGGCGGAATCAAGCAAAATATCAAGCTTTACAAGAATCGAAATTATACTCTGTTTCGCCTGATCAACAGAAACCATGGTTGTATAAGTTAAATGATAGTTTTTCTCAACAATTTCACTCATCTTACCTTCATCATCTATCGTGATAAATTTGAATGTAGATGATCCTATAGGCATGGAAATAGGTGTAAAATACTCTGTTGAATTTTCTGTAGGATCTGATCCGTCTGACGTATATAATATCCGACATCCCGGGTCGCAAACAGCAACAATCATCGTTGCCTGCGAATAATCACCGCTATCCTCCATAATCACGGGCTCAGCAGGTCCAATACTTTCAAGATGAAAAAAGCTCTTTACCACATCACTTTTTATTCCATATTTATTTATGAAAACAGCACGGATATGGTAATCGCCTTCCTCTTCAAGAATTAACTCATCGTCATAATGAATACTCTTCTCATCAGGATCATCGCCATTAACAGTATAATAGATATCGCCCTCTGCAGTATCTGTTATTCTGACATTTACGGCTTCATCAAAATCACCGCCATCGGGTGAAATGACCGGTGTTACCGGAATATATTCGGAATACTCATTTTTTATTCCGGCATTCTTTGTGTTGTTTACCACTTCAACAATGGAATCATAATCCTGCTGTTCTTCATAATATCCTATAAGCTGCTTAGTTGCTGATTCCACAGTTTCGTCATCGAAAATACTACTGTCCGTCAGTGCTTTCAAAGTAACAATCGAATCCTCAATAAGACCTGCTTCTTTTTCATATCCATACTTTTGAAACATCAGCTCGGATTTTTTTATACTATATTCAGCATCATCTTCCGAAAGGCTTTCTATTGCCTTGTCAATTGTAATAATCGCATCTGACAATTTCCCTTCAACATAATAAGTCTCAGCCTGTTCTTCATAGCTAAGTGAAGTATTTTTGCCGCCGAACGAAAACAGGATAATAATGATAAAGCCTACTATTATACCTATTCCGGTAATTGCAGGTATCACATAAGGCTTTAGTTCAGTCTTATTTGCAATCATACCCGGAATCTTCTTTGTATAAAAAATGCTTTCATCCTTTAGATCATCAGCCACACCGGAAAGCGATTCATTTATTTTGTTTTCAATTTCCGGGTCAAACTCCGGTACGAAGTTAATCTCTTTGCCGCAAATTCCACAATAAAGATTCCCTTCCGGAATTTTATTCCCACAATTTGGACATTTCATAAATTCAGTCACCGGCCTTACGTAATGCTGATTCAAGACAATTGTTCATAAGCATGGCAATAGTCATAGGTCCGACTCCACCCGGAACCGGAGTTATTGCGCTGCATTTATCTGCAACATTTTCATAATCAACATCACCGCAAAGCTTTCCTGTCTCAGTATTTCTGTTTATTCCGACATCAATAACTACAGCACCTTCTTTTATATAGTCCTCAGTTATCATTTTCGCTTTGCCAACGGCTGCTATCAAAATATCCGCGCGTTTGCAGACTTCCTTAAGATCCTTTGTCCTTGAATGTGCAATTGTAACAGTTGCGTTTTCTCTGAGCATCAAAAGAGCCATTGGCTTACCTACAATGTTACTTCTTCCTACTATTACGCATTCCTTACCGCTTATTTCCACACCGGATCTTTTAAGCAGCTGGATAATTCCGGCTGGAGTACATGATACAAAACCGGGTTCTCCGATACATAGCGCACCCACATTCATTGGATGAAAACCATCCACATCCTTAAGGGGAGATATTGCATCAATGACAGTTTTCTCATCAATATGCTTAGGTACCGGCATCTGAACCAAAATTCCATGTACGGAATCATCTTTATTCAGCTTATCAATAAGCTCTAATAATTCTTCCTGTGTTGTCTCATAAGGAAGTTCATAGGATAAAGATTTAAAACCCACATACTCACATGCTTTTTTCTTATTTCTAACATAAACCTGTGAAGCAGGATCTTCTCCCACCAGGATAACGGCAAGACACACTTCTGTATTTTTTTCTTCACGAAGCTTTTTTGTCTTCTCTTTTACCTCATCCTTAACCTGTGCAGATATTACTTTTCCATCGATGATATTCATTATTCCGGTCTCTCCTTAAATTAATGTGTATTATCAAAACAGTCCTACAATATTTCCTTTTTCATCAACATCAATTCCAAAGGCTGCAGGCTTTTTGGGAAGTCCGGGCATAGTCATGATGTTTCCTGTAAGAGCAACAATAAATCCTGCACCTGCAGAAACATATACATCTCTTACATTAATTTCAAAGCCTTGCGGTCTTCCGAGCAGTGAAGGATCATCGGATAACGAATACTGCGTCTTCGCCATGCAGACAGGAAGCTTACCGTAACCCATATCCACAATCTTCTGAAGCTGTTTCTTTGCAGCCGGTGCATAAATAACGCCATCTGCTCCGTAAATCTTTTTAGCTACAGTTTCAATCTTCTCTTCCGGCGAAAGATCATCAGTATAGATAGGAGCATAATTTGAAGGCTTATTCTCAAGTGTATTTATTACAGCCTTTGCAAGAGCTTCGCCGCCTTTACCGCCATGTTCCCAAACTTCTGAAATTGCGAAATCACAATTTTTACTCTCACAGAAATCCTTTACAATTGAAATCTCAGCATCAGTATCAGTAAGGAAACCGTTAAGGGTTACTACAACCGGAACCCCATACTGCTGAAGATTTTCTATGTGCTTTTCAAGGTTAACCATGCCCTTCTTAAGAGCATCTGTATTTTCTTCTGAAAGCTTGTCCTTGGGAATTCCTCCGTTATATTTAAGTGCTCTTATAGTCGCAACAAGAACTATGGCATCAGGTTTTAAGCCATGCATTCTGCACTTGATATCAAGAAACTTTTCAGCACCAAGATCTGCACCAAAACCGGCTTCCGTTATTGTGATATCTGACATATGAAGAGCTGCCTCCGTAGCCCTTATTGAATTGCAGCCATGTGCTATATTTGCAAAAGGACCGCCATGAACAATTGTCGGTGTGTGTTCAAGCGTCTGCACGAGATTAGGCTTCATTGCATCCTTTAAAAGCGCAGCCATGGCACCAACTGCATTGAGATCGCCGGCAGTAACCGGATCCCCGTTATAATTATATGCAACAACAATTCTTGAAAGACGATCCTTGAGATCCTGCATATCTCTGGCAAGACAAAGGATTGCCATAACCTCTGTAGCTACTGTAATAACAAAATGGTCTTCTCTGACAACCCCATCCATTTTGTTTCCAAGTCCTACCACTATATTTCTGAGGACTCTGTCATTCATATCCTCACATCTCTTAAATATTATCTGCCTGGTATCTATCTGTAGTTCGTTACCCTGTTGAATATGATTATCCAGTAGTGCTGCAAGAAGGTTATTGGCAGAAGTAATCGCATGAAAATCACCGGTGAAATGAAGGTTCATGTCATCCATAGGCACAACCTGCGCATATCCGCCGCCGGTAGCACCTCCCTTAATACCAAAACACGGGCCAAGTGAAGGCTCTCTAAGTGCTATAACTGTTTTCTTGCCGAGTCTGGAAAGCGCATCTCCGAGCCCAACGCTGGTTGTAGTTTTACCTTCACCGGCAGGAGTCGGATTAATTGCAGTAACAAGAACAAGTTTACCTGTCTTGTTCTTCTTTATTTTCTGAAGATATTCTTCCGAAAGTTTAGCCTTATACTTTCCGTAAAGCTCGAGATCGTCCTCAGAAATACCGATATTTTCGGCAACCTTTTTTATTGGCCACATCTCAGCTTCTCTTGCAATTTCGATATCTGATTTTACTGCCATTCTCTTTTTCCTCCTCAATAAAACCTCGTCAGATGATTACTTTTTATGATGCATTATTTATCATCTCATCAAAAGCTTCTTTTGTCATAAGAATTTTCCTGGGTTTCGTTCCTTCTTCAGGTCCGACAACCCCGGCATCACTCAGTTGGTCCATAATTCTTGCAGCCCTGTTAAAGCCTATCTTATATAATCTCTGCAACATACCGATGGAAGCCTTTTCCTTCTCAATAATAGCCGCACCTGCCTGTGCAAATAAAGGATCCAGATCCGAAGCCGTATCAGCAGAATCCGAAGTCGTAGACTGCTGGCTTGATTTCGTGCTTACTTCCATACTTGAAATCTCTTCCGAAACATTTTGTCCATAACCTGTTTCGACACCCTGTGTTTTAACAAAATCCGTTACCGACTGCACTTCGTCATCGGATACAAAACATCCCTGAACTCTTGCAGGCTTATTGTAGCCTCTCGGGAAGAATAGCATGTCGCCCTTTCCGATAAGCTTTTCAGCTCCATAGCTGTCAAGAATTGTCCTTGAATCCACGCCGCTTGAAACCGCAAAAGCAATCCTGCTTGGAATATTTGCTTTAATCAAGCCTGTAATAACGTCAACCGAAGGTCTTTGCGTAGCAATTATCAGATAAATTCCGGCTGCTCTTGCAAGCTGAGTCAGTCTGACAATCGAATCCTCAACTTCGTTTTTAAACTGCATCATAAGGTCCGCAAGCTCATCTACGATAACGACGATTTCAGGCATCTTCTGCATCTCGGGATCATGCGATTGCTCGCATAAAGCATTGTAACCCTTAAGATCTCTTACCTTTGCATTGGCAAATTTCTTGTATCTTGTTGTCATCTCGGCAACTGCCCAGTTCAATGCAGCAGCAGCCTTCTTGGGATCTGTAACTACCGGTATTAACAAATGCGGTATCCCATTATAAACTGATAATTCGACTATTTTAGGATCTATCATTATGAGTCTTACATCTTCAGGTGAAGCCTTGTAGATGATACTCATAATAATTGTATTTATACATACCGATTTACCCGAACCTGTTGCTCCGGCTATAAGCAGATGTGGCATCTTGGCAATATCAGTTATCACAAGTTTACCGGCGATGTCCTTACCTATAGCAACGGAAAGCTTGGACTTTGACTTCTGAAAATCTTCGCTCTCAATAAGATCTCGCAGTGCAACTGTAGAATTCTCTTTATTAGGAACCTCAATACCTACCGCTGATTTTCCCGGTATCGGCGCCTCAATTCTAATGTCCGTTGCCGCAAGATGCATTTTTATGTCATCCGCAAGGTCAACAATCTTTCTTACTTTAACTCCTGCCTCCGGCTGAAGTTCATATCTTGTAACCGAAGGTCCTTGACTGATATCCGTTACAGTCGCATTAACATGGAACATTTCAAGTGTCTCCTGAAGTGTTCTGGCTGTATCCTTCAAGTGTTTTGCCGAGTCACCTCTTCCTTTAACACCTTTTTTCAGGAGATTAAACGGAGGGTATTCATATTCCATAACAGGCCTTTTTGTAATAGTCTGTTCCTGTCTCTTCTCAGCAGCCTCTCTGTTTTTGGAGCTCGTAATATAGTCAGTACTGTGAACAGCATATTCACCGTTATAGTCAGGGGCAAGATTCTCTGCGTGAATCGGTATGTCAGTAAAGTCATTCTTTTCTTCCTCGGCTTTAAGACGAGCCACGGGCTTTTGATTTTTTACAGCCATAAGGGCACTTCTTGCCGCGCTGTCATCCTCTTCATCAGAATAAGCATCATCCGGAGCAGAAAAATCATCACCTATACTGATAATCCTGTGTTCCTTTTCGGGCTCGCGCGTCTTTACAGCCTTCATGACATATTGTCCGTCCGGCTGAGGTTCGGTAGAAATTGAAGGATTAAACTTTATCTCATGTATATCATCATGAACCTCTTCGTCGGGAATAAATGTCTGATGTTCAGGCTCATCATCATTGTCAAAATCTATTCCATGTATCCTGAATTCCTGTTCCTTTGAAGGCTCTTCCTCGAAATAGTCCTCATCTCCATCGTCTGCAGAGATGGTTGTGTCCATGCTGACACCCGAAACCTTCCTGTCCATCCTGAGAATTTTGGCATCCTCTTTCTGTTCAAGCAGGAGCTGTCTTTCCTCTTCGATGCGGTTTTTCTCTTCCTCTCTATATTTTGCGCGCTCATCCAGGCGTTCTCTGTAAAACTCAGCTTCCTGTCTGGTTCTTTCGATCACATGCCTGCCGCCTTTTTTCACCTTGCCAAGCATAGATTTCTGTGTAAACAGTGAAATCCCGGTAAAGCCTGCCACCATCATTACAATAAGCGTACCCGCAAGAGACAGGTTGTGATAAACAGCATAAGTGATGCTTCCTGCTATCATTCCGCCGCCATTACGAGCGTTTTTGGCGCCGTCAAATATGTCTGCGGCATTGTATGATGTCATACTTTGAACTCTGCCTGTAATAAGTTCAAAAAGCATTGAAATTACAATAAGAACCAAAAGTCCCGATAATATTTTCCTTATCGCAGCAGGGCTTGCTCCGTTGGATAAAAGCAGAGCTCCGGAGGCAAAAAATACTAAGGGCATAATATATGCAGCGATACCGAAAATACCAAACATAATATCACTTAAAGTATTACCGATAGACCCGCATATCTTAAAATTGCATAAAAATAAAAAGACCGCCAGCGCTGCAAAAGCAATTAATAAAATCTCACTCTTTACAGCATAGTCCAGGGTATCCTCCTCATACCTTGCGGAAGGTCTCCTTTCATTGGTTGCCGATCTTTTTCTGGTGTTATTTGTTCTGCTCGCACCCGAGCGTTTTCTTGAATTACTTGTAGCCATACTCACCCATTACTTTTTTCAAAAACTCATCCCAATATGCGTTTTCATAGAAGGCGCATACCACGAAATAGTATACCATTTTTGAAGCCTTTGTGCTATACTTAACACGCTTAGTTAACGCTTTTCTATTTTTGGAGGAAATTGATTATATGGAATTTAAACAGGAACTTGAAACCGGACTGCTTAAACAGATCGGCAACAACGAATCAGAGCTTAAAATCAGAGAAGTTGCTTCCAAATGTCGCCTTTTGAAGACAGAGAATGGCCTTAAGGTAGAACTTTCATATACCGGTCCTAACGCCAGCAAATATCTTCAGTATGTGGAGAAACATCGCGAGGAGCTTACAAACTATCTTCTTCACCCCGATGATGCTGATCTTTTCGAATGGATGGAGGCAAGTCATCAGACAAGTCTTACTCTCAGAAAGCATGAGAAGGAAAAACTTATACTTTATGTAAATTTTGATCCCGAGACCATGGTCATCAAGACAGGTATTGCCGATGAGAACGTAACTATGAAGCTTGGAACTCCGCTTATGAAGGCCAATATCAGTAATATGACCAGAAACGAATTCAAGCTTGCCATTTATGATATGCTTCTTCTTGCTGATGAGATTTCAATAGCAATGGATAATTCGGAACTTAAGAAGATGGCTAACATCGAGATGGTTAAAGTTTATCTCTCCGAGATTTACGACAAATACCATGAAGGTACCCCGGAATTTTAATTTCTGATAATACGACCGGTGATAATTATATTGTCACCGGTCTGTTTTTGTATTAATTCAATTTCTACTATCTCTTTCGGTTCCTACTATTTAGCACGAATAAAATATTCTTCTGCGGAAATTCTCATCATGGTTTCATTGTAATATTCACTTAGCATAGAATTATACAGGTGTTCATTTCTATGATGATATTTTAAACCGCAGCGTTCTATAACATTTCTGGATTTTTCATTTCCGTCAAAAAATCCGCACCAGATGGAATTCAGCCCTATCTCAGTAAAACTATATCTCACCAGCTCCGAAAGCGCCTCTGTGGCATATCCGTATCCCCAGTAATCCTTCCCGAGCCAATAACCGATTTCAGCTTCATCGTCTCTCATGATTCCACGATTTTCGCAGCTTCCAATCCGTACTCCTATACTTCCGATCGGAGTATTTTCATCATCCTTCAGAGCAATCGCATACTCACCGTCATCTGACAATACAGCTCTTATAATTGCTTTGGAATACTCGGCATCTTTATGCGGAAGCCATCCGGCTCCTCTCCCAATCTCAGGATTTTTTGCAAGTCTGTATAAAATATCAGCGTCTTTCTCCTTCCACTTCCGAAGGATCAGACGCTCTGTTTTAATAACATCAACCAAAATCAGTTATTCTCCTTTGCAACAAACAAAGTACCTACATGCTTTTTGTTGATAATGTCATACAAATTATCCGTATTGCTTCCATTTGTAATAAGTACATCAACACCTCTGGCTGTAGCAAACTCAGCTGCCTGAAGTTTTGTCACCATACCTCCTGTGCCTCTGTTGGAGCCACTGCCATCAGCAAGATCATACATAGTTTCATCGATCGTCTCAACCCGACTGATAAGTTTTGCATCAGGATACTTTGAAGGATTTTTATCATAAAATCCATCGATATCAGATAAAATAATAAGCTTACATGCGCCGCAGAAAGCTGCCACAAGAGCTGACAGCATATCATTATCCGAAAAAAGCTTCTGATCAGATTCAATTTCTGCATGGCTGACAGAGTCATTTTCATTAACAATCGGTATAATATGGTTCTCAAGAAGTGCGTCAAATGTATTCTTGAGGTTCTCTCTTCTCACCGGATCTTCGATATCATCATTATCAAGAAGAATCTGTCCGCAAAGGCGTCCGTATTCTCCAAAAAGTTTGTCATAAAGATGCATCAGTTCACTCTGACCTACCGCAGCAGCAGCCTGTTTAAGCCGCAGATCCTTGGGTTTTTGTTTAAGACGCATCTTGCCTGCTCCGACTGCAATAGCGCCGGAGCTGACAAGCACAAGATCATATCCAAGATTTTCAATTCCTGAGAGCGCCCTGCATAAAAGATCAATCTGATGAATATTAATGCCGCCATTTTCATTGGTGATAGTCGAAGTTCCTACCTTGACTACTATGCGCTCTTTTCTGATTTTTTTCGGACTCATTACATATATCCTTTATTAATTATCTGAATCTACAATTTTGTTAAGATAGTAATCAACGCAGCCTGTTGTGTTGTTCTTCGTGTATCTGTAGTTTACACGAATAATAGTTGTAGCATACATACTACTCTCGAGAATATCTCTATCCTCTGAAACCTGTTTCTCGCCGCTGAGCTTAATTGTCTTATTGTTAGCACTGGTAGTCCAGTAAAGTGTAGGATGTACCTCTTTGTTTTCGTTTGTTACATTCTTATATCTTCCAACCTGAACAGATTCAAGCGTATAACCTTTTCCCATTTGTACAGCAAACTTACCTTTACTGAGCTCAGTTACATAATTAACTGTACCAAGGCCATATTTTGTTGAAAGATCCTGACCTGCAAAAGTAGCTCTTGCAACCGGTGTTGTAGCATTTATGAAAATTGAATATTCCTGATCATCAACCTTGAATTTAAATTTGTAACGCTTAGCTGTCTTTGTAAAGAATGAAAATCTGTAAGTTACTGAATCGGTCTTATCCTCGTACTCTCTGTAAGTAAGCTTATATCTAAGTTTGCTTGAGCACTTGATATTCTTTATCTTTGCATCCTCATCATTAATTGTTACGGAAAGAACATTCTTAGCATACACGCCAGGTGTAATTGTAACCATGCTGTTTCCTGTTGCCTTATAAACAAGAACACCTCTTTTACTGAGAACCTGTGTTGTCTCATTTACATCAACCTTTGTAGCCGCGTTTACGGTAACTGCAGTTGTCGGTACAGCGCTGATAATAAATGCTGCGGCAAGCGCAGATACGATAAACTTCTTTAAATATTTTACCCCTTTTATCATACTAACCTCCTTTTTATGCCTACATATTTTGTGCATAAAAACATTCTAAACACAAGAACATGTAAATTGCAAGAAAAATCAGACATTGGGCAAGAATTTATAATATCTTTCAATGAAAAAAATCGGCTCAATAGTTATTTACAAACTATTAAACCGATTTGTGTGAATGGATTAGGCGGGAGTCGAACCCGCGTCCAAAAATCCGTCCCCTGTCCTTCTACTGTCATAGCCGGCTATTGTGGCAAAGCCATTTCCCTCTCATAACCGGAAGTCAGCGCCCTAATATGAGAAGTAGCCCCTGATACGACCATAGCTACGGAGCACTCACCATGTCGTTTCCTGCAAAGTTGACGTCAGTTACTGAATGTGCAGGTGCACTCAGGCTGACGCGCCGCATTTAGGCAGCGATTGCTAAATTATCTTCAGCGTTTATATTTAAGTTTGAGGATTAACGCACCATCCTGCGGACAGCTTCTCCAGCTTCAGAATCCCTGTCGAAACCTTTACTAACCCTTGCTTGCCTGATAAGTATATACTGATTATCGTCCAAAATCAACTAAACTTATAGTTTATCTCAGACTCACCTTGTAATCTCTCATTGCCTCTCTCTGCTGATCTCTCTTAGCGGTTGATTCTCTCTTATCATAGAGCTTTTTACCTTTAGCGAGACCAATCTGAACCTTGACCTTACCATGCTTAAAATATACCTCAAGAGGAACAAGCGTATAGCCTTGTGCCTGTGAAGCCTGATCAAGTTTTCTTATTTCAGCCTTATGAAGGAGAAGCTTACGAACGCGAAGCGGATCCTTGTTAAAAATATTCCCTTTTTCATAAGGGCTTATGTTCATACCGCAAATATATGCTTCGCCCTTATCTATACTAACCCAGGCTTCCTTTATACTGCATTTCCCCTGCCTTAAGGACTTAACCTCAGTACCTGCAAGAGAAATACCTGCTTCATATTTTTCCTCAATGAAGTAATCGTGAAATGCTTTTTTGTTATTTGCAATTAATTTTATGCTTTCGTCAGCCATGACGATCATACCTCAATTCTTTGTAGTCTTAATATATTATGCCATATTATAGAAAAAAACAATAAACCACGAGTTCACATTATTATTTTTTCTTTCTACGCTTCCCCTGGCTACTCCTTGCCGCTTTCGAAGTTGCGGACTTTTTATACTTATGTACTTTATATACTTTCCGTCCGCTCTCTGTTTCTGCCTTCTTAGCGCTCTTTTCGCTCTTGTTAGCCTTAAGCTTACTTAATTTCTTAAGTTTTGAAGCCTCTTTAAGGATTTCTTTTTTCTTTTTTTCGCTCAGCTTATCTCTTTTCTTTCCGGAAGCTTTCTTTTCCTTTGCTGTTATAACAGCTTCCTCGGAATCCAGAGATAATTTTGAAATCTTTGCGGCGCGAAGCTTAGCAGGAGTCTTTTTCTCAGGCTTCTTACCTAACTTCTTATCTACTTTCTTACTTGCAGATTTCTTTTTATTTTTCCCTTTAACTAATTTCAGATGACCGTTTTCATCCTCTTCATAGTAATCCTCTTCAAAGTCATTGTCATAGTCAAGGAAATTCAAATTATCGCCGTAATTATCCTCATTCTCATCGACAATCCTGAAATCAATTGTCTTTGCAAGTCTGTCTGTATCATGAACTCTTACAGTGACCGTCTGCCCAAGTGCGTATACTTTTCCCGTTCTCTCTCCGACAAGTCTATAGTTATCCTCATCGAAAACGTAAAAATCATCCTCCATAGTGACAGCCGGAACCATACCTTCACAGGTATTGGGAAGCTCAACAAACATTCCCCAGCCGGTAACACCGGAGACAACACCTTCGAACGTTTCTCCAATATGAGATTCCATAAATTGAGCCTTTTTCAGTTTTTCAGTCTCGCGTTCTGCTTCTTCAGCTCTTCTTTCAGTATCCGAAGAATGTTTGGCAACATTTTCAAGGATATCTTTGTAATGCTTAAGCTTATCATCATCCATTCTGCCTCTCAGATAATCCTTGATGATCCTATGAATCTGGAGGTCAGGATATCTTCTGATAGGTGAAGTGAAATGACAATAATATTTACAAGCAAGACCGTAATGACCAAGGCACTCTGTACTATACTTTGCCTGCATCATACTTCTTAGAGCTATTCTGCTTATAACCGCTTCTTCCTCGGTTCCTTCAATCTTTTCAAGGAGCTTTTGAATCTCGGAAGGTCGTATCTCTTCAGCTTTTACATTCAGATGCAAGCCAAGTCTTGATATAAAAGCATTGAGATTCGCAATTTTTTCAAGATCCGGCTGCTCATGAACACGATATACAAAAGGAGCCTGCATCCAGAAAAAGTGCTCCGCAACAGTCTCATTTGCCGCAAGCATAAAGCTTTCTATCATTGACGTCGCTGTATTTGCAACTCTTATATTAATCTCAAGAGGATTCCCTTCTTTATCAAGAGTAATCTTTGCTTCAGGAAAATCGAAATTGATCGCTCCCCTTTTTGCGCGCTTCTTCTTCAAAATCTCTGAAAGCTCAGCCATCTGTCGAAACATCGGCACAAGCTCTTCATATCTACTAATTTCATCAGGATCTTCATCCTCTAAAATAGCCGCAACGGAAGTATAGGTCATTCTCTCGTTAACATTTATCACCGTTTCAGCAATCTGATGAGATAAAACCGCACCATTTGAATCAATATCCATAAGACAGCTGAGAGCAAGCCTGTCTTCACCGTGATTAAGAGAGCATATACCGTTACTTAACCTGTGGGGAAGCATAGGAATTACTCTGTCAACAAGATATACGCTCGTCCCGCGCTTAAGAGCTTCCCTGTCTAGAGCTGAGCCCTCCTGCACGTAATTTGTTACATCAGCAATATGTACTCCGAGATGATATATCCCATTTTCTACCGTCAATGATACAGCATCATCCAGATCTTTCGCGTCTTCGCCGTCAATCGTGACCATTGTCACCCCCCTAAGGTCAAGGCGTCCCTGATAGTCACCTTCAATAAGATGATCCTTGCACTTTTCAGCCTGGTTCATCACCTTTTCAGGAAAAACACTAGGAATATCATATCCCTCAACTATTGATAATATATCAACTCCGGGATCATTAATATTTCCTATTATATCTGTTATTTTACCCTCAGGCTTCCTTCCCTTCTTTGGATCACCATAATCAGTGATAGCGACCACAACCTTATCTCCGGTAACTGCACCTCTGGTGTGTTCTTTCAATACAAAAATATCCTGTGTGAACCTTAAGTTGTCAGGAATTACAAAACCATATGTATGTCCATCCTGAAAGGTACCAACAACCTTTTCGACAGCCCTTACAAGGACTCCCACAACTCTTCCCTCGTCGCGCATACCGCCGTTCTTATTTCTGTCAGAAGTTATAACAACCTCTACGGTATCACCCTGAAAAGCTCCGCCGGTATACTCGTCGGGAATAAAGATATCCTCATCCCTGCCCTCTACTTCAACAAATCCAAAGCCTCTCTGGTTTGAAATAAAAGTACCGACAATATTCTCTTTTTTATTCATAATCTTCTTTTTGCTCATAATGTCTTCCTTTATATCCTTCCAAAAGAGCCTTAAATCTAAATAGATAAAATTCCGCTTGCTTATTTCTCATAAGATAAAAAGGGCACTCATTTAAGAGTGCCCTTAAGTAAAACAACCTGAATTTAAAATACAGTCATGTTAAGAACTATACTGAGAACTATGAAAAGCACAGAAAGTACAACTGTTACCTTCTTAAGAATGCCCTCTCTGGAACGTCCTTTAATCTGACCCCAGTAAGTAGTTTCTGCAAATCCCTGTATAGAACCAAGTCCCTGAGTCTTACCCTCCTGAGCAAGAACCAGTGTTACAAGTGCGACACAATCAATAATAAAGATAATTGCCAAAACAATTTTCAAAGCTGCCACGAAAAAATCCCTCCTAATATTTCACAAATACTCGTCTAAGATAACATAAATAATCGTAAAAATCAACAAGTATTAAATTACAGCTTACTTCTTAATAAGAAGTGATTTTCCTGTCATCTCGGCAGGCTGCTCGTAACCCATGCACTCAATAAGTGTAGGAATGATATCTGCAAGGCATCCACCCTCTCTGAGTGTATATGCAGGATCATAGTTAACGAGGATGAAAGGAACAGGATTTGTTGTATGAGCAGTGAAAGGTTCACCTGTCTCATAATCGATCATCATATCAGCGTTACCGTGGTCTGCGCAGATGAACATTGTGCCATTCTTAGCCTTAACAGCCTCTACGATCTTACCAACACACTCATCTACTGTCTCAACAGCCTTAACCGCAGCATCAATAACACCTGTATGGCCTACCATGTCCGGGTTAGCGAAGTTTGTAACAACAACATCATACTTATCTGAATTAATTGCCTCAAGTACTCTGTCGCATACTTCAGGAGCGCTCATCTGAGGCTTAAGGTCATATGTAGGAACATCCTTAGGAGAATTAACAAGGATTCTGTCCTCACCTTCATTGGGCTCTTCAACTCCGCCGTTGAAGAAGAAGGTTACATGTGCATACTTCTCTGTCTCAGCGATACGAGCCTGCTTCATGCCCTTAGCTGCAAGCCACTCACCAAAGGTATTGTTAAGAAGAACCTTCTTGAAAGCAATCTCCTTGTTGGGAATGAGCGGATCATAATCTGTGAAGCATACATAAGTAGTCTTAATGCGTGCTCCTCTGTCAAACTTATCAAAATCATCATCGCAGAAGCAATGTGTAATCTCTCTGGCTCTGTCAGGACGGAAGTTGAAGAAAATGATAGAATCATTATCCTTGATAGTAGCTGTGGGAGCGCCATCCTTCATGATAACTGTAGGAATAACGAATTCATCTGTCTTTCCGTCTTTATAAGTCTGAACCATACACTCGTGAGCGCTGTCTGCCTTGTTGCCCTCACCCTTTGTCATGGCATCATATGCAACCTTGACACGGTCATAGTTGTTATCTCTGTCCATTGCATAGTATCTGCCGGAGATAGTAGCAACTGCACCTACGCCGAGCTCCTTCATCTTGTCCTCAAGCTGCTGAACAAAATCTATTCCTGATTCCGGAGGTGTATCACGACCATCAAGGAAGCAGTGAACATAAACCTTTGAAAGTCCGTTTCTCTTAGCAAGTTCAAGAAGTCCGTAGATATGAGTAATGTGACTGTGAACACCACCGTCACTTACAAGACCGTACATGTGAAGAGAAGAATCATTTTTCTTACAGTTATCGATAGCAGCCATAAGGCCTTCGTTTGTAAAGAAATCGCCATCTTCGATAGACTTTGTAATTCTTGTGAGCTCCTGGTAAACGATACGGCCTGCACCCATATTCATATGTCCAACCTCTGAATTACCCATCTGTCCGTCAGGAAGACCTACAGCAAGTCCGCTGGCATTACCTCTAACATAAGGATAGTCCTTCATAAGGCCATCAAGGACGGGTGTATTTGCCATAGCAATAGCATTTCCCTTCGGATTGTCGTTAATTCCGAATCCGTCCATAATTAATAAAACTGTTGGTTTAGAACCCTGCATATTTATGCCTCCATTTATAAAATTTAATATTTTTACTCAAATATCAAGCGATTTATCGGTTTCCACACAGTAGTATACCCATAAATCGCTTGTTTTTCAAATAAACTTTTTATGTAAATTGTTATTACAATTATTGAAGCTTTGCCTCTAATCTCTTAATGTGTTCTTTGACAGCTGTTTTTTCTTCCTCTGTCATCTTCTTTTTGCCTGCTCCGATGACATTGTATTCGACAACTTTTATCAGTTCAGACGCTCCTCCGTTTGCCTTTTCATCCATATCAAGCTCATTCTGAAGAGCTAAAACAGCTACCGCAGTGGTCATTTCATCATCTGATTCATCCGCCTTCTTATATAAAAACTCGTATAACTTTGTTCTGACTTCATCGGAAAATGTCTCTTCCGTATCGCTTAACACCACTAAAGATAATAATATCAAAATACTTGATTCGACGTTTCCTGATAGATCGAATGAAATTCTTTTTATCAGATCTGACACTCGCAGTTTATATCTCTTTTGTCTGGACATTTTCTGGGGCATACCGGCCATAAGCGAATGGTCGTAAACATTTCTGATATCCTTATCGGTTTTCAATAGTTCCGCAAAAGCCCATAGCATAGCTGCTGTTGTCCTTTCGGACAGTTCATCATCCCTGCTGCTCATTCGAATTACACTGCTTCTCTCACCCGCATCGCTATTATCGTCATCAGCCTCCTTAAACTGACGCACCATAAGAAAATGTGCGGCATCAAGTGCGGCATGCATTATATCTCTTGAAAACACAGGATCAAGATTTTCATATACTCTGGAGCCTGTACACATCACAGCTATTAAAACCGAAAGATCAAAAACTGTCTCGTCATAAGCTTTTCCGTTTGTATCTTTCAGTGTATTCAGTTCAGAGTTTTCATACTCTTGATAGAGCTTTTCCAGAACAGGACTTGTTGTTTCAACTAACTCTCTTATCTCGCCTATATCATCAGAACGCCCGGTTTTATCAGACAATAGTTCATAGGCATACAGTCTGACGGTTGTGCAAAGCTCCTCCATGTCGCCATCAGGAAGCTTTGCATTTTTTATAAATACATCCTCTATTTTTTCATAATTCATCATGAGCCCTATTTTAGTTTATAGTTCAGAACTTCGTCAAACGCATCCTTGTCCGCAGTAATCTTTTGTTCATTACCAACCGTTGCAATAGCAGCATTTTTGAAGAGTTTTTCATAGCTCTCCGCTGCTTCCTGCTGCATGCTGATATCTGCGTTTCTTATATCATTTACTGTATCCACATAGGCATTTTCATCAACACCCAGAATATCCCTTCTGATTCTTCTGACAGCATCACTCCATATACCTGTCGTCCTTGTTTCATCGCCATAAGCATTGAGGACATAGCCTTTGTAATCCTCTTTATCAAGCTCAGCTGTTTTTATAAACTCCGGTATACCTTCCAGTGTCTCAATGGTATCCTTTACGTTTGGATCGGAATATGTGTATGCCCCAAGCTCATAACACCTCAAAACGGAATAGGCTCCTGCCGAATAAGCTCCCATCTGAAATCTCATCTTAGGTACTATATACTTATCACTTGCAGCAAATAAGAACGGTACATAGGCTCCCCTGAATTTTTCATCATTTCTGAAATCAATATCAAAGATAGTATAATTTTGAGAGTTCTCAACAATTACTCCGGTTTTCAAAGCCAAAACAGGAAGATCATAAGAAGTCCCGGTTTCTTCATTTTCCTCAAGTCCTGAAAATGTATTTGCTGCAGTCTTAATAACCTCTTCATTTTCTGTCTTTTCAGCAACGGATGAGAAAATAAGATTTGTTTTTGTAAATGCTTTTTTCCTTGCAGTCTCAATATCAGCTACAAATTTATCAAAAACATCATCCGAATCGATATTGTCGTCAAGATTCGAAATATAATCATATATATCCTTATTATAAATATCTATAGCGAACTTTTCCGAATCAGCCGTAATCGTTGTTCCGGCTGCCGTAGCATAGGATTGTGCCAGGGAATAGGCATCGCTCTTCGCCGGATTATAGTTCTCACAATATTGGGAGATAATATGTTTAATATTGGTTTTATCACTCAAATCCGTCTCACATATGACATTCAGAACAAGATCAAGCGACTTATCAAAATCTTCGTTTAATCCCCTCCATAGGACATGCAGCATTGGTCTGTGATTTTCTTTTGCCTCCTTATTAGGATAAAATAGTCCTGTTGAAAATCCATTCAGATATTCACTTTCAAGAAGTGTCAGTTCGTCTGTATCATATTTATTTGTATCTACCTCAAACAAGAAATCAGTATAAAGTATTAGTGTCTTTATCTCATCCCTGGATAAACTGCTTAAATCAAAGTAGATATCATAATAGCCGCCCCTGCCGGCTTCAATATCCGAGGTATAATATGTAATTCCATCTTCCTGCTTTTTCTCAAAAGAAGAAGTCAGATATTCCGGCAAATCCTTAATATCTATCAAGAAGTCATTATTTGAAAGCTCTTTTTCATTCCAATCATTGAATTCCTTTGTCTTTTGAACAAATTCTTCAATTTCTTCCTCTGACATCTGTGCCTTTTTATTTTTCAGATAATCCTCTAATTCCTTATCATGTTCTTCAGCAAGCCCAGGTTTAGGAATAGCCGCTACAAGAACACTTCTTACAGGTGTCATTGCATCAGCTGCAATCCTTTTAAAGGTAGCCTGCTCATTATCACCAGCAAGCTCATCGAATATTCTTTCATACTCCTCAAAATAGTCAAGTTTCCCGGTTCTTGCCCAATATGCATTGTAAACTTCACTTAAGCCTTTTCCTACATTTGAACTATCCCTAAGAAAAATTGTACCAAGCTCAGTCTCTTTAATATTTGCTTCAAAAATATCCTTTGGTATTCCGTTTTCTGCAACTTCCGCAAGTGTATATTCTGCAATTTCTTTCAAAGACTGCATCTGATCTTCATTTGCATAATCCATAGCGAACATAAGAACCGGCTTTGCAAGATCCGTTACAATTGAAGAAGAAACAGGATTTGAGATACCATCCTCGATAAGCTTTTTATTCATACAGGATGCATTATTATTAATTAATGTCGTCAGAAAGTCCCACTGTATAAGCTCATCGTCAGAAGCATCCTCCATATCAATTGCATAAAAGATTCTGCCACTATCTTCTACAGAATCACCTTCATATGCCGGTATATACTCAACCTTCTCAACATATCCGTCCTCTGTATGTGAATCCTCATATTCACTTAAGTCTGTTCCATATACTTCATACTTTGACAAATATTCTGTATCAAGAAATTCTAAAAATCTGTCTATATCAAGATCTCCATAAAGAGAAATCAAGCTGTTATCAAAATGATAACACCTTTCATACGTATCAATTGTATGTTCATAGGTAAGATCATCATAATGATACTCAGCCATACCTATCATATTAGATGCAATCTGTCCGGGGAACATATTATCTATAAGGGCATTGAGTGAGCATTCCGAAAGGTCAGTTAAAAAGCCGTAGTCTTCCGCATATACCGTACCATTTATGCCAATATCACCTTCAGGATCATCAAGTTCAAATCTAATAGCTTCCCTTTCAAAAATTTTTTCATCCTTCAAAATAGCCGGGTCAACCATGCAACTCATATAAGCATCCATCATAGTCATGAGCTGATCCTCACTCATGGATGAAACCGGATAGTAGGTTGTCGTCAAATTTGTATGTGCATTAACATATGTATTATATGATTTATTGGCAATATCAAAGAAAAGATCCTTGGAAGGATATTTTTCGGAGGATGCCAAAATCGCATGCTCAAAAATATGATTAGTATCAGTCTCATCTATATAGGGAGTTTTGTAAGCGATGCAAAAAGACACTTCCGGATCAGAGTTCTTGGTATAAACAAGATCTGCTCCGCTCTTTTCATGCTTAAAGGTATATATATCAGAGCTAAGAAAACGGCTGCTGTACATATCATTTAATTTAAAACCATGATATGTCTCACCGACAGCCATCTCCCCTGCCATTTCGTCATTTGAATCCCCGGCTTCTTCAGACATATCCTCAGCGTTGCCTTTCGTAGTTTCCTCTGGCTGATCCTCATCTTTTTTCGCTTCGTCAGTATCACCTGACTTCTCAACAGCCTCTTCAGCGCTTGTAGGAGTTTCCGAAACTTCAGATGCGGCTGATTCTTTTTTATCAGAATTATCTTTTGCCGGAGCAGCTGTGCTACATCCTGCAACTAAACACAGTGACATCAGAACTGATATTATTTTTTTCTTCATTCCAAACCCTCCAACGTTTAGAGAATACACACAATCATTATTATTTTAGCTTTGATAAAAATAGCCCTCAATTAAATCTCTATTAACTTTTTATTACAAATAAATAAGCAGGTATTGAAAAAAAGCTTCATGGAGGTATTTATATTCCATGAAGCTTTTATGCTTTATACTACAGGTATTTTCTTGTATTATTTTTCTTTTCTTACACCAAGCTTCTCAGTTCTTGGTCTGGCATTTCTTCTGAACTTATCTGCGGATGCCTTCTTATGCATAGGAGAAGCGTCTCTCATACCGCGGTCCTTACTGTACTTGCCATCACGGCTCCTGCCATAACCTGAGCCCTTGCCGTCTCTTCGGCCTTTTCCATCGCCTCTGCCTTGACCGTCTCTTCTGCCATGGCTGTCCTTTTCAAATCTGCCGCCTCTGCCTTCTCTTCTGTCTCTGCTTCTCTGTCCTCTGTAGATGTCACGTTTTCTGGGCTTCAAATCAAGTTCTTCAGGCGCTTTACCCATCTTAAGTCTCATAAGACCGGCAGCCAGCTGTTCAATTGAATACTCGTCTTCAGCTACCTTATCATTTAAGAACTCAAGACAATCTGTAATTTCCCCTGCCTCTATGAGATCGATAACCTCTGCAAAAATCTTTCTGGCCTTTGCTCTTGTTATTTCCTTTGCTGAAGGGATTTCGCCCTCCTCAATTTTAGTGTGGCAGATGCGCTCAATATCCCTGAGTTTATACATCTCTCTTGGAGATACAAGTGAGAATGACTGTCCACTCTTTCCTGCTCTTCCTGTACGTCCGATTCTGTGTACGTAATACTCAATATCCTCTGGGATATCGTAGTTAAATACAGCAGTTACACCACTGACATCAATTCCTCTTGCCGCAACATCGGTTGCAATAAGAAAATCTGCCTGGCCAAAACGGAAAAGATTCATAACAGTATCTCTCTGAAACTGTGAAAGGTCTCCGTGAAGTCCCTCAGCTCTGTATCCCTTGTTCTTAAGTATTCCGGTAAGCTCATCAACCTTTCTCTTTGTATTACAGAAAACAAGGCTTCTTACAGGCTGATGATACTCAATAAGTCTTGTGAGTACCTCCTCCTTGTAATTTGACGGAACCACATAGTAATACTGCTCAATAGATTTAACAGTGATTTCCTTGGGTGTCATCTTAATATATTCCGCATCATGTTGATATTTTCTAGTAATCTGCAAAATGGGTTCAGGCATTGTAGCTGAGAACAATGCTGTCTGCTTCTCTTCAGGCATACCATCGAGAATAGTTTCGATATCATCCCTAAAGCCCATATCAAGCATTTCATCAGCCTCATCAAGTACAAGAACGCGCACATCGTTCATTTTCATAGTATGGCGTCTCATATGATCCATAACGCGCCCGGGAGTGCCGACAACAATCTGAACTCCTGATGATAATGCACGAATCTGTCTTGAAATGTCCTGTCCTCCGTATACAGGAAGAACCTTGATTCCATGCATATATTTTCCAAAGCTTCTGATATCATCGGCAGCCTGCATTGCAAGCTCTCTTGTGGGGCACAAAACAACTGCCTGAAGATGTCTGTTGTCCGGATCTATCTTCTGAAGGAGCGGAATACCAAAGGCAGCAGTCTTTCCTGTTCCGGTCTGAGCCTGTCCGATAATATCTACTCCCTTCATCATTACGGGAATAGCAGCCCTTTGGATAGGAGACATGTATTCAAATCCCATCTCCGTGATAGCTCTGAGAACCCTCTCGTCAATGCCTTCGGCTTCATCGTAGCGAACCTTGACTTCTTCGTTTGCTTCAGCTTTCTTTTTATCTCTACCCTTATGATCTGCCCTTTTGGGATCTCGTTCTTTTGTTCCGGAAACTGCTTCCGAAATCCCTTCAATGTTCTTCTTAATCTCGTCTAAAATATTGGACATATTACCTCTTTCTTATAAAAATAAAAGAGGACGATCATTTAATATGTCGTCCCCAATAAACACATTCAAATTACACAATGAAAAACTATATCATCAATTTCGATTTTACACAAGCAATTTATTTTTTAAATTACATATCTCCACTCATCACATCTTTATTTTTTATGATGTAGTCACAAAGAGAAATAATTGTAAGTGCAAGTGCTATATACATAATGATCGTGGTAACAAGCTGAAGCTGCGGCAGATTGATGATCATAAGAATTACCATGAACATCTGGAAGGTTGTCTTAAATTTGCCCCAATAGCTTGCAGCAATAACTCTTCCGTTCTCAACAGCTATAAGTCTGAAACCGCTTATAATAAACTCTCTTGCTATAATAATAACAACAATCCATGAAGGAATTCTGTCAAGCTCTATCAGACAGATCATTGCACTGCACACAAGAAGCTTGTCAGCAAGAGGATCCATGAATTTTCCGAAATCCGTGACCAGATTATACTTTCTTGCAATTTTGCCGTCAGCAAGGTCAGTAAGCGATGCAATAATGAAAATCGCAAGCGCTATCCATTTATCAGCTTCACCAAAGATATTAGCAAGCAAAAACAGTACAAAAAAAGGAATCAAAATAACTCTAATTACAGTAAGCTTATTCGGTAAATTCATTTTCATCTTCTTTCCCCTCCGTTAACTCCCCAATCAGGTCATAATCATTTGAACCGGTTATAAGAACATCAACAAACTGTCCGCTCATGAGATCATATGGAACATTCATGATAAAGAGATATCCATCAACATCAGGAGCATCCATATATGTTCGCGCCACATAGGTACTGCCATCGTATTCATCATCGTCATCGTCGGCAATTCTTCCTTCGATAACAGCACTTACAACCTGTCCGATTCTGTCTTTGGCAGCATTAAAAGCTATTTCCTGCTGTGCTTCCATTATATCATCTCTTCTGCTTTCCTTCACCTCCTGTGAAAGCTGATCTGCCATTTCTCCGGCAACAGTTTCTTCCTCTTGGGAATAAGCAAAGCATCCGAGCCTGTCAAACTTCATTTCTTTAATAAAAGAAAGTGATTCCTCGTGATCAGCCTCTGTCTCACCGGGGAAACCGGCAATAAGAGTTGTTCTCAGGCAAATATCCGGAATCTGAGATCTTATATAGCTTATCCTCTCAGCAATGGCCGCTCTTGTTGTTGCCCTTCCCATAAGCTTAAGTATGTGATCAGATCCGCTCTGAAGAGGTATATCGAGATAATTACATACCTTTGGCTCATTCTTTATTGTCTGTATGAGCTCATCAGTGATCTCCTCAGGATAACAGTACATTATGCGAATCCATTTAAGATCTTCTATCTCACAGAGCTTATGAAGAAGCTCCGGAAGCATTTTTTTACCGTATAGATCAACACCGTAAAGTGTAGTCTCCTGCGCAACAAGAATTATTTCCGTTACTCCCTGATTCACAAGTGCTTTTGCACCTTCAATCAGCTCTTCCATAGGTACGCTTCTGTATTTACCGCGAACCTTAGGTATAACGCAGTAAGTACAATTTTTATTGCAGCCCTCAGCTATCTTCAAATAATTGTACTGGCCACCTGTAGTCTGAACTCTCTTCTGATTGCCTGTAGGCTTCTTTTCAAGACTGTCCAGATAAATTCTTCTCATAGATGAAGTGTTTTCGGAAAGCTCTACGTCAGAAGGTTCCTGCCCATTTTCTGCAAGAACACCATCAAGAGCTTCAACTATATGCTCCACGGAAGCGGTTCCCAGAATCCTGTCAACTTCCGGAATCTCTTTCAGCACTTCTTCACGATATCTCTCAGCAAGACACCCGGTTACAATCAGTGCCTTATACTTTCCGCTTTTCCTATACTCACCAAGCTCGATAATCGTGTTGATACTTTCTTCCTTCGCATCACCAATAAAGCAGCATGTGTTTACCACTGCTGCTTCGGCTATTTCTTCATCATCTGTAAATTCATGCCCCCGCTGTGACAGCATTCCGAGCATAACTTCAGAATCAACACGGTTTTTGTCACAGCCGAGAGATACAAATAATATTTTCATATTGGTTACCTGAGAAAATTATTCCTCGACAGAATCCTCTTCCTTAGTTTCAAGAAGTGCTTCCTTCTCCTCGTCAGAAAGAATTCTGAGTTTATCGGCATTAAGTTCGTCAACAGCGATTGAAAGGAACTTCTCATTATCCTTAACTCTTACCATAGGCTCATCACCTGCGATAAGCTGTCTTGCTCTCTTAGCTGTTGCCATAACGATGGAATATCTTGAGCTGATGATAGGCTCATTTCCTTCCTCTACGTCCTTATTAACTACCTTCATAAGATCCACATATGACGGATGTATCATGTTAGTCCTCCATTTAAAAATAATTACTTTAACTCTGACAGCTGCGCCCTAATCTCTTCAATAAATTCCTTATTGCGATCAGGCGTATAATGGGCTGCCTGTATTATCTCATGCATCTGCTTAACGCAGACGTCAAGATCGTCGTTGATTACTATATTATCATACTCGTCAATACCCTGTCCCTCTTCTTTTGCTCTGAGCATTCTTCCGTGTATGACATCATCTGTTTCGGTGCCTCTTCCGCGAAGTCTCTTCTCGAGTTCTTCAACCGAAGGAGGTGTTACGAAAAGAAGAAGCGCCTGGGGGAATTTCTTCTTAATCTGAAGTGCCCCCTGTATTTCTATTTCAAGAATTACATCCTTGCCGGCATCAAGCTTTTCCTGGACAAATTTCTTGGGAGTTCCATAGTAGTTTCCCACATAGCAGGCATGCTCCACAAGTCCGTCCTCCGCTATAAGCTTCTCAAATTCTTCCTTAGAGATGAAAAAATACTCTCTTCCATCTTCTTCTCCGGGTCTGGGATTTCTGGTAGTAGCCGATATTGATAACGCATAATTATCATATCTTTTAATCAGCTCCTTCATCAGAGTACCCTTTCCGGCACCGGAAAAACCGGAAACAACAACAATAATACCTTTGTTATTCATAAAGTCTTACTTCCTACCTTACTCAATATTCTGAATCTGTTCACGTACCTTCTCTACATCTGTCTTAAGGCTTATGCCCCTGTCAGATATCTCAAGATCTGTTGATTTAGATAAGATAGTATTGGACTCTCTGTTCATCTCCTGAGCAAGGAAATCCAGTTTTCTTCCTATTCCTTCCTTGTCGTCGCCCTTGTTAAGAGCATCTCTCATAGCTTTGATATGACTTCTTAAGCGAACAAGCTCCTCATCCACTGAAACCTTATCAGCATAAAGAGTAACCTCCATGATAAGTCTGTTCTCATCAACTGCCTTATCCTCAAGGAGTTCTTTAACCTTATCTCTAAGGCGGTTTCTGTACTCATCAATAATAATGGGGGATCTCTCTGTAATAAACTCAACGCTCTCCAGCATTCCTTCAAGCTTCTCATCGAGATCCTTGTGGAGGAATTCTCCCTCCTTCTGTCTTGCTGCAGCAAACTCTTCGCCGGCGCCGTCAATTGCCTTCTTGAGAGTTCCCCACATCTCTTCTTCATCAAGCTCCGCATCCTCCATGCTGAAAACATCCGGATACTTTGAAAGTGAAGATACTCTGATATCATTGTCGATACCAAAATCTTCAGACATCTGCTTCAAGTACTCGAGATACTCGGCAGCAATTTCCTTGTTGTATCTGACTCTTGTATCAGTCTCAGAAAAGTCCTCATATGTTATGAAAACATCGACCTTTCCTCTTTTAATAAACTGCTTAAGTTCGTTTCTGATCTTGGACTCTAATGCATTAAACTTTTTTGGCATCTTGATATTGATATCAAGATAACGGTTGTTTACGGACTTCATCTCAACCGTAAACTTATGCTTCTCGTCGGCTACTTCACTTCGTCCATAGCCTGTCATACTACAAACCATAATTCCTCCTAACCGAAAATATTTTCACTTCCGGTCTTTCTATCGTTATTTGGCATAATTCTGATAGAAACACCTCTTTTATAATATGATGAAACAGCAGTTTTAGTCAATGATTTCAAGCTTAAACGCATATTATTATTGTCATTAAGAAAGACAGTGAAAATTGATTCCACTGTCTTTCTTAATTTCTGTTTTTCAGATTTAAAAGAGATTATTTTGTGATTGTCTGCTTTTTACCTGAGATTCCTCTGGCTTTCAATACTTTTGTATAACTCTTTAATTTACTCTTAGGAACCTTTACTTTTGCTTTGGTATTAATACCCTTAAACGCATTCTTACCAACCGTATTCTTGGAAAGACTAGTTGTCTTAATTCTTATATTCTTAAGGTTTTTGCATCCATAAAATGCGTTTTTACCGATTGATAATATGTTTTTCTCAATAGTAACTGACCTTAACTTGGTATTGTTCTTAAACGCATTTGGAGCAATCGCATAAACCATATAGTTTACGTCATCAACTGTTATGTCTGCAGGAATTGTAACGTTCTTGTCACTGCTGTTCTTAGACTTTACATAAATAACAGCATTTGAATTTACACCTGTCTGTAATACAAGGTAATAAGCATTTGATTCCTCATCAACAACCGTATCACCTACCTCAGGCTTTGCCTGCTTAGTTTCAACCTTATCAGAAGGCTTTGTATCTTTTCCTTCTGTTTTCTTGCCTTCACCGGATTCATCCTTACCCGGCTTTATTTCCTCTGTACTTTTCTCACCGGTCTCATTATTTCCTGTGCTTTCCCAATGAGCATACAGAATCATATTCATATCGATTTTTAATAACTCACCGGGCTTAACTATAATATTATTAGTTGCCTTACTAACTTTCCAACCTGCGAATTTATAACCGCTTCTAGTTGGTATATCATTTGTGATAGTAAGAGCATTTCTATAGTATTTTATCTGGGAAGCCGGCGCATTATTACCACCATTGGCATCATACTTTATTGTGTGCTCGGCAACAGCAAAATTCCATGTCTGGTTTGCCTGTATATTATTCCCGTTAAATGGCCTCTGCTGAACATTCGCCCCGTTACTTTTGGATGAATTAACCACATCCATTGCCATTCCGCTACATCTTGGAACAAGTGCATAGCCACTTCCTGCGGGAATTATTGCCCACTGCTGTGCCAGGCTACCATTTGCATCATGAACGCATATATTGGAATTATATTGTGTACCTCCACCATATAAATCAAGCACTTTTCCTGAGGCTGCATTTGTAAGCTTATAATAACCGTTATTAAGCTTTTCTACGTCAAATGAATTATATTTACTCTGACATGAATCATCCCAAATCTGAACATTTGTAGCATTAGCTATATTAGCTGTATCTCCGGCAACATCCAATTCCAGGTTGCTATTCAGTGCACTGGTAATAATATATCTGCCATTACTAATTGGCTGGGCAGGTTTGTAGGGTATAAACACCCATGACTGTGCATCAGAATTGTTATTGGAACAGGTTCTTACATTTGAGTTATCCGCAATATTTCCGTTTTCTATATCCAGAGAATATCCGTTGCATCTGGCCTGAATTCTATAGCCATTTCTACCGTTTGCAGAAATAGCAAACAGCTGAGCATCGTTGTCTTCATAATTATAATAAACATCTACATTTGTACCGCTTTCAAGACCTTGATAATAAACATCAAGTGCCATACCTGTGTCATATTGAGTTATAGTATAAAATCCATTCTCATATTTTAGATGCCAAACATCATAATCATTAAGACTCAGATTATCCTCATGCCAAAGATGTACATTTTGAAATTCAGTAGCCGGATAACTGCTACCTTCTATATCAAGATAGTATTTCTGATTTGCTGCATTGGCTATAATATAATCGCCATCAGGCAAAGTCCTGCTATAGCCTGATGCCATTCTACTTCCTGTAGGTGTAGACGGAGTTGGTTCAGGATCGGGTTGAGGTGTGGGAGCCTCAGCTGTAAAGATTCTGATCCTTTGATATTTCTGTAAACTATATCCACATATCGTGTCGCCAACTTGAGTAACACCATACCCGGAATCATCTACCCACAGATTACCGGTTGATCTTGTTCTTTCTTCATCAACATATGAAAAGTGATTCGGGCCACATACAATTACATAATACCCTTGCTTACTATAATTTATAGCAGTGTTTCTTCTTGTTGCATTGTCACCGCTTAACATAACACCATCTTTTTTCTGTGTAATAGTCTTTCCCAAAACTTTTTTTGCATACAAAATCGGGATTTCACCGGGAGTACCCTGCTCTGTAACATTCCCTAATGAGGCAACCTTACCATTAGCCGCACACCATCTAAATAATTCATCAGGATTAAAGTTTGGATCTGTAACAAGCCCTGTAGCTTTCAGTAATTTTGCATAAGAAACAATTCTGCAACCGCCACTTCTCATGGTGGCATAATCAGACTGCTTCTGTCTCCAATCACGCCAATCCGATGAATATGACGCCGCTTTCGAAGTGAAGCCAAATAAAATTGCCAACATAGGCGTAAAAATGAGTAACGTAAAGATTCTGAGAGCAATTTTTTTGCCCTCAAAGTGAGACTTTGATTGATATAACACTTTCTTCATACCCTCCTAAAAAATAAAATCGTGACAACAAAATTATAACACTATATCAAAAAATTAAATCATGAAAAGAACAAAAAAAACGTAACAATTTTTCATGACGAATTACCAAAAAAATTGTTACGTTTTATTTTTAATCTTAATCAATTTCCTTAAGCGCGGAAATATCAGTACCTATAACCATTGAATAATTGGTGTAATATACGACAAATCCGGGCTTTGCGCCTCCCGGCTTTTTGACATCCTTGCGCTTTAAGTAGTCAATCTCGACCTTGTCCTGTTCCTTGCCCTTTGAATAATAAGCCGCAAGGGATGCAGCCTCCTCGAAAGTTCTGTCCGGCACTTCTTTTCCTTCGGTGATGAGAACAACGTGAGACCCGGGTATGCCCTTTGCGTGGAACCACCAGTCTCCACCGTTGGCCATCTTGAAAGTAAGCTCATCGTTCTGGTAGTTGTTTTTCCCTACATAGATATGGAAACCGTCGCTACTGATATAGTGGAAGGGCTTACTCTTGGAATTTCGGCCACGGTTGTTCTTACCGTTTTTTCCTTTTCCGTTTATCCTGTCAGCTGCATTACCCTTTATATATCCGCCCTCTACAAGCTCTCTTCTGATATCCGTAAGATCCTCTTCCTGCCTTGCGATATCAAGAGAAGCAGCAATGGATTCCAGATGAGAAACTGTCTCTGAAACTTCCTTCATCTGAATCTCAAGCGCCTCGGCAGTTCTCTTCATCTTTGTATACTTATCAAAATATTTCTTGGCGTTCTGAGCAATAGTAAGTGTAGGATCAAGAGTTATCTTGACATCTTTTCCGGTATTGTAATCATTAACCGTTATCGACGTGGCATCAGGCTCAGCACTGTAGCCATATACTGTAAGAAGTTCGCCGTAAATCCTGTATTTATCCTTCTTCTCGGTGTCGCGGAGCTGATTGGTCTGAAGATCGAGCGTTCTGATATTTCTCTCAAGAGCAGTTGCTACCAATTTTCTGAGGTCTGAAGATTTTTGTCTGATCCTTGTAACAGTATTTTTCTCAGAATAAAAGTCCAGTAAAAGTGTCGATATCTCCTCATATTCTTTGTAAGAAGAATCCGCACCTTCATGATACATGGTAAGCGGAATTGCTGCATATTCCTTAGGCTTGTCGTTAATATAAATCAGTTCGGGAGCAAATTCATCATTCCTGATCCCTGTCATAACCTTATCAAAAGCATCCCACAGTCTGACACATTCATCGTTCTCAAGCGCAATAGCAGATTTATCAGAATCAATATCAGCCCTATAGCATATTTCTCTTGAAACAACAGGTGAAAGGCCTGTGAAGCTCTCATAGAGAGCCTTGAAAACAGGCTGCCCTTTTGAAGGAACAAGACTCATAAACTCATCCTTGGTTACTTTCAGAGGATTAAGTTTATCCTGGGTTACAGGCACAAAATAATCCCGTCCCGGAAGCACCTCCCGAACAGAGCTCACCGATGAAGGAATATGCTTGATTGAATCAATGATCTTATTATCCTCATCTACAAAAATAATGTTGCTGTATTTTCCCATAAGCTCCATAAGCAGAGTCTTATGGCGAAGATCTCCCATCTCGTCCAGGTGTTCGATCTCAATTCTGATGATTCTCTCAAACTCAGGCTGAAATACATCTATTATCTTGCCGTTTTGAATATGTTTCCTCAGAAGCATGCAGAAATTCGGTGCTGTCATAGGACTCTGCTTATTCTCATCAGTCATATAGACAAGCGGAAGTGAAGCATCAGAAGACATAAAAAGTCGTCTCTGACCGCCACCGTTTTCCACAGCCTTCCTTACCGTTATTAAAAGCTCATCTTTTTCTGTCTGGGCGATCTTGTAAATACGACCGCCTGTAAGTTCTTTTTTTATGTCGCGCACTATGTTGGCGACTGTAATTCCATCGAATGCCATTTTTAATATCTCCTGCATTCCTTATCAAGTAGGTCGAAGTTTACATAATCGGCCACTCTTCCGGTTGAATTATTTACTACGGCGAAATGCAATCCCTTTCGCTCAATCATTATATTTTCATCATTAATTTCGAGAAGGAAATCTTTATCCTTAAAACTATCCCAGCTTCCCTTTAAATGATAGGATACGTTATCAGATGCAGTACCCTTGATATTTTGGTTTTCTTTGGTAGCATGGCTGTCGTTCAGCTCGCTGTTAATTGCTGCAACTATAGTGACATCCTGTCCTTTTGGAATATCATCGCTTATGCCGAGAGCTTTTAACGCTGCAATGTTGTCATCCGTAAGTCTCATAGCGCCGCTCTTCCTGGTCGTGATAAATACAGTATATTCACCACTCTCTGCATACGCTTTCAAAGCTTCGAGATACTCCTGCAGGTCAGTCTGTTTAAGGTGCATATCACCTCTTTGTGAAAAGAGACTAATATCAGAGCCAAGAGCCCCTTTACAAATAATATTGAAGTCTGTATCACCGGGATTTATCTCACTTGCAGGTATATCTACAGAATATGATCCATCCTCGTTTAAAACCATGTTATAGGTCATAAGGCTGTCGTAATTTCCATCCTTCCTTACATCGACCTGAATACCCTCGATTTTTTCAACAACTCCCGTAATGTCACTTACTGTTACTTTAACTATATCTCCCTGCTCTTCGATGCTGCAATTTGCAGACGCTCCCTCATAATTTTGTTCCATCGCCATTTCATCGGTTATTCCGGCAAGTTCATTCATAAAGTGAGACTTTCTGTTCAGCTCGCTCTCTTCAAGTTCCATTCCATATTTTTCAAGAAGAGTCTGCTCACTTGAAAACAGATTTGCTCCAAGTCCAAGCCTGTCACCCTCAATAGATGCGCCTAAAGCTGCAACCGTTGTCGGGAACATATCGAAGGTTGTATATTCTCTCTGGTCTGCACCATCCCTTGATGCACCGGGATTAATAATACAGGTGTATACCTTTCTCGTATAATCCTCAGGTATTTCCGCACAAAAATCAGCATCCATTGTAGGATGGTCGCCAACAAGAACTATGGTAGTATTTTCATAGAAATCCTGCTCTTTTATCCAGTTTACAAACTCTGTAGCCTGTCTGCTTGCACATGCAAATACGTTGGAATACTGATCCTCAAACTCATCTTCACACAATCTGCAGACATAACCATCCTCAAAATGAGTATCAACGGTAAGAAGTGTCAGATTGAAAGGTTCATCCGATTTTGACAGCTCGCTGAGACGATTTTTAGCATATTCGTAGAGTTTCTCATCCTCAAAGCCCCACCATACACCGTAATCCTGGGGTATCCAGCCCTGATCCTTGGCATAAGGATAGTCAACTATGCCATAATCACCGTGCGTCTTAAAGAAGAGCTCTCTTCCACCAAAACTGGCATTTGAACCGCAAAGGTATTCCTGATGATAGCCCTCATCCTTTAAAATATCACCTATTGCCCTTACAGTCGGGAAGAATGTCTCCTGCTCCGACATGCTGTTTGCATCAATGCTTATCTGTAGAGGAAGTCCTGTGGACTGAGCAAAAATAGCACCCATTGTCCAATCGGTTCCGGGCATGGAAAAACCGCCGTTAAGCTTATCTGAACCATCTCCGAAAAACTCATGCAAAAGTGCCAGGTCCGTAAGCTCAGGAATTCGACTCTTTTCAAAAGCTCCGCCATGCTCAGAATCGCTGTCTGTAACTTCAGTGGATTCGAGGTAGATGTAAACCAGATTTCTCTTCTTTTCAGGGAAATCGATGTTTACGGAATTGGGATCCACGTAATTGTCCTTAATAAAGGTGGATGCATGCAGCTGCTGATCAATATATGAAGTCATATCCAGCTGAATCCACGTATAAGACATAGCTGCCACGAGTGCTATGACAGATGTTCCAATTGCAACCAGTGTCTTTTTACCTTTAAATGCATCTTTTGCAAGTAGCAGAAATAAAAAGATTATAAGTGCTGCCACACATGTTGGCAGAAATGCTCTCATAATAAAAAGTTTTATCATAGCATGTGACGCGCCCGACAAAGACATCTTTACATTGAAAACAAGCTCGTTCACTGTCATGGTATTCCAGGTATTGAAAAACCAAAGAGATGTAAACAAGAGTAAAAACGGTATTGATAATAATAATGTTAAAAACAGGTATTTTATTATATTTCTTTTCTTCACGACTGTTCCTTAAATGTTATAATTATTTTTGATTTCACCAAACTATACTATTTTAGCATAATAAGGCCTAACAAACTATAAGGATTCATTACTTATGTTCATTACATCATTCAAAAAAATGAAGCTGAATATCGTACTTATCATGGCAGTTACCATGTCACTTTTTATATCTGCATGTTCTTCAAGCAAGGTTCCTGACAACATAGAAGCCATGCGCAGTATTTTTTCAGAGAATAAATATATAATCCATGCCTGTGGTTTTGTAAGTGATGATGAAGGCACTTTATACGATTATACGAATTCAAAGGAAGCTCTTGAAAACAGTCTCTTAGCAGGAAACAGAATTATCGAGGTTGATTTTCATTACACCAGTGATGGCAACCTTGTCTGCGGTAAGGCCTGGGGGGATCTCTACCTTGACGGCAAACAGATGACTCCCGGTGAAGCTCCGACGCTTTCAAATTATCTTCAGTGCAAAATACTGGATAAATTCACTGTTCTTACTTTTGAAGACATCGCAAATTATATGCGTGAATATACGGATATGGTTGTTGTCACTGATACAAAAGAAACAAATATTGAAACATATAAAATGATAGCCTCTTCCTATCCCGATCTCACAGACAGATTTGTCGTTCAGATATATCATGCGTCAGAATATGATGCAGTAAAAAAAGCCGGTTTCCCTTATATCATTTATACCTTGTATGAGACTGAGGATTCAGAACGCACAGAGGAGGCACTTCTTCGCGCTGCCAAAAAGCCTCTTGTTGGTTTTACTTTTCATATTGACCTCACTGAAGATCAGGAATTCATGAATATAATGCAAAAGACAAATACTCCGCTTTTTGTACATACGGTTAATGATGATGAACAAATAAAAAAATACCTGAGCGAAGGAATCTCAGGTATTTATACCGATCGTACAGATCTATAGCCTTCCCCTTTTGGAAAAGGGATTAACTTTTCATAATATGTACCTTCTTCAGAAGCCCTACCAATGTATGACCCTTAGGGAAGGATTTAAGCTCTTCTTCAGTAACCGCATTCGTTCTTACCATTCCTACTGCATATATAATTACTGCTACAAAAACAGCAATCATAACAGCAAATAGGTTTACAAAATAGTCACGTGAAATAAACTTTTCGAATAAGAGCTTAAACAGCTCATACACTCCCCACGCAACTGTTCCCATTACGGCAGATACCCCTGCAGGGAGCAGATACATCTTCATAATATCCTGTTTAACGTTAAGCACTTTTGAAATTGAATGTTCATTCAAAACACACATCAAAAATGAATAAGTTATAGTCACGATAGCAAGAGCCTTATTTCCAAGATTTGTGAAAAGAAGGAGTACCACAAGCAGTGCCGTCTGAACAATAAGAGCAAAGGTAGCATTTAAAACCGGTGCGTTCACCCTTCCTATACCTTGCAAAATTGCATTGCTAACTGTTGATAGCGAATAAAAAACAACAGTAACAGCAAGCATCTGCATTAAAAATCCAGCCTCATGTATAGTCGCCCTTTGCGGAAACAGAAGCATAATTATAGGATCAGCAAGGGCAAAAAGTCCAACTGCGGAAGGAATAGCTATCATATTGATCATACGATATACCTTCTCAACAAGCGCTTCTGTTCTTTCATAGTTCTTTTGCGCAAAGTAAGTTGATATGCTCGGCATAATTGTTGCCGCAGTAGCTGCCGCGATCGATATCGGGAAATTTGCTATCACCACCGCTTTTTGTGAAAAAACGCCATATCTAGTGACTACCTCATTGTGAGGAATATTCTTGCTATAGGTCATTATCTTTGAAAAAAGCGTGGAATTCATTGTAGTTGATAAATTATATATAGCAGTACTCAAAATAAAAGGCGTAACTATCATAATAATCAGTCTGAATATCTCTTTATACTGCATATCCTCATGATGATCATGAATTACTTTTCTGTTTATATAATCCTTATTGATACTGTATACAAAATACATAAATATCAGTGCTATAACCACACCGGACCCTGTTCCAAGTGAGCTTCCTATTGCACCATACATGGCTCTGGTAGAATCATCGCTTCCTTTCGAAATAGCAAATTTCACAAGAAAATAAGCTGCTCCCACAGAAACAAAAGCATTCAAAAATTGCTCAACTAGCTGCGATACACTTGTTGGCACCATCGTTCTGTGAGCCTGAAAGTATCCTCGCAAAACTCCAAGAGGTCCGAATATTAAAATTACAGGTGCAAAAAACCTGAGAACCGGAATTGAATATCCGTCTACAAGAAACGGCGCCCCAAAGAAGACAAAAAGACTTCCAATCCCACCGACTACGCACACATAAATAAGCGCACAGTGAAAAATCCGCTGTGCGTTGCGATACTCGTGTACAGCAAGCTTCTGCGATATGATTTTACTCATGGCAGAAGGTATGCTGTACGCCGAAATCAACAATACAATTGAATAAATATTGTAAGCCGTACTGTAATATCCATTGCCCTCATCACCAATAATTCCGGTAAGAGGAGCACGGTATAATAGACCGATAATTCTTGATATTATTCCGGCAGTTGCAAGGACACTTCCCTGCACAATCATGTTTTTCTTTTTGCTCATATTATTACGGTCTAAGCCAATCGTACATCTCCTGATATTTGGATGCCGAAACCTCCCATGAGAAGTTGGCAGCCATTGCACGATCAATCATCTTGTTCCATTCACGCTTGTTATCATAGTATACTCTCTCAGCTTCGCGAACAGTACGCATCATCTCATGCGCATTGTAGTTAAGGAAGCCGAAGCCTGTACCCTTGCTCTCATACTGATTGTAAGGCTCAACGGTATCGGTAAGTCCTCCGGTCTGTCTGACAATCGGAATAGAACCATATCTAAGCGCCATCAGCTGTGAAAGTCCGCAGGGCTCAAACAGCGAAGGCATAAGGAAAGCATCAGATGCTGCATAAATCTTATGTGACAAAGGATTGGAATAAAAAATATTCGCAGAAACCTTTTCCGGGAACTTCCATGCAAAGTGACGGAACATATTCTCATACTGTTCTTCACCTGTTCCGAGAACAACTATCTGAATTGCATCCTGACAGAGCTCATCCAGAACATAAGCTATAAGGTCAAAGCCCTTCTGATCGGTAAGTCTTGAAATAATACCGATCAACATTGTCTTATCATCCTCGGGAAGTCCAAGCTCTCTCTGGAGTGCTCTCTTATTCTTCACCTTCTCCTTGCGGAAATTGATTGCATTATAAGGATAATCCAGGAACTTATCTGTCTCGGGATTGAATTCCGTATAATCAATACCATTGACAATACCGCGAAGGTCATTGGTTCTGGCTCTCAATAGCCCATCTAGACCTTCTCCGTAAAACTCGGTTTTAATTTCTTCAGCATAAGTACTGCTGACGGTTGTGATCGCATCAGCATATACGATACCGCCCTTAAGCAGGTTTGCATCCTTGTAATATCCAAGCTTATCGGGTGTGAAGTAATAATCCGGAAGTCCTGTGATATCCTGAACATCCTTTGCATCCCATTTACCCTGGAATTTCAGGTTATGAATTGTCATTATAGACTTTATGCCACGGAAAAATTCATTACCCTGGAATCTCTCCTTAAGGTAAACCGGGATAAGACCTGTCTGCCAGTCGTGGCAATGAATTATATCAGGTCTGAATCCTATAACCGGAAGAATTGAAAGCGCAGCCTTGCTGAAATATGCAAACTTCTCAATCTCCCAGATAACATCTCCGCTATAGGGAGCCATTCCGTTAAAGAAATACTCATTATCTATAAAGTAGTACTTTATGCCTTCAACCTCAGCATAAAAGATTCCCACATACTCGCTCTTCCAGTGAAAATCCATGTAAAAATTCGAAACATATTCGAGCTTATCCTTCATCTCCTGTGCCATACAGGTATATTTCGGGAGGATAACTCTGACATCGAAATACTTCTTATCAATGTCCTTGGGCAGAGAGCCAACAACATCTGCAAGTCCGCCGGTTTTAATAAATGGTACGCCTTCTGATGCAACAAATAGAATGTTCTTCATGTAGTGCCTCCATCATTTGGAAGATTTTTTATTAACAGGCGATCAGTCTTCTGTCACCTGATATTTCGCAGACTGCATAGCTATAAGCTCTTCATCTGAGAAATAATCGATTTTCATAGCCTTCTTAACGTCACTGAGAGTCTGTGCTGCAACCTCTTCTGCAACTTCCGAGCCCTTCTTGATAACGTCATATACATACGGAATATCCTTCTGGAATTCCTCTCTGCGCTTTCTGATAGGCTCAAGCTCGGACTGGAGGACATTGTTAAGGAACTTCTTAACCTTAACATCTCCAAGGCCGCCTCTCTTGTAGTGAGCCTTCATCTCATCGAGATTTGCATAATCGGGAGCAAACTCAGCAAAATGCTCATCCTTTGCAAATGCATCAAGATAAATAAATACCGGATTGTTCTCAACTTCGCCCGGATCCTCAACGCGAAGGTGATTGGGATCTGTGAACATTCCCATTACCTTCTTCTTTATCATCTCCGGTGACTCTGAAAGGTAAATACAGTTTCCAAGTGATTTGCTCATCTTAGCTGTTCCGTCGGTACCCGGAAGACGAAGACAAGCTGCATTATCCGGAAGCAGGATGTTCGGCTCAACAAGCGCTTCACCGTATACTGAATTGAATTTTCTTACAATTTCTCTGCACTGCTCAATCATTGGCTCCTGATCCTCTCCAACGGGAACAGTTGTAGCCTTAAATGCGGTAATATCAGCAGCCTGGCTTATTGGATATGTGAAAAATCCAACCGGAATGCTTGTTTCAAAATTTCTCATCTGTATTTCAGACTTTACTGTGGGATTTCTCTGAAGTCTGGATACTGTAACAAGATTCATGTAATAGAATGTAAGCTCTGTAAGTTCAGGTATCTGTGACTGTACAAAAAGCGTGCTCTTTGCGGGATCAAGACCTACCGCGAGATAATCGAGCGCAACCTCAATAACATTCTGTCTCACCTTCTCGGGATTCTCGGCATTGTCTGTAAGAGCCTGAGCATCCGCGATCATAATGAAAATATCATCAAACTCCCCTGAATTCTGGAGTTCCACTCTCCTTCTGAGTGAACCGACATAATGACCGACATGAAGCTTCCCCGTCGGGCGATCGCCGGTAAGTATAACTTTGCGCATAACTTTTTCCATCTCCTTAAAATATATAATTAAATATTATATCAAAAAACCTTATTTTTTTATAGATAGTGCAAACTGTTCTCTGCTAACACATGCAATAACATCTCCGATATCGGGAGTCTGTCCCAGAATGCCGTAATCCTGATGAATCGGAATAACTCCGAACTTCATAGCTTTACCGCCGATTCTGTTCTGAACATAATCACCTATCTTCACACAGATACTTTGCATTACCGCATCACGGATTCCCCATTCCGTGAGCTTTGCGAGCATCTGATCCGTGGTTGCAAGATCCTGAAGGATTCTGGCCTGGGATATAGTCCCCCCCGCTAATACTGTATGAAGTGAAAATACTTCTCGCCTTCCGTCAGCATTCCAGGTATGAGTATCCATAATACCCGCAGCCAGTCTGATAAGCTTTGAAGCATTTCCGACAAGCAGGAAATTTTCCATACCAACCATTGCTGCCATATCTAGCGTGTCACCTATATAGTTTCTGCATCTTATGCAGTGCGCCATAGATATATGGGTATTATCCTGTATATATTTATGGCCTGCGTTACCCGGAACCGCTATAACATTCCTTATCCCGGATTCATATTGCTCCTGGATGGCACCTGCGATTTCCGATAGAACATCGTCCTGTGAAGTTCTGGCAACGGAACCGTTGCCCCCGGTAATACTAAACTGCAATGAGCTGTTATTATACGATATGGCTGAAACCGTTATTTTTATAAGCGGCATTATATCCGCAAAATGGATCGCATCCGCAACAGCCTCGAAAATTACATCTCTCGCTTCCTTATCAATATTCGCAAATCCGGCAGGTACTCCATGCTCAGCAGCAGTAAGCCTGCTTATACCTTCTCCGCCATCAAGATACAGATTAATATATTCCGGTTTTATATATATATCATCCGGAATATCCGTCATCTTCCTTACACGCTCAACCGTCACATGAACTTCCGAAGCACCGGAAAGCCCCTGAATATTTACATTGCCGAGAACAACACAGAATTCACGAAGCGCATGGTTTTCAGGATGCGGAATAAAGCGAACGGGAACATTGACCGGTCTGCCATCATCAGTATGAAATTCTATAGACTCGTAACTAATGCGCAAAAGTAGCGACGAAGCAGCAGCTTTTGCTGCCACCGCAGCAATCGCTCCCCCGGATAATGAAGAAATATTTGAAAAAACGTTCATGCCTTTTTGAATCATTGATTTCCCCCCAGGCGGTGTTCGTTTATTAGTCATTTTTATAAAAATAGTATAACATGTTTTACTCTAAGGCGCTTTATTATTGGAGAATTCTTTTATATTTACTCGTCATTATAGACACATAATATTCTAAAATTCGTTCGTGATTAGATATAATTTCGAATTATTTTATATTTAGTTTATGAATTGTCCATATTCTGTACAAATTTACTCTTTACTATAAATTTAACAGGAGTTAGAACTTCTGACTCCCCCAACAAAACTTTTTTCATACCGGGTTGTCGGGTTCCCCACCTGACAACCCCTCCTCCCAAAAAACGCCCCGGCGTTTATTTTTTTTGGAATGATACGGGAGGGGATGCGGATGTGTTAGGCCAAAACGGCCTCCTTGATAATCGTACGATTGTAGAAAAACAAATTTCTATATTGCATACAAAAACAGAAAGAGAGCTTAATATATTGAATTTAAACCGATTATGCGTATTTTGCAACGAGGTTTAAAGACAATATATTAAGCTCTCTTTCGTCATGTATATCAATATCTTGAAATCTGTTTTTCTACAAGTCGTACGAATTCCTGGTTGGTGCGGGTTTTGGAGAACATGTTTATGCACTGGTCTACGGCTTCGTCTGCCTTCATGCCGTTGAAGCCCTTGCGAAGTGCATTAACTGCTGCGAGTTCTTCGGGTTTAAGAAGCAGATCTTCGCGTCTGGTACTGGACTTGGGAATATTGATAGCAGGGAATATTCTCTTCTCCTGCATCTTTCTGTCGAGAACCATTTCCATGTTACCTGTTCCCTTGAATTCCTCATATATAACATCGTCCATCTTGGAACCTGTCTCTACAAGTGCTGTAGCAAGGATTGTAAGACTTCCGCCCTGTCTCATGTTTCTTGCTGCGCCGAAGAATCTCTTGGGCATATGAAGAGCCGCCGGATCAAGACCTCCGGAAAGAGTTCTTCCTGACGGAGGAACTACAATATTGTATGCTCTTGTAAGTCTTGTAATTGAATCAAGAAGAATCATAACGTCCTTGTTGTGCTCAACAAGTCGCTTAGCACGCTCGATAACCATCTCGGATACTCTCTTATGATGCTCCGGAAGCTCGTCGAAGGTTGAATAGATAACCTCTGCATTAGGTCCCTCAATACTCTCCTTGATATCCGTAACTTCCTCAGGACGCTCGTCTATGAGAAGAACTATAAGGTGAATATCGGGATTACTTCTCTTTACTGAAAGAGCAACATCTTTAAGAAGTGTTGTCTTTCCTGCCTTAGGAGGTGAAACAATCATTCCACGCTGTCCTTTACCGATAGGCGAGATCATATCCATGATTCTCATTGCTATCGTGCAGCCGGGATGTTCAAGAACAATCTGCTGATTCGGGAAAATGGGGGTCATCTTTTCAAAATCCCATCTGCCCATAGCAACTTCGGGCTTATAGCCGTTTATTGAATTAAGCTGGAGCAGTGCTCCGAACTTATCGTTTTCCTTTTTCTGTCTGGCAATACCTTTAAGAATATCACCGGTTTTGAGATTATACTTTCTTATCATACCCGGAGCAACATAAACATCGTTCTCACCGGGAAGATAATTCTCGCATCTGATAAATCCAAAACCATCCTGCATTACTTCAAGAATACCGTCTGCCTCTATTCCATTGGCAATTTCAGCCTCATCGGCAGGAGTTTCCTTTTTTGCGTAGGATTCCTGGGATTCTGAAGAAGACTTTTGTTCCTTATTCTCAGCGGGCTTTGCCTCGTTAGAATTCTTATCTGGAGCCTTTTTCTCTGCAGGCTTCTTATCTGCTCCGTCATTTCTGCTGTTATCGGCAATAATAACCTTCTTCTTGCCGGGCTTTTTTTGTGCAGGTTTATCGTTTGATTCATTTGCACTTTTTGCAGGCTTCTTTTCTGATCCCTTTGTCTCAGCTTCTTTTGCCTCAGCTGCCTTTGCCTTAGCTTCCTCAGCCTGCTGTTTCTCATAGAGCTCCAAAAGAGCATCAATGAGTTCAGATTTCTTCATTGTTGTAACACTCTTAATTCCATTCTGCTTTGCAAGATCGCGAAGGGACGCAAGTGTTAGTGTCTCTAATTTTTCTCTCAAATCTAATTCCTTTCTTATAAATTCAAATTATAAAAAACACTTGGAAAAAGTAATCGAAAACTTAAAAATTAAGTCTGATTGTCGATAAGCTAATGCTTCAAGATAAAAACTACCTTCGACTAAACATCACAATACATCATAAAATAAGAAATATCAATAGAAATTTTTTTAAGATTTTATTAAATAAGGGGAATTATTCATTCCCCTTACCACTGTCTATCATAATACCGATAGCTTCTTTTGCAACCTCATACAGAGTAGCCATCTGTTTTGCGCCTTCATCATCCATTTCGGCAAGCTTATTGTACTGTGAAGTAAAATAGTTTTTTGCCTGAATGACTGTCGCACTCGATATAACTCTGCCGTTACTCATAATTGTACCGGTCTCGGAATTATATCTTCCGGTTGTTGTTTTAAATTTTTGTGCATCGCCCATTCCCATGGATTGTGCGAGCGAATGAATAAGTGCTTCTCTTCCCTTATTATCTGCCATAGTAATCCCCTCATCCGTCAGCTGCGCTGACGCCTTCCCCTACAAGGGGAAGGCTATGATAATAAAATAGTTATTCTCACAAAATATCAGATTACTTCGCTACAACTTCCTTGATAGATTCAGCGAGACCTGCTACGCCTGCGATACTGCTGGGTACAATAATCTTTGTAGCCTGTCCGTTTGCGGCCTTCTCAAAAGCTTCGAGACTCTTAATTGTAAGAACAGACTCGTCAGCACCGGCATCCTTAAGCATCTGGATACCATCAGCATTAGCCTTCTGGACGCTTCTAATAGCCTCTGCTTTACCTTCAGCTTCTCTGATCTGCTTCTCCTTCTCGGCCTCAGCCTTGAGGATTGTTGCCTGCTTATCAGCCTCTGCCTGAAGAATCTTACTCTGCTTTTCACCCTCTGCAACTGTGATAGCTGACTGCTTCTCACCTTCTGCGAAGAGGATCTTTTCTCTCTTTTCACGCTCAGCCTTCATCTGCTTCTCCATGGCATCACGAATCTGCTCCGGAGGATTGATGTTCTTAAGCTCTACTCGTGTAATCTTAATACCCCAGGGATCTGTTGCTATATCAAGAGCATCCTGCATCTGAGCATTGATCTGGTCACGGCTGGTAAGTGTTTCATCAAGTGTAAGTGATCCGATTACATTACGAAGAGTTGTTGCTGTAAGATTTTCAATAGCTCCTATCGGATTTCTTACTCCGTATGCATAAGCCTTGGGATCAGAAATTCTAAAGAACACGATTGAGTCTATCTGCATTGTTACATTATCCTGAGTGATAACAGGCTGAGGCGGGAAATCACAGTACTGTTCCTTAAGATCAACCTTTCTTGCAATTCTGTCGATAAAAGGAACCATAAAGTGAAGACCGACATCCCAAGTTTCCTTGTATGCACCGAGACGCTCAACAATAAATGAGTGAGCCTGCGGTACAATCTTGATATTTAGTGCAATCAGAACAAGAATTAAAACGATGATAATAAATATTGGCATAACTTCTCCTCCTTCTTCATACCTTTAAGCTTTCTTTACGATAAGCTTATTGCCCTCAACTTTTTCAATAATAACTGTTTCCCCTGATGAAATATTAACCTCATCATCCATACTTCTTGCGTTCCAGGTAGTCCCATCAAGAATCACGGCGCCTGTCTCCTTGATATTGTCTATATCCTTGGAGACAGTAACCTTTCTTCCGGGAACCGCATCGATGTTGGTCTTAACAATTCTTCCGCCAAGCAGTCTTACCGATACCGGTCTTACCAAAAGCAACATGACAATTGAAACCAGAATAAAAACCACTATCTGCAGCGGAACCGAAAAACCGAGCACAGCCATAATAAATGCTGCCAAAGCTCCGATTGCAAACCATATGGTGGAAAGCCCCTGTGTCAATATTTCAAAAACAGCTAATATTACGGTAAGTATCAGCCAAAATATCATAGGCGACACTCCAAATAACGTATTGTACATGTCAGTCACCCCACTTTATCATACAAAGAAGCTTATTATCAGCTTATCTCGTTTACATAAATCTGTACACGGCTCTGAATGATATCAGCAACCTCCGCAGCAGTCTTCTGTCCGCTGAAGTATGCCGCTGCCTCTTCAAAGATAATGCTTGTTACAGCTTCATTTGCATTTCCTACCTGATCGATGCTATTAAGGAAGTCAAGCACCTCATTTACCTCATCATCAGTCATAGGATCAACAATTACCTCTGTATCTCCAACATACCAGGTATCATCATATTCAACTTCCTTGCCATTCTCATCGATATATGTAGGCTTCTTCTTAGCTTTCTCTGAAAGCTCATCCATCTTTGTCATACTTACAGGCCAAGCACCGTCAATAGTCTTCTGATACTCGTCTGATAGGAAGTATCTCATGAATTCCCAACATCCGTCCTTAACCTTAGAACTTGAGCTCATGGTGAGCTGAAGGTTAGGATAAAGCGCGGAGCCACTTCCGTTATCTGAAGGGAAGCCTACTGTCTTAATGGGCTTACCGAAAGTACCCTTTGCCTCATAGTTATAATCAGAGAAAGCGTACAGATATAATCTCTCTGCAAGTGCCTTATCAGTTCTGTAAAGAGCTGCTGTCTCATAATTGTAATCATCTTCTGAAAGCTCCTCAGGGAACTCATTTACAAACTCAAGAAGATGTGTAAATGCCTCTGAATCATAGCTGCAGGTAAGAGTCGACCAGTCGATGTACTGAGAACCGGAAAGACTGAGCGCCATATCAAGCACTTCATCTCTTGTAAGAGGTCCGAAAATATTCTTGTGCTCGATATTCTTTGCCTTTACAAGCTTTTCAAGTTCATCGATAGTCCATGTATAATCATCATTTCCTACGTCGTCTGTAGCTGCAACAACTGTTTCAACATAGAAGCTGGGAATGAGCTTATACATCTTACCGTCATTCTTGAATGCTTCCATTACATGATCCATATACTTGACCTTGCTTAATTCTTCATCATTCTTGAAGTAATCTGTCATATCTTCAAAAAGTCCCTTTGAGATATAACTATCTACAGGCATATCGGAATCAAGAACAAGGATATCAGGTGCATTACCGGAAACAATGTCTGTATTCAACTTGTTTGCACCACCTGACATCTCACTGTCAGAGTCATATTTTGAGTAATCACTGATAACAATACGATATTTATCATTTGTCTTATTGAACTTAATTATCTGCGCTCTTACATCATAATCGATATAGTTACAGCCAAGAACAATCTGCTGTCTGTCGCTTACAGTCTTGGGATCAACCTTTGTAAGATATGTAAGGTTATACTTCATATCTTCTGTAGGAATAAGTGCAATTATCTCGGTATCGGAAATTGCTACCATCTGAGATACACCGTAAGTATCAATATCCGAATCAACGAAATTGAGGATCATTGAAACCTTTTCATCACCGAGCTTATAGGTATAAATACCCTCGGAACCTGATGCAAAAAGATCATGGCTTCCTGCACCTGAATAAAATGAGTAGTCATAGAAAGTTGAATCTACAGTTCCAACCTCAGTGGCCTTCTCGCCCTTTAAATCAACTTTATAAAAAGTCTGTTCGGAACCATTTACAAGCGCACCGAAGCTTCCGTCACCCAGTTTATACACATATGCTGAAAAACCATACTCTGTGTCAGCATTATCAAAAGCGATATCAGCGGTCTTGCTTCCATCAGCAGTACTGTATTTATGAACTCCGTTTGTATCGGATACAAGTAGAGTATCATTATCAGCAGCAATAAAAGAATTCACATAATAATATGAATCGGTTGTAGAATCAATCTCCTGTCTCCATACTTCTGTACCGTTGTTGTCATACTTGACCATGTAATAAGTATCTGAATCAACATTACTTGAAGATGACATATCAACTCCGGTATCTGTATCGGAGGGCATAATTACATCACCCTCACCACCTTCAGATGAAGTAGTATTAGTATCTTCTGTAGCATCCTGGCTTGTAGAAGCTGCGTCATCGGATGTACCCTCTTCATCTGCTTCGGAATCATCGGAAATAGCTTCTTCCTCATCCTCACCGGAATATTGTGTAACATCGTCTTCAACCGATTCGGAATCTTCAATCTCTATTGAGTTACCATCCTCAAGAATAATCGGAGAAGAACCATCCAACCCCTGATCAAATTCAAAATCACCGCCACCCATATAGCCTGCATATTGGACTTCAAGGGTATAAATTGAACCATCATCGGTAAGTGCTGCGTTATACAGCAGTAAATTTCCTGAATTTGCGAGATCAATAGTATTTAAGTTACTTCCGTCTTTATCAAAAGTGAAAACAGTAGTTTTATTGTTTCCCTCATCGGAAACAGCAGTTCCTACTGCATAAATCTTATCTCCGAATTTGCCGAGAGCCGAAATTGATGATGTATCAATGCTCTCTCCAAGGTCAATCGGATTATCCTTAAACACATAGGCAGAAGCATCATGACTTGCCTGTTCCTCGGTCGATCCTGTCTTTTTCTTACCGCAGCCGCATCCTGCCATAGTTACAGCCATAACTACAGCCATTGAAGCGCTGAGTAGCCTTTTTAGATAAATTCTTCTCATTAAATATCCTCCTTGTTTATCCATAAAACAAACTGAAAAACCGTCAAAAATATTTCCACTTTTCGTTATGATATTTCATGTTTGATTCAAGATTGTACTTCCAGTCGGCAGCTTTTTCAACAAGCTGACCTACAGTCCATTTCCTGTGTCTGTAAGCCTGTACAACAACTATAGCTGCCATCAAAAACAAAACTACTGCGCAAACTATCTGAATAAGAAGAAGCACGGCCAGTATGTTTTCATAAGCCCTTGCATTATTCTCCCAATAGGGATAAATAACAGGCTTCGTCTGCATTCCTCTCATATTAAACTGTCCAATAAGCTTAAACAGATTAGGATCTTCGAATCTCGCGCTGTTATCAACAACCTCAACCTGGGTTGTATTAAGCGAGAGCTTCTCTATAACAAAATTAGCGGCATAGTTGTCTACGGTATTGGGCATAACAACTTCCATACAGACAATACCCTTGGCCTGTGTCTCAACATCAGAAGTGCCGCCTCCTTCCTCATCATCATTCTTGGATGCCACGTTGACCTTACCAAGAGAGCCGTCTGTCGAGAGAACGGAAGCATCGATTCTGCCATAGGTTGCAAGAGATTCAAATGACATGAAAATAGTAGGATATACCATACCGGCAGCCTTTACATATTTTCCGCTGTCCCTCTTTACAACACCTGCAATATAGTGAGGTACTCCTCCAAGTAAAATGGTCTCACCCACAATATCATTGGAGCCAAACAGCTGCCATGCAAGTTCCTCATCGAGAATTACATAATCCTTCATGACTATGTCACCGGTAAAATAGTTACCACTCATAACTCTCATCGGATGGAACTGAAAAAAGTCTCCTCCAACACCGATACCAACTGCTGTTACAGATTTAAGGTCTCTCGTGATCTCTATGCTTCCCACAGCGCTGTAGCAGTAATTCCATACTGCACCGCCACCCTCTGTACTGGCATCTGCTTCCTGAAGTCCGTCAGCAATAAGACCTTTATTGATCTTATAAGCATATTCGTTAACCGTATCGATACTTACACCCTGATTCTCGGAAAAGAACATGCTGACCTGACCGCATCTGGTATCCCCTGACCATCTGTTACCCATCATCTGATCATACTGATGTCTTGCCATGAAATCTTTTTGGACTCCTAAAGCAAAGATGATAAGCGCAAGCAGGACCATAACAACAAAATATATGATCTGTTTTAATTTCAGATTTTTGAAAAATCCTATAATACTTTCTTTTAATTTGTTCATGAATTATTAGCCAGTCTTACCTGATCACCGGATTTAATAGGAGCTGTCGCTGTAGTGATCACATACTCATCACCCTCAAGGCTGCCGCTTATAGCTGCAGTAGTATCATCAGATCCAAGCACCTCTACATCAACTCTTGCAGCAATATATCTGTTTCCGAGAGGACTGGACTTCGACTTTACTATAAGGATAAATTTACCGTTTGAGTCTTCTCTTACAGCTCCTGCAGGAATTGTAAGGTCATAGTTATCAGACTTCTGTCCAATCTGAAGACTTACTGACTGGCCGTTTTGTACTTCCGGACTTTCAATATTGAAAGTAAGAAGTTTCTTTGTATTAGGATTCTGCTGATCCGCAGTAATAGACTTAAGGGTTGCCTTAAAGTCTGTGTAGTACCATGCATTCTGAGGCTCAGCAATATCGCCAACCTTAAGGCGCTTTGCCTGATCCATGGTAACAGAGAAGCTTGTAACCATACCCTTGCCGTCAACCTGAATTGTTGCAACGGGATTCTCGGCATTGGTTGTCTCACCTGCTTTGAGGGCAAGCTCTGTTATTGTTCCGTCTACAGGCGCAGTTACGGTAGCACCGGTTGATTCCTTCTCAAGCTTCTCAACTGTTTCTCTCTGCTCTGCAATTGTATCTCTCTGAGCATCAAGCTCAATTTCCTTTGCAATCTCAGTAAGAAGCTCTGTTCTGTCTGTTGTTGCTCTCTCGAGCTCCTGAGCTGTCTTATTTTTTGTATCCTGAAGTGAAGCTGCCTTTCTCTGGTAGTCACTGTCAACCTGCCCTGCCTGGGTTGTCATCTGCGAAACATCTTTTGTACTATGTGCCTGCTCAATATTGAGCTGATCCTTTTCTTGATTAAGTGCATCAATAACTGAGTCATGATACCAGTACATTTTCTTTAATGATTCTAAATCTTTAATCTGAGTTCCTAATTTAGCCTTTTTAATTTGTGAATCAGTTTTATCAAGATACGCCTCAAGTCTGGCTTTTTCAGCTTCTTCTTCAGCAAGCTGTGTATCTATTTCAGTGATTCTTGCTGTAATCTCAGCTTCTCTGTACTGAGGCGTTGCCTCATCATAATTATACTGAGCCGCAGTATATGACTGTGCCTGAGACTGCGCATCAATTGTTGCCTGGGCTTCCTCATCAGCAAGCTTAGCAGCATCGTATCTGTCAGTTGCAGCCTTAAGCTTGGCCTGGAACTGATCCATTGTGAGAGTCTGACCGCCTCTGATACGATTTATGGCCTCATCTGAGAGATCACCTGAGAAAAGTGAAGTCTCATAAGTCTGTAAGAGCTCCTCCAGCTTTGTTTTTGCTTCCTGAAGCTCTGTGGATTCCTTATCTTCAAGGTTATAAATTACATCACCCTTTTTTACCTGGGCTCCAACCTCAACAGCAACGCTCTTTATTACGCGCTCCTGTGAAACCTTGACCGAATAGGGGTCCTTGGCTTCTACAGTACCGGTTCCTCTGATAACCGGTGAAATTGTTCCTTCCTGAATCTGCTGAATAGCAACCTCCGGAAGTGAAAAATTCATAATCGTGTTTGAGAAAAAAGTAAGCAATAACAGTATTGCCAGAAAGGCTATTGTTATATCCTTGATAATATCCTTTCTGCTTTTCTTTGGTCTCTCATTTCTAACTTCAGACATACCTTTAATTCCTCTTCCCTTAAAACTAAATCACGCCTGCTCTCCTCCTCTAGTTATGCAGGCAACGCCGTTACTGGCTGTAAAATCTATCCTTTTAAACCGCCCTGGTACGAAATACCTTCGATTAGGTACTCTTCGCCGTACAGGAAAATCAATAGCGGCGGCACAAGATAAATAACCGCTACCGCAAATGCCAGGCTTATTTCGCCTGAATTGATTTTCGACAAAAATACCGAAAGCGGATGAAGCTCGTCGTTGCTGAGCAGAATAAGCGGCTGCTCAACCATGTTCCAATAATCTATAAAAACCAGAATTGCGATTGATATAAGTCCGCTCTTACAAAGCGGGGCGCATATCTGGGTAAATATCTGCCACTCACTGGCTCCGTCAATTGATGCTGCCTCCATTACCTCTGCCGGAATTCTCCTGATAAATTTCGTAAGAAGATAAACCGCAAACGGTGAAAAGAATCCGGGCAGCCATATGGCCCATCTCGTATCAAGTATTCCGAGAGCCGATGATACCAGATAATTAGGTACCAGTGTAACCTGATATGGCATAAGCATCATAATGATGTAAAGGAAAAATATTATCTCCCTTACCCTTCCCTTGTATCTCGCAAACCCGTAGGATGCAAGCATCGCCACAAGAAGCTGAATCACAAGGATCGGAACAACATAGATCATACTGTTCCAAAACTTAACAAGATATTCCGGTGATTTGAACAGCACAGTGAAATACTGACTGAATGTGACTATATCCGGAATAAACTTGAGGTTAACCGTTTTTGATATAAATACCTTTCCTCCGGTATCCGTCGTCTGAAAAACCGCACCGTAATTGGCACTGATTTCAGAAGAACTCATGAAGGAATTTGTAATTGTAAGTATTGTCGGCAACAGGAACAATGCCGCAAAAATCGCACATATAATGGTTCCTGCTATAGTGCCGTATTTATATATTTTTTTCTTTCTTCTTGCCTTCCGAATGGCTCTTTCGTAAAACGCCGCTTCACCGGTAGGCAATTTAAGTCCTGCCATACTAGCCTTCTATATCCTTTCCATACCGGTTTTCAGTGTTAAACATGATAAGCATCAGAACAACAATTACCAATGCCATGATAATGGCCGAAGCCGAAAGCTTCTGGTAATCGACTGAGGCAAATGTATTATTCATAAAATGCTGCATCATATACAGCGTTTTATAAGGATAATCTCCGGTCATTAGATATATCTCTCTGAATACCTTAAAGGAATTAATAAGAGACATAATGGTAACAAACAGTATAGTGGATGAGAGATATCTCATCTTTATTGTCCAGAAAATCTGTCTGTCAGTTGCGCTCTCAAGCTTTGCCACCTCAATCAGATCCTTGGGCACACTCGAAAGAGCTGCCATGAACAGAATCATGTTATAGCCGAGGTTTTTCCATAAAAACAGTGCAACAATAACTATCTGCGCCTTGTCTGATTTAAGCCAGTCAATCTTTGGTCCGCCGAAATTCATACTTATGACATTTATAATTCCGTTAAAATGGAACAACACCTGCCAAATAAGTACTATCGAAGCAATTGGAACCATCATGGGGCTAAGGAAAAAGCTCCTGAACTGACTCTTAAACGGTATACCCGATTCCATAACAACAGCCAGGAACAGAGAAAGCGCCACCGCAAGAGGCACAGCTATTATCGAAAACATAAAAGTATTATATGCAGCCTGCCTGAAAGCATTATTAACAAACACTCTTTCAAAATTGAAAAAGCCGACAAACTCTTTCTGAATAGGATTGTTTACAACCGAATAAAAAACAACCACACAGAAAGGAATAACAAAGAATGTCAAAACTCCCATGAGACTCGGTAAAAGAAATGCCCATGAAACAGCAGTCTCGCGAATAGTCTTTCTAGTGCTCTTTTTATTAGCAAGATGCTTTATTCTCTTAGCGCGGTTCACAATATTATTCTTTAATCCGCGATTTTGCTCATCAGTCTGGCCTGCAGCATTTCTTCTGAGAAATCTATTAAATTTTTCAGCTGATCCCGATATCTTTTCGGGAATCTTTTTCATTTTATCCATAAATCAGTTTTTAAAGCTATGTATCGGAGCCGGAATCCTTCCTCCTCTGTTAACAAATTCATCACAAGAAAATGTGTTGACGCTCATGATAGGACCAAATCCCAATAGTCCGCCAAAGTCCACAGTATCTCCTGCTTTCTTACCGATAACCGGTATGAGTCTTACGGCTGTAGTCTTCTGGTTTATCATGCCGATAGCCATCTCATCGGCAATAATTCCGGAAATGGTTGTACTTTTTGTATCTCCGGGAATTGCTATCATATCAAGACCTACAGAGCATACACAAGTCATAGCCTCAAGCTTTTCAAGTGATAAAGCTCCTGCATTAACTGCATTTATCATACCCTGGTCTTCACTAACCGGAATAAATGCACCTGACAAACCGCCTACATAAGAGGATGCCATTGCTCCACCCTTCTTAACCTGGTCATTTAACAACGCAAGTGCTGCAGTAGTCCCGGGTGCACCCGCATGCTCAACACCAATCTCATGAAGAATATCAGCAACACTGTCTCCGATAGCCGGTGTGGGCGCAAGTGAAAGGTCAACAATTCCAAAGGGAACTCCTAATCTTTCGGAAGCTTCCTTTGCTACAAGCTGACCTACTCTCGTAACCTTAAATGCTGTCTTTTTAATTGTTTCACAGAGAATTTCAAAATTCTCCCCGCGAACCTTTTCCAGTGCCGTCTTAACAACTCCGGGCCCGCTTACGCCGACATTTATAATTCTGTCGGCTTCTGTAACTCCATGAAAAGCACCTGCCATGAAAGGATTGTCATCAGGAGCATTGCAGAATACAACAAGCTTCGTGCACCCCGCACTGTCATTATCCTTAGTAGCCTCGGCTGTCTTAACGATTACGTCGCCAAGAAGTCTTACGGCATCCATGTTTATTCCTGTTTTGGTTGAACCTACATTTACAGATGAACATACAACATCTGTCTGGGAAAGTGCCTGCGGTATAGACTCTATAAGAAGTCTGTCGGCATCTGTCATGCCCTTACTTACAAGCGCGCTGTAACCACCGAGGAAGTTTATTCCAACATCCTTTGCAACCTTATCAAGAGTCTTTGCAATAGACACAAAATCCTCTGTACTCTTGCATGCAGCCGCACCGATAAGCGCGATCGGAGTAACGGAAATTCTCTTATTTACGATTGGAATACCAAACTCCTTGGCAATATCTTCTCCGGTCTGAACAAGATCCTTGGCGGATCCATAGATTTTCTCATATATATTTCTGTTTAATGTATCAAGGTCTGAGCTGATGCAATCCAAAAGGCTGATACCCATTGTAATAGTACGGACATCCAGATTTTCCTTTTCGATCATCTCGTTAGTCTCAGAGACTTCATTAATGTTAATCATTTAAGCTCCTTTTTAAATTCTGTGCATTGAATCGAAAATTTCTTCTCTCTGGCATTTAATTACAACGCCGATGTCCTCACCGATCTTATCCAGGGTGTCGCTTACTTCCTGGAAGCTTGCTTCACTCTTACTAACATCAACGATCATCATCATATTAAAATATCCGGAAACTATTGTCTGTGAAATATCAAGAATGTTGATACTGTTTTCAGCCAGAAAAGTACATACCTTAGCAATAATACCTACAGTATCCTTACCGACCACAGTAATAATGATTTTGTTCATAATATTTTACTCCCTTGTCTTTTCTCACACTTCAATAACAGGAGAAAGCTCATTTCTCGCTGCTACCATTATTGGAAAATCATTTCCGTGATATGGATTCTCACCCATTTCTATCTCAACCCTCACCGTCTCGTAAGCAAGCTCGGGCAGATTGTTCTCTTTACTCAGATGTCCGAGAAGAATTCCTTTAAGGCCGTCGTGCAAAATCCTGCACAGAAGTTCACCGCTCTTCTCATTGGACAAATGTCCTTTTTCCCCAAGGATTCTCCTTTTTAACTGATACGGATACGGCCCCGTCTGAAGCATCCTCACATCATGATTGGCTTCTATCAGTATTGCATCCATGCCTCTCAGGTTATCAACCGTATAATCATTGTAACATCCAAGATCCGTCGCGACTCCGATTTTCTTTTTGCCGCAGGAAATCCTGTACGCCACAGGTTCAAGCGCATCATGCATTATCGTGATCGGATTTACAACAATATCCTTTACCGGAACCTTTTCATCTGCTCGGATTTCATGAAACTCAGCAGAGAGCATTTCTCCCTTCTTATCACTTGTCCTGATTCCCTGTAAAGTTCCTCTGGTTGCATATACCGGAATATCATATTTTTTTAAAATAGTATGAAGTCCTGCAATATGATCTGAATGCTCATGTGTGACAAAGATCGCATCTATATCGGCCAGGGATAAATCCATTCCGGCCAATCCTTCTTCTATTCTTTTCTTACTGCATCCTGTATCTATCAGGATGTTTGTAGTATCGGAACCTATATAAATACTGTTACCGCTACTACCGCTTGAGAGGCTTGCAAGTCTCATCTAATGCAATCTCCGTTTCCATATTAAGTATAAACTGTGACGAAAATGTGTCTATCATATTAAGATTGTGTTATCTATTTCCAATAGACTTCAATTCTGTCGCCTTCATGTATCGCCTGCATATAATCGGGAGTACCGCCATTTAGTGTGGTTACTATCGATCTGCCGTTAGGTTTACTGAGGTCAAAATCAATAACATCAAATATATCTACAAAAATATAATCCGATTTTCCGTGAAGCACAATAGGCTCATTGTTAACTATTACATGAAGATCATGTGTAACCACGCGTCTGGTGGGTGCTGCACTCCTTACAGAAGAAGTAGTTGTACTTCCGCCGGAGATACTTACGCTGCCATCTTCATTCTCCTCCAGATCAAGATCCGCATCGGCTTCGTAGGATGACTCCTCATTTTCCTGTTCGATGGCAACTTCATCGGCATCAGGGAAATTAGCATAGTATTCCATGATAGCATCAGCGCCGCTCTTAAACTCAACCTTAAAGTTCTCGTAAACAGGAGTATCTCCTTTTGCAACCTCATTGTTGACAGTGATAACCATATCCTCTGTGAGGTCAATATCCAGAAGCTCCGCTATCTGAGCTGCAGTCTCATAATCAAGAATCTTTATCTCGTCCCCGGACTTAATATCATAAAGGCCGGTCTGAACTTCTCCGTTAACCTCAGCGGTTCTCGGTACGTCAATACTCTTTCCGTCTACAGTAATATTGAAGGTTCCCTTGAACTCAGGAATATCATTGATTTCACTGCTTCCTGCCTTACCGACTGTCGAGCTTGTAACTTCGATAATATCATTTGCATGAATTTTGGTATGAATATCTGCAGGTGATCCGTTAAGCGTGATAACAGCTGCCTCTCCGGGCTCACCTCTCACCATTCTCTCCTGGCCGTTAACGGTAAATCTCAATTCTTCGCCGCGCTTAGGGAACAGATCCTCGTTAGGAAAATCTGCCTGCATCGCAGCATCAACAATTGCAAGCTTACCGTTATCGTAAATTTTAGTCTGCTGTCCGTTAAAGGATACAAACACAAAGTTGTTGGATTGCTCATAGAAGCTTATACAGATACCGAGAGGTGTAACCATAAGTGAATCTCTCTCAATGGTGCTGTCATCATTAAGGAATCGAATGCTCTTCATGACTTCTTCGCCCCGAAGCGCAACACGCTCCTCCGGAATCTTCATCTCTTTTGCCAAAGCCTTGGTGTACCCCGGTACACAACCGCCACCTCCGACAACGAATACCGCACTTACTGATTTATTGCCGTTAAGCTGCTTAATCTGCTGTGTTACCATCTTGGACATCTTCTCAACAAGAGGCTTAATCATTTTTGATATTTCCTTTGCCGAGATTGTCTTCTCAAGTCCCATGATATCAACATATTTAACCTGATCCATGTGACTTGCGTCAATTTTAATCTGATCCGCGGTATTGAAATCAACCAGGCAGTGCTGAGCAATAATCTCTGTGATGGAATCACCTGCAATTGGAAGCATTCCATAGGATGTAATTGTTCCATCATCCGTTATACAGATATCGGAGGTTCCTGCACCAACATCAACAAGTGCCAGATTAAGCATTCTGAACTGAGGCGGAATTGCAACCATCATAGCAGCTATAGGCTCGAGAGTCATATTTGCAACCTTAAGGTCTGCTCTCTCACAAGCCTTATAAAGACCGTCAACACAATCATCCGGAAGGAAGGTTGCAATAAGGTCAATTGCTACTCTTCCGGCATTATGTCCTTCTAGATTGGCAATCTGATAATCATCAAGATAATAATGCATTACAGAGTAACCAACCAGATAAAATTTCATATCCGACTGATTCTGCGCAAGGAATTCCTGATAGGCCTTCTCAACAGCTTTTGACTCAAGGTTATAGATTTCCTCCTGAGTAAGCTCTCTGTTATCAGTGAATTCTTCTTCAAAATTTGTTTTAATTGTACGAAGTACACGACCTGCGGCAGCAATACATACATCTGTCAGATGTATCTGTGTCTGCTGTTCAAGATTCTCCTTGACGTGCCTGATCGTAGCGCCAACCTTGCCGATATCATGTATCTGTCCATCGAGCATGGCTCTGGTCTCATGTTTCTCAACACACTGCGCCATTACATTGAAGATTTCATCCTCCATGTACCCGACTGTACCGACAACACTTCTGGTACCGATATCAAGACCGAATACTACGTTTTTCTCAGATTGTTCAACCATTTCAGCCATCAGTTTTCCCCCAGCTTCAAATCAATTTGTCTTTTAGTGTCGTTCTCATCATTGCTGTTATCTATTACAAAACTTGCATATTTACGGAATTCTTCATCGGAAAGCTGTCCCTTTATAATATCATCTATCTTCTCATCACTGTATCCGCGCGATTCTTTAAGGCGCTTTCTCCTGACACTCTCATCTGCGTAAATGTACCACAATTCATCCACGATTTTGTGATAGCCGTTTTCAATAAGAAGTGCAGCTTCTATGAAAAGATAGTCAAGCTTTCCTTCCGCTTTTTCTTTTTCTATTTCACCGAAAATATAATTATTTACCGCAGGATGAAGAATATCATTAACCTGCTTTAAGAGACTATCATCGGCAAATATCTTCGCCGCCATCTTTTTCTTGTCTATCTCTCCATCCGGTCCGAGTATATCCTCGGAAAGAAGATCAACTATTGGTTCATAGCAGCTCTGTCCCTTAAGCTTAATATCATTAGCCACTTTATCGGAAAAGATGATACGACAGTTACAACTCTTCTCTATGTAGTTAAGCACTGTGCTTTTTCCGGCGCCTACTCCTCCGGTTACTCCGATTACTTTCACTCTACTTCGCCTCAAACCAGTCTGAACCCGTGTGACACTCTGCCTCGAGCGGAACAAGAAGATCAGCTGCTTTTGTCATCTCCTCTTCAAGAATAAGCTTTATCTTTTTCTCTTCTTCCTTCTTGGTCTCAATCAAAAGTTCATCATGTATCTGAAGAATCATTCTTGATAATAACTGTTCTTTTCGAATTCTTCTCCATACACGAATCATAGCAATCTTAATAATGTCGGCAGCAGTTCCCTGAATCGGAGCATTCATTGCAACTCTCTCTCCGAACTGTCTCTGCATGAAATTGCCTGACTTAAGCTCCGGCATCGGGCGTCGTCTTTTATAAAGAGTCACCGCATAGCCCTTTTCCTTGGCACTCTCTACCGCGCTGTCCTGATAATTCTTAACCCCAGGATAAGTTGCAAGATAGTCCTCCATGTACTTCTTTGCATCGGATCTGGAAATATTAAGATCTTCGCTAAGTCCGAAAGCACTTATTCCGTATACTATTCCAAAATTAACAGCCTTTGCGTTTCTTCTCTGGATATCAGTAACCTCATCGAAAGGAATTCCAAATACTTTTGATGCCGTAATCCTGTGAATATCTCTACCCTCGTGATATGCATCTATAAGGCCTTGATCCCCGGACATATGAGCCAGAATTCTAAGCTCTATCTGTGAATAATCGGCATCGGCAAAAACATATCCTTCCTTCGGAACAAAAACCTTCCTGATAGCTCTGCCGAGCTCAGTCCTCATGGGGATATTCTGAAGATTCGGTTCTGTCGAACTGATTCTTCCCGTAGCAGTTATTGTCTGGTTAAAACTGGTATGAATTCTATTGTCTGTATCAATATATGTCGCAAGACCATCCGCATAAGTGCTCTTTAACTTCGTAAGGCCTCTGTACTCAAGAATATTCCTGATGATAGGATTCTCGGGCGCAAGCTTTTCCAGGACGTCAGCAGCAGTGGAATAGCCTGTTTTTGTCTTCTTTCCGCCTTTCAATCCCAGCTTCTCAAAGAGTATCTCCCCCAGCTGCTTGGGAGAATTGATATTAAACTCCTGGCCTGCCTCCTTATGTATAGCCTTTTCCAGTTCCTCGATTCTGCCTGTAAGGCGCTCTCCGTAAACCTTAAGCTCTTCTCGTTTAACAAGGATTCCTTCTTTTTCCATGTCATAGAGAATATAGCTGAGAGGCATTTCAACATCATTCATCAGATCCTGCATATCACTGTCTTCCAGCTTCTTCTGAATAAGAGGAGCCGCTTTATAGGAAACATACGCAAGATATCCCGTGTACTCTTTTCTGAGATTTCTGTCTGCTCCAAGCGGAGATCCTTTTCCGAAAATCTGTGTCTTGGATCTTATGGTCATCTGCAGATATTCCGAAGCGATATCTTCCGGAAGGTAGTCGTTCTTTAAGGGATTGTTCAGATAAGCCCCTATAAGAATATCAAATGAGCCCTCTTTTTTCTTTTCGTAGTTGTCAACTTCGTAGGGTTTAAAATATTTATATGCATGCTTGATGTCAAAGAAAGAAAGTCTGCATTTCTCTGAAAGTTCCTCGAGCTTCTCCCCAACATAAGCGGCTGTAATATCGTTTTCAAGTTCAAAATAAGAAGTCTTTTCATCTTCAAAACAAACACTGATACCAATAAGATCAGTTGACTCTGATGCGTCATCAAAAAGTGAAAGCTGTCCGATTTTTTCCCTCTTTTTTCCTGACGGGCTATCATCGGATAAAATTCCTATTCCGATAAACCGGTCGTTCCTTGATCCGGCATAAGACAAAGCACCTTTAAATACTGCATCTGCTTCAGACTTCGTATTGATGTCTTTAAAATCAATCTTAATCTCTGTTTTTGTAACATCTCCCTCAAACTTCGTAAGGAGATTGCGGAAATTCAGTCTTTTAAAAAGCTCATAAGCTTCGCGATTAAAAATGTTGTCGATTGTGGCATTTTCGAAAGAGTAATCAAACTCGGCATTCACATCGATTGTTGCGAGAGTCTTACTCAAATCGCATAGCTCCCTGTTAGCCGCAAGCGATTCTCTTATTGCCTTCTTTGATATATTGTCAAGATTGGCATATATATTCTCAATAGATCCGTAAGTAGTCATAAGCTCAATTGCAGTCTTCTCACCGACCTTGGGAACCCCGGGAATATTATCCGATGAATCTCCCATAAGGGCTTTAAGCTCTATAAACTGAACCGGATTTACTTTATATAAAGTCTCGACATCACCTGCAAAATAATTCTCGATTTCTGTTTTGCCCTGTTTTGTCTTGGGAATACGAACGCAAATATGATCCGTTGCAACCTGCAAAAGATCCCTGTCACCGGAGACAAGTCTGACTTCCATGCCTTCTCTCTCGCCTCTCTTAGCGATAGTTCCGAGAATATCGTCAGCCTCAAGTCCTGCCTTCTCCATACGGCAAATGTTCATGCTGTCAAGAACTTCCTTCATCAGCGGCACCTGCTGTCTGAGTTCTTCCGGCATTGGCTTTCTGGTTCCCTTGTACTCGGCATATATTTTGTGTCTGAATGTGGGTTCGTGGACATCAAAAGCAACAGTCAGATAATCTGGCTGTTCCTCATCAATCAGTCTGAAAAGAATATTCAGAAATCCATAGACTGCACCTGTATGCAGGCCTTCTGAATTAGTAAGATCAGGAAGACCGTAGAAGGCTCTGTTAAGTATACTGTGTCCGTCTATCAGTAATAATTTCTTCCCCATTTTAAAAATATCCCCAACTAAATAATATTAAGCAAATAAAATCTATCCGTTGTCCTTATTCTCAGCGAAGCGCGATTGAAAGCGCAATCGCTGCTATAATTTCAGCAACGACCATAATCTGCAGAAAGTATGCGGTCTTCAATAATCTCTTACGCATACGAAGTCTTACCCAGGCATCATTCGTAGTGGACTTCAGTTCTTTCGTAAGATTAAAAGTACTACCATCCTCAAGTCTCTGAATACCTGTTTCTATCAAAAACTGTATGGTAAGTTCTTCCTTACAACTTCTGCAGGATTCCATATGATTCAAAAATGACTCAAGAGAATAATTATCCAATTCATCAGCTAAAAAGCCGGGTATCATTCTCTGAAATTCTTTGCAATCCATAGTATCGCCAACCCCAATATCTTGTATGAACATAATATCGCAAAGCATACTACTAAACAATATCTAGCATACACCAAAACAGTCAATATTACAATCGGTTAAACTCCCTATATGACGGAAACGGAACTATAAATCACATATGGTGCAGAAAAATATATGGCACCAAAATCTCGTTGCTTATGCATAATCGATTTTGGTGCCATACACTTTTCTTTCCATATATTCTTTATATTTCCGTTTCCTGGCTATTACTTTCTCCCCGCGATTTCGGAGGAGATTTCTTCGATTTTCTCATCAGTCAAGATGTACTTTTTCTTAAACCAGAAGATCGCGAAAAGGATTCCGATAACAGGAATGATTGTCATTGTCATGCGAAGCCCCATCTTCTGCATGATATCCACTCCCTGTGAATAGTCTATGTCTGTTGTGGTTTCTGCAGTGTCATTGCTTAGCTGCAATATCTGGAGCGCAAGAGCAGCAATAAATGCCGATACTCCGGACGCAAGCTTTACCACAAAGGTTTGCATGGAAAATATAACAGATTCATCGCGGCGGCCGTTCTTAAGTTCACCGTAATCAACAGTGTTTGCAAGGAATACGGTTGTAATAACCGCAAGCATTCCGTTTGCAGAGAAGATGAAAAACGCAGGAATAAAGAGGATATATACGTTATCCATTTTTGTTGATGCAAGTACAAGAAGCATTATATATCCTGCAATAGCCATTCCCATGCTTATGAAGTAAATCTTTATAGATGTAAAGAATCTTCTTAGGAATGGATATAAAAGCATCATTGCCAGAATCTGAATTCCGCCGCCAAAGGTTGAAAACAGTGTGTATGCACCTCTCCAGCCTACTGTTCCGAAATCGTATTTAAAGAAATAGATTACAAGGTTTGATGTAATGTAGATTGAGCAATTAACGATTACGATAGCTACAACTACTGTCATTGCCTGATCATTCTGAATAAGTGCTCTGAACATCTCTCCTATAGATGCTGTTTTCATGTCAACTGTGGATTTTTCCTTAACATTGATACAGCATATTACAGTAAAGAGCACAAACAAAGCAGCGATCACAATTGTAAAATATGAAAAACCGATTCGTTCTACATCTCTATCGGTGATGTCCGCTCCTCCAAAGATATGGCCAAGAGCAGAAACAGACATTACTGTTATGATTGTAATTATCGCGGAACCAACACCTGCGCATGAACGAGCGAGTGTTGTAAGCCCCTCTCTTTCTTTTCCGCCCTCAGTAAAAGCAGGTATCATTGACCAATAGGGAATATCCATCATCGTATAGGTAACACCCCAAAGTATATAGGTTACAGCCGCATAGGCTACAAGCCCGCTTCCCGACAAAGTCGGCGGTGCTGAGAACATCAGATATAGCACTATGGCATTTGTTATAGTTCCGATAAGAAGCCAGGGTCTGAATTTTCCGAATCTGGTCTTCGTCTTAGCAACTATAGCTCCCATTATAGGATCATTAAATGCATCAAAAACTCTTGCCACCATAAGAATTACACCCATAGCGGCAGCACTAACCCCAAGAATATCCTGGAAGTAATACAAAACGTATGAAGCGGAAAGCATGTAAACCATGTCTTTTCCGACTGCTCCAAGACCATAAGACGCCTTTGCGGCTCCGGACAATTTGTTATGTTCGCTCATTACTTTTTAACCTCTTAAATCAAATTACTTGTTGTTATTTTTCATCCCCATGGCAAGCTCCACAACCTTGTAAGCTCCGTCATAGAGACCTGCCTTTTTATTTTCAACAATATTGTTACACATATCATCGAGCAGCGATGTATGCAGGAACTGGCTCAGCATCTGTACTGTATGCGGAATGTCTCTACACTCAAGTGTTCCGTCTCCCACCTCGGCAGAATGTATAGCTCCCCACATCTCATGCTTTCCCACTCTCTTTATAAACAACTTGGGAACAGGATAAAATGCAAGTTCACTGGGTTTTGTAACAAGTACATCGCAGCTTCTCATAAGGAGATTGGTACAGTAAACAGCTTCAAAAATGTTCTCATGCCAGAAGCCGTGAATACCGGTCACTTCATTTGAAGGATCAAGCGCATCAGCCGCAAATTTTTCTGTATCCGCAAAATCACCGATATGCTCGTGGATGAAGGAACTCATCCCCGGAATCTCTTTTTTCAGATCCTCCCAGACCTGTCTGTAATCACCCACATTTACATATAAAGCAGCTTCATTCTTCTTTATCTTCGGAAGCAGATACTTTATTATTGCAGCAAATATCTCTTTTTGTGCTCCGGCTCCGCCAATTGTAAGAAGGAATCTCATTGGCTTTTTGTTTTTCCTTCTGTCACATCTTGCCTTGCAGTCATTCTCAATATTTGAAACAAGTTCATGGTCGATATAATGTCCGGTATAGACAAGTTCCTTTCCGGGCATTGCCTTGCAGACCTTATTCTTGTTCATACCGTTAAGTATTCTGTAACCCATATATGCATTTCTGCACTGTATTGTATGAATAGATCCTTCAGAAAAATGAAGTGCCATCGGCCAGTTATCGGGAACCGCATTGACTACATACTTCATACCGGCATGTATCGCAGCCTGAGCAGGCCATACATGTGTTGCAATAACTGGAATATCCTTTGGCACATTTTTATAAACAGGTGCCATCAGCTCAGCATTTGCCTGATCAGCCGCATTATATGAAAGAGCTCTGAAGCCTTCATAGTTTACAGGCTCCCACACTAGTTTGTTGAAAATAGGATTCTTTGAAAGTCTTGATCCAAGAGAATACAAGTCATTCTGAGCACTTATCAGCTTCGTGCAGGTTGTATGCGGATAGGAATTAAGATCCATCCAGTACGGTGTATATCCCATATACTTAGCACATGAAGCCATTGCCATGCTGATTCTGTAATGTCCAAAGCCCATTCTGATATTTCCAACTATAAGTCCTTTTTCCTCGTCGAAAGGCAGTGTCCCGGAAACATCAGCATTTTCAGGCAGCACCTCGATATTTTTCACTCCGAGACTCTCTCCTATGTATTTATTCTCTGTTATTTTGACAGGGTAATTTGCTTTGGAGTCATCTCCGAATTTTTTCTTGTTCTTTTCTTTTGTTTTCATTGCCTTCCTGTATACTTTTTCAGGCATTTCGTTTCCGAAAATTATCTTGGATTTCTCAGACATTACCATTTATCCTTTCACTAATTGTAAAACTTATTTCTTTCTTTATTTTCTCTCCGCTCGCACGAAGACTTATTATCAGCTTACCTGTAGAACCCTGGCGCCTCTTGGATTTAATATAGGTCCCGGCCATTCCGCCTCTGAGCGGCACCGTTCTGGGTCCGATAATCTCAATTGCACCTTCTGTCTTAAGCTTGCAGGGTTCGGCAAAAAACGGTAAAACATTTCCATTCTGGTCAACAACTCTTATCCTCACCGATGCCACATCGTAGGATCTGCCTTCCATAAGCTCAGTGTTACTAACCACAGTTTCAATGCTTATCCCCTTTACCGTCTCTTTTACGATTGTTGCTGCAACCTCGCCATTCTTAATAGCCTCAAATTTAAACGATGTTGCCTCGCCGCCCCAGTCACCGATGTATTTCTGGTACATATCAACTATGTCCTTAACAGACATCCTATGGAAAAGCATCATCTCAAGACCGGTAATCTTATCGCCAAGAGATAGACTCCCCATGCCGTGGCGTGCAGCCTGGTTTAGTGCATGCTTAACTTTTCCTGCAAAGTATTTTGAGAACTTTTCATTTTCCGCAAACTCATCACCAATAAAGTCGTCCACAAGTATTGGACCATGTTCAATATTTCTATAAGGTGACGAACCTGGATAATACTCTTTTATAAAAACATCGTTCTTATACATTTTTACGGAATCCGCATTTGTAAAGAGCCATATATCACCGCGAATGCACTCGGGATGCTCTCCGATATCCATAGCAGATGACAGTTCCAGTACTGTCTTGTCATTTCCCTGCATTGCATATCCGTAAGCAGCAAGCTTGGGATTCCTGAACATGTCCATCACGCCGTGATAACAGATTCTGTCGCCCGAACCGAAATCCTTGTGGGTGTTGTAGTCAAACATGCACCAGCCAATGCCTCCGGCTATGTCCCTCTCACCTGCTATAGCATCCATGACTCTTATATGTCTCATCGCATGCTCGACTCTTGTATCTTCAGGATCGAAAGCTTTTGTCGGATACATATGTCCGTTATACTCTGTTACCATGTACGCCGAAGACATATCCGGTGTTGCCAGTCTCTTTTTAATGCAACCAGGCGTTTTCCCGTTATGTGAAAAGTCATTTAATGTATATACATCCTCAAGAAGATGCATTTTTGTAGCCGCTCTTACTCCTCCGGTGGCTCTCGAAGAATCAAGCTCATGAGCGATATGATTTGTTTTTAAGTAAAAATCATCATCATCTGCAGATTCATTAATTCGGACACCCCAAATAAAAATCGAAGGATGATTCCTGTACTGGAAAATCATTTCTCTTTCATTCTCAAGAGCCTGTTTTTTCCAATCCTCATCACCTATATGCTGCCATCCGGGTATCTCGGTAAATACAAGTATTCCCATTCTGTCACAGGCATCCATAAAATCCTGAGACTGCGGGTAGTGGGAAGTTCTTACGCAGTTAAGACATAAGTCTTCTTTTATTATTCTCGCATCCTCTATCTGCATCGAGGCAGGCATTGCATATCCAACATACGGATAGGACTGATGTCTGTTCAAGCCGCGCAGTTTGAATTTTCTTCCGTTTAGATAAAAGCCGTCTGCCTTAAAAGAAGCGTTCCTGAATCCAAACGTTATATATTTCTCATCAATGAGCTGATCATCTCTGTATATTCTAATGATATATTTATAAAGTGCGGGATTTTTCACATCCCACAAGACAACAGGAAGTGTATGATAATCAAAGGTCATCTTATTTTTTGCAGCTATCCTGTTTAGCTCAGTTTCCTCTGCATATTCATCATTTGCGTCCTTGGGAAGTTCACCTGAAATTCTTTTTAGTGACTCGGTTACAACGCAACCGGTAAGTGATCCCTTGATTCTAAATCTCGCACGTAGGAAAGCTCCGACAGATCTTGGTGTAACATCCTTCTCCTTAAGCGAAACGTTCATAACCTCAGGAACTTCTGTATATACAAACGCTCTGGAAATATAGGTCTTATCGGTTATTTCGATAAATACATCTCTGTAAATACCTCCATAAGTCATATAATCCACCACAAACCCGAAGGGCGGAACATTCAGAGATTCTCTACTGTCAAGCTTCACAACAATTGTGTTTGGTTCGTCATAACGAATATGCTCGGATATATCAAACTCGAAGGCAGTATAGCCGCAGGAATGTGTCCCAAGAAGTACACCGTTAAAATATACCGTAGCTTCATGCGCCGCACCTTCAAAATGAATTGCAACTCTCTTACCCTTCCAATTATGGTCTGCCCTGAAAGTCTTGCGGTAACAGCTCACCATCTGATAAACAGCATCATCAAAATAATTGAATGATGTCTCTGCAACTGTATGTGGGATTCTTATATTTTGAAATCCGGTATCCCTGAAATCGGAGCTGATCATACTCTCATCAAATTCGCTCTTAAATTTCCAGTCATTGTTTAAATAGATTACTTTTCTCATCAGGCTTATCCTCAATTGTGTCTGGAAACGAATTGCATACATTTACGTTTCCACATGTTTATAGTAACACTCCACGCGTGGAGAAACAAGAAACGAAATGTGCAAATTTCGTTTCCGCATTTTGTGCAATAATACTATATTCCAAAAATATATATGTAAGGGGAATAATAATCTGAATTAGCAAAAGAAAAAGACATCCAAACATATACTGCCTGAATGTCATAATAATAGTGCCGGCGGTGGGACTTGAACCCACACGCCCGTGAGGACAACAGATTTTGAGTCTGCATCGTCTGCCATTCCGACACGCCGGCCTATGTGCAAAAATCTGCGACTCACCTATGTTAACATATCAAAAATGGATATTCAAGCACCAAATGGACATATTATCAAAAGAGCCGTCAACTATCCCATTCTTCATACTCGAAAGCGGTTTCTTTTCTTCCTGCCTTTTTCCCAAGGAAGTAGAATATGCCTGCTATAACAAGCACTCCTACGAATACGGAAAGTCCGATTATAAGCAGGTTCTTCTTATCATCATCAAGATCATCGAAACGATCCTGCGCATATGCGCAAGCACTCTTAGCCTTGGTTCCTGTAAAAGAAAGAACCTTTTCTGCGCTCTTTTTAAGTTCATCAATATCGATATCCTGTATTTTTTTATCAAACAAGCAACTCATAATAATCCCCCTTTACATGGCTCATCCATGTTCTCCTGAATAAATGATATCATTTCTTTGCCGGCTTTCACAACCTCTTTTCCATAAAATCCATGACCGGCATCGGTTATCTGTATGATTTTGGCTGCAGGAAAATTCCTTCTTGCATCAAGACTGTATGAAATCGGAACAACCTGATCGATATTGCCATGCAAAATAAGTACATTCCTGTCATATTTGCCCATACAGTCATGTATATCAAGAGAAAATGCATCCTCGTAGTATCTGCGCCCTACCGGAAGACCGAAAACAGTTGTTGTTTCCTCAATCATCTCTTTCTTTGGATATCTGTTTTTAGCATCGTCAAAAAGAATATATGCAGGATATAGAAGCACCATAGCCCTGATTTCTTTAGGTGTTTTGGAAGCTGCAATAGTTGAAGCTACGCCTCCCTGACTTTCTCCCATAAGAAATATATTCTTCCTGTCTGCAAAAGGTGCTTTTCTAATATTTTCAACCACAGCTTCTATGTCTTTGCTTTCTGTGAGCACAGACATATCAGTCATTTTACCGTCGCTCCTGGACGATAGACCACCGCCGCAGAAGTCAAAGATATAACACCCTATCCCTTCCCTTACAAGAAGTTCCGCATAAGGCCTTGTTCCTTCCCGGCTTCCCCCGAAGCCGTGCGCCATGATCACTATGGGATATCTTCCCTTAGCATCATCAGGCAAATATAGTTCCCCAGAAATGTGATACCCGTCTCTCTCCACTATATATGTCTTTTGCATAGCTGCCTCACATATAATACAGAACCACATTTTTCCGATAACTATTTTATCAAAATTTCATACAATTAACAAGTTTTGGGGCATCTATAAACGGTTAAAAAAACATAAAAATAATCTTCAAATTTTCGAAAGAAATCTATTGAATTAATTCAAATATGTAATACAATATATAGTAGTTGAAGGGGAATTATTTCAACTATATGTATGTATATGTTGGATTTTACTATTTTTGGGGGTTCTTTATGTCAGCCATTTTAACAAAAGAATTTGATATTGATATGACCAACGACAACGTTATCGATTATACACTTATCAGACATATGCTTCGTTCCATAGGCATTAATCACTGGTCTGTATCCAAGGCAATGGATGAATATGATGTGCCTGAAGATCAGCGTGACATTTATATGGAGACTATTGCTGACAAGTTTTTTGTCAGCTGATACGATAGTATAACCCTATTCCATAAGAACAAAAACGGACATTTTTGAGAAAATGTCCGTTTTTGTCGTTCATATTTCAATATTATATATGTCCTATGTTTATTTTACAGTAACCTTACAGGTTGCTTTCTTTTTCCCATCCTTTGTAGATACTGTGACGATACAAGTACCTTTTCCTTTTGCCTTCACAACACCTTTTTTTGTTATCTTGGCGACTTTTTTGTTGCTGCACTTCCATACAAGCTGCGTAGTATCCTTAGCTGAAACCGGGTTAGTTTTTACAGTCAGTTGGAATTTCTTTCCCTTTTTCAGCTTTAGCTTTTTCTTATTCAGCTTTAATGACTTTATTTCTGAGTTTTCCTCAGTAACCGTAACATAACAGATATCCTTTTTGCCATCCGGAGAAGAAACCGTTACAGTACAGGTTCCTGCTGCTACAGCATTCACCTTGCCGTTTGAATCTACTGAAGCCACATTTTTGTTATTGCTCTTCCATGTAAGAAGTGACTCTGCTCTGGCAGGCTTAACCGTCACCTTGAGCTGACTACTTTCTCCGGCCTTCAAAGTAAGTTTATCCTTACTAAGTGACAGCGTCTTTACAGATACATAGGAACCTACAGTTCCCGTATTATAGCTTGTAGAACTCATGGGATGAAGCTGATAAAATGACGAATCCGCATACTGCGACCATCTTTTGTGATCATCAAATTCACTGTCACATTTCATAAAGTACGCATATTTTTCCTTGTCTTTTCCCGCATCCCAGGTTGCATCAATGTTATAGTAATAATCTCCAACTCTAACAATATTCCAGCCATGCCCTCCGGAACTTGTATTCCCGGCAATAAGCCTGCAGCTTACCCCCGCATCATTTAAAAGTCTGTAAACAAGAAGCGCATATCCCTGACAAACAGCACTTTTATTTATCGCAGCCGCATAGCAGGTATATTTTAACTGAGAATTACCATACTCATATTTTACGTTGTCGCATACATATTCATACACCGCCAGAATTTTGTCATATTCTCCCTTTGATGAGAGCGACAATGCGGATGAAATCTGGCTTACTTTTGCATTCACAGATTGTTCCTGCGCTGCAGAAGTATAATAAGTCATATAAAAAGTGAAAGTTCCGCTTGTTTTGCCATCCTTCTTATCATAGGCTATCTGCATTCCCATGCCGCTATAGCCCCATTTGAGATAATCCCCTTCATTACCCTTGCCTGTATGCTGCATTGCAATATTGAAAGCATTATTCTCCATAGTTATAAGCGAAGAAGCATCATAATCCGTACCCGGGAATGTGAAGTACACATAGATATTCCTATCCTTACGTTTTAATCCTTCTCGCAAGACAGCAGCTGCCTCAGCTACAGAAGAACTCTTTTCCGCATTAAGAACAGCCTCCTCGGTAACCCGAAGTTCAGGGCCGTGATAAAGCTCATCCTCAGAAATAATCCCGGCATATAAAGGATTAACCCTGTAGATTGCCTCTGTAGTTTTTAAATATCTGTTATTATCCTCTGCTTTGGAAATAATGGAATAATTCTCCGAAGAACTCACAAAAAGAAAGGCTATCAGAGCGATAGCGATGAACCTGATCTTTTCCCTCGTAAAAAAATATTTCATTAAATAACCCTCAATAACGAAAAAATGTTACTGAGGGTATTATAACACATTTTTAGTATCTTTACATTTATTGATGATTTTTTTATTGTTGCAAAGCTTCAACTATTGTGGGCAAAAGCTGCTTTTTCCTTGATACAACACCTTTTAACAGCGCTATATGGTCGCTGCCTGCTGTCACATGGAAACCTGCATCAATGATACTCTCCGCCTTGTTCCCTTCAAAAGCCACAATCGAAGATTCGCTTATTATATTGGTCATCATAAAGAAAATCATATCAAGTCCGTCGCTCACCATAATATCCTTGAGCTCAGGAAGTACTCTCTCCTTGATCTCTGCAAGCTCTTCTGCGCTCATAGAATTGACCTGACCAATACCGATTGTTTTATCTTCAACTGTAAACTTTTTGAAGTCCTGATGAACAATCTGTTTTGGAGTCTTGCTTCCCATATTGGATCCTGCACGGAACATCTCCCTTGCAAAATCCTCAACATTTATCTCCGCAATAGCAGCAAGCTCTTCACCTGCGCGCTTATCTATCTCTGTACAGGTAGGTGATCTGTACATGAGTGTATCCGAGATAATGGCCGACAGCATAAGTGCCGCCGTGATTTTATCAACCTCAATCCCAGATTCTTTATACATCGAATAGATTATTGTACACGACGAACCAAGGGGCTGATTTCTGAAAAATACCGGATTTGCAGTCTCTATCGATGATCCGAGTCTGTGGTGATCGATTATCTCAAGAATTTCTGCACTCTCAGCTCCATCAACAGTCTGACTCTTTTCATTATGATCAACAAGAATTAGCTGTTTTCTCATCGCTCCCAGCAAATTACGGCGTGAAATCATTCCCACAAAGTTCTCATCTTCATCTAAAACCGGGAAATATCTGTGGCGAACCTGTGCCATGGTCTGCTGAATATCTTCAATAAAATCATTGGTATGAAAAGAAACAAGTTGTTCTCTTTTCATGATGGAGCCAACAGGCGCGCTCTCATTGATAAGTCTTGCTACGGTAAAGGTATCATAAGGAGTTGTGATAATCCTACAGCCGCGTTCCTCCGCAAGCTTCTGTATTGTATTGGTGACCTTGGCATCTATGCAGACAACTATACAGGCTGCCTGATTCTCTATAGCAACAAGCTGCGTTTCATAGCGGTTACCGCATATAACTATATCTCCGGGATCAATTACCTCCTCCATGATTTCCGGAGAAGCTGTCGCAATCAGAACTTTACCTGATGTAATCTGCTCTGACATATCCCCCACAAGCATATTGCCATCAAGCGTATCAACTATATTTCCATAATAGGTCTTTGTTTCGGAAAGAATTGTCGCATCATGAACATCCATACAGGTCTCCATAATGTCATTTGTAGTAATAAGACCTGTCAGTTTTCCATTCTGAGTAATGCAAAGAGTAACTACATTCTCATCCTTCATTCTCTCCCAAGCGCGTTTTAAGGAAATATGATCATCATCAGCATGGAGGTCTCTTATCTCCATGTCGCAAACCTGTGTACGCACATCCTTTGTATACTTCGGCGCAGTTATACCAAAACGCCCCAGCACAAACTGTGTCTCCTCATTAAGATGCCCGCATCGTCTAGGTTCGCAGACTTCTTCACCTGCAATCTTGTTCTTAAGATTCGCATAGCATATTGCTGCACAGACAGAGTCTGTATCCGGGTTTTTATGTCCAATAACGTATACCGGTCTCTTCTTCATAAACTTCTCCTGAATCTATGTATAAAAATCCTCTTTTTATAGTGGCAATCTTTTGCCTATTATTTTAACTCATTTTATGTAAAAAATATTTAATTTTTTCACTGTTCAAACTGGCTTCTGTATAGATCTGAGTAAAAACCGTTGGCTTTAAGAAGCGAGTTATGATCTCCCTGCTCTATAATATGTCCGTCTTTCATTACAAGTATCCTGTCAGCTTCCTTGATAGTAGACAATCTGTGAGCAACGATAAAACTAGTTCTACCCACCATCATTTTCTGGAATGCTCGCTGAATTCTCATCTCCGTGCGTGTATCAATAGAGCTTGTTGCTTCATCCAGAATGAGCATCGGAGGTACACTCAGCATAATTCTTGTAATACACAAGAGCTGCTTCTGTCCCTGAGAAAGCATTCCTCCATCCTCACTTATCACGGTGTCATATCCATCCGGTAATTTTTTAATGAAGCTGTGAGCATGTGACTTTTTCGCCGCTTCTATAACCTCAGCCTCAGTAAAGCCTGTTCTGCCAAGAGTAATATTATCCTTTATAGTCCCGCTTCTAAGCCAGGTCTCCTGAAGTACCATTCCATAATTTTCGCGAAGCTGCGCTCTTCTTAAGTTTCTTATGTCGCATTCCTCGACACTTATAGCACCCTTATCTACATCATAGAATCTCATCAGAAGATTGATAATAGTTGTTTTTCCGCTTCCAGTCGGACCTACTATAGCTACTCTCTGACCTTCTTTTACGGAAAGTGTGAGGTTTTTGATCAATTCTCTGTCCTTATCGTACGAAAACTCCACATCTTTAATTTCAATATTGCCTTTTGCAATGCCGAGTTCATCGCAAGGAACAGCATCCGGGATCTGCGGCTTTTCATCAATAAGATCAAATACTCGCCTTGCACAGGCAAGCGCATTCTGAAGTTCTGTTACAACACCTGATATCTCATTAAAAGGTTTAGTATACTGCGTAGCATAACTCAAAAAAATTGTAAGCGATCCAACACTCATTATTCCATTTATACATTCGAAAGCTCCAAAGAGTGCCACAAAAGCATAAACAGTATTATTAACAACTCTGGTGCTGGGATTTGTAAGGGATGAGAAAAATGTGGCCTTTAAGCTGGTCTTTGCGAGTCGTTCATTAATCTCATCAAAAGTCTCCTGATTTTCATCTTCGTGTCCAAAGGCTTTTACAACCTTCAGATTGCCTATCATCTCATCAATGAGCGCCGTCTGCTCAGCTCTTGCTTTAGACTGCTCCTTGAAAAGTGAGTAGGATCTTGTTGCTATAAATCTCGCAACAAGAAGTGATATAGGCGTAAGAATTACTACCATAGCAGCTATCTTCCACTGAAGATAGAACATGAAAACCAACGTACCAACAATGGTAACAATGCCTGTAAAAAGCTGTGTGAAACCCATAAGAAGACCATCTGCAAACTGGTCAACATCTGAAATAACCTTACTAACCACTTCTCCCTGTGGATGACTATCCAGATATTCAAAGGGCAATATCTGAAGCTTATCAAAGGCGTCATTTCTTACATCTCTGATAACGCTAAATGTAATTCTGTTATTAACGCCATACATAAACCACTGGCAAAGTGCAGTAATACCAATAACAATTCCCATCCTCATAAGGAGCGACCTTATAAGTTCAAAGTTCACATCCCCTTTGCCAACGATACAGTCCACAACCTGCCCTGCAATTATAGGCGCATATAGCGTTAGTACGGCTGATATAACAGCAAAACTGATTGATAAAAATATCAATAATTTATATGCGGAGGCATATTTCAAAACACGTTTAAGTTCACGCATTTACGGCCTCCTTTCCAAACTGTGACTCAAAAATTTCTCTGTAAGTCGCACTGTTCATAAGGAGTTCTTCATGCGTTCCGATTCCATCGACATGTCCGTCATCGAGAACTATTATTTTGTCACAGAATCTTATTGATGCCGCTCTCTGCGAAACTATAAATGTTACCGGCTTATATGAAAGCTTTAAAATAGCATTTCTAAGATTTTTATCAGTCATATTATCGAGAGCTGATGAGCTGTCATCAAGTATCAGAACTTCGGGCTTTTTGACAAGAGCTCTCGCTATCGTGAGCCTTTGCCTCTGACCTCCCGAGAGATTCCTGCCGCTTTGTGTTATTTCAGCTGAAAGCTGCCCCTTCTTTTCTTTCACAACTTCGGCTGCCTGCGCAGTATGAACCGCATCCCAAATCTCTTCATCACTCGCATTTGCATTGCCCCATCTGAGATTATCTCTTATAGTTCCTTTGAAAAGAACTGCCTTCTGAGGAACAACACCAATCACATCTCTCAGGGATTCAAGTGTATAATCCCTGACATCTCTTCCTTTGAATTTAACGCTTCCGCCTGTGGCATCATAAAATCTCGGAATAAGATTAACAAGCGTAGTTTTTCCCGAACCGGTACCACCAATAATTCCGATCGATTCGCCCTTCTTTGCGGAAAAAGTCACTTCCGAAAGTGAATCTTCGCTGTCACCTTTGTAGCACAATGATACATTCTCAAAACTTATTACAATATCATCCTTCATTGATACACTTTTTGCATCAACGCTTCCACCTGTCATTGACCCTGTTTCTTCAAGCATGGTCTGAATTCTGTTTCCGCAGGCAAACGATCTCGTAACCTGAATGATCAGATTTGCCAGCTTAACAAGCTCTACCAGAATCTGAGACATATAATTATAAAGCGCCACTACTGCTCCGGTGGTAAGAATTCCGGTATAAACCTTATCCGCCCCCGTCTTAAGAAGAATTATTATTGCAATATTAAGAATCACATATGTTATAGGGTTCATCAGTGCAGAAACCCTGCCAACAAACTCCTGAAGCTTAGTGAGCCCTTCATTTTTAGCTCTAAAGTTGCCCGTTTCATTTTTTTCAAGTCCGAAAGCTCTTATCACACGGACTCCCGAAAGATTTTCTCTTGTGAGGCCAAGAACATTATCCAGAAGTTCCTGAACCTTTTTATATCTTGGAATTCCCCAAAGCATAATTCCGAAAACAACTATAGACAGAACAATTATCGTAACAAGGAAAATAAGTGCCTGGTTAAAATCAATAGTAAAAGCCATAACCATTGCACCAAAGACAACAAAAGGTGAACGAAGAAGCAGTCTAAGGGTAAGATTAACGCCTTGCTGAACCTGGTTTATATCACTTGTCATCCTGGTTATCAAAGTATTGGTACCAAGGCTGTCAATCTGTTCGTAAGATAGCCCCTGGATATTCTTAAAAAGATCTTTCTTAACCGCAGCAGCAAAATAAGAAGCTGCCTTAGCTGCAAAAAACTGCGCCGTTACAGAACTGATATACCCTACTACTGCAAGAAGTATGAGGACCAGGCTCATTTTTAATACATACGAGCTGTCGCTGTTTCTGATACCCTTATCAATTATGGCTGCAACAACAAGAGGCACGATAAGCTCAAAACTGGCCTCAAGCAATTTGAAAAGCGGACCCAGGGCGGCTTCCAATGAATATTTCTTAAGATATTTCAGTAACTTTTTCATGTATAAATTCTTAGTCCTTTCGGATAGTGGTTCTTTAATGAGCCCCCCGCATACTTTGACCATCCCAGGCTGTAGCCATCAAATGTGATAAGATACCAGCCATTTGAAAGCCCCGGTTCTCTGAAGCTCATGCCTCCTATAAACTGCATTGCTTTTGAAGTATCATGAAGTTCATACGAATACCGTACAGCCTCAGTCGTTATTGCAAGTGCCAACGCATGAGATGGTTCAAACCGGTCTTTTTTTATAGTTCCCAGGTGTAACCCCGGTCTCAAAACAGTAAGCCCTCTGATTCCGGGCATCCCTTCCGGCGCCAAATATAACTGGTCACCAAAAAGAAAAGGATTACCACTTATACAGCCTTGTATATGTACAAATCCTTTTTGATCCTTAGTAATATCTATTTCTTTTATATTTTCATCAGCAAATTGCATGAAGGGTTTTATATCTGTTTCTTTCACGGGTTTTATACTTCCGTTAATACCATAATTCCCATGATTAAGGCTAATATCCCCTTCTTTTTCAAAAACTGCAAGAAAATGACCTTCTCCCTTAAGCTTATGAGGCCACAGTCTTGCCGTACATTTTTTTACTGCCTCGTTAATCTCCGAAGAAATCTGCTTCTGAAAAGATATATATTCATCAAAATCAAAAGTTCCGACAATATCTCTGACTTTTTGAATATTAGCGATATCTCCGGGAACCATGCCGTCATATAATTCTATGCTTACAGGCTTTAATCCATCCTGAATCAAAATACCGGCCTGAAGTTCATCTTCTTCAGGTGCAAAGGTACATGTAGAATAAACAAGTCGGCCGCCCGGTGCAAGCATTTTAACCGCAGATCTTAGTATATCTGTCTGTCTCTTCGCACAAAGCTCAACATTATCCTCGCTCCAGTTATCAATCGCTTCATCATTTTTTCTGAACATACCTTCACCGGAGCAGGGTGCATCAACAAGTATTCTGTCAAAATACCCTTCAAAAATTTCAGAAAGGATTTCCGGCTTCATGTTCGTGACAAGAGCATTTCTAATTCCGAGCCTCTCAACATTCAGTGATAATATCTGTGCTCTTTTCCTGTCAATCTCATTTGCTACAAGTATACCCTTACCCTTCATCCGACATGCAATCTGAGTACTTTTTCCTCCCGGAGCAGCACAAAGGTCGAGCACCTTTTCACCAGGCTGAGGATCCAGAAAACTCACCGGCGACATTGCACTGGGTTCCTGGATATAGTAAACCCCTGCTTCATGATAAGGATGTTTACCCGGAGTTCCGGAATTAAAACTATAGCCTGTAGGTTCCCATAAGATTTCATCCTCAAGATTGGCTGAGGTTTTACCAAGAATTATCGAGGCTTTGTTGGCACTCGTATCCCCAAGTCGTATCGGATTTAACCTTATTGCCCTTACGGGCTCTCTTTCAAGGGCTTCCTCAAACTGTTCAAATTCATCGCCGAGAATGGCCTTTATCCTTTTTTCAAAATCATTGCTCAAACTCATCTTTATGCTCTTTTATATATTTCTTAATTCCCTTAAAGGTTTCCGGACTAATGATGTGCTCAATTCTGCACGCATCATTTTCTGCTACTTCCGGAGATACTTTTGCAGTCAGCATGAGAAATTTTGTAAGATTTGTATGTCTGTCATAAACACTTTTGGCCTTTTTCAAGCCTTCCTGTGTAAGCTCAAGCTCACCATCGTTTGCCACGGTAATGAATCCGTTTTCCTTTAAGATTCCAACAGCCCTCGAAACGCTGGGTCTTGAAAAGCCAAGTTCATTGGCAACATCTATTGAACGAACATAGCCATTTCTCTTTTTCAAGAGATAAATTGTTTCGATATAGTCTTCACCTGACTCTTGCATATAAGCCTCCTTAAGATATGTTTTTGTATCTTTATTAGTATAGTATAAACCGTTAGCACTATCAAACTTTACAAAATAAAAATGACCGATGTGTTTTCCACATCGGTCATTATCATTTCAGTCTAAAATTATTTAGCAAAATCAGTTGCCCTACTCTCACGAATGATATTAACCTTGATCTGTCCGGGATATTCCATCTCGTTCTCAATCTTCTTAGCAATGTCTCTTGCCATTAATACCATATCGGAGTCACTTATCTGCTCGGGAACAACCATTACTCTGACTTCTCTTCCGGCCTGAATAGCAAATGAGTGATCAACGCCCTTAAAGCTTCCTGTGATCTCCTCGAGTTCTTTTAATCTGCTGGTATAAGTCTCCAGAGTCTCTCTACGAGCTCCGGGTCTTGCAGCTGAAATGGTATCAGCAGCCTGTACTATAACAGCTATAAGTGACTGAGGCTCAACATCTCCGTGATGTGCCTCTACTGCATTGATGACGGTTGCAGATTCTTTGTACTTCTTACAAATATCAACACCAAGTGAAATATGTGAGCCTTCCATTTCATGATCAACGGCCTTACCGATATCATGAAGGAGACCGGCTCTCTTAGCAAGACGAACATCCAGCTCCAATTCTGAAGCCATAAGTCCGCAAAGCTGTGATACTTCAACAGAATGCTTTAATGCGTTCTGACCATAACTTGTACGGAAACGCATGCGACCAAGAAGTTTGATGATTTCAGGATGCAATCCATGAACACCTGCTTCAAGAGCGGCATTCTCACCTTCTTCTTTAATCTTATTGGCAACTTCCTTCTGTGCCTTTTCAACCATCTCTTCAATTCTTGCAGGATGGATTCGGCCATCCACAATCAGTTTTTCAAGAGCGATTCTGGCTACCTCTCTTCTGATAGGATCAAATCCCGAGATAACAACAGCCTCAGGTGTATCATCAATAATAAGATCAACACCTGTCATGGTTTCGAGAGTTCTGATATTTCTTCCCTCTCGGCCGATAATACGTCCCTTCATCTCATCGTTAGGAAGCTGAACAACCGAAATGGTTGTCTCCGAAACATGATCTGCTGCGCATCTCTGAATTGCATTTACCACAATTTCCTTAGCGCGCTTATCTGCCTCTTCCTTAGCCTCCGCTTCCATGTTTTTAATCATGACTGCGGATTCATGTTTTACGTCATCTTCAACAATCTTTAAAAGATACTCTTTTGCCTGCTCGGAGGTTAAGCCTGAGATTTTCTCAAGTTCCTGTCTTCTCTGCTCATCAAGCTTCGCAACCTCTTGCGTTTTCTTGTTCAATGCATCTTCACGTGCATTTAAACTGGCCTCTTTCTTCTCAATTGCTTCTGATCTCTTTTCGACGTTCTCTTCTTTCTGCTGAACTCTTCTTTCTGAACGCTGAACCTCTGCTCTCCTATCCCTCACTTCCTTTTCAAGGTCATTTCTGGCCTTAAGTGATTCTTCTTTTACTTCCAGGAGTTTTTCGCGCTTCGATTCATCGGCAGCTCTTACAGCGTCGTCGATGATTTTTCTTGCCCTTTCCTCTGCGGTTCCGATCTTGCTCTCATTCTCAGCGTCAATTTTCTTTTGACGGAATGTCATGACCAAAGCGGTTACCAGTACCGAAATGACAAGAGTTGCTGCTACTGCTACAAAAATAATTGCAAGCATACAGGAGCACCTCCTTATTTAATTTTCATTGTACGATATTTTGTATAAAATGATTAAAAAATTCATTATTTCATACAATATAACAACATATTAAGTTTACGCTCAGTTTATGCCCGTGTCAAGTGATAACGCTCTTTGTATGGTGTCGCCGCCAAAGCCTTTTCGGTATAAAAATGCCATCATTTTCTGCCTTTCCTCATAGGAGGCATTTTCGTTATCAAAGTGTTTCTTTCGTAAAAGAGAAATGCATAGATCAAGCTCGGGATCATCATTTTCCTCTGAATAAGCCTCGGACACCATTTTCTCGATTATGTCAGCAGATATTCCTTTTTGTATCAGATCCTGTTTTATTCTGTTTTTACTCCGAAGATTTATCTGATATCTGATGTAATCCCCGGCATATCTCTCGTCATCAATGTATCTGTAGGATTTAAGATAATCTATAGTCTCATCAATAACAGATTCGGCATACATTCCTTCCCTAAGCTTATCCCGCAGCTTGCGTTCTGTATAATCACGTTTTTGAAGCAAATTCATAGCTCGTAGCTTTGCTCTTTTAGGAATAACCGTCTCTGTTATCTCATTAAAAACAGGCGAAGAAATCTCTTCGCCTGTTTTAATTCCATAACTTCTTATCTCGCCTCTGTACAGGATAAAAGCGAATTCGTCATCTATAAATACTTTAGATCTTTTATTGTCAAACGCTACTATATCCGTTACAGTCATGTTGCTTATGCCTCTTCTGATTTGGAAGCCTTAGACTTTTTTCCTGTGGGAGCCGGCTCCTCTTCCTTGGCTTCTTCGCCGCCCTCAAGTCCGTAATGACTCCTTACTTTTGCAGCAATTTCTTCAAGTACTTCAGGATGTTCAGCAAGATAAGTCTTAGCATTCTCACGTCCCTGGCCGATCTTGTCACTTCCGTACTGGTACCACGCGCCACTCTTATTCACAATGTCACAAGCGGCTGCAAGATCAAGTACATCACCAGTATAAGAAATTCCTTTGCCATACATGATGTCGAATTCAGCCTCTTTAAACGGAGGTGCAATCTTATTCTTAACAATTTTCACTCTTGTACGGTTTCCAATAGACTCTCCGCTCTGCTTCAAGGTCTCAATTCTTCTTACATCCATTCTTACAGAAGAATAGAATTTGAGAGCACGTCCGCCGGTTGTAGTCTCCGGATTGCCAAACATAACACCAACCTTCTCTCGAAGCTGATTTATAAAGATAACCGAGCAATTGGACTTGCTGATAACCGCTGTAAGTTTACGAAGCGCCTGTGACATGAGTCTGGCCTGAAGTCCGACATGGGAATCGCCCATATCGCCATCTATTTCTGCTTTAGGCACCAACGCAGCAACAGAGTCGACTACAACAATGTCAATAGCTCCTGAGCGAACCATTGTCTCACAAATCTCAAGGGCCTGTTCGCCGGAATCCGGCTGTGAAATATATAAATTATCCACATCAACACCGATATTCTTGGCATATACAGGATCAAGCGCATGCTCCGCATCAATGAATCCGGCGATACCGCCTCTCTTCTGAACCTCTGCAATCATGTGGAGTGTGACCGTTGTCTTACCACTGGACTCAGGTCCATAAATCTCAACAATGCGTCCCTTCGGAATACCTCCGAGACCAAGTGCTATATCAAGACTGAGTGAGCCCGTCGGAGTGGTCTCAACATTCATCTGAGCCGAAGGATCACCTAATTTCATAACGGCGCCTTTACCAAACTGCTTCTCAATCTGTCCGAGTGCTGCCTCTAATGCTCTCTGCTTATCTTCTCTTTCCATACTGTTCTTCTCCTTTTCTCCAGAACAAGCGTTCTGTAATGATAATAAAACAAATGTTCGTATGTGTCAACATGAAAAACTCGAAAGTTTACCCGTAAAACAAATAAAAAATGGAAAAAATTGGCGACACGCCATAATTAAGACTTTTGTATATTACACACACCTGGAAGAAAAGTCAACCCCAAAATCTGTGCATTCGAATCACACAGAAAATGCAAAGAGAGCCAGTTTGGAAACAATAAGTTCCCTTACTATCATACCTGCTTTTTCTTTTTCCGAAGGAGTAATTGCTGCAAGCTGGTTCATCGTATACACTTTTTCCTGATAGTGATCAGAGGATCCTTTTCTTAACTGGCTAACTCTTACCTTAGCCTTGAGTTGTTTGAAAACCCGAAACTGAAAATCCTCCTCTGCCAGGTAATAAAGGTGACTCTCAAGGGTTGTGGCCGGATCCATATCCTTAACTATGTACCGCTCCACGATAGTCTTAAACTTAAACGGTGCCATCTCATCCGCGAGGATTTCTGTATAACTCAGCCTTGCTCCAAAGTAATATTTTGAAACATCCTGCATGGTATATTTAAAATCATCCTCGTTTACAATGTTGTACAAGTACCTGTCCCCTTTGTTCTACCTAATACTATCATTTTTGGTGTACGATAAATCACCCTTATTCTCAAAACAAATCCGATTGAAGGGAAATCATTCCTTCTTTTCAGGTTTATAATCTATATCTTCTATCTGATTGCCGCACGCTTTGATTGCTTCAAGTATTTTTGCTCTGTCCCAGCCGGTCTCTTCAGCAAGCTCATCTACAGTACAGCTTCTTCTGAGTTCATCGGCCAGCTCCTTAGCCTTATCCGCAACCTCCTGAACAAGCTTAACAGCTTTTTGTGCTCTGGCTGTTTCTGCAGCATCATCCTCTATAAGATTCTCCATGGCATCCATAACCATCTGAGCCAGAAATGCATCACATTCTTTATGATCTTCCAGATTGGAGAGATCTCCAACCGCCTTCATAAGAGCAATGTTGCCCTCACCTATAAGATCCTCAATAAGTACTCCCTGCTCTGCATACAGCTTTGCAACATCGGCAACCATGGAAAGGCTTATCTCCGCCAGTTTCTTCTGCGCATCTGTTTCTCCCGCCATGGCGGAAATAATAATTGCTTCCTTTTCACCGTCAGAAACAGTTTCAATCATGGATAATTCTTCAAGATACTCAGAAAGATATCCCGATTCTTCCTCACTGAGGTACTCACTTGAATCGATAGTCTCTCCAATACCTATATTGTGCTTTTTTAAATAATCATATATAAGTTCGTACTGGGCATCGCTAAGTTCAAGGTTTTCAAATGCATCCCTTATCTCGTCCTCAGTAACCGTTCCGCCCTGCCTTCTTGCATGCTTCGTAATATCTGCAAGGACCTGGGCGAATTCCTTTTCCTTATTATCAAGATTAGACATATAAATCTCCTGTTATTTCACATGTGTATGAGTAAAAAGATGTTCCTGACAATACTCATAATTGCCGTTACATTTGGAACAAAATCTGAATTCCATGGTGGGATCATCACTTTCTGTTTTGCCGCAAACAGCACATTTATGTTTCGTAATTCCCGGCGGCGTTATCTTTACAGAACGTTTGAAATCGTTTCTTCTCTTGACTTCTTTCGGCCGAAGATGCATGAGGCGTCCGCCTGAGAACCAGAAAATGGCAAAGGTTAAAAGTGAGGCCGTAATAGCAAAGAACAGATAAATATTACCATTCACAAATGCGGAAATAGCTTCAAAGGCAAGCCAGCCACCATATACTATTCCAAGCCACTTCATCTTAAGCGGAATAATGAACATGAAAAGTACAACGTTATCAGGAAAAGTTGCGGCAAAAGCAAGCAGTATAGACATATTAATATAATATGTACTAAATGAAAACGCAGCCAACTGCATCTCAAATCCGACATCTCCTGTCATATAAGGTGTATTCATTCCCATTTTTAATTCAAACAGAACAAACGCATAGCTTAAAAAAGCAGCTATGATCATTAAAAGCAAACCGGTAAAAATATAGAGATTATATTTATACTCTCCCCATACTCTCTCCATGGTCGTTCCTATTGAATAATAAAAATACAGCATGATAAGTACAAAGAAAAGATTACTCTCCGTAGGTGGAATAAGTATCCAGGTTACAATTCTCCATATCTGGCCACGCAGAATCAAATGTGGATTAAGAGTAAGCATATTTAATATGCCTGTTCCAATTGGAGCAAATCTCAAAATGTAGCCGATTATATAACATATAATAAGAACCAGTGTCAGATTCTTTATCGCATATTTCCCGAATTTCTTTTCAAAATTACTCATATAACTCCTATGATGAAAACTATCACAAAAAATAGCTTTCTTTGCAAAATTTTATTATATGTTTTTACACATTCTTATTGAGTTTATCACATTTTATGCCCTTTTGCACCGATATTTGAATAATTGATTTTTAAACTTTCTTCGATTATAATGTAGCGTAATGCGCATTTTATTTTTGCGATATAAATATAAGTAGTAACAGATTTGTTTTTAGGTTTTTTAGGTTTCAGAGGTTTTTATTTATGATTTCAAAGGACTACACACTTGGCATTGACATTGGTTCTACCACCGTCAAGATTGCTCTTATGGACTCAGACAGAAACATCGTCTTTTCAGATTATAAGAGACATTTTGCAAACATTCAGGAGACACTCTTATCACTTCTTCAGGATGCTGCAAAAATAAGCGGTAATGTTACCCTTCACCCTGTCATTACAGGATCCGGCGGTCTTACTCTTGCCAGCCATCTGGAAGTACCTTTTGTCCAGGAAGTTATCTCCGTATCCACAGCACTTAAGGCTCTTGCTCCCAAGACTGACGTAGCTATTGAGCTTGGCGGCGAGGATGCAAAGATCATCTACTTTGAAGACGGTAATGTTGAGCAGCGAATGAACGGTATCTGCGCAGGCGGTACAGGTTCATTTATCGATCAGATGGCATCGCTTTTGCAGACAGATGCATCCGGTCTTAATTGTTATGCCAAAAATTATCAGTCTCTCTATACCATTGCGGCTCGCTGCGGTGTTTTCGCAAAATCAGATATACAGCCTCTTATCAATGAAGGCGCAACTAAGGAAGACCTTGCAGCTTCTATTTTCCAGGCTGTTGTAAACCAGACTATAAGTGGTCTTGCCTGCGGCAAGCCTATCAGAGGACATATCGCATTTCTCGGCGGACCTCTTCATTTCCTTTCAGAGCTCAAAGTCGCTTTTATCCGCACACTTAAGCTTGATGATGAGCATATTATCGATACTGATAATTCTCATCTATTTGCCGCGATCGGTTCAGCCATGAATGCACAGGAAGACTGCCATTACTCAATGGTTGATATGGTTGGGAAACTCTCACATAAAATAACAATGGCTGCAGAGGTCTCAAGACTTGAGCCACTCTTTGAGTCTGAAGATGAGTATAAGGAATTCCTTGATCGACAGAATAATTACCGAGTAAAAACCGCAAAGCTTGACACCTATAAAGGAAACGCATTCCTCGGAATCGATGCGGGAAGCACCACTACAAAATGTGCCCTCGTATCTGAGGACGGCGATCTTCTTTATTCATTCTATTCAAGCAATAACGGAAGTCCTCTTAAAACAGCTATCAGCTCTATTCAGGAAATCTATAAGCTTATGCCCGAAGGCGTTAATATAGCTCGTTCCTGCTCCACCGGTTACGGTGAAGCTTTGCTTAAGTCCGCACTTATGCTCGATGATGGCGAAGTAGAGACTATTGCACATTATAATGCAGCAGCATTCTTTGATCCTGAAGTTGACTGTATCCTGGATATCGGCGGTCAGGATATGAAGTGTATTCATATAAAAAACGAGACTGTCGACAGTGTTCAGCTTAATGAAGCATGCTCTTCCGGTTGCGGAAGCTTTATAGAGACTTTTGCAAAATCTCTTAATTACAGTGTTCAGGATTTTGCAAAAATCGCTCTGTTTGCTGATGCTCCCATTGATCTTGGTACTCGCTGCACTGTTTTCATGAACTCACGAGTTAAGCAGGCTCAGAAGGAAGGCGCTTCTGTTGCTGACATTTCTGCAGGACTTGCTTATTCGGTTATTAAAAACGCACTCTTTAAGGTTATAAAGGTATCAGATGCAAAGGAACTCGGTGATCACATAGTTGTTCAGGGTGGTACCTTCTACAATGATGCTGTTCTTAAAGCTTTTGAAAAAATTTCCGGAGCTCAGGTTACCCGTCCTGATATTGCGGGTATTATGGGTGCTTTTGGTGCCGCTCTTATCGCCAGAAATCGATTCCATGAAAAGAACAGCTCTAAGACAACCATGCTTACAATCGATCAGATTAACAAGCTCGAATATTCAACAAGCATGACTACCTGTCAGGGCTGCACCAATCATTGTCGTCTTACAATTAATAAATTTACGGGTGGACGTCAGCACATTTCAGGTAATCGCTGCGAACGCGGTATCGGCAAAGTAAAAAATGCTGCCGGCATTCCTAATCTTTTTGAATATAAGTACAAGAGAATATTTGATTACAAGCCTCTTAATGAACTTGAGGCTAAGCGCGGAACAGTTGGTATTCCCAGAGTTCTGAATTATTATGAGAACTATCCTTTCTGGTTTACATTTTTCACAAAGCTCGGATATCGCGTCGTTCTCTCGCCCAGATCCACTCACCAGATTTATGAGCTTGGCATTGAATCAATTCCCAGCGAATCTGAGTGTTATCCGGCGAAGATTTCTCATGGTCACATAGAGTGGCTCATCAGAAATAACGTTGATTTTATCTTCTATCCCGGTCTGTTCTATGAGCGCGATGAGGTAGATGGAGCAACTAACCACTACAACTGCCCTATTGTTACTTCTTATTCAGAGAATATAAAGAATAACGTAGAGGCAATTACAGACGGAAAAGTAAAACTCAGAAATCCTTTCATGTCCTTTGCAAGCCTTAAGACTGCCACCGATGCTCTTGTTAAGGAATTTTCAGAGCTTCCTGCCAATGAGATAATTGCAGCGGCAAGCGAAGGCTGGGCTGAGATGGAAAAGGCAAGGGATGATATCCGAAAGAAAGGCGAAGAGACTCTTCGTTGGATGAAGGACAACAATCGCCACGGTATTGTTGTAGCGGGTCGCCCCTATCATGTAGATCCCGAGATCAATCATGGTATTCCGGATATGATTTGTTCCTACGGTGTTGCGGTTCTTACAGAGGATTCAGTATCTCACCTCGGGACACCTGAACGCCCCCTTATTGTATCAGACCAGTGGATGTATCACTCACGTCTGTATGCCGCAGCAAGTTTTGTACGCACAAGAGATGATCTTGATCTTATTCAGCTTAACTCTTTTGGTTGCGGTCTGGACGCAGTAACCACAGATCAGGTAAATGATATATTATCTGGTTCAGATAAGATTTATACCTGTCTTAAAATTGATGAAGTTAATAATCTTGGCAGCGCAAGAATTCGTGTTCGTTCATTGCTTGCAGCTATACGTGTGCGCGCACAGAAAGAAAACAAAGAACGCACAATAGGTTCAACCGCAATTAACAGAAAGCTCTTTACGGAGGAAATGAGAGCAAATTACACCATTCTCGTTCCTCAGATGTCTCCTATACATTTTGACATCATTGAGCCGGCTCTTTCCGCATGCGGTTACAACATTGTTGTAATGCAGAATGATAATAAGCATGCTATAGATATGGGTCTTAAGTATGTTAACAATGATGCCTGCTACCCTTCGCTCTGGGTTGTCGGTCAGATCATGGATGAGCTTCACTCAGGAAAATATGATCTTGATAGAACTGCCGTGCTCATGAGCCAGACAGGCGGTGGATGTCGTGCTACCAACTATGTTGGTTTCATAAGAAGGGCTTTGAGAAAAGCCGGTATGGAACAAGTCCCCGTTATCTCCGCCAACTTAAGTAAGCTTGAGGCGAACCCGGGCTTCCATCTCAATTTTGAGATGCTTGAAAGAGCTGCTTATGCGGCAGTTTTCGGTGATATCTTCATGAGATGCGTATACCGTATGCGTCCCTACGAAGTTACTGAAGGTTCGGTTAATGCCCTTCATGATAAGTGGAAGAAAAAGTGTATAGAATTTGTTTCTGCAAAGCATCTAAGCTTCTTCAAATTCCAGCGTATGTGCAGGGAAATAGTTGAAGATTTTGATAAGATTCCAATTACCGATGCCATTAAACCAAGAGTCGGTGTTGTAGGAGAGATTCTTGTAAAATTTGCTCCCGCTGCTAACAATCACCTTGTAGAGCTTCTTGAATCAGAAGGCGCCGAAGCTGTTGTTCCGGATCTTTTAGACTTCATGCTCTACTGCTTCTACAATCAGGTTTACAAAGCTGATCAGTTTGGAACAAGCGCTAAGACCAAGGCCTTTTGTAAAGCAGGTATATGGGCTCTGGAAAAGCTTCGCGGCGGAGCTTCCAAAGCATTTGAAAAGAGTATTCACTTTGATGCTCCTACAAGCATTTATAAGCTTGTTGAATATGCAAAGCCTATTGTTTCAATCGGTAACCAGACAGGTGAAGGCTGGTTCCTTACAGGCGAGATGGTTGAACTCATCAAGGAAGGTGCCTCCAATATTGTCTGCACACAGCCTTTTGGTTGTCTTCCGAACCATGTTGTTGGTAAGGGCGTAATTAAGCAGATGAGAAAACTCTATCCCGGATGTAATATCGTAGCAATTGATTATGACCCGGGTGCAAGTGAAGTAAATCAGCTTAACAGAATCAAGCTCATGCTCTCTACGGCTCACACCAAGGCTCATGAAGAAGAAAAGCTTGAAGAGGCAAAAGCAATTTCATAAAGTATGAGAAATAAAAATCAGCCGGTGCATTTGCACCGGCTGTATTTGTTTACTTACTTTGCCTTTTCATTAAGTTTATCAATGTCGTCCTGAAGTCGTTCCATAGCAAACTCATTAGATCTTAAAGCCAGATGCGCTTTAAGTGAACGATTATGAACATCATTTCTCTTCTTGAAATAATCAAGCAGATTTTCATCATCGATCTTAAGGTATCCATCGGCTATTGCCCCCGGAAGTACAAACTTTTTGACTACATCCGAAAACTCAACCTCTATATACTTGCCATCCTGTTTAACAATTGTGCCTTTACCAAATTTCTCATGCGTAATCTTTAAATTCAAGGCATCCTTGTTTCCGAGAGCTGCTGCTTCTTTATCGAGATCCTCAATTTCTCTCTCCATATTGGCATGCTCAGTCTTAAGTTCTTCCATCCGCTTGGCATTCTCTTCCAAAAGTTCTTTGGTTCTCTTGGTTCTGGTCTTAGTTGTAGTCTTTACTTCCTTCTCTTCCTCTTCAAGATCTAAACCCATAGGTTACCCCTTTTCCGCAGATAAAAATCCGCAAGCTAAACATCATCGATATATTATATTTTAGCTTATTTTTTATCGTTTGCGGGCATAGTACCCCATATTTCATAAAACTTTTATGTTTATAAAAAAACATTTCAGATAGTTTCAGTCGTAAGGGCAGAGGTTGCTTTTGTTTTTTTCTCGTCATCAAGGATCTGGCCCCATCTATATGGAGTTGCCTGATATACATAATAATCAAGCCAATTGGAATACAGATTATTACAGTGAGAACGCCAGGTTAACTTTGGTGTATTATCAGGATTGTCTTCCGGATAATAGTTTTCAGGAATATGTATAGGAAGATCCTTGCTTAAATCTCTAATGTATTCGTTGTGAAGAGTCAGTCTGTCATATTCTGCATGCCCCATAACAAAAATGTTTTTGCCGTCTCTGCTCATGCAAAGAAATACGCCTGCAACAGTTGATTCCGCGAGAACTACAAGGTCTTTGCATGCATGTATCTCTGATGAGGGTGATTCCGTATGTCTTGAATGGGGCATAAGAAATACATCATCAAATCCCCTTACAAGCGGAACTTTTCTGTTCTCCACCCTGTGCTCAAATAAACCAAAAAGTTTTTCCTGCAACGGGCGTTTCTTTATTCCGTAATGGTAATAGAGTCCGGCCTGTGCCCCCCAGCAGATATGAAAAGTAGAAGTCACGTTTGTTTTTGACCACTCGAAAATTCTGCAGAGTTCCTCCCAATAATCGACCTCTTCGAATTCCATCTGCTCAACCGGAGCTCCTGTTATAATAAGTCCGTCATAGGTATTATCCTGAAGCTCATCAAAGGTATGATAGAATCTGTTAAGATGGTTTGGCGATGTATTAAGCGACTTGTGACTGCTAACTCTCATAAAAGAAACATCTATCTGTAAAGGTGTATTAGATAAAGATCTAAGGAGCTGAAGCTCTGTATCCTCCTTTAATGGCATCAGATTCAGAATACAAATATTCAAAGAACGAATATCCTGATGCATGGCGCGATTTTCATCCACCACAAAGATATTTTCTTTTTCCAGGATCTCACGTACCGGGAGATCATTCATAATTTTGATCGGCATACCATAACCTCCATCACCTTATAAAAGGTATATTATTTTATTAATTCAAGAAATTCTTCTTCGTTTATAACTTTAATACCCAGTTCCTGTGCCTTGGTCAGTTTACTGCCCGCAGCTTCACCCGCAAGAACCATAGTAGTCTTCTTCGAAACACTTCCGGCAGCTTTTCCACCGTTCTTCGTAATAAGCTCTTCTGCTTCTTTTCTCCCAAGACTGGGCAGTGTTCCGGTAACAACAATTGTCATACCGCTTAGTTTATCCGAGGCGTCCTCATCAATTTTAACAGCCATATTTACCCCGGCATCTTTCATCCTGAGTATCAATTCTTCATTATCCTTGCTGTGGAAGAACTCGTACAAATCATTTGCCGTCGTCTCTCCAATATCAGGCATAGACAAAAATCCATCCACAGTAATTTTGAAAAGATCAGTAAGATCCGATACATGTTTCATGATTTCTCTGGCTGTAGCTTTCCCGACATTTCTTATGGCAAGTCCTGTCAGAAGCATTACCGGGTCATTTTCTTTTGACTTTTCTATCTCAGATAGGAGTTTATCTGTATTCTTTTCCTTACCGATTATTCCCTTTTCAACCATCTCATCACGGTACTTGTAAAGGTCATATATATCGGCATAACTTTTCAGATATCCGTCTTTTGTCAGGGCTTCTATGAGCGTATCACCAAGTCCCATGATGTTCATGGCATCTCTTGATGTAAAATAGGCTATAGTTCTCGTAACCTGAGCAGGGCATGTGGGATTAACGCACCTTATGTCTGCTGTATCCTCTTCCTGTACTAGCTTATGCCCGCATACAGGACATATTTCAGGAGCTTTGAATATCTCTGCAGGTTCTTCCACACAACCATTTAATTTAGGTATGATCTCACCTGATTTGAAGAGTTTATATGCTCCTCCTATACCTATTTTCATATCCCTGATGTAATCCTGGTTGTGCAGTGTTGCTCTTGAAACTGAGGTTCCGCAAAGTCTTGCGGGTTTTCCGGTCTCTTTATCATGAAAACTTCCTGTAAACGTAAGCTTACCAGTTCTGCCTACATCTACAATGATTTCATCCATTACAACAACTTTTTCTTCAGGCGGGTACTTGTATGCAATATGTCCGCTTGAGTATTTGCTGCCTGCCGGAAAATCGTCTCTCCAGGCTGTATGATCAACCTTCACTACAGCTCCGTCGAGATCAAAAGTAAGGTCAAATCGCTCGTCACCGATGGCATCTATCGCATCAATAACATCCTCGGAACTATTGCAGAGTCTGTGTCGTACAACAGGAATACCGAGCTCCTCCAAAGTATCAAGTGCTTTGCAGTGGCTTTCCAAAAGCTCTGCAGGACCATCCTGAACATTAAACACAAACATTCGAAGGCCGCGTTCCTTTGTAACCGCACTGTCAAGCTGCCTAAGCGTTCCCGCCGCTAGATTTCTCGGATTAGCTGCAAGCTTTTTGCCGAGCTTCTCCTGCTGTTCATTGAATCTGTCAAAGTCCTCGTGTGACATATATACTTCACCGCGAAGCTCCAGATAACTTGCACTGTACCTTATTTCCTTCTGTACATCAGGAATCACAAGAGCATTTATTGTAACATCTTCCCCAATTCTTCCATCCCCTCTGGTCTCAGCCATCACAAGCTTCATAAAACCGGGCTTATCTGTATCCGCCTCATACCTGAGAGTCATCGAAAGACCGTCTATCTTCTGTTCTACAGAAAACTGCGCATCCGGATGCTTTTCATGAACTTTATTCACCCAGGAAGTAACATCTGCCTTGTCAAATACGTCTTCAATTGAAAGCATAGGAACATTGTGAGTTACCTTCACTCCGGCTTCTCTCTTTGCTGTGCCTCCGATAATCTGGCTCGGAGACTCCTTGGTTATGAGCTCCGGATGCTCTTTCTCCATTTTTTTAAGTTCCAGCATCAACTGATCATACTCATAATCAGAAATCTCAGGAGCATCCTGATTGTAATACCGGTCCATATGATAGCGGATTTTTTCCGAAAGCTCCTTATATTTTAATTGTGTATCATTATCTGCCATAAAAAACTCCCCATAAACAACTTATTTTGCCTTTTTCATACTAATTCTTCCGGGCAAGCTCATAGAGCATTTTGAGTTCATCGCCCTCAATCATGCGATGCTCTGAATGCCCAAGCTCACCCAGCTCAATATTCAGTATGCGCACTCTCTTCAGCCTGACAACATAATATCCAAAAGCGTCGCACATTCGTCTTATCTGCCTGTTCAGCCCCTGAGTAAGTATTATTCTAAAACAACTCTCAGATATTTTTTTCACCTTACAGGGTCTTGTCGTTTTATCAAGTTCCTTAAGATAAACTCCTTTTTCCATATCAGTTAGGAACTTTTCCGTAATGGATTTATCAACTTCAACGACATATTCCTTCTCGTGGCCGTTGCGGGATTTCATCATTGCCTGAATAAGATCCCCATCATTCGTAAGGATCATAAGCCCCTCAGAATCCTTGTCCAGGCGGCCTGCGTAGGTCACACGTCTGTCAAAACCGAGATCCTCAATTATTGTTCTCTCTGCATGTTCATCCTTTTCAGTGCAAACTACGCCCACAGGCTTATTATACGCAATAACAATTTTATCACCAAATCGGGATATCAAAACACCGTCGCAGAGAATCTCATCCTCATCGCTAACCTTCATCCCGCACTGAGCCGGCTTACCATTGACGGTTATTCTTCCTTCCTCTATGAGCTTGTCAGCATCCCGCCGTGAACATACGCCGCACATGGCAATATATTTATTTAATCTAATCTCTTCCATATTTTCTTTGTTCTTAGAATATATTCGTGGTTTTCATAGTATAAAAAAGGAACGTCCTTCATCGGAAGTCGTCCCTTTTGGTAAAACTCATTTATAAATGCAGTGGTCCTTCTTCGAAAGTTATAAACTGCGGAGTCTCTCTATTGCATCCCCGTTAAGAACAGTATCAAAGTTCTCATCCATATGACAGATTATACTGTCCTTCGTGGTTACAAATTTGCCGAACTCGTAGCACACAGAGAAAACTGCAGCAAATGTTTTTGCATTTTCATCCTTTCGGTCAAATACCATATAAAACATATTATCGGAAGGATTTCTGTACAATATACTGCCCATGACAACATCATCGGGAATCTGCTTACTTAGTAAAATAGCTGTCCTCAAATCCTTAATTGAAAAGACAAAAGTCTTAAAGCCGATCTTCTCAAGTTCTTCAGATACCCTTTTTTCGTCTCTGTTTTCTATTCTGGTCTGTCGTACAGATCCTCTCTTTACCGGTATACTGTCATCCTCTTTATCATTCATATCAGATGAAGTCTTCTCTACCATATTCTTAACTGAATTGGTGAAATCCTTAAGACTCTGAAGATATTCACTCAATTTGGGAATTCTGTCTTCCTCCGGAACATCACCGAGTTCCTCCAGGAAATTCTTAGGAAATCTCAGTCCTGCTTTTTCAGTTAAATTCTTAAGCATATCCGCAAAAGCTCCCTCCGTATTCTCGGAAAGAGTAAGCGATATTGAATGGTCCGGAAGGACGGTTATCTGCATGGGTGTAAAAGCTCCCTGGGGCTTGTAATCAACCTCAGCAGCTGCTTTCTCCATAACTTCGTGTAAGAAATCCATAGCCTCCTGGCTCTTATCAAAAAGATCCTCGAGACGAAGTCCCTGCTCGTCCATATCATCTTCTGTAATTATGCAGTTAACAGTGTCCTTATTAACTCTTGTAAATTTCATATTAAACTCCAAATATGTCAAAAGCCACTTTCAAATCACAACATATAGTGCATTATATCACAGTATATTCAAATTACAAAGCAATTTACGCTTTATGTTCTATCAGCATATTCTCGGAAGTCCCTCACCATACAGTGGTCCGATAAGTCTTGTTCCTCCGATTGATGTATGAAGTATTACACCTGAATTATCGGCTTTTTTGACCTCTCCGATAATAGTTGCATTTTCACCATATTTTGATGACTTTATGATAGAAAGTGCCTTATCCGCGTCGTCACCTGAAACCACGCAGATCATCTTCCCTTCGTTTCCCATATAAACCGGGTCAAGTCCGAGCATTTTACAAAAATCCCTTACTTCTCCGCTTACAGGAAGCTTATCCTGATATATATTTATCTCACAATCTGAAGCCTTCGAAAACTCATGTAAAACAGTACCGAGACCACCTCTTGTCACATCTCTCATGGCATGTACTTTTACATTCTCATCTATAAGTGAGCGGCACATCTCGGAAAGAGGCGCATTATCGGACTTAATATTATTTTTTATATTCATTCTGCCCGATAGAATTGCTGCATGGTGGTCACCGAGATTACCGGATACTATGATCACATCGCCCTCTTTAAGTCCTGAAGGTGAAAGTGAAACACCCTCGGGCATAAAACCGACGCCTGATGTATTTATCATTATTCCGCCAAAATCTCCTCGCTTTTCCACAACTTTTGTATCGCCTGTTATTATGGTGACACCTGCTTCTTTCGCTGTAGCTGCCATGGATTCGATTATCTTATCAAGATCATCCAGATCCATTCCTTCCTCAAGGATACATCCACAGGTAAGATACTTGGGAACAGCACCGCTCATAAGCAAATCATTAACGGTGCCGCATACGGATAGTCTTCCGATGTCTCCGCCCGGGAAGAAATACGGGGTTACAACAAAACTGTCTGTAGTAACCGCCAGTCTCCCGCTTCCGGGAACAACTGCGGAATCCTCCATCTGATCAAGATATTCATTCTTAAAATGTTTGGCAAATATGTTTTCTATCAGTTCAGTTGTTGAAGCACCGCCGCTTCCATGTGCCATTGTAACTTTCATCTATATTTATTCCTTATCTCTTCTTTCTGCCTGAAATATAATAATTGTAACAACTTCCCTCCGTGGAGACCATGCATGCACCATGAGCATCCTCGGGCGTACATTTATTACCAAATAAAGGGCATTCATCGGGAGATATTTCCCCGGTCAGTACCCGTGCACAGCTGCATCCCGGCGGCATATGATCCTCATCAAGACCATAGCTTCCGGCATCATACTCGCTATATTCCTTTTTCAGTCTCATACCGGATCCGGGAATCATTCCCATTCCGCGCCATGAAGCGTCACAGGGTTCAAAAAATTCGCTGACTGCTTTTCTTGCTTCCTCATTTCCTTTTTCCGTGACAGCACTCTTATATACATTCTTTATTCCGCTTTCGCCCTTCATTCCGCAAAGAGCATATACAGCAGCCAAGAGTCCCTTGCCGTCAAAACCTGCAACAACAAACGGAAGCCCTGTCTCCTCTGAAAGTTCTTTAAACAGGTCCGAACCTGTAATTACACTTACATGTCCGGGCGCAAGAAATCCGTCTATATTATCAGTATTTTTGCAAACCCATCTTATCACCTGGGGCATAGTCTTAAGGGATGTCAGGAGCTTTAAATTATGAACATCCTGCGAGATAATCTCTTTTAATACCATAGCGTAAACGGGGGTTGTAGTCTCAAACCCGATAGCTGCAAAAACATAATTCCTGTCAGGGTTATTCTTTGCCATTTTCACAGCATCCATCGGAGAATAGAGCATCTCGACGCTGCCACCGTTTGCCCTTGCATCGGCAAGGCTCATCTTTGAGCCTTTTACCCTTAAAAGATCCCCAAAAGTAAGCACTGTAGTATTGTCAGTGAGTGCCAGCTCTGTAAGCCTGTCAATTACTGCTGTGACAGTAACACATACCGGACATCCGGGACCTGATATCAGATGGATTTTGGGCGATATCATCCCCGGTATACCATTTTCAGAAATAGCCGCAGTGTGAGTTCCGCAAACTTCCATAAAACGGAGCTCTTCGCCGTCATAATTTTTTAGTTTTTCCTTTATAAGCTCTAATTTATTCATAAATTAAATCTGAATATCCTCTATTTCCCGGAAAAGTTCTTCTATCTCATCTGCTTCTTCATCGCTCATTGTCTGAATTATGCAGCCTGCATGTACCAGAACTCTGTCTCCGATTTTCACCTTTACAAGTCCTGCCTCTGCCTCAACCGTGTTGCCCGAAAAATCCACAGTTGCCTTTGTTCCGTTAAGCTGCGTAATACGACCGGGTATTGCTACGCACATAATTATTCCTTTCAAATATCATAAATACTAATTTGATTTTTCCTTTAAGTCTGCCAGATATATCTGACCTGCGCTTATTCCCTGATCATTTGTAGGAAAAACGCGGTTATAGTATACCACAAAACCATCATTTACAAGTAATCTTTCACATAATGACAAAAGAACCCTATTGGTAAAAACTCCGCCAGAAAGGCATATGCTGTTAAGTCCTGTCCTTTCTCTGAGTTTCAGACATACTCTTAAAGTTATTTGCGCTATCACATTGTGAAAGGCATAAGCGAGCATGCCGATATCCTTTCTATTGGCATTATCAGTCAGATACCCAAGGAGCTTTTGCATATCAGGAATGTATTCTTCATTATCATAATTAATCCTGATCAGATCTGAAATCGAAAGGTCTTTGACAATCTCATCGGATTTCCGGGATTTCAAATAATCCTCAGCCTTATTCTGAAGCTTTATAGCACACTCACCCTCATAGGAATTGTAATTACATACCCCGAGAATACAGCTTACAGCATCAAACAGCCGCCCCATTCCTGAGCTTTTGTGTACATTTATATTATTTTGAAGCGCTGCCTTCAGTAATCCTTTTTCCGACTCATTCTGAATATGGTCAGGTATATCTATACCTGAATCATACAGATAGCAAAATGCAGATATTTCCGCATTTTTCATAGCCTCATCACTACCTGCAATTTTCACACTCTTAAAATGTCCTGCCCTCTCAAAATCTCCGCTCCTGCAGATAAGAAATTCGCTGCCCCAAATAGTATTATCAGTTCCGTAGCCTGTACCATCAAATGCTACACCAATGCACTCTGTAAGTGCATTTTCCGCCATAACAGAACCAATATGAGCGTGATGATGCTGAATCTTCAGACGTTCCCCACCAGCCTCATCTGCAAGAGCAGATGAATGATATCCCGGATGCATATCTGAAATGACAATTTTCTTTTCAGTACTTAAATTGTCAGTTCTAAAAAACTTCTCGAATTCCGCCAGTTCATATCTTTGAAGCTTTAGTACACTATAGTCTTCCATATCTCCCAAAAACTGACTCTGGATAATTCTATCCCCAAAGCCTATAGCAAAGGAATTCTTAAGATCCGCTCCATAAGCCTCATACAGTATTTTTTCCTTAAGCGGCTTTTCCAAAAACATCGGGAGCGGCACATATCCTCTGGCGCGCCTTATAAACCTTGGACATTCATAGTCGTCTTCTGTTCGATAAATCTGTAAAACTGAATCATCAAGCGGTCTCAGAATATCACGCTTATAATAGAGTATCCCGTCAATGCTATCCCCGAATTTATCAGCAAAAACCGTATCATCTGTTATCATCGGTTCCCCAGAAATATTGCCACTTGTCACGATAAGTTCGGAAAGTTCAAGAGTAAGTAATCTGTGAACCCCTGATGAAGGTAAAAATCCACCTATCTGCCTTGAATCTCCACATACATTTTCCGCAAAAGGATCCTCTTTTTTATCCAAAAGAACTATAGGTCTTGCCGAAGATTCCAAATACTTCTTTTCAAGTTCCGAAACAAAACAGAACTGCTCTATTTTCCGAACTGAATCAAACATAACTGCAAATGGCTTTTGTTCTCTTCCCTTAAGCAGACGCAGTCTTTTTACCGTATCGTAATTATATGGACTTGCGGCAAGTTGATATCCGCCTATTCCTTTTATCCCTATAATTCCGCCATCTCTAATAACCCGTATCGCCTGTGACAAAGCATCTTCTTTTTCGAAGAAATCACCATCACTTCCGCTCCTGAAAACGATTTGAGGACCGCAGTCATGACAGGATATTGTCTGGGCATGTCTTCTTCTCCCACTTCTGTATTCCTTTTCACAAACCGGGCACATTGAAAAGACGTCCATTGTGGTCGTCTCTCTGTCATAGGGAAGTTCTTTTAATATACTGAATCTTGGTCCGCAGGAAGCACAACTTATGAGCGGATACCGATACCTTCTGTCTTTTTTATCAAGAAGTTCCTTCATACATGTCGGACATATACCTATGTCCGGTGGAAATACAGGCAAATAATTTTTATCAAATTCTCCGCTGCTCTCTACAATACGAAAACCGGAATGGTCACTTTGACCTTCCGGTTCGTTACATTTAGAATAATCGAGTGATACTCGCAAAACAATACTTCCCGAGGGCGAATTAGTCTTAAGTTCATCTGTAAATGAGCTAATCTTATCACCATCACCCTCAGCAGTTATTTCCACTATACCACCAAGATTCTTCACTTCTCCTCTGAGCTCATATTTATTTGCAAGCTCTGCTACAAACGGTCTGTAACCAACGCCTTGGACAGCCCCTGTAACACGGATAAGTGCTTTCATTTTTATTCGTCCTTTTTCTCTGCTGCAGGTGCCTGGGGCTTAGGAGCTGCATTAGCTGCGGATGCTGCATTTGCTGCAGGTGCTGCGTTTCCTGCTGCAGCTGCCTTTGCTGCCGCTGCGGCTGCCGCACGTTCCTTGGCTGCCTTCATAAGTGCTTCCTGAGCTGCAATAGCCTTTTCTGACTGCTTAAAGGTCTTGGTAACCTTTTCGGTTCCGGGCTCTGTAAAGTGAGTGTCCATAGAAAGACATTTCTTAGGACAGTTATCAACACAGCATCTGCACTGAATACAACTCATAGGTCTGATTGACCAGGTCTTCTCAGTTTTATCAACAGTTATCGCATGTGTCGGACACTTTATGGAACAAAGACCGCAAAGTACGCATACGTCCATGTCGTTTTGTACATGACCGCGAGTACGCTCAGGATATACCTTTGGCTCGAAAGGATATTTACGAGTCGCAGGTTTTGAGAACAGATTTTTTAATACTGTACCGTTAAAATTTATTAGACTCAAATCTCTCTACCTTCTTTCTAAATAAGCGTTAGCGTTCTGTACAACTGATACAAGGATCAATGGTAAGTACGAGAATCGGAACATCTGCGAAATCACATCCTGCCAGAATATCAACAAGTGCAGGAATATTAGCAAATGTGGGAGTTCTAACTCTCATACGATCGATAAACTTTGTACCGTTCGCTTTTACATAGTAAAGAGCTTCACCTCTTGGCTGCTCAATTCTTGCCATGTACTCACCGTTAGGCAATTGATTAGGTTTAACCTGTAAATCAACCTCACCTGCAGGCATCTTATCGATACACTGTCTCATAATATCAATTGACTGATAGAGCTCTTTGATACGCACTTCTGTACGAGCATAAGAATCGCAATCTGTGCTGATGATAGGCTCAAACTCAATCTTATCATATGCGCAATAGCCTGTTGATCTGATATCTCTTGCAATACCACTTGCACGAAGGAAAGGACCTGCTGTACCAAGAAGATCTGCCTTCTCGGGAGTAAGGATACCAACACCTACAAGTCTGTTCTTAACAGCAACATCATCGAAGAAAGGCTTGCTAACCATCTTAAGGCCTTCTTCAATACTATCAAGTCTCTGTCTGAAATCCTTGAGCATATCGTCCGGAATGTCGCGGCGAAGTCCGCCAATCTTCATTATGGAGAAGATAACTCGACCACCGGTTGCCATCTCAAACATATCAAGAATCTCTTCACGGATTCTCCAGCACTCCATGTATAATGACTCAAAACCAAATGCATCTGCAAGAAGTCCAAGCCAAAGCATATGTGAATGCATTCTGCTAAGCTCTGAAAGCATTGTTCTAAGGAACTTCGCTCTGTCAGGCACTTCAAGGTCCATAATGTGCTCGACAGCATCACAATAGCCAAGTCCATGACCAAGTGAGCAGATACCGCAGATACGCTCTGCTACATATACCATTTCATGAAAATCTTTTTTATCTACAAGCTTTTCCAGACCACGATGGATGAAACCAATGGAAGGAATAGCCTGGACAACCTTCTCATCCTCAAGTACCAGATCAAGATGTATGGGCTCCGGCAATACAGGATGCTGAGGTCCGAAAGGAATTACACTTCTAGTTGACATAGAATCTCCTCTTTCTATTTACGTTATTAATACAAACTAATCACAAGGAAGTTACTTAAATGGAGTTTCTATAGCTGTTCTATAGAAATTACCCTTGTAGTCAAGACTGATCATCTGAATATCTATTCCGAACAGGTCATGCATCTCGTTTTCATAAAGAAAAGCACAGGGAAAAACATGACTGATACTGTTTATGGGCTGATCATTCTCAAGGATTATCTTGACCTGTAATACCTCAAGTGCCTTGCCAAAGCTGTATACAAGTTCATAGCCTTCAGCGGTCTTTGTCGCACACTGCTGCATAAGATGGTAACCATCAAACTTCAGCTTCTGCGCCTCGTCGATGACTTCCTCCGCCTTAACAATCTTAAATTCTGTATTCATCAGGCGTTTCCTCCTTCATCCTTTTTAGGCGCAGCCGTTTCAGTTGCAGGTGCTGCGGGTGCAGCTGCCTTCGCAGGAGCTGCAGCAGCGGGCGCTGCCGGCTTAGGTGCAGGCTTAGCTGTCTGTGCCATCTTGGCCTCTGCCTGCTCTCTTAATGCCTCTTCTGTCAAAACTGCATCATACTGCGTAGCCGGATCATAATCCTCAGCCTTCATACGAACTGCAATCTTACTGTAATCAACTGTGCAGTAACCCTGCTTCATTGATTCCTTAACCTTAACTCTCTTTTCCTCAAGGATTGCAAGTGCCTTGACCACACCATCAATAAGTGCCTCAGGTCTTACTGCACATCCGGGAACATATACATCAACAGGAACTACCTTATCGGAACCTCCGAGAATGTTATAGCACTCCTTGAAGATACCACCGTCACAGGAACAAATTCCGCAGGCAATAACTACCTTGGGATCCGGCATCTGGTTATAAAGCTGTCTTACAACGGGTGCTGTCTGAGCATTTATACCGCCTGTAAGAAGCAGAATATCAGCATGCTTGGGATTTCCTGTATTTATAATTCCGAATCTTTCAACGTCATAAAGTGGAGTCATCGTTGCAAGAACCTCAATATCACATCCGTTGCAACTGGATCCATCATAATGTAACACCCAGGGTGATTTTGAAATTTTCATAGTTTCTCCTTTTACTTAATTACACTTAAGATAAGCAAGTTTGTTCCGGCTGTTACAAGAATTACTACCCAGCTGGAAATAAGCATCGCCATGTATTTAACACGGGGGAATATGTTATCTATCAGTGTCTCCATGAGATAGAATATTATGCATGCAATAACAGCCCAAACGATACTGATAGGATTGTTGTAAATAAAGAACATTGCAACGATACCCATCATAAGGACTTCATCATACCATTCCGCTATCTCATAGAAAGCAAGGTTCGTACCTGAAATATCAGAGGTAAGACCCTTAACCATCTCCTGGTGTGCGTGATGAGAGGTACTCATGTCAAAAGGAGATTTTCTAAACTTGATTGTAAGTATAAACAAAAATCCGATGAGCATTCCGGGAATCTTAATGATTGCAGGGTTTGCAGCATGAATAAGATCATTTACCATAAAGCTTCCGTTTGCTTCATAAAAACCAATGGCAACCAAAAGAATCATGGGCTCATAACACATCATCTGCAAAAGCTCACGGTTTGCTCCAAGCGCACTGTAAGGACCGTTTGTTGAATATGCAGCAAGAACCATCATAACCTCTGACATTGACAGAGCGAAGAATACCAGCAGCATATCACCGCCACCAAAGAAAAGTGCACCTGTAAAAATAGTAAATATTGTATAAGCAATCACAAAGAGAACCTGAATACTGTTAACAACAGTGGTCTGCTTTGCAAGAAGCTTATAAACATCATAAAACGGCTGGAAAAGCGGAGGCCCCTGTCTTCTCTGCATTCTGGCTGATACGACACGGTCAACACCTTCCATGAGTCCACCCAGGATGGGTGCGAGTAAAATATAAAGAACAACCTTAATCACTGTCATAATCATCAGAAAGCACCTCCGCAAACTATAATCAGCATTACGATTACGATTATTGCAGAAATCACAATACTGGGAACAAGAAGCTTATCCTCTCCGAAGTATTCTGTCATATACCAGTTTGACATATACAGAGGTCTTGCCTTTCCGAAAGAGTCAATATAATTACGGTCATCACCGGCATTAACACCGGCAACATAGGACATAGTCATCTTACTCTTCTTACCAATGGCAAGTATTCTGCTTCCTATAGGAATAGCAAATATCATGGCTACCATGATCATCATTATGATGACATCGGAACCACCGATAACATTTGGAATATTTTTGTGGAATGCCTCATTAAGTACGGGCTGAACCATGATGTCAGACATCTTCGGGAAAGCGAAGCACATGATAATGATCATCATAGTAAGCGGTACAAGTGAAATCATCTCACTCTTGGGAGTAATATCCTCGAGCTCATAAGACTGATGAATAACAGTACAAATCTTTCCAAGCCACTTAGCCCAATAGAACAATGTTGAACCTGAACCAAATACAAGGAAAAGAACAAGCCATACAGAGTTTGAATCAACGAATGATTTAAGAGCAGCCCACTTTGAAACTAGCATTCCGAAAGGAGCCATAAACATTCCGCAAATTCCGATGATCATTATGAATGCAAGCTTAGGAAGCTTGATAATAAGACCATGCATATCCTCAATGTCACGGCTGTGCATGCAGTTCTCGATATCACCGACTGTCTGGAACAGAAGTGACTTTGATACAGCGTGGAAAAGAATAAGCATTGTAGCTGCCCATACACCCTCTGTAGTACCTGTACCAGCACAGGCTGTGATAAGTCCGAGGTTTGAAATTGTTGAATAAGCAAGTACCTTTTTACCATCACTTACTGTGATAGCAAGAAGTGATGCTGCAAAGAATGTGAATCCACCGATAACAGTGATCATTACACCTGTGAAGGTTCCGTTAAGCATGGGTGAAAGTCTGATGAGCATATATACACCAATCTTAACCATGGTAGCTGAGTGAAGAAGTGCACTACTGGGAGTAGGCGCAACCATCGCTCCAAGGAGCCATCTTGAGAACGGGAACTGTGCACTCTTTGTAAGAGCAGCAAATGCAATAAGTGTTACAGGCACCATTACAAACATATTCTGTCTCGGAACAAGTGCTGTAAGCTGACTTAAGTTTGAAATACCAAGAACAAGATTGCAGACAAGAAGAGCCGCTCCAAATCCGCATCCGCCAAGAAGGTTCATCCAAAGTGCTCTGAAGCTGTTGTTTACAGCTTCCTCGGTTCTTGTATAGCCGATGAGAAGGAATGAACAAACACTTGTGATTTCCCAGAAGAAATAGATCCATCCGAGATTATCGGACACAATGAGCCCGAACATGGCACCTACGAAAACAAACAAAAGTGCCAGGAAATAATTGGATCTGTCCTCTACCTCAGTATGGTGGTTATGATAGTCCTTCATATAACCAACTGCGTAGATACAGATCAGGATACCCACAATACCAACAATAAGTATCATAACTGCTGAGAGGAAATCCACTCTTAAGTGAGGCGCTCCCTCTACCGCATAACCTGATAAATCCATCGCAAGTACCGGAATTGTACCCACCATGGACAAAAGTATAGCATAATACTTCTTATACTTTATACTCAGGAAAACAACTATTGCCATGAGAAGAAGCTCTCCTCCCATGATAATATGATCATGTGGAGCAGTCGCAGTCAGATATGTATTGCGAGTAGTTCCCTTCATGGAAAGAACCCTTATGCCTACCATTATAGCGGTAGCCATAACACTGAATCCTCCTACAATTGCAACAAAATTGCGCAGTAGTGATGAATTCTTAATGCAGAACATAAGAACTGCAATTACAAATGGAAAAAGAATCAGGAAACTTACTGCTTTTAGAATTGAAATAGTCAAAGATTCTCCACCCCTTTCAGGATAATAATATTATGCAAATCCCTTGCAAAAGACCGCAAAAGTTGCCTTAAATATACTACCACAAAACACTAAGTTTTTCATAAAAAATTGTTATAAAAAAAACAAATAATTTATAAAAATTTTAGCGAACTTTCGAAATGATCAAATATAGCAATCTGTAAAGTTCTTTAGCATCATTTTCGGAAAGCTTTACGCAGTTTCCTATTTTTCCAGGGATATCTTTAGCCTGATTCTTTATCGACTCTCCTTCAGGTGTAATAGATACTAGAAGATTACGCTCATCTGTCTTGGATCTGGTCCTTTTTATATATCCTTTACTCTCAAGTTTCTTCAAAACAGGCGTAAGAGTACCGGAGTCAAGGTATAAGCATTCCCCAAGGCTCTTTACATTCATCTCCTTTTTATCCCACAGTACCATCATCGTGATGTACTGAGTATATGTCAGATCCAGTTCATCCAGATAAGGCTTATAAGCTCTTATTATCTCCTTAGAACAAGCATAAAGCGGAAAACAAAGCTGATTCTCAAGCTTTAATTGATCAAAGTTTTCTTTACTCATTTTTCCCTCCAAATAACAACAAATTAAATTGCGAGCAATTATACTGCTATCTTATAATAGCACATTGTCAGTCAAAATCAATATTTTTAATAAAAATATAATCAAAATTTAAATGATTGATTCCAAAATAAAAGGATGCTGACCGCATCCTCATATTTTTATTCTTTCACCTGATGCTTAATATTCTTAATCGGTATATTCGCATATAGGGCAGGAACACATTTCTTTTCATCGCCTGTCCCTTCTGTATCCATCTGTGTAAACTTAATATCAAGGCCTTCTTTATCCACTTCAACATATTTTGAAAGCACTTCGATTATATCATTTTTAATTCGATCCATTATTTCAGGTGAACAGTTCTGCCTGTCAGAAACCAGAACAAGTTTAAGGCGATCCCTGGCTGCCTGACCGGAAGTTTTTTTCTTAAAAACATCTGTCAGATTCATGACATATCCCCCTATCACCTATGGAAAACGCTGGCTATAGCTGCGAACAATCCCTTTCTCTCATCAAGATCAAGGAACGGAACAGAATCACCAAGTATCCTTCGGCATATATTCATATATGCCTGTCCCGCAAGTGTACTGTCACCTGCAAGCGGTTCTCCGTTATTGGTTGCAATAACTATATTCTCATCGTCCGGTACGACACCAAGAAGATCAATAGCAAGAATATCCACAACGTCATCGGCGCTCATCATATCGCCTCTTCTAACCATCTCCGGTCTTATTCTATTGACAACAAGCTGAGTCTGTCCTATCTCATTAGCTTCCAGAAGACCAATTATTCTATCTGCATCTCGTACAGCAGAAACCTCAGGAGTAGTAACAACAATAGCTCTTTCTGCACCTGCTATAGCATTCTTAAAGCCCTGCTCTATACCGGCAGGACAATCCATAATAACATAATCAAATTCCTGCTTCAGTTCCTCACAAAGCATCTTCATCTGATCAGGTGTCACGCTGGTCTTATCCTTGGTTTGTGCCGCCGGCAAAAGAAATAGAGTATCAAATCTCTTATCTCTTATCATCGCCTGCTTCACCTTACAACTCCCCTCAACAACATCGACAAGATTATACACGATTCGATTTTCAAGACCCATGACAACGTCAAGGTTTCTTAGCCCAATATCGGTATCAATCAGCACAACCTTCTTGTTAAGCTTTGCAAGCGCTGTACCAATATTTGCAGTAGTTGTTGTTTTTCCAACACCGCCTTTGCCGGAAGTTACGACTATTACTTCTCCCATACAACCCTCCATAGAAAATTTATATAAAACGATTATCTCTCAAAAATGCTGCGCCGTAAACATCTTTTACAATATGTCCGTTTAAAATATATGCCACCTCGGTTTTTTTGTCAGTCTGACCTTTCATAAAACTTTTCATTTTCAGCCTGGGGCCCTCATCTGAATCCGGAGAAATAGCAATCTTATCGGCAATTCTGACCTGCAGTGGATCAAGCTCCAACGCCATTATAAAAGCACTCTCATCGCCTGTGCTTCCTGCATGTGCACTGCCTCTAAGAGCCCCCATAACAAAAATATTGCCCTCCGAACTTACTGATGCTCCGGGTTTAACATCCCCCAGAATTACTACACTTTTGACAAAAGAAAGGTCCTGGCCGGATCTCAGATTACCCGTATGTATATCTGCCTGTTTTTTTATAATATCCGGATCAATCCCTAACTGTTCTTCATCCGGTTTACTATCCTCTTCCTGTTGTACAATTACAGGTTGTTTTACATAGCTTGCAAAAATTCTGTCGGTGTCCGGATCATCTCTGATAACACAGCACACATCTATATCGCAATTATTGGAAATAGTATCAAGAATTTCATTCTCTTCTTTGTCACAAAGAGTCCTGCCTCTTATTATCATCCCCATAGAGGCTTTTCCCAGAAAGGATTTTGATTCACGGAACTTGTCAGCAATCTCTTTAACAAGAATCTCAAATGACTCCTTGGGATCCAGTTCAAGGATAATTCCTTTTCCCGTACCTTTAAGATTAACTGCCCCCATCTATAACTCCTCCCAAACAAACTTTTTCGATATTATTCAATAAAAACGCCCCTGCCGTTATATAACGGCAAGGGCAATCAAATCTAATACTTGATAGGAATATTACTGCATTCCTGCCTGCTTAGCAACCTCTTCTGCGAAGTTCTCTTCTCTCTTCTCGATGCCTTCACCGGTCTCAAAACGAACAAAACGCTTGATAGAAAGGTTTGCGCCATTCTCCTTAGCAACCTGAGCAACATACTGAGCAACAGTCTGCTTACCATCTTCAGCCTTTACGTAAACCTGCTGGTTAAGGCAGATCTCCTTAAGCTCTTTCTGGAGACGGCCCTCGAGCATCTTCTCGATGATCTGCTGAGGCTTTCTCTTTCCTTCAGGAAGTTCTTCATTCTCCTTAGTAGCCTGAGCAAGAAGAATCTCCTTCTCATGGTTTCTGAACTCTTCAGAAACATCGTTCATATCAACATACTTAGGATAAAGTGCTGCAATCTGCATTGCAATGTTCTTGATAGCATCCTTGATGTTATCGTTAACAACATCTGTATCTGCCTCAACAAGAACAGAAATTCTTCCGCCACCGTGAACATAAGGTACTACAATACCGTTCTCTGCAGTAACCTTCTCGAAACGACGAATGCTGAGCTTCTCAGAGATAACTGCTGTGATATCGATAAGTGCTTCCTTAACTGTCTTAGAAGTATCAACATTCCACTTCTCAGCCATGAAGCTATCCATATCCTTAGCATCAGACTCAACAGCCTGCTTTGCAACTGCCTCAACAAAAGTCTGGAACTGCTCGTTCTTAGCAACGAAATCTGTCTCTGAATTAACCTCTACAACTGCTGCAGTCTTATCATCCTTAACTGCGATTCTTGTAAGGCCCTCAGCTGCGATTCTGCTAGCCTTCTTCTCAGCCTTAGCCTGACCGTTCTTTCTAAGGAACTCAACTGCTGCGTCCATGTCTCCGTTTGTCTCAGTAAGAGCCTTCTTGCACTCCATCATACCTGCGCCGGTAGACTCACGTAACTCTTTAACCATTGCTGCTGTGATAGCCATGTGTATTATCCTCCACGATATTTAAATTATATTTTTCAAATAATATTCTGAATAAGGATTACTCCTCAGTAGCCTCTGCAGCCTCTTCGTCTGCAACCTGCTCCTCAGATGTAAGGTTCTCTGCACCCTGGTTAGCCTCGATAACAGCGTCAGCCATCTTACCAACAAGAAGCTTTACTGCACGGATAGCATCATCATTTCCGGGAATGATGAAATCAAGCTCATCAGGATCGCAGTTTGTATCGCCGATACCGATAAGTGTAATACCAAGTGCCTCAGCTTCCTGAATGCAGATTCTTTCCTTCTTAGGATCTACTACAAAGATAGCATCAGGGATTCTCTTCATATCGCGGATTCCGCCAAGAACCTTGTCAAGCTTCTCATATTCCTTCTTGAGCTGTGCAACTTCCTTCTTAGGAAGAACATCGAAAGTACCATCTTCCTGCATCTTCTCAAGCTTCTTAAGACGATCAATTCTGCTCTGAATTGTACGGAAGTTGGTAAGCATACCACCAAGCCATCTCTCGTTTACATAGTACATGCCGCAACGCTCAGCCTCAGACTTAACTGCATCCTGTGCCTGCTTCTTAGTACCAACGAAAAGAACTGTACCACCCTGTGATGCGATCTCAAATACTGCCTTGTAAGCCTCGTCAACCTTAACAACTGACTTCTGAAGATCAATAATGTGGATACCGTTTCTCTCTGTGAAGATGTAAGGAGCCATCTTAGGGTTCCATCTTCTGGTCTGGTGTCCGAAATGTACACCTGCTTCAAGTAACTGTTTCATAGATACAACGCTCATGTTATTACCTCCATTTGGTTAATCTTCCGCATTTCTTTGCTCTTTTAACCCAAAGGGGCGTTAAATCCTTTGGAAAGCTATCACCCTATCCATGTCAGACACCGGATGAAATCTGGAAATGCGTGTTTATTTGCTACACTGTCAGCTAAAAATGGGCATAAAAAAGCCCAAATGCTCACAGCCTCATAAGAATACCATGATTTTGGGCTTTTGACAAGACATTTTTATTTGGTAATTATTGATGTGATCTCCTCAAAGGAAGCACCTCGAGGGATCTGTTTCGTTCCGGATCGTATAAATCTGTCCTTCCCGGTACTTATAAGGTAGTTATTATACTCTACTCCGTCAGTAATAATCCCCGCCTCTCTTAAAATTCTGGCACAATCATCCGAATCACTGCCGCTTGGCAAAACAACAACCACATAATTTGTATCACTGCTGTTTGCCACCTGAGAAGTTTCTGAACTTTCATTAGAAGAATCGTTTGCAGAAGCAGCTTCACTTACTGAGGCTTCTTCCGGGGCAGTTTCCGCCTCGTCTGTTGAAGTTTCTGTTTCTGAAGTTTCTGTTTCTGAAGTTTCTGCTCCTGTTTCTTCGGCTTGAAGAGTTTCTGTGGAAGCTGTTTCAGAAGCGTCATCCGAAGCGAGCTTAACATCTTCTTCGGCTGAAATGCTTTCACTGCTTTCTCCAGTCGGTTCGCTCTCCTGCGTCTTTTCATCCACTTCAGGAACTGATTCACCTGCCGCAGACTCGTCTTCGTGGATTTCTTCAAATATTTCTTCTCCTTTTTCATCCACTTGCGAATCGGATGCAGTGTTATTGGCTTCATCGATTACCTCCGAATTCTTAGCCGTCTCCGAATAGCTTGACAACGTACTTTCGGCTTCAACCATCCCGAGCTGCTTAGCCCTCTTTATTATTTCCTCATCACTCATTTTGGCAGTACGTTTTCCAAGCGCAATACCCATTATCACAGCTGTAAGGACAATTCCAAGACCAAGTCCCCTTAAATAATATTTTAGTTTCATGATAACTCTTTCATTCCCCCAAAGCCGCTGTTACATTATTGAACTGCGGTTTTTCTTATGTTTTCCGGCAAGATCTATTACAAGCTTAACCTCTCCTATGCCAAGTCTCAGTTCTCTCGCAATGACTACCGCTGACTTTCCTGCCTTATGCATATCAAGTATTTTCTGATTTCTTGAAGCGGGATCACTTATTACATCATTATTCGGAACAACCACCTCTTCAATAGTCTTTTTCCTTGTAGCATCGGAAATTGAAACTACCTTCGCAGGCTTTTCAACCTGAGCAGGTGCCTCTTCCATTGGGATTTGTTCAGTAGAATCATCTACAGCAACAGCAGTCTGAATTTCAGGCTGTACGAGGGGAGTGTTCTCAATAACCTCATCAGCAATATCATCAAGAAAATCATTCTCATCTGAATCCGGCCAATATTGTGAGCGAAGTTCCATTGGCTCGTTATCATAATACTCCAGTTCTTCCGACATAGCCTGGGCTGCACTTTCAGGCTCCGAACCTATTACTCTGTTCTGAGTCTTTTTAGCTGCAGCAGCATCAGCTCTGTCAAGAATATCGGCAAGTGATGAAAACTGCGGTGCTGATTCCTCCTGCACCCCTGCCTCAATCTCCGCCTGCTTCGCTTCTTCCTGTAATCTGGCCTGTCTTGCGGCTTCTTCTTGTAACTTAGCCTGTCTTGCGGCTTCTTCCTCGGCGCGTAGTCTTGCTTCTTCCTCAGCCGCTTTTCTTTTTGCTTCAGCCTCTATCTCAGCTCTTCTTCGCGCTTCCGCTTCACGCTCTGCCTGTCTTCTTTCTTCCTCTTCGCGAAGAGCCTGTTCTCTGGCCTGAGCCTCCAGTTCAACCTGTTTTTTGGCCTCTTCCTCAAGCTCAGCCTGCCTTTTAGCTTCTGCTTCCTTTACTTCCTTGGCAGCACGATTAGCCTCAGAAACAGTGTTTTTGAGGTTCTTGTGCTTGTCATTAAGCATATCATACATAAAAACTACTTCATCATGATTTTTATGGATATCATTCATGACAGTATCTGAATATTCGCTTATGGCAGACATCTTCTCGTTGGTTACCCTGTCCATTGCACGCTCGGCCTTATTAATTGCCTCCTCCATGCAATCATCAAGCATCTCATCAATTTGTCCCTGAGAATTCTTGATCGCTTTGGAAACCATATCATTTATCTTCTGATTGGTCTTGTCAAAATCGAAACCGGCAGCCTCTTTGCCTCCCGGAATCAGATACCCTATTATAACCGCCAGGACTCCGGCGGCGATTAAAATTATTTCCGTGACACTTATCATAACATCCCCACTCGAGCAAAAGTATCCCGCTCCTCCATAACGAAATACATTATCTAGTATTATAAAGTGTTCAGATTTTGAAGTCAAACCCCGAGGAAATATGCATATCCAAAGGCTTTCCATCGGCCCCTATAAGGGTTTCAGACAGCTTTTCAAGCTCCTCGGGAGTTCTATACTTGTTTTTACCTTTTCCGCCATTTCCAAAGTACTCATTTTTTCCTTTTTCTTTGGCATCGTGTTTTTCTTTTTCCTGCTGGGAGACGTCTTCTTTCTTAATCACAGAATTGGACTTCTGATCAACTTCTTTGTTGAACTCGGTCTGGAAGGCATTCTGATCAGTGAAGACCTTGTTGTCTTCATTTTGCTTAATCTGTGAAAAATCGTTAGTTCTTAAAACATTGCCCTGAAAATCAATTCTGTTAATCGACATATTTACCTCCCTTCTCCCGCAATATATCTCCCCTTTCTATAATTATTATATCGTACCAAAACGCCAAAAACATTATATTGGCCCGGTTTTTACATATCCATCCCTAAGTTCGAATCTGCAATAAGTAGATTCTGTTTTGAGCGTAGTCTGCTGATCACCGATATGAATTGTAATTCCCGGATATGCCGTCCCTTCAACTACGACGTAAGCATCCTTTGAATCCGCAAGCTTTTGCTGAAGCTGCTCAAGTTCTTTATTGTTCTTCTCAATCTGAGATACCAGAACTTTATTCATTGTGATAAGCTGCTGAGCCTGTCTGGTCTGTTCCGGTGAAAGCTGTCCGCCTGTTTTAAGTCTTTTTGTAATAGATTCTACAGTCGGCTTTATTGTAACCAGACGCTTAGTAGAATCTGCAACCGCCTTTTGAAGCTCTCTTATCCTTACCTTGATATTAGGGTCTGCACCGACTTCAATAATAGTTGTGGCACCCATATCGCTTCCGAGATCCTTCGCGGTTATCTTATCAGTAGCTGTAACTCTGCCGCCCGCAATAAATCCCTTTTTACCGGAAACGTTGATTTCCGTTCCGGAAGAAACATTTGAATGAAGGATACTCTCGCTTGTAACACTTCCTTTCGCAGTTACTTTCGAATTTTCAATAAACTTGGTAACAATATTACCTCCGGCCTTTATTTCTCCTTTACCCATACCGTTAATGCCGCGTTCCAGAATAATATCGCTTCCGGCATTTAAGCTGGCACCTTCAACAACACCTTTTACGATAATATTTGCACCTGCTTTAATTGAAAAACCTGATGCTACAGTTCCTTTTACTACCACACTTCCGTCATAATTTATATTTCCCGTCGAGACATCAACGTTTTCAAACTCTATAACGTTACTTACCGTAACTTTACCGTCCTTCAAAGTGACATGCCCATCTGCATCAGCATATAAAACGAGCCCATCCTCGGAAAGATAAGTATTTTTGCCCGGAACAAGCTTTAATGCCTTTACGGGATGAGGATTCAAAATCTCGCCATAAATATTCTGTCCGGGATCTCCGGGATCTTCGGGCGTTAGTATGGCAAGCTGCTCGCCTTTATGTACATGGTTAATAATATTCAGATTAAAATAGTCAACACTGCCGTCTTCACGCATAGTGGGTTTCGCATGCAAATCCGCCTTGAAGGTATAATCAACCTTCGCATTGGTCCCTTCTCTTGTTTTTGACCCTTTTGCCACCACGATTTCCTTGCAATATTCTCTATCAGAGAAATAGTTGCTTATAGCTTCAGAATCTATCCCAAATACAATATTTCTGTACGCAAGATCTTCGATAAACTCCTTAGGGGTCATCTCCTCTGCACCTTCGGAAGGCGCATAAAAAAATGCCGAGGCCTCCATATGGTCACGGGAAATAGTGAGCCTGTAGCTCTCTCTTTCCGGGAAAGCCGCGTTGTCGTTTAAAACAACAAGCTCTCCTGTCGCTTGCGTAACAGCCTCGTTCAGCACTTGTGGTCTATAGCTTATTGATCTTTCATCAAGGTATTCCTTGATATCATCATATTGAAGGGTTTCTCCGAAATCTGTAGGCGGAAAAACCTTTATACCGGTCGTAGTGGGCATAGTGATTAGTTGAAAATAACCGTTCATTCATACCCTCCTGTCAATTAGCCCCTTTAGCCAAGTTGTGTAAGTATGCCCATGTACTTTCCGAGTTTTTCTCTCATTTTTTGCAGAGCTCTCGTGTGCAACTGTGAAACTCTGGACTCGGAAACCTCAAGCACATTGCTTATTTCCTTTAGTGTCAGTTCTTCGTAATAATATAAAAGAATAACTTTCTTCTCTTTATCGGTAAGAAGAGCCAGACTTTCGGCAAGCATCTTCTTAAGTTCTTCTTTTTCAATTGCTTCCTCGGGTTTTTCAAAACTCGAGGCAAGATTATTGGTATCCTCCGGAACATCGCTTCCCTGTTCCATAAATTCATTCAGAGAAACAACACCGGTAACCTTCATCTGATTCTGCCAGTTTACATACTCATCATCGGAAATACCGAGTTTCGAAGCTATCTCCGTATCAGTCGCAGGATGCCCCTGTTCTTTTTCGATCTCATGTATCGCCGCCTCAATTTTTTTCTGCTTCTGGCGGATGGTTCTGGGAATCCAGTCCATCTTCCTTATCTGATCAAGAATCGCACCTCTTATACGGACGCTTGCATAGGTTTCAAATTTGACATCCTTCATAAGGTCAAACTTATCTATGGCGTCAATCAGACCAAAAATACCATACCCAACAAGGTCGTCATACTCAACGTTGAAGCCAAGGTACATGGAAAGTCGCCCCGCCACCAGTTTCACAAGCGGAGCATACTCCAAAATAAGCTTCTCTCTAAGTTCAGGTGCTTTATTCTTATGATATTCATTCCAAAGCTTACTTCTTCCAGTCTCATCCATAAGCTAACAGTCCCTGTCAAAATTCCGAAAAGTCTTCCCCGACTACGAAATCATCGCTTTCTCCGAATGGATTATACTCATTCGGTGTATTTTGGTTTTCTGTTTCTTCATCTGCCAAAGCAGCAGCCTCTTCAGCAGCCAGCCTCTCAGCTTCGGCCTGCGCCTCAGCTTCGGCAGCAGCAAGTTCATCGGCTTCTCTTTGAGCTATAGCCTCTTCCTGAACAAGAATTGCATCTTCTTTGGCTCTGTTCAAATTGTCAAAATGACTGACAATCAGCTCAAAAAATCTACCAACCACAAAAAAAACAGCCAATGATAAAAGAAGAGTTTTAATCCAGGCTCCGATTTCGTAATGCTGCAGAAGTGTGAATATCGCCATGAATCCACCTCCAAGCAGCATAACGAAAGCGGTAATAAGTCTGGTCTTAGGAGCTTCGGTAATAACCCTTGTCTCCTTATGAAATTTTCTTTCTTTTTTCTTCTCTTCCGGCTTTTCTTCGCTGGCCTCTACTATTTTCTCTTCAGTAATCTCTTCAGCACTCATATCGTCTTTTCCGGTTTTCCTACTGCTCTAATGACAAAGTTGCCGTTCTCTGGATAGAAAATAACAGTACGTCCGTAAGAATCTCCGGTATCCTGCGCCAAAATAGGAATACCCAGTTCTTTTAGTTTTTTAATCGTAGCTGCTACATTTCGTTCTCCCACACGCATGGTAGCATTGCCGGAATTAAACGCAAACATCTGGGCGCCACCGGCTATCTTTGCCACAAGGCGTGATTTATTGGCACCTTTAGCCACTACCTGCTTAATAAGTTCATCAATTCCTGTATCCGCAAATTTCGGAATATTGGAATTGTTTTTTATTTCTTTAGAATCAGGTAGCATAATATGTGCCAAACCGCCAATTTTCGTTACCGGATCCCTTACAGCAATCCCTACACAGGAGCCAAGTCCAAGTGTCGTGATACCGTCAGGAGAGACGCAAATATTAAGATCGGCCATACCAACCTTGATAATTTGACTCATTCACTTAGCTCCTTATCCACTAATTGTGACATCTCCCATTCCAAGAGATGAAAGTATCTTGCTGTAACCATCCATATCAGGCAGAAGAATGAAATATCCGCTCAGTGTCTCGGTGTCAAAAAAGCTTGTCTCAATAAGAAGAATCTTGTCACCCATCATACCGAACTCAATAGCAGGCACAGAAAGTATTGCTCCCGCCATATCAATGGCAATAAACGGTACTGAAGGCAGCAACTTAAGATTAGTAATCATGGAAAGTGAATTCAGATAAGAGCCTGTAATAATGTTACCCACTTCCTTGATTGCTGAAAGCTCCGTATCATCAAAAGGAACTGTTTCGTCCTTGTCTTTAATACCCATAAGCATATTAACAAGATGTCTGGCTGCTTTCATACCCAGAAGGAACATAATACTTCCATTAATGTCCCCTTCAACGCTCAGATAAATGCCTGTCATAATCTGTTCAGCACCACCCATCAGGTCTCCGACGTCCTTAAAATCAAGAAGTCTTACCTGTGGTACAGACATATCAACCTTAGTATTAAGCATCTGTGCAAGAGCTGTTGTAGCATTTCCTGCGCCGATGTTGCCCAGCTCTTTTAAGACATCAAAATACTGGCTGGACAGATTCTCCAAACTCATTTCACTCAAAGGTCTTCCTCCTTCAAATACTCTTAAGCCTTAGCCTTGTCATCTTCCATCTCTACCATTCCAAGATCAAGAATGGAGACAAGCCCACCTTCATATTTTCCAACACCGCTTATGAAACTGTTAAGCTTTTTGCCCTTATCGGCACTGTAGGTTACCTTTTCAATGCTCTTACTTCCAAGAGTAAGAACCTGATTAACCTGATCTACAATAATTCCAATAAGAGTATCTTCCTCAGCCTTAAGAATGATTATTCTGCTCTTGTCCGTTATCTCATCCGGTTCCATATCCATCTTGAGTCTGAGGCTCATTACAGGAACAATGACACCACGAATGTTGATAACGCCCTTAAGGTAATGCGCTACCTGCGGAACCCTTGTGATCTGCTGCATACGTACAATGTTATCAATATATTTGATATCTATTCCATACTGTTCGTCGCCAAGCCTGATGATAATATACTGAATCAGTTCGCCGACATCCTGAGTATCTCTTAATTCATTCATAATATTATCCTTTCTTCAATCGGAAGTTCTGCTCTCGCTTTGCTCGCCAGAACAAAGTAGTACACTAAGCTCGAAAAAATCTCGCTAAGTGATTACTTTTATGCTAACTGATTTGTATCCAGGATCAGAGCTATCTCGCCATCACCAAGTATTGTTGCGCCACTTATCATACGGCACTTATTCATGTATCTGCCAAGAGGCTTGATAACAATTTCCTGCTGTCCCATGAGTTCATCAATTACAAGACCAAACTGCTGATCACCTTTTCTTGTGATAACAACAACAAGATCTTCATCCTCATTCTTCGTGCTCTCTGTTTCAAGAGCTCTGCTTACACGAATAATAGGAGTTACACTTCCGCGAAGATTAATAACCTCCTTATTCTCAACTGTTTTAATGTCGGTCGGAGCAACGTCCTCAATACTCTGAATTGAATCAAGCGGAATTGCATATTTCTCACCGCCAACTACAACCATCAGAGCCTGAATGATAGCAAGTGTCAGAGGCAGTCTGATCTGCCAGGTACTTCCTTCTCCAAGCTTTGTCTTAACACTTACTTCACCGGATAGGGACTCAATCTTTGACTTAACAACGTCAAGACCTACGCCACGTCCTGATACTTCAGTAACCTGCTTTGCTGTGGAGAATCCGGGATGGAAAAGGAAATCCACGCACTGCTGCTCTGTAAGTGAAGCTGCTTCCTCAGGTGTTACGATACCTTTCTCAATAGCTTTGTTCTTAACTATTTCAGCATCGATACCGTTACCATCGTCACCAACTTCGATAACTACGCTGTTACCATCCTGGAACGCATGCAGGAAAATATGACCTTCTTCGGTCTTTCCTCTCTCGGCACGAAGTTCTGCGGACTCAATACCGTGATCGGCACTGTTACGCAACAAGTGCATCAGAGGATCACCGATTTCATCAACCACGGTTCTGTCCATTTCAGTATCTTCACCTGTCATGGTCAGTTCCATTGTCTTGCCAAGCTGCTTATTAAGATCTCTAATCATACGAGGGAATTTCTGGAGTACGCTCTCGATAGGTACCATTCGGACTTTCATGACAGATTCATGAAGATTGGTAGTAACGCTTTCCAGATATTCTATCTGCTCGTTTACATTGCCACTTACAATTCCTGCTGAATTTGCGGCAGATATCAAAGAGTTCTTCGCAATGATAAGCTCACTTACCAGGTTCATGAGGACATCCAGTTTATCGATATCAACACGAACTGTGCGGTTAACAACAGGCTTACCAACAGGCTTCTTGCCTCCGGCATCCTTAGCCGGTGCCTTCTCTGCAGGCTTAGCTGCAGGCGCTGCGGGTGCTGCAGGAGCAGCTGCTGCGGGTGCAGGTGTTGCTGCGGCTGCAGGTGCTGCTGCGGGAGCTGCTTCCTCCGTGCTGGCTGCTGCATTAGGATCATAATCACCTATCTCGCAGTCCTCAATTTCAGAAACGCTCTTTACTATTTCTTTGATTTTTTCCTTATCTTCTTCGTCTGTAGAAATGATTAGACTAAAATTGAATTCAAACTTTTCATCCTCAATATCCTGGGTAGAAGGCTCGGAAACAACAAGCTCACCGATATCCTCTATTCCCTTAAACACGAGGAATGCTCTGGCTGCCTTAAGAATGCAGCTCTCCTGTATCTTAACATTAAGGCCATAAAGCTTTTTGCCCTGACTCTTCATATCTTCCAAATTGCCCTTGGTGTCAGGATCAATCTTTATAGCTCTGTAGTCCTTTGTAGGATCAGCATCGGGTGCAGGTCCTCCTGCTGCAGGTGCTGCTGCGGGCGCTGCTGCAGGTGCTGCTTCTGCTGCAGGTGCCGCTTCTGCTGCGGGCGCTGCGGGTGCTGCTCCTCCGCCTGATGCTCCAGCTCTGATATCAGCCAAAGCCTTGATAATATTAGCATTTTCCTCAGTTCCTTCGTCCTGTGACTCTGTGATATTATCCACATAAGCCTGTATTGCATCCAGACACTGGAACAAAGTGTCGATCATGCTTGAATCGATTTTGAGTGTGCCGTTACGCACATCAGAAAATACATCTTCCATATCATGGGTAAGATTCTGCATGTTCTTATAACCCATGGTACCTGCCATTCCTTTCATAGAATGCGCAGAACGGAAAATTTCATTAATACAATCCTCGTTCTCCGGATCCTGCTCCAACTGCATGATGCTGTCATTCAGTGTTTGCAGATGCTCCTTTGCTTCGTCGAGAAAGACGCCTAGATACTGAGAAACATCCATAATCCCTTTACCTCCATAAGAAAACCCTCACGCAGGTGTCAGAAATCAGGAAAAGCTAGTCATCGAACACCTACGTTCATAATGATTTCCTGGGCTACGTCATCAAGCGTAACGACCTGATTAACGAGACCAGCTGTTGCCAATGCCTTAGGCATGCCATAAACTGTGCAGGATGCTTCATCCTGACCAATGACATGTACCTTCTTAACCGATTTCAGATTTTTAATTCCCTCAGTACCGTCAGCACCCATTCCGGTGAGTACCACGCAACAAATTGAGTCGTAATCGGAATCCATAAGTGACTCATACATAAAGTTTGCACATGGTCTTACACCTTCTCTTGTGGGACCGTCCACATAGTGAATGGTGTGCTTTCCACCGGAGGTCAATACATGCATATGCTTTCCGCCTCTCGCGATATAGACAGTGCCGGCCTGAAGAACATCTCCTTCAGCTGCTTCCTTAACCGTAACCTCAGATAAGGAATTAAGTCTCTCAGCAAGGGATGCTGTAAAGCCTTCCGGCATGTGCTGTACAAGTACAACCGGTGTTTTAAGATTTTTGGGAAGTTTGGGAATAACCGCCTGAAGCGCACGAGGCCCACCCGTAGAACTTGCAATCGCAACGATACGATTACCTGTGACCTTGTCTGCATGCTTAGCGACAATATCCACCATCTTACGAGAGGCTTTGATTTCATCAATCGAAAAAGCCTTCGCACTAACCGGCGCTTTTGAATCGCAAACTGCTGCGAGAGTTCTTGTAAGCGTCGTAGTGAAATCATCGCCGCGGCAATCCGAGGCGCGATCCGGTTTGTGAATAAAATCAAGGGCGCCGAGTTCCAAACAGTCGAGGGTAACCTTCGCCCCTTCCTTAGTATCTGTGGAACACATCATAACTTTCACCCTTATTTTATTTTTGTTAATCTCCTTGAGTAACGTAATTCCGTCCATGCGAGGCATGTTGATATCAAGAATACATGCATCATATGAATTTTTCTTCAGCAGCTCAAGGGCTTCAACTCCGTCTTTAGCCTTATCTACAACCTGAAATCTTGAATCTGAATTAACTATATCACTAAGTACGGTTCTCATGAGTGCAGAGTCATCAACTAATAAAATTTTTTTCGACATTTAGTTTTGCTTCTTTCTAATTTTTCGTTCTTCCTCAAAGATAAAATGTATGATATCTTCTCTGGAAGTTTCGTCAATGTAGCTGTACTGTATGCGGTGCTCATACAGTCCCGGCCTGTTTTCGAGTTCCTGTACCCGAAGTACGGTGCACACCATCTCGTACTCCACATTATTAATGTTTCCGGGTAAGCGATATGAGCAGTAAATCGTACTGCCCTCTTCATATTGGAAATTAGCGACAAATCGTAAACCACCGCCGCTGATATCCACTATTACACTTCGCTGAAGAGGCTTATTCGTCCCAAGCAGAAGTCCCCAATTTCGTCTTATAGCTTCCACTTCCTCCTCAGAGAATATCCTCGACCTCAGTTCCAACGCACAACTAAATCTGTAGTATTCTCTTCTCTGTAACCTCTGAAGGTTGCTCAGAAGATCAAGGACCAGAATATAGACATTGTTACTTCGATATCTGTCTATGATTCTTCCGTAACACTGGAATAGTCCCCTTGAGCTGTAAAAGCACAAACTATATTCACCGTCCACGGGAAGTAATACCAACTTTCCCTTGTCCATCGGCATGAGTACTTCAATTCTGTCCTCTGACAAAACATCGGTAATCTTGCTTAGGTGAATTTTCTTCGTGCGGCTGTCATCGTCCATCCAGACCTTCCCGATGGCCTTCAGTTCAATTTTGTTGCCTGGCGCAATATAGTCCGCAAGCATACAGGTACCCCTCTTACCTTTTATTTATTGACCGGATGCTTTGTCTCCGGTATTTTTCTCCGAATTCAATTTGCGACCTGTAATAATATGTGAAAAAAACGCTGCCATACCCCTTGGCTTATATTTTTCACTCTCCGTTTTCTTCACAAGATCAGCTGCAATCTTTTCAAAAGATTTGGCTGACTTTGAATTAGGATACTGTATTGAAACCGGCGATTGCTGCATAACACCGCGAGCCAACATCTGATCCTGTGGAATAGCTCCCAGATATGCAAGCGGAAGCTTTAAATATCTGGCAACTACAGCATTTAATTTATTAAATAACTGTTGTCCCTCCTCTGCGGAATTAACCCTGTTGGAAACAACTTTAATCATCGTATTGTCTCTGGAAAATCTCTCCTGCTGGTTTAATGCCTTAAGCAGAGAATACGAATCCGTTATCGATGTGGGTTCCGGAGTGGTAACAAGTATTATTTCACCACTTGCTACGAGGAACTCCATAACTGCACTCGAAATACCCGCACCGGTGTCAATTATTATTGTATCTGCAATAGCATCGAGCTCAGCAAGATTAACGATAATATCAACCAGGTATTTTCTTTCCAGATTATACATACCCGAGATTCCCGATCCTCCGGATATAAATCCGACTCCTTCGGGCCCCCAGGTAATAATGTCCTTTATATTCTTATGCTGGTAAATCAAATCGCTAAGATTATGTTTGGGCACGGTTCCAAACATAATCTCTATATTGGCAAGACCGAAATCCGCGTCAAGAATGATGACTCTCTGTCCCATTCTTCTAAACTGTATCGCCAGATTTATTGAAACATTTGATTTTCCTACGCCTCCCTTACCGCTCGTAACCGTTATGATTCTGGCGAGGGGTCTCTGGGGGGCATGTTCTGCTTTTATAATTTCTCTTAGCTGTTGTGCCTGATCCATAAAAATAATCCTGTTTCTATTCTATCAAAATATGCAAAAATCATCTACTATTTTCCGCCAAGAAGCCCCTTAACACTTCTCTGTGCATCAAAGACGGCAATATCGCTCGGAACGTTCTGCCCGTTAGTTATATATGACATAGGTGCCCCCGTGTGCATATGTATATTGTACAGATTTCCGGCTGAGCTTGTCTCGTCCATCTTGGTGAAAATCAGTTTATATTTCACGAGCTCCGAATATCCGTCAGCTATCTCAATAAGATCCCTGTATTTGGTTGTTGCGGAAAGTACGAGATAGTTTTCGGTTTCTACGCATTCTTCAAGTGCATTTATAAAACCTATCATTGTCATCTTCTGCTCTTCGTTATGAAGGCTGTGGCCTGCCGTATCAACCATGAGATAATCATAATCCTTGAAATCTTCAGCTGCCTGCTTCATCTCTTCAACAGAATAAATAACTCTGAAGGGAATATCCATAATGGTCGCATAAGTACGAAGCTGCTCAGCGGCAGCAATTCTGTAGGTATCAACTGTCAGCAGTGCTACCTTCTTCTTTCTGTTTATGCATAGATCCGAAGCCAGTTTCGCAATTGTTGTAGTCTTACCTACGCCGGTGGGACCTATGAAAATCTCAGCTATCGGACCATCCTGGCTCTCCTTGATTCTGCTGGCCGGTCCAAATTTAAGTACCATTTTCTGATAAACATTGGCAAGAACATATTCCATCGGAATATTGGGTTTACTTACCTTTTCAACCTCATCGGTAAGCTGATTTGCATAAATCTCATCAACCTCATTTTCTATCAGAGTATTGTATAGTACACGAACAAATGAAAGTGTCTCTTCCGATACAGTGTTCTTTTCCTCATGTATATCCGACTGTTCCTCAGAATACAGGTCTGTTTTCACATCATCCTTCTCGTTTTTGAGATTTTGCTCAAGAAGGTTATGAAGACTGTCCAGTTTTTCCTCGATTGCGCTGCTCTCCTCCTGCAAGACATGTTCCTTTACCGGCTCACGTTTCTGAGTTGCAGGGGACTGAGAAGCTGAAGAAACTTTTAACGGAGGAATCTCTCCGTCTGCCTGGGCCTTTAACAGTTTGTCTGCCATCGATGCGGGCTTACTTGGTCTTACTGTTTTTGAATCCTTTGCAGGTTTAACAGACCTTGTTACCTTTGATGGTTCGTCTTCCAGTGCTACCGTAACCTCTATTCTTGAAGGCGCAAAAATAGAGAAAAAGCCACTCTTTTTAACCGGTCTGACATTCATTATTACAATGTTGTCTCCCAGCTCCTTCTTTGCAATTTCTGTAGCATCCGATTCAGTTTTTCCGGTAAATTTTTTAATAATCATTTTATGCCGCTACCATTCCTACAGACTGCATTTCAACATTAGGTTCCACTTCGTTGTATGAAAGAACAATAAGGTCCTTATAATAATCTTCCGTCATCTTCTTAAAGTACATTCGAACTATCGGTGATGTCATGATAATGGGTATCATTCCGGCATCCTCAAGCTTTTTAGCCTGCTCACCGACAGACTTGAGTATTGCCTTGGTTCTGGTGGGATCAAGAGTAAGATAAGCACCTGTCTCTGTCTGCTTGACTGATTGCATTATCTCCTGCTCTATCTTCGGATCAAGTGTTATAACACTTGTAGTTTCACCTGGATAGAAGTACTTGTTGGAGATTGCCCTTCTAAGGCTCTGTCTCACATATTCGGTCAGAATATCACTGTCATGAGTTGATGGAGCGTAATCCGCCAGAGTCTCGAATATTGTAACGAGATCTCTTATTGAAATACCCTCTGAGAGAAGATTCTGAAGAACCTTTTCAATCTCGCCGAGGCTCATGAGCTTAGGTACAAGTTCATCAACAAGTGCAGGATTGTTCTCCTGCAGATTGTTAACAAGATTCTGAACATCCTGTCTTGTGAGAAGCTCTGCAATATGGTTTCTGATAACCTCCGTCAGATGAGTAGCAATGATTGAAGGAGGATCTACTACGGTATAACCGAGCGATTCCGCACGCTCTCTCTGGCTCTCTGTTATCCAGGTTGCAGGCAGATGGAATGAAGGCTCAAAGGTAGGAATACCCGTTATTTCCTCCTCGACGTTACCGGGGTTCATCGCCATATAGTGGTCGAACAGAATCTCGCCATCACTTACCTGAATGCCCTTAATCTTAATAATATACTGATTGGGATTGAGCTGAATATTATCACGAAGACGAATAATCGGCACCACAGTACCAAGCTCAAGCGCAATCTGTCTACGTATCATAACAACTCGGTCAAGAAGGTCACCACCCTGATTTACATCAGCAAGTGGGATAATGCCGTATCCGAATTCAAGCTCTATAGGATCAACCTGAAGAAGACTTGTAACATTTTCAGGCTGCCTGATTTCCTCAGCCTGTTGCTCCTCTTCAGCCATAACCTCTTCCTCAGTCGCACCAATCTTCGATTCTCTGTCCATAAGGAAACCCAGTCCCGCTATAAGGCCTCCGAGCGGTATATACAAAATATTAGGAAGCGGTGTAAATACGCCCAGAGCAGCCACTACGCCGCCAACCAGATACAATGTCTTGGACATGGAAAAGAGCTGCCCAATAAGAGCAGGTCCAAAGTCTGCTTCCTTGCCGCCTTTTGTAACAAGAATACCTGTGCTTAGCGACACAAGAAGTGAAGGTATGGAACTTACAAGTCCGTCACCCATTGTAAGGATGGAATATTTATCAAGTGCATCCGTTACAGGCATCCCCTGCCTGAGTACACCCATCAGGATACCACCGACAATATTTACTATGGTGATAATAAGTCCTGCAACCGAGTCTCCTTTTACATACTTCGTAGCACCGTCCATTGCTCCAAAGAAACTCGCTTCATTCTGGATCTTCTCACGTCTCTCTTTTGCTTCCTGATCTGTGATAGCTCCCGTGTTAAGATCGGCATCAATAGCCATCTGTTTACCGGGCATAGCATCCAGTGTGAATCGAGCCGATACTTCAGCGACACGCTCAGAACCTTTGTTGATAACCATGAACTGAACAAGAATAAGCATTCCGTACACAATCGCACCAATGATAAGATCTCCGGCTCCTACGAAAGATCCGAATACCTCAATAACCCTTCCGGCATCTCCTCCAGTGAGTATAAGACGCGTAGATGATACGTTAAGTGCAATACGGAAAATTGTGGTGAACAAAAGGATAGTCGGGAAGAATGACATATCCAGTACTTCCTTGGAAAACATGGCTGTAAAAAGTATCACAAAAGAAAGTGACAAATCCATCGCCAGAAGCGTATCCATCAGCCACGTAGGAATAGGGATAATGAGCATCATAATAGCTGCAACAAAATAAAGCGCTACTCCATAATCAAAAGCACGCTTTCTTATTGTTTCAAGCAAGCCTGAATTCATGATTATCCCCCTTTCCCCATTTTTTCATAATTATACATAATTAGTATAGCGCATACCATATATTGTGTTCAAGAGAAAAATGGGACACAAGTTTAGAGGAAGTTCTGCTCTACTCTGTATGACATCTCACCAGACTCGAAAATACCTCGCTAAGTAATTACACTTTTCCCTGCAGGTGATATACAAATGCCAGAACCTCAGCAACTGCCTGATACAGCTCCGGCGGGACAAACTCTCCGACTTCCACATTTGCATAAAGCATACGGGCAAGAGGCTTATTTTCAACTATTTCTATGCCATGTTCCTTGGCAACATCTTTGATTCTCTGAGCCAGATAATCCTCACCCTTTGCTACAACCTTAGGTGCATCGTAAAGATCAGCATCATAAGAAATCGCAACAGCATAATGAGTAGGGTTTGTGATGACAACATCTGCCTGAGGAAGCTCCTGCATCATTCGACGCTGTGAAGCCTGCATCATTCGGCGACGCTGCTGTCCCTTGATCTGAGGATCTCCTTCTGTATTCTTATATTCATCTTTTACTTCCTGCTTGGTCATTCTCATATCTTTCTTGAATTTCCTTCGCTGGAAGACAACATCTGCCGCCGCGATAATTACATAAATCGCAGCAATCCTTATTCCAACATCGATAACCATCGATCCCATAAGACCAATGGCCTGTTTTAAAGGCATATCATAGAGTGTAAAAAGCGACGCTGTGACACCTGTAAAATAGTTATATACAACAAAGCTTATTATAGCTATTTTGGCAATTGATTTAAAAAGTTCAAATAAAGATCTCGAAGAAAAAATCTTCTTAAAACCATTTATCGGATTAAGTTTACTAAGTTTGGGCTGAAGAGGCTTACTTGTCACCTTCCATCCAACCTGAGCAACATTAGACACAAGTCCGATAAGTAGAGCTGCAGCAAAAAAAGGCAGTGCCGTAAGAAACATGATAATTACCGCATGTTTCATCACTGCTGTAATATTCTGAAACGGAGTATTTCCGGAATGCATTATTATAATGTCTGGAATCTGAGTATATACATACTTGAACATTCCCGAAAAATTATTCCCCATATATCCGTAAAGAAGCCTGATCATAATAAAAAGCGCAAGAAGACCTGCCGCATTTCCAACCTCTCGGCTGTTAGCAACCTGTCCTTCATTTCTGGCATCCTGCAACTTTTTTGCTGTGGGTTCCTCGGTTTTTTCACCGCCGGGACCATCCGCAAAAAACTGCAAATCATAAGAGATCATAAGGCCATTATTAAGTTGTCCAAACTCCTCACATAAGGTCATTTATAAACTCCGTGATCATTTGTCGCATATTGGAAAATATGAAATCCGACGCATTGTAAAGCAACGTACTGGTTATATACATAATAAGCAGTCCAACGATAAGCTTGAGCTGCATACCAACAGCAAACATGTTCATCTGAGGTGCAACTCTTGCGAGCACACCCAAAATAACGTTCATCATGAATGTGACAATAAAAATCGGAAGACATATGCGAAAACCGATGATCATATACGCACTCAAAAACTTTATCATTGAGTTAAGAAGCTTATCCGAATTGAATATCGCTCCGTTAACCGGTATCAGCAAAAATGAATCCGCAAGAGCCGAAACAAAGTATCTGTACAAACCGCTCACAAGCATCATTGCAAGAAATGAATACTGGTAAAGACCTGCCGAGACAGGCACCTGCTCTCTTGAATTAGGACTCATTACCTGTACCATCGAAAGTCCGACCTGCATATCGGCAACCTGTCCTGCAAGCGAAGCTATCAAAGTACATATCTGTGCCGAGTAACCTATTATAAGTCCCGTAAAGAACTCCTTCAGGACAATTATGGTGTAGCCTAATACCGTGTTATACTCGAGGGTATTCACAGGTGCAAGGCCATATAAAAGAAAAGACAGGAATACCGAAAAACAGATTTTTACCCGGTGCGGTGTATTATTCATACTAAAAAAGGGCGCAATATAAACAAACATTGTCACCCTCACAAGTATTAGCAGAAATATCTCAAGGTCACCATAGGTGAATGTGAAATCTATCAAGTCATCATCCTCCGCTAATGAATGTACAGAGAAAAATCTGACCAAATTTTTACTACATAGTTGGACAGCTCAGTAAGCATCCAGTTTCCGAGAAGCATAAGCGCCAAAAAAGTAATAATTATCTTTGGCACAAATGTCAGAGTCTGATCCTGAATGGACGTAACAGTCTGGAAAATCGAAACAGAGAGACCAACTATGAGGGATACCAGAAGAACCGGCACCGCTATTTTTATAACCATGAATAAACCGTTACTCATGATGGCAGTTACATCATCTACTGTCATAGTTACCTCCTTAATAGAACGTCTTCACAAGGCTTCCGATTATCAGATTCCAGCCATCCGCAAGTACAAACAGCAGAATCTTGAACGGCATGGAAATAGTTGTCGGCGGCAACATCATCATACCCATACTCATAAGTACCGATGATACAACCATATCTATTACTATGAACGGAATATAAATCAAAAAGCCGATGATAAAAGCTGTCCTGAGTTCACTGATAAGGAAACTCGGAACCAAAACCGCATTGGGAATACTGTCCAGTTCCCCATCCCATTCAATATCATCAATTTCCATGAAAAGGCGAACATCCTTAGTCTGAGTCTGGCCATACATAAAATTCCTGAAAGGGATCATAGCTGTATCCAAAAACTCCTGCTGCTCTATTTCTCCCTTGTCAAAAGGAACAACTGCGGTGTCATACACCTCCTTAAGAGTCGGCTGCATAATGAAAAATGTAAGAAAAAGAGCAAGTCCGAGGAGAACCTGGTTGGGCGGTGATGTCTGCGTGGCAATAGCCGTTCTCGTAAAGTGAAGCACTATGATGATTCTGGTGAAACAGGTCATCATGATAAGAAGAAGCGGTGCTAGCGAGATAAGTGTCAGGGTAATAAGGATACGAAGCGCACCGTTTATAGTCCCGTTTCCGTTATCATAGGTTACAGTGACAGTATTTGCGATATTGAGTTCTTTAAGGTCGTCTGCATCCTTAGCGGAACCCGGCTCAGTTATATTCGTCCTCTCTCCGTCCGTCCCCGTAAGATTAGTCTCCCTGTCAACAGTCGGATCTGTAGGATGCGTATCATCTATGTAAGAGGTTGATGCATATATAGTCACAGACCCACTGTTAAAAATACAAAAAGCCATAACGAAAGAAAGGCATAACAAAGAAATGCCTTTCCTCAATAATGGCTTTAAATCAAATACTCCCCGAAAATTTTTCATACCTTTTACTTCTTCTTAAACCGCTCTAAAACTTTATCAAATTCCTTGGCAAAATCAACAGGTTCTGAACCCCTTACTGCCGGCGGTTCATACTCATCCTCCGAAAGCTCGGTCAGAAGAGTGACCGAATCTTTACTTACAGAAATTACCAGATACTTATTAACAACCCTCACAATCTGAAGATATTTTGTAGTTGAAATCCTACAGGTCTCCATTACCTCCATATTTGATGTGAAGGTGGATTGCTTCTGATATTTCGCAATCCATTTTGTTACATAATAGGTCGCAGCCAGGACCAGAAAAAACAATATAAGAACAGTAATCAGCTGCGCCACCGATGAAACTCTCATTTTTATGACCTTTCAGAAAATTACTGAACTATTTCTGTTACACGTACGCCGAAGCTTTCCTCGATTACTACAACCTCGCCCTTTGCAACAAACTTACCGTTAACAAGGACATCTACAGGTTCACCGGCAACCTTTTCAAGCTCTATGATGGTACCCGGTGCGAAATCAAGGATATCGGAAATTGCCTTAGCTGTACGACCAAGTTCAACTGTAACCTCAAGCGGAACGTCCTTGATAAGGCCGATATTCTCTCCGGCTGCCATCATGGGGCCACCACCCGCAAAGCTCTGGAACTGAGCAGGCTGAACATTTGCTCCCATCATCTGAGGCTGCATCATAGGCATACCCATAGGCATCATAGGCATACCCATCTGAGGCATACCCATCTGGGGCTGCATCCCCTGCATCATTGAAGGATCCATTGCAGGCATTCCCTGAGGTGCTGCGGCGCCCATGCCCATATCAGGTGCCATACCCATATCGGGTGCAGCTGCCGGAGCAGGCGCCGGTGCCGGAGCAGCTTCTTCAGCAGGTGCTTCGGTACTGATAGTATCCTTAAGGCTCTTAGCAAAATCTATAGGATACAACTGCATAAGAGTCGAATCCACGAGTTCACCGATCTGCAGTTTAAATGTAACGCGGCAGAAGGTTCCTGTCAGGAACTCAGAAATCTCACTTGGATCATCATCGATCATATCAAGCAGGGTAGCCTCCGGCGGACTGATATCGACTTTCTGACCAATCATGGTAGAAAGTGATGTTGCCGCAGCACCCATCATCTGGTTCATAGCCTCGGAAATAGCTGAAAGCTGAAGTTCCCCAACCTCACCCTCAGTATTTGTTCCGTCACCACCCATCATAAGATCGGTGATAACCATAACATCATGCTCCTTGAGGATAAGGATATTAGTACCCTCAAGACCAACCGTGTACTTAATCTGAATAAATACACAGGGTTTCTCATAATTATTTAAAACTGTATTCCAGTTAGCAAGCTCTACCTGAGGCGTAGTGATATTAACCTTCTGGTTAACAAGTGAATAGAGCGTTGTAGCTGAAGATCCCATACTGATATTGGCAACTTCACCTATCGCATCCTTTTCCTCATCATTCAGAAGACTCTCATCAATTTCTCCGGCAACGAAACCACCGCCACCGCCTGAAGGAGCATCTGCAGCAGGAGCATCTCCGCCCGCATCAGCAGCGGGAGCATCTCCGCCACCGGCATCACCACCTCCTGAATCCATACCGGCGAGCAGTGCATTTATTTCTTCCTGTGAAAGCATTCCATCCATGCTGCTACTCTTCCTCCTCTCTAATTACCGACGTTATCTTGACGGCGTACTTATCTTTAGCTGTTCCGGGCATTGCAGTGAACTTATAAATATCACCGACATATACCTGTAATTCGCTATTAACCTGATTATCAAGGCGAATTATATCGCCCCTCTGGAGCTGAACAAAATCGCTGACCGATACGTTACATTTCCCCAATATGGCCTTAACCGGAACATCGACATGTCTGACAAGAGACTCGAGATGTTCACCGTAAGTATCATCATCATGCTTCTGCATGGTTGAAAACCAGAACTTCGTATTCAACTTATCCATAACACTCTCAAGCGTGAAGTACGGAAGACAGATATTCATCAGTCCCTCGACATCACCGATCTTGATATTAAGTGTCACGATCGCGATCATATCAGTAGGTGAAATAACCTGTGCAAACTGCGGATTGGTTTCAATCCTCTCCATGATAGGATTTATCGCAAGAACGTTCTCCCACGGTTCAACCATAAGCTGCATACATATGGTTATCAGCTTCTCAATAAGCGGCATCTCAATATCGGTAAAGGGCCTTGTCTTATCAAGTCCGACGCCCTCTCCTCCGAGCATTCTGTCTATAAAGGCAAAACCGATATTGGCCTGAAGCTCAAGAATAATGGTTCCCTGCAAAGGTAAGAAATTTATAATTCCCAAAATTACAGGGTTACTCAGTGCGTTACTAAACTCCGAATATGTTACGGTCTCGGAGTTTGCCACCGAAACCTGCACATTTTTTCTAAGATAAAGCGGAAGTGTTGTTGATAACAATCTTCCATAATGTTCATAGATCATCTCGAGGGTTCTCAGGTGTTCCTTAGAGAACTTCGCCGGTCGTTTAAAGTCGTAATCCTTGACTTTCTTCTCATCCGCAGCGGACATCTGATCCACGTCGAGTTCACCGGTATTTAGAGCCGCGAGTAGATTATCTATCTCATTCTGTGATAATACTTCACTCAAGCGTAGATCACCTCACTTTTACAGTAACAAAGTACTTTCATAACAAACTCTTTTCATACTCCCCAAAATAAAGACTATATATATTACTGATATACGGTTCCGGAAAAGCTTACATCATAGATAAAGCCGGATCCGAAAAGTTCCTGTATCTGCTCCAGAAGAGTAGCTTTGGCTTCATCCTCATGCTGTCTGATCTCATCCAGTGTATACGCACCGATAACAGTGGTGATCTTGGACTTGATCATATCCTGATAGGTTGCAATTGCTTCATCCGTACCATAGGTATTGTAATCCTCATTGGATTTATCCATCGAAAGAACGATGGTTGTAAGCATATAGTGTGCTTTTCCGCTTCCGTCCTCTTTAAGCGTGATAGTCATATCAGCAATGGAATATGATGCAACATTTGCAATATCCACATTACCTGTAGCGGATCCCGAAAATCCCTGACCGTTTTCACCACCGTTGGCCTCAATCTGAAGAGCGGCTGCGATATCTCCGATAAGAGCAACTGCCTGATTGTTGGTGGTCATGACCGTCAGCATCATAAATCCTGTCATACCTGTGTTAACTAAAAGTAAAGCCAAAATAATAATTGCAAGCAGGTTCTTTTTCATTTTTTGTCTCCCTTTTAATACATTGGACTGAGCGGATTGTATATCCTTATCTCTACTCGCCTGTTCCTTGCTCTTCCCTCCGGTGTGGAATTGTCCGCAACCGGTTCATACTCTCCTCTTCCCGAATGCTTCAACTTTGAAGGGTCAAGATTGGTATTCTCAACAAAGTAGTAGAATACCGAAAGTGCTCTTGCATCACTAAGTTCATCATTGTTTGTTATCTTACCTGAAGATCTGTGCATCGGAACATTATCTGTATGTCCCTCGATCTCTATCGTCCCACCGGCATATCTCTCAAGAACCGAACCGACTTTATTAAGAATCGAGTCTGCTCCCGGCTTAAGTACAGCGTTACCGGTGTCAAACAAAATCGCTCCCTGAAGTGTCAGCTGCACGAACTGGCTGGTAAAATTAACATCAACCTGTTTTGCCACATCCAATGAATCCAGAGCTTCATTGACCTCAGCTGCCAGCGCCTCCGAAGCCTTGAGCTGTTCAGCCTCAGCCGCCTCCTGAGTTTCCTCGGAATTAGCACCTTGCTTGGTAGCATCACTCTCTGTAGACATCTCTGTGGAATCACCCTCGGAACCAGTTCCGGTTGCATCTCCTTCCGATCCGCTTCCTTCTCCTCCGGTTCCCTGCATGACACCACTGGTGTCTCCTTCTGTGTTTATTCCAGCTCCGCCGCTCTCACTGGCATTTTCGCCCTCGGAATCGGTAATATCCTCATCCTGGGAACCTGACTGAGATACACCCATTGAGATAATATAGTTGGACAGCTGATTGAGCTGTGAAATACCGTCTCCGACCAACGCGCCCTGACCAAGTGCAGCTTCACCACCCTGGAAAATACCAAAGGCTGAACTGAAGGATGCGGCAACCTCCTCGAACTTCTGCGCATCCATGGTAGCCATAGAGAAAAGCAAAACGAAGAAGCAAAGGAGCAGATTCATAAGGTCACCGAAAGTACCCTGCCACGCCGGCAAACCGGGCTTTATTTCTTCTGGTTTTTTAGCCATTATTCTCCTCCGCCTCCGTCACCGGTGCCGTTCTCTGCCTCATAAGCAGCTCTGTTAGCAGGTGAAAGGAACGATTTAAGCTTCTCCTCTGTTACACGCGGGTTTTCGCCTGCCTGTATAGAAAGAAGTCCCTCAATGACAATACTTTTCATTGTATATTCTGCATTATCCCTTGCCTTGAGCTTATTCTCGGCAGGGTAGCAAAACCAGTTCGCAAGAACCGATCCGTAGAACGTTGTGATAAGGGCAACGGCCATGGACGGTCCGATTGATGAAGGATCTGACATGTTCTGCAGCATAAGAACCAGTCCCAGAAGGGTTCCGATCATACCCCAGGAAGGTCCCATACCTGCAACATCAGCAAAGAATGTATAATTCTCTTTATGTCTTTCCGACATAGCATCTATCTCAGCTTCAAGAATAGCCTTAACCAGTTCGGGCTCGGTACCATCAACTATAAGTCCGACACCCTTCTTCATGAAAGCATCTTCAATGTTGCTGGCAGCTTCTTCCAATGCCAGAAGTCCCTCTTTACGTGCAGTATTGGAAAGATCAATTATCTGCTTGATAACAGCCTTAGTATCATCCGCCGGCATCTTAAAAATCAGCGTGTAGGATTTAAGGCCGTTAATGAAACTGGGCATGGTCCTGGATGCCAAAACCGCCATGAAAGCTCCGCCAAACGTGATCATCGCGGAAGGCGCGTCGACGAAGTATTTAACACCGGTGATACCGGCACCAAACACAATACTCAGAATCATGAAAACGAAACAAAGCACTACACCAAGTAATGACGCTATATCCACTTAGTTTTCTCCTCTCATAAAAAAACTTTAGCCGAACTTATTTCTCGTTACATTTCTTCATGATCTCAGGAACAGATTCCTGTACAATAAACTTACGTCCATTCGCCATAATAATGACTGTGTCGGGGGTGGCCTCCACTGTTTCTATAAGATCCTCATTGACCAGCATAATGCGGCCATCAATTCTGGTAATCTCAATCAATTTTTAGCCCTCATATAATTATTTTTTGAAAAAAGCATTCAGAAAATAATCTCCCCTGAAACAAAATTATCACGAATCAGTTTAATTAAGATAATTTTATCATGCTTTTTCGATGAATAGGCATCCTGAAAGACGCAAAAACACAGCTTTTGTATTTTTATTTCAAAATATATAGTTTTTGATGAAATAAAATTACACGCTACATCTTGTGCATACTTCATTTTTGATTATACAACATCTCGTGATTTATTAAAATAGTTTTGGCTCTTTTTCTGAAATAATGATGGCCTGTTTTTACTTTAAAGAATTTTTCGGGTTTGTTTATTTGTATTTTATATTTGGGAATCTGTTTTCCTGAGATTCGATTTTGAAAATTGAAATTTTATTTCACTATTATAAAGGATTTCTTGTAATTAATTTTCATCATTCTTTTTATCTTCCTCTCCTAATTTCTTCTCCTGCTCTTTTTCAGAGTCAGATTTTCTATACATATATGATATCCATATAAGAGAAAAAGCTACTATCAGGATGCAGATGATCGTTATAATATTTGTCATTATTGTTGTATACATTTTTAATCTCCATTTCTTATGTTTTTGCACAGCAAAACAAGGACAGGTCTCTTCTGTCCCAGATCAGTAAGTTACATATGAAGATAAAAATGATTATTTTGCCCCGTCCTGGCTATGAATATAGCGGATCAATGTTCTCCTGGAGCAAATTATATTTGTCCATGGAAAAACGGACGGCAGTACCGATGTATAGAATGCACCCTCGGAAATCAGGATACATAATATCAATGATAGAATTACAATTCTTTTACTTGCAGCACTATTCTCAAGTCTTTTGATGACTTCCGATACGGCGCGAACGCCTCTGACTTCGGAAGCATCAATTATAAACGAATCATTTGCTTTAAAAAAATTGACGGGTTTTAAAGGGTAAATAACACAGTCAGCGCATGTCACCACCCTATTTCCATAGTAATCAGAGAGTTCAGCTGTCTCATGTGCATCAAAAAACAGGCCACCTGCAATGATGGCCATAGTCAAAATAAATAATAATGCAGTTGAAAACTTGGATGTTTTCATCTTTATACCTTCTGAAAAAAATATCTTGAGTTACGCCTTTTGAGGAGACATTAGCTTTTGAACATATTCTTTAGTTACGTGATATTGTGCTACAATTGCAGAAATTATGTCATTATCAGCGTTTCCAACAGAGCGCATAACTTCAATAGCTCCTATAATTTTAGTTTTTATGTATAATCTTCCATTGCCTTACACACGTCAACAAATTCCTCCGTTTCATCAAATTCTAGTTGCTAATTGGCAACCCTGTTTAAGAAAATTGCTGATTCGCGACTAACTCTTCTGTGGTTCGTAGCTTTGATAATTATCTCACTTCCATCATACAATAAAAAATTGAATGCGTCTGCGAAAATTGATTTATTAGAAAAATATTTCTTTCCTTCCGTGTCAACTATCCCCAACTATTTTCGACAATATTAAAGGCGCTCGATTGAGCGCCTTTAATATTATACTTAGCCTTTATCTCCCCCTCGCTAAGTTATTACCTCTTCAGATTTGTCAGCTCCTCAAGGAGTGTATCTGAAACTGTGATGATTCGGCTGTTAGCCTGGAATCCACGCTGAGTTGTGATCATGCTGGTGAACTCACTTGAAAGGTCTACGTTTGACATTTCCAGAACACCTGTGGTGATGTATCCGCCGTCTGTTGTTACATCCTGGATTGTAGCTTCACCGGAGTTAAGTGTCTGTGTATAGAGGTTATCACCATTCTTCTCAAGACCTGATGCGTTAGCAAATTCTGCTGTTGCGATCTGTCCAAGGAGCTTTGTCTGACCGTTTGAATAGGTTGCGTAGATTGTTCCGTCCTTACCGATTGTAACACCGTTCATCTCGCCGACTGCACGTCCGGTCTTAAGACTTTCCTTATCACCCTTAACTGCTCCGATTGTGGAGGTTGCCATTGTATTGTAGTTAGTTGTGGATGAGAAATCCATGTTTACATCTGTGAAACCTGCCATCTTAGGCTGTCCATCGATAACAGCGTCCTGGTTGAAATTAAGAACGATCTTCTCTGTGGGCTGCTCGATGGCGCCGGTCTTTGCATTGTACTTAAGTGTAATTGCGTTGTTTACAATCTGAAGTGTTCCGTCATCAAGGATGTGATAGGTAAGTGTCTCGTAGTTTCCGGAAGTCTTGTCAGGTGTGTAGTTATAAACATCCGGGAAGAAATCTGCTGTAGCTGTTGCATCGAAGATCTCTGATACATAGCCGGTTCTCGGAATCTTGTCATAAACTGTCTTGCCTTCTTCACTTGCATTCTTGTATGTAGCTGTTGTCTCGTCCTCATCAATTTCGAATGTAAGCTGTGTCTCGGTTGTTGTCTTTGTAATTGCAAAGCTCTTTACACCTGAGTTATTCTTTGTTCCGATTGTAAGAGTTGATCCGTCATCGCTGAGCTTATAGGTAACATCATCATTACCGGGTGTGTAGTTGTAGATAGCTTTTAGTACATTCTTCTGTGAGTTTGTAAGTGAGCTGATATTTCCTGAAAGCGGTACTGCTGTCTCAACTTCGCTCTTGTAATTTCTGTATACGATGTTTGATCCGGTATTCATGTAAACCGAATAGGTATTTTGGTTCTGATATTCGTTAGCAGCTGACTTTGTACTTGTGGTCTTGTAGATAGTAATCTTACCATCTGTGGCAATTTCATATTTGTAGGTATATGTACTGTTGTCATCAGATGCAGGGATATCATTTGCTGTCATGCCGTAGCATTCAAGTATTTCAAGTGATTCGGGATCAAGACTTGAAAGAGAACCCTTTCTGTCAAACTTATGATTTGTCTTATCCTTACTGAAAACAGCTGTTGTTCCTTCTGTTGAGTAAACATATTTTGTGCTGTCATAAGGTCTTTCGGTAAGCTGTGTGGTTGCAACTGTCGTTTTTTCAACAGTCATCTCTCCGGTATCAGAAATCGTATATTGATATGTGTACAGCTCTGTACCGGTTGCATTCTGTGCCGGAAGTGCTGTTGCTGTAAGCCCCAGAGCTGTAAGTACATCTGCATCAGTTGATGCACTAATAGTATCAGTTATATTTACTTCTTTTGTTGTTGATGCACTAACTTCAATTGTCACTTTACCTGTAGGATTATCATAACTTCCTGCCTGAACAGTCAGATTCCTGGTAAGTGTTCCATCTCCTGCTACAGTTGTTTCAACCTTGATAATATCGATTTTTCCGTTTGTAAGGTTGATTGTATAGCTGTAATTATGATTCGCATCTACCGGATAGTTTGATCTGGATAAACCATATGCCTTTAACAGATCATCCGTTAAAACATTAGGCCCGGATGCAGTTTCGGGAACATCTATATTAGTATCTGTATTTCTGTTATTCAATGTAATTGTTCCCGAATCATACTTAACTATTCTGTAATCTGCATCAAGCGGCTTTTCTTCATGTGATTCACCGTTTCTATACAGTGTAAGACCTGATACTCCGTCAGATGAAAGTGTATATGAATAAGTTACACTGTCTTCGCCTGTCTTAGGAGTATAATCAAGGTCATCAACCTTTAAACCAAACATTGACTCCAAAACTTCCTTCTGACTGGAATCAAGAACACCTGTATTGGGCATATCCAGAGTTCTGGGAAGTGTTGCATAAGTGGAATTCTCATAGGTTCCGTATGTAACTGTGGTATCTGTGCTGCTGTTCTTATAATAGGTTCCAAGGCTTGATGATGATGTATCTGCCTGTGTTACAGGGTATACGCTGATGGAGCCGTCGGTGTTAATTGTGTAATAATCTGTAGATGCTACTGAGGTATCTCCTGCTACTCCGACTGTAAGTCCGTATACATTTCTCAGAAGTGTGGGTGCCTTATCAACGAGATCTGAAATTGCTCCGCTTGTAGGAATTCCTGAGTATGCGGTTGATCCTGCCGAATTTTTAAAGGATACGTTCTTGGCACCAACTGTTGCTGTATAGTTTACTGTTGTAACTGTCTTTGTCCATGAATCGCGAAGTCCGTAGGTCTGCTCATCATTATCAAGGTCTGTGAAGGTTACGTTGCTGAGCTTCTCTGCGCCGATTGTATTTCCCTTGGAATCAAGGATATCTTCGAGAGTCATTGTATAAGTATGCTCGAGGTCATCAACGTCGCGAACAGCGAATTTTGCTGTGTAGAGATAACCAAGATTGTCGTAGAACTCGAGAGTTACGGTTTTTCCGTTATCACTTGTGATGTTTGTATCGTTTGCGTCGATGTTACCGCTTACGAGACCTTCGGTTGTTCCTTCCGGAGGATATGTCATGTTCTCGGCACTCATGATCTGAAGTTTGCCGATACCGCCGTTTGTGTTAACGGTGATGGCACCTGTCTCGGGATCTTCCTGTGCTGACCAGCCGTATACAAAGTAACCTGTTGACTGCATTGCAAGGTTTCCTGCACCGTCTACGTAGAAGGAACCGTCTCTTGTAAACATTGTCTGGTTTCCGTTATTTACTACATAGAAAGCGTCGCCGGTAATTCGCATATCGAACGGATTGTTAGTTGTTTCCGTTGCGCCCTGCTGAGTGATTGCTGTTGCAATCGCGCCTGATTTTGCACCAAGACCAATCTGACGTGCATTGATACCACCAGTTCTCTCGGTAGCTCTGGATGCGCGCTGCGTAGTCTGGTACATCAAATCACTGAAGGTGATAGACTGTGACTTGAAGGATGTGGTGTTAACGTTCGCGATGTTATTACCGATAACATCCATCTTGACCTGGTGGGTCTTAAGTCCTGCTACACCAGAAAAAAGTGATCTCATCATAAGGCATGTCCTCCTACTTTGATGGGGGACGGCACACATATTCTATTTTCCGGTTGGAATGAAAAAGAAGGGGAAACGTGATTGAATTCCGTCTGGCGTTCGGGAATTCGTGACCTCCTTAGATACTTACCACTTCCGATAAGCTTACGGACAGCTGCCCTGTCCTCGGTCCGGTCATATTTCTTCTTTCATTCTGTCCATTTTATAGAACTTATGCGATTACCGCTCCGTCTATATTGGTAAAAATGTTGCTGCCAGTTTCCTGACTATCCATCGCTGTAACTACTGTGTTGCTCTTTACATTTACGATGAAGGCAAGCTGATCAACCAGGATAAGTGATTCGTTTATTCCTTTCGCATTGGCCTGATTCCTTGCGTTATTCAGGCGGTTCATCTGATCCTGTGTGAGCTCAATGTTGCGGTCACTTAGTCTGTTGGAAGCGTGCTTTGAAAATCTGACACCCTCCCTGCTTTCTTCGATCTGAGAGAGGATTTTGCCAAAGTCCGAATTCTGGACGCCAGCGCCGCCTCTGATCTTCTCGCCCTGACCAAAGTACTGGTTCTGAACCTGTTCAATTGAAAGGAATCCGCTTGTATTATCTATTCTCACGGCTTACTCCTTTCCATAAACAAACACTAAGCCTAATTGCTTTACCGCTCTATATTTCGGCTTGCTAATCAAAAACTTAAACCCAATTTACAAATTTACACAAATTTAATAAATGATATGATTCATTTATTCGGTTGATACGCTTTCATCGGGGTCGTTTGTTATCTCGTCGATCTTAGCTTCCTTCTCTGCCTTCTGTCTTTCCTCGTAGTCTGCCTGATTCTGGTTAGCTTCCTTTACAAGTTCCTGAGCTCTCTTATAATACTTTTCAAGTTTATCAATATCAGACTGATCAAGAAGAGCAATTGCATCCGCATCCATATTCTCGTAAAAGCTGAAGGCCTTGTAAATTGCATCCGCATCGGTAAATACCATGTTTTCATAAACAGGGAACTTTTCCATCATCTCTGCAAGATCATCTGCCTGATCATGAATCTCTACAAAGTGGCTGTCCGCTACTGAGCTTACATCTTCCATCTTGTAATCTGTTCCGTCTATGTTCAGATATGCTTCTCCGCTCTTGTATGTTACATAGTCAACCTTGCCCTGAACCTGCTGGCCCGCCTCATTTGTAACGATAACGGTTTTTCCAACAAGGTCGGATGCTCTGGACATTGAGAAGGCCTCTGCCATATTGGATAGCTGTTCAACCTGTGTAAAGGTCGCATACTGATTGATATACTCGGTGTTAGAAGTCGGCTCCAAAGGATCCTGGTACTTCATCTGTGCACAGAGAATATTCATAAATGCGTTTTTGTCATATCCCTGATTGGCCGCCGCTTTAGTAGCGTCACTGGTTTTGCTCTTGGTATCAACGAGTTTACCGTCTTGAACTACTGCATTTACACTCATTTAATTACCTCCGCCGTATATCATGCTGAAAAATCGACTGAGTTGCCGTTAATCGCCATCATCTCAGCTGTGAGCTGATCTTCCTCGGCTATTTCTCCGACTTCCTCTAAGGAAAGGTCTCCGAGTCTTATTCTTCTCATGGGCTTTCTGACAGAACTCTGCGCATCAGCATCATCTTCTCTCTGGCTCTGGCTGTCATTAAGTGCCTGATCAAAAGCTCCTGCGTTTACTGTTACTTCTACTGCAGTAACCTTTACGCCCTGCTCATTAAGCTTATCCTGAAGCTGCTGTATCTGGCTTTCAATGGCTGCCCTTACATCTTCGTTCTGAGTGAGGAACTTTGCTATTACATTTCCGTCCTTAGCCGCTTCGATGATTACATTTACATTTCCGAGGCTTGCCGGATGAAGCTGAAGTTCCATTGTGGTTGTATCGGATCTTACATTCATTTTGATATACTCGGTTATCTGATCCATTATCTCCTGAGTGTTAGCCCTTGCCATCTGCCCATAGCTTTCGGTCTCCACTACTTCGGTAAGAGATGCTGATATCTGATTCATCACCTGGTTGTATACAGACCCTTCTGTGTTTTCCTGTTTCTTGTTATCACTATGATGCTCTTCGTGATGTTCCTGTGTCTCTACTGTAAGCTGGAAATTTGGAGTTGCTTCTTCGTTTTCAGCAATTCCTGCTGCCTCTGTAGTTGTAGTTGTTTCTTCTGTTTTAGTCGCCTCTGCCACCTGCTGGCTTACTTCCTTTACAATGCCGTCACCTGTAAGGTCAAGTCTTACTGCCTCAGAGGATACCGCATTTTCAAAGGTCTGAGTAATTGCCGGATTATTTGTATCTGCAACAATTTCTCCAATTTCCTGTCTGGGTTGCTGTTCACTTAAAGCTTCATTGAAATCCTCAAGTGCGGAGTTAAATCCTTCTTCATTTAATCCAAACTCCTCCATGAGGTTCTGTCTGGTAGTGTCTACCGCATCCTGCATATTCTGTACATTCAGATACAAGTCTGCATTGGTTACAATGGCCATTACGTCATTTGCACCGGTAAGCTGGCCAACTATCTGTGTAAGATTTGTAGGATCAAGTATTGCTACATTTGTAAGTCCCAGTGTTGCCATTGCATTCTCGATGTCTTCGATATCGACACCAAGTTCATCTGCAAGCTGTTCCATCAGAAGTCTGCTGCTTTCAAGCATAGCCTGTTCCAAAGCGGTCTCGGCTTCATCTGCCGCTGCAATAGCAGCTGTGTCTTCGCCGGCATTTTCTTCTGTTACTGCCACAACCTGGGCATTTTCTTCTGTCTGTTCCGTGACATTTGAAGTTTCTACAGCTTCCTCGGCCGTTACATTTTCCTTTTGTGTATCTGTCTTTGCTGCCGTTGTCTCGTCTGTAGTAGTTGTCTCTTTTACAGCTGTCTGTTCACTGTTTTGTGTACTCGCCTGCTGAGCTGCCTGTGACTTTTCGTAGGTCGCACTTACATTATTTGTCGCTGCTCCTGTCTGTGTAAGAGTCCTTGCTACATCTGTTGTAATTGACGCTGTCTGCTTCTGCGAGTTGGCATTTAAAAGCGCTTTCTGGAAATCTGTAGTCTGCTCCTTTGTAGCAGCAATTCCTTTTGCTGTCTGGGTATTGGTATATGTATTTAGTGTTCCAATACCGGGAATCGCATTACTTATCAAAGCTTTTTCCTCCTTTCCCTTTTAGATTTGGGTATGGTTTGCCCATAGCTTTACATAACTAATATCGGCCATGTGGGAGAAAACTTAACCCGCATGGCCGAAAAATATTAAAAATTTATAAAAATTCCCCTCATCCGGCACTTCGTGCCACCTTCCCCCCAAGGGGAAGGCTTAGTTGCCTACTCCGGATACTGTAGCCTTATGTGTGGCAGGTTCCATGTAGTCGGTAACCTTACCCGCATATTCCTCTGTCATCTTATCAAGAATAGCACCGCGGTTTTCGGCACTCATCTTGCCCAAAATTCTCGAAATAAGTCTTACCGCATCTCCGGTATCATTCTCAATCATTGCATCAAAGATTGCTGCAGCTTCCTTTGCCTTCATGGATGAATATGCTTTTACATATTGTTCCAGCTCAATATCATCCGCTTGTCCCTGAATGATCTGTGCATAAATCTGCGCTGCAACGTCAGGTTCAATCTCCTCATAGTATTTTCTATATTCATCTACTGAAGGCGCGTTGTCCGCATAAACAACGTTCTTGTAGAAGTCCTCTTTTTCCTGTTCGAGCTTGGACTGATTCTCCTCAAAAGGTTGGAGCCTGGTCACTTCGGTCTGAAGCTTTTCATTCTCTTCCTGAAGATTCTTGTTCTCTTCCATTTCCTTTCGAAGCTCATTCTCAAGCCTCTTGATATAGAGATTAGCTTCATCAAGGCTGCTCGCAAGCTGTTCATCAACCGGATTCACCAGCGGCTGTTGTGCTTCTTCCTGCTTCTTCTTTTCTGTAGGTGTGTAGCTTCCCTCCGGAAGAATATTGTTAATTCCGGGTATGTCCCCTATGATCGGTGCAAGAACATTTGAGCCGAAGCCTCCCACATCCAGCTTAATGAAAATGCCCATAATAATGAGCCAGATCAAAATGATAATGAAAGTGATAACAAGTGTAGCCGCACCACCACCATCATCACCGTTCAGCTCAGCATTTCTCTCTGCCAGTTCAGCTTCCTTCAGCTTTGCAGCTTTTCTCTGCTCTTTTAGCTCCTGGCGAAGGGCTTTTCTCTCTTCTTTTATTTTTTTTCTGGCTTCTTTATCAGGATCTACCGGCTTGGGTAAAACCGAAGCTTCAGTATTATCCTTTGCGGGTTTGTCTGCCATTACTGTTCCTCTCTGGTACGTTTGGTGTATGTGAAGCTTGATCTTTCATCAACTTCTTTTGCCTCGGCTTCTTTTTCTTCCTCGACAAATTGTTCATAGGCTTTTTCTCTAAGCCTCTCCTGCATCTTCCTCTCCTGCACGGCTCTGGTGAGCTTCATTCTTGCGACTTCGAATTTTGCTCTGTAAGCATCAACCTTAACTTCCTGATCCTTTATTATGACATCCATCTGCTTTTCGTAAAAATTGTTGTCCATGATCTTCTGAACATCCATTATACTGGCGCTCCGAAGCTCATAGCCTTCCTGAATAAAAGCATCTCGCGTTTTATTGTAGTCATTCAATATATCAAGCTGATCATTAAGTTCCTTCAGAGCCTGGGCGAATTCCATCTTGACCTGCTCTTCCTGTTGGAGTCGCAGATTAAGGACGCCCTGAAGGGAATAGTTGAATCTTGCCATGGCCCCTCATCCGGCACTACGTGCCACCTTCCCCCTAGGGGAAGGCTTCTATCTTATTCTTTGAACATGCTCTCCAGCTGCGCTACGACTTCCTCATAGGTAAACTTTTCATCCGTCTCCTGCATAAGGAATTCGTTCACGGCATCTATTTTGGATACGGCATAATCAATGTTCTTATTGGCTCCCGCCTTATATGCTCCGATGTTTATCAAATCTTCAGCATCGGAATAGGTTGCAAGCACATTCTTTAGCTTACCTGCTGCTTTCTTCTGTTCCGAAGGCGCAATGGCGCTCATACATCTTGAAATGCTGGCAAGTACATCTATAGCCGGATAGTGGTTCTTTTGAGCTAACTTTCTATTGAGGACTATGTGTCCATCAAGAATACCTCTGGCGGTATCTGTAATAGGCTCATTAAAATCATCACCATCGACCAGGACAGTATAGAGGCCTGTAATTGAGCCTTTTCTAGACTTACCCGCTCTCTCAAGGAGCTTAGGCATCTCAGCATATACACTCGGCGGATAACCTCTTGATACCGGAGGTTCACCACTCGCAAGTCCTATCTCTCTTTGTGCCATGGAAAAACGTGTAAGAGAATCCATCATCAAAAGCACGTCTTTTCCCTTATCACGAAAATACTCCGCAATTGAGGTTGCGGTTTTAGCCGCTTTAAGTCTCTCAAGCGCAGGTTTATCAGAGGTTGCAACCACAACTATTGAGCGTTCCATGCCCTCAGGGCCAAGGTCTCTTTCTATGAATTCACGGACCTCCCTTCCACGCTCTCCGATAAGGGCAATGACGTTAATATCCGCATTGGTATTTCTTGCAAACATACCCATAAGAGTAGACTTACCGACACCGGAACCGGCAAATATCCCGATTCGCTGTCCTTTTCCTACTGTAAGAAGGCCGTCCACTGCCTTAACTCCAAGTGATAAAACATCCGAAATCGGATCTCTTGTCATTGGATCCGGCGGCTGATTTTCAACAGAGTATGCTATTCCGTTCTCAAGAGCAACGCCCTTTCCATAGTTGGTTCCGTCTATTCTTCCAAGACCGTCAAGGGTTTTTCCAAGAAGACCTTCTCCAACATTAACGCGAAGCGGCGAGTCTGTATTTTCAACAATACTGCCGCTTCCTATACCGCTAATATTCTCATAAGGCATAAGAAGTACATGATTATCCTTAAAACCCACGACCTCAGCCATGGTTCCCCTTCCGGAAGGTCTGGCTGTAGCTTCACCTTCCTTCTTCTTGGAATAAATATAACAGATATCTCCCATCTTAGCCTCGGGGCCCGCAGATTCTATCGTAAGTCCGACAACATTAACAACCTTGCCACGAACTTTATAAAACATGTTGTTAGATATCTTTTTATATTTTGAATAATCGATAATTCCATTTGCCATCAGCGCCTACTCCTGTCAAATGATAGAAGCTTTAACTTTCTCGAAAGTTCCGAAAGCTCCACGCCAAGAGAGCAGTCAAATACACCACCCTCGGATTCAATTATACATTCATTCTCTTTTAGAAGCGGATCCTCAACAATTTCAAGAGTCGAATTCGGGGATGCCATTACTTCCTCAAGATTTGCCTTTTCATCGGATACCAGATCATAATCATCGGCCGATATATGTAAAATAATATCAACTCCGCTCTCCATCTTGCCAAGTGTAGTTCTTATGAGATGAAGTATAATGTCTTTATTTTCTCGAAGATCAACATTAAATACATGTTCGTAAATTTGTGTCAGTGTATCAACCATATCAGGCTCAATGCTCGCAACAAGCTGCTGAAAATCCGATTGTTGCTTATCTTTTTCGGCCTGGATCTCCTCCTCGGCCTCTGCCTTCATCTTTTCTATTTCCTCAGCGGCCTGTTTTATTCCTTCTTCATATCCGGCAGCTCTGCCTTCCTCCATGGCCTGATTACGTATTTCATCAGCCTGAGCCTGGGCATCATCAACAATCTGTTTGGCCTGTTCCTCTGCCATTCTGATCTGTTCATCAATCTGAGCCTGTATTTCTTCCAGATTGATCTGCGGAACTTCCTCTGCCGTGGGCTCCGGTTCGGGTGTCATATCCATACCAAGGTTCATATCCTCCTCGGACATACCCATTCCCTGGTTATCAAAATTATCTCCCTGATATCCGTACTCACCCATTGCTTCGGGGTTCTCACCATATCCTTCAGCCGGATTTGTGCCGTACATACCCTCCCCTGAATCATAGGGGATATTCTCTCCAAAACCTTGCTGGCCTTCCATTCCGTAACCGGAATTCTCATCATAAACGCCCGAATTATCAAATCCACCGCCATAATTCTGAACACTTTCTTCCGGAAATCCCTCCTGAAAGCCCTCATTAAAGCCACCAATCTGATTCTGGTCATCAAAATTGGTGTTGCCTATGATATTTTGACCCTCATCGTAAGCACCTACCTGTTCAAAGCCAAGTCCTTCCTCAAACGCGCCAAAAGCAGGCACTGGTTCACCTTTCTCCAATGCCTCCCTTCTTTTGGCTTCCTGGGCCTGATATTTTTCTATTTTCTGCTCAGCAAGCTCGTTGTTATCAATGATGTGCTTATCGTTTTCATCAACCTGATACCAACCGAACTTAAGTAAATTAGATTGATTAGACAACCAGGTCATCACCTCCGCCTCTGGAGATTACAATCTCACCGGCATCCTCAAGCTTACGTATAACATTAACAATCTTCTGCTGTGCTTCCTCAACATCCTTCATACGAACAGGTCCCATGAAGTCCATGTCTTCCTTAATCATTGCAGCAAGACGCTTAGACAGGTTGTTAAAGATAGCGGTCTGTACCTGTTCAGTAGATCCCTTACAAGCAAGGCCGAGGTCAGCATTGTCAACATCACGCAGCACGCGCTGAATAGCACGGTCGTCCAGAAGAAGGATATCCTCGAAGACGAACATCTTCTTGCGGATCTCATCTGCAAGTTCAGGCTGCTCGATTTCCAGAGTCTCCATGATATGTTTCTCAGTAGCACGGTCAACTGCATTGAGGATTTCAACCACAGCATCTACACCACCGACAACCGTATAATCCTGGTTAACCAGTGATGAAAGCTTGGACTCAAGAACTCTCTCAACTTCTTTGATCGTATCGGGACTTGTTCTGTCCATTGTTGCGATACGCTTTGCAACATCAGCCTGTCTCTCAGGCGGCAGCGCACCAAGGATCATAGCACTCTGTGCCGATGACATATAGGACATAACAAGAGCAATAGTCTGCGGGTGTTCATCCTGTATGAAGGTAAGAAGCTGTGAAGGATCGGCCTTTCTGATAAACTCGAAGGGCTTAACCTGAAGAGATGCAGTCAGTTTACTGATAACATCCATCGCCTTATCTTCACCAAGAGCCTTCTCCAGAAGTTCCTTGGCATAGTTGATACCACCCTCAGCAATATACTGTTGGGCAAGACAGATTCCGTAAAACTCCTCGATAACCGCTTCCTTAACCTGAGGTGTTACACTTCTGGTGTTAGCAATCTCAAGAGTCAGTTCCTCTATCTCATCTTCTTTCAAATGTTTAAAAATGGCGGATGACTTTTCCGGTCCGAGGGCAATCAAAAGGATGGCTGCTTTCTGCGTTCCTGAAAGATTCGCAGTAAGAGCCGGATCATAATTCCCTGCGGGAGGTAATCCACCCGCCGCTGCGGCAGCGGCGCCACCTTCTAATTCGTCATCATCAAATTCTTCGCCGTCGATAGCCATCGTAAGTATTCCCCTCCGTGATTTTTAAGAATTATATCTCAAAGTCTTCCTTGAGCCAGTTGCGAAGAAGTATCGCTGCAGCTTCCGGATTCTCTTCGATAAACTTCTCGATGAGTTTCATAGTCTCGCTTCCTTCTTCCATGGTTATATCCGCAAGACCACCTTCCTCCTCAAGATATTCATCCGGCTGTGATTCGAGAAGCTCCTCAACTGAAAGTTCATCAGGCAGAACCTCTTCCTCAGCTTCTTCAATCTCAATTTCTTCTTTTCTGGTTCTGATACTTCTCCAGATAACAAATGCAAGAAGTCCGAGAATAAGAAGTATAAGTATCGCCTGTAGGACATCCGTAAAGGTAAGTCCTTTTCCCTCTGAATCAAAGAATTCAGGCTGTTCGTACGCTGTCATTGAAATATTTGCTGCCGAAATACCTGTCGCTTTGGCAACAATATTTATCGTATCCTCAGCCACCTCTGCCTGTGTGACCCCGGTATTCTCCTTAAATTCCTTCCAGGTCATGTTCTCATGCTCTTCAGGCTTATAGTTATCCTCATTATAGATAACATACTTTGTAGCTGTAACGGAGATTGTGGACTCTTCATAATTCACCTTACCTGAAGGTGTATCAACAGTTGTAATCTCCTCGTTAGGAAGATAATCCTTGGATTCCTCTTCTATCGTAGATGATGAATTCTCATTATCCTGAAGCATATAGGAGGTCTCATCATCATTATTGGTATCAGTTCCGGGAATACCGCTTGTGCCGTTTACATTCTGGGCACTGTAGTTATCCTCATGACTCAAAACACCCTGTGTCTGATCCTCAGCAGGTGTATAAGTATGTGTCGTCTTTTTTATATTTGAAAAATCAAGTATCAGGTTACTTGCAACTTCAATATCATTGTAGAGCTTTGTGCCCTTAAGGACTCTGATAACTTCATTTCTCACCTGCTGCTCTGCCTTGGTCTTAGCATTAAGCTGAGTGCTGGCAAGTCCTGCAGCGGTAGTATCTTCGGAACCGGAGAACAAAAGATTTCCATCGCTATCCATGATGGTTATCTTCTCCGTTGTATTATTTCCAAGTGCCGTTGCTGTTGCCTTAGCAAGAAATGCCGCATTGTCTTCCGTAAAGGACTCAGGATCCCTAAGTCTTAAGAATATCGATGCTGAAGATTCCTCGTTTTTGGATAAAAGAGTTCCATCATTGATCGGTATATGAAGCTCAATTCTGGCACTGTCTATATCATCAAAGTACTCTTCAAAATCGTGTCCGAGCTTACTTTCAAGATAAGCTATGTATTTTTTTTGCTTATCCGATTCTGTTGTTGAAAAGCTGCCGTTGGTTACATTATCAATACTATAGGTATCGGGCTGTATATAGTTTGTACCCAGCAAAAGAGAGGCATTACTCTCATCCGATTTCAAAACCTCGAACCTGAGATTGTCCTCTGATTTTCTGTACTTAATACCGTTTTCATCAAATAATTCAATTATCTGTTGCGACTCCTTCATAGTCTCAACAGTAGCAACCGTTACATATTTGGGCTGGTTGTATACAGTAACCAGTATAATAATTACCATGATTACTGCAGCTGCGCAGGCTCCAATAAGCGTCTTCTGTCTGATTGTAAAGCGATTCCACCACCCAAGGATCCTGTCCCTGAGATCCAAAAGACGTTCTCTCATACTCCTCTCCTCCGTACTTACTTCTAAAGCTTCCCCTCATCCGGCACTTCGTGCCACCTTCCCCCAGGGGAAGGCATATAGTTTCTTCGTGCCACCTTCTCCAAAGGAGAAGGCTAATAAATCAATTTATATCTGCATCTGCATGATTTCTTTATATGCAGAAAGCATGCGGTCTCTGACCGCTACCGTATACTGCAGTGCTGTCTCGGCTTTCTGCAGCGCTATCGCAAGATCATGTGTATTATCCGTCTCACCGAGAGACCACTTAATCTCCTCATTCTCAGCATCTGACAGATACGCATTCGTAGTATTTATATTTTCAACAGCTCTCTTGAAAATATTATTAAAAGAACCATCGTTACCAAATCTGTCCCCAAGTGGATTAGTAACCTTGGAATTAACCTTTTCAGCATTTCTAATCGCTGTCGAATGAACATTTCTTATCTGACTAATATCAATATCTGCCATTTATATCTCCCCGCGGATCCCCTGTCCGCATATAACCTTGCAGGTCATCACTCCGGCTCAGATGAATCATTCAATAATCATCAGCCCTGAGCTATGGAAAGTCCCTGACTCATAAGATTCTTACTTGCATTAAAAGCTGTAGCATTAGCTTCATATCCTCTCTGCGCATCAATGAGATTAGTCATCTCTGTAACGATGTCAACATTAGGATATGTAACATAACCGTACTCATCCGCATCCGGATGTGACGGATCATAAACCATCTTGTAATCGGTCCAGGTGTCATCCTTGATTGAAGATACCTTAACGCCTCTTCCGCTATAGTGATCCAGTCTCTCGTTAAGAATCTTGGAAAAAGGTGTCTGAGTACCTTTCTCTGAAAAAGTCACCACTTTTCTCGTATATACATCACCGGTAGCATCCCTTGTGGTATTTGCATTGGCGATATTCTGGGAGATGATATCCATGCGAAAACGCTCAGCTGTCATTCCCGAAGAGTTGATATTAAAGGAATCAAACATATTACCTGTACTAATCATAGGCTATACCTCACTGTCCTCTCATGGCTGTCTGAAGGTTGGAAAACTCTGACTTAATCCCGAGCATAACACCCTGATATTTAAGTTGGTTAGCTGCAAGAGTCACGTTTTCAGTATCAATGTCCACGTTATTGCCATCCATTCTGTATGAAAAGTTGGAATAATCTGTATACGGTCTTGGTTTCAGTCTGCTTATCTTAAGATCCGAGACCTTTGCATCCATGGTCTTATACCTGGAGTTTCCAAGAGCGCGTTCAAGCTCCCTCTCAAATGCAACGTCCTGTCTCTTGTAGCCGGGCGTATTAACATTTGCAAGGTTATTGGATAAGACTTCATTCCTTACCCATGAAGCATCAGCAGTCTTATCAAGAACATTAATGTAATCAAACGCGTTACTGTTGATCATAGTCTCCCCTCCGTACATAGTAAGGCAGGATAATCCTTTTAATCCTTACTATCATATTATGATGATTTTAATCAAATTACAAGCAATTTGGCAAAAATTATACTTTATATTGTGTTTTTTATATGTCACAGGCACAATATAAAGAAAAGGGATTCGTCACTTCGACAAATCCCTTTATCATTGCACATCCTGTATTTATTATTTCGGAAAAGCTCATAAAGCTCTTTACATCTGCGCCTTAAGTTTTTTTATTTCATCAAATACAACATCATTTAAAACTTTAATATATGTCCCCTTCATTCCCGAGGATCTGGATTCAATTACTCCTGCACTCTCAAATTTGCGAAGCGCATTTACAATAACACTTCTTGTTATTCCGACTCTGTCAGCAATCTTGCTTGCTACCAGAACGCCTTCCATACCGTTTAGCTCATCAAAAATATGGATGATGGCTTCCATCTCTGAAAATGACAGTGTACTTATCGCCGACTTAACAACTGCAAGCTTTCTGCTTTCCTCTGCATTTTCTTCATTAACGGCTCTCAGCATCTCAAGGCCTACTACCGTTGTGCCATATTCACAGAGAATAATATCATCGATATCATAAGGCTCATTGCACTTATAAAGGAAAAGTGTACCGAGTCTTTCTCCTGCGATTTCAATGGGTGTAATGATTGCCTGGTATTTTCTCATGTCAACATCTTCAAAACCAAGCGTCTCCAGATTTACATTTTCTTTAGTGGACAAAACCGTGAGGAGTCTTTCATTCAGCATTGGATCTATGAAGCTTCCTACATCATCAACAAGCATTTCTCCCAGAGAATCAACGGCAGATGTCTCACCGATACCTAGAACCTTGCCCTTTCTGCTTATTACCAGCATGTTGGAATTAAGGATATCGCAAAGCACTGTGCAAATATCGTTAAACACAACCTTTCCGGAATTGCTATTGTGTAGAAGTTTCCCAATTTTTCTGGTTTTATCCAAAAGCTGTACACTACTCATGAAAAAAGTCTCCTTTTATCTGAAAATGCCACTAAGTTTATATAAATCTACTACAACTAACGTGATTGTACCACATAATATACAATACATCAAAGCAATTTGTGCATATTTTTATTAAAATTTAATGAATAGAATGTACAAATCAAAATAAAGAAAAAGCACAGACAGAAAATATAAATTCTGTCTGTGCCATATATATTCAGATCAATTAATCCTCGTCTTTACCGCGGTCTTCGATATATCCGCACTCAGGATCATTACATACAAGTTTGTTATTCTTTATAAGCATGAGTCCGCCGCATCTTGGACATGCTTTCTTGGAAGGTTTCTGCCATACCATGAAGTCACAATCAGGATTGTCTATGCAGCCATAGTATAAACGACCTTTTCTTGTTCTCTTAAGCACTATGTCTTTTCCGCACTTAGGGCAGGAAACACCTGTCTTTTCATAGTAAGGTTTGGTATTTCTGCACTCAGGGAAGCCGGGGCATGCAAGGAATTTACCATGCGGTCCGTATTTAATAACCATGTTGCGTCCGCAATTTTCGCAGACAACATCGGTTGCCTCATCCTGAATCTCAACCTTTTCAATTTCCTTCTGAGCTTTCTCAACAGCATCTGCAAGATCGGGATAGAAATTCTCTACAATGGTCTTCCACTTAACATCACCCTCAGCCACACCGTCAAGGAGAGTCTCCATGTTGGAAGTAAAGCTTACATCGACTATTTGAGGGAATGCCTCGTTCATCATCTTGTTGACAGCTTCTCCAAGCTCAGTGACATATAAGTTCTTATTTTCTTTTGTAATGTAGTGTCTTGCGAGTATGGTTGTTATTGTCGGGGCATAGGTCGACGGTCTTCCGATTCCGAGCGCTTCAAGATCGTGTACAAGAGAAGCCTCGGTATAGTGAGGTGCTGGCTGTGTAAAGTGCTGTTTTTCCTCATAATCCTGAAGTTCAAGCTCTGAATTCTCATCGATTCTCTTTGCCAGAGTATTCTTCTCAATCTGGTCCTCATCATCGGTATAGACATTCATGAAACCGTCAAATACCGTTCTGGACGCAGCAACTGTAAAGCGGTGGTCTCCCGCATCTATTTTCACGGAAGTTGTCTCATATTTAGCAGCTGCCATCCTGCTGGCCATAAATCTGCGCCAGATAAGCTGATAAAGGCGGAACTGATCTCTGGTGAGGAATTCCTTAACGGCTACCGGCGTATTGTTAACATCTGTAGGTCTTATAGCCTCATGCGCATCCTGAATCTTTGCTCCGGATTTACCGCCCTGAGTTGCCTCTGCAAGATATTCTTTACCAAAAGCGTTTGCAATATAATTTGCTGCAGAAGCCTGGGCTTCCTCGGAAATACGAGTCGAATCCGTACGAAGGTAAGTGATGAGTCCGACAGTTCCTGCCTTACCCATATCAATTCCTTCATAGAGCTGCTGCGCCGTGCGCATTGTCTTCTGTGTCGAGAAATTGAGGGATTTTGATGCCTCCTGCTGAAGTGTCGATGTCGTAAAAGGAAGTGGTGCCTTCTTTGTACGCTCACCCTTCTTTATTTCGGAAATTTTGAATTTCTTTCCCTTTAAGTCTTTTACAATTTCGTCAAGCTCTGCTCTGGAAGAAATGTCAATCTTTTTGCCATCTTTTCCATAATAGTGTGCGACGATAGGTTTCTTCTCTCCCTTAACCTTAAGGGTAGCATCAAGAGTCCAGTATTCCTGAGGAATGAATGAATTGATCTCATCCTCTCTGTCACAAATAATTCTGAGTGCTACAGACTGCACACGCCCTGCGGAAAGTCCTCTCTTAATCTTCTCCCATAAAAGAGGTGATATCTGATAACCAACCATTCTGTCCAGTACACGTCTGGCCTGCTGAGCATCGACAAGGTTCATATCGATGTCTCTGGGATGCTTCATAGCTTCCTTAACAGCTGATTGTGTAATCTCGTTAAAGGTCACTCTGGAAAAACGATCCTTTGCATCCTCTAGCTTAAGTGCTGTCATAAGGTGCCAGGAAATTGCTTCTCCTTCGCGGTCAGGGTCAGTTGCGAGATAAATGTGGTCTGCATTCTTTGCCGCTTTACGAAGAGCTGCAAGAACATCGCCCTTCCCCCTTATAGTAATATACTTTGGTTCAAAATCATGTTCTACGTCTATTCCCATCTGACTTCTGGGAAGATCTCTTACATGGCCGTTACTAGCTGCTACTTCGTAACCTGTACCAAGGAATTTTTTTATTGCTTTCACCTTTGTCGGTGACTCAACAATAAGTAAATTTTTCTTTTTTGCTGCCATTAAAAATGCCCCTCTTAAAATGTATTAATAGTAGAAACAGGTTCATTCCGTTTCATAGTTTCGTAATATACACTAATTTTAGGGGCTTTGCAATATGAATTTAAAAAATGAAAAAAATGAAAGGGCACCGACCTCATCGATCGATGCCCTTTAGTTCTGAATTTCCAATGGACTTGTCTCCTTTTCTGTAATTGTATTTCCACGAATCCTTAAGCGAAAATCACGCTGCGCATCATGACCTTCTTGTGACCACCGGCATCCTCGTTACTCGCCGTTCCTGCAGCCAACCGATTCGTTAAGATGAAATGAATAGAGCGATCGAATTGGTGAAGCACACGCCGCCGCATCTCACCTCTATTCTTAAAACAGATAAATCTGTCTGTTCTCACTCCGGTAAAGCACTCGCTACCATCGCTATTCTTTAGAATTTATCTGCTCTCTTGTTGGTAAAATGATAATATCAATATTGTTCCAAAATGTCAATACACTTTACAAATATTTTTGCTTTATTTAGAAAAATAAATATTAATTTCAAATTAGTCTCTATTTTCTGTCTTTTTAGTGCAAATTGCATACTGTTTTTGATTCAATTTTATTTATACCCTTCTTTATTTCGTATTTTACAAACATATAGTCTTTTAAAAATCTTGCTTACTATATATTGTATTCGTTAATTGTCACCCTTGCATTTTAATTGTAGTTGACAATCAATACAATTTATTATATTCTCTCATTGTTATCCGTTTTTTATCGATATACGGTGACAAAAATAATCATCAAAGAGAATCTGTTCTATTCTTTTTGAGAGTATCCAAAAAATATTTCGAAAGGACTTAAGCTAAAAATGAACGAGCAACAAGTTGATGCAAAAACAAACGAATCTACCGAAATACAAGGAACAGCCATAAAGGATTTATGTTTTATCAGTGTTTTTTGTGCAATCATATGTGTTCTTTCACAACTTTCAATCCCGATGCCCGCCGGGGTTCCCATGACACTGCAAACACTCATTATCCCCATCGCAGGTATTGTCCTTGGAAAAAGAAAAGGAACCTATGCCACTCTTTTATATCTTCTTATCGGAACTGTTGGAATCCCTGTCTTTTCAGGATTCAAGGGCGGTATCGGCATCATTTTCGGATTGACGGGTGGTTTTCTTATCTCCTTCCCTATTCTTTCATATACCGCTGGACTCGGTGATGAAATAGCAGCAAACGTTCTCCGCAAGCAAGGCCGGAAGAGTCCGCATATTTATTTCACTATTCTCGTGCTTTGCCTGTTAATAGGTGCTACAATCAATTATGTATTTGGAACAATTTGGTTTATGCTCTTTTCTAAAAGCACCTTTATAGCGGGGTTTACTGCATGCGTTCTTCCGTTTATCCCCACCTCAATAGTGAAGATAATACTGGTCGCACTTATTGCTCCGCAGCTCAAGAAAAGACTTAGTAGTATTCTATAAGGAAAAATATGACTGACACTAAATCTCTTGTACTGAATTATCTCGAAGACAACTCCGGACGTTTTTCTTCCGGAGAAGTTATTGCGAAGGAACTTAAGCTGTCAAGAAACAGTGTCTGGAAAGCTATAGAATCCCTGCGTAGAGAGGGCTACATTATTAATGCCTCTCCTCGCAGGGGTTATTCTTTGTCAGCACCTGCAGACAATATTACGATCTCAGGAATTGCAAAATATTTATCTCCCGATGTCGACTCCGAACTAATTACAATCTATGACGAACTTGAATCCACAAATAAAACTGCCCGGAGCATGGCTTCCTTTGATGCACCTCATGGCAGTGTAATCATTTCAAAAACCCAGACCGGAGGTACCGGAAGAAAGAAAAGACACTTCTCATCTCCCAAAGGCGGCATATACATGAGTATCATTCTTCGCCCAGAAAAGATGAATATTTTTGATTATTCTCTGATCACCCCTTTTGCCGGTGTCTGTGTCTGCAAAGCCCTGGAAAGCGCCATCGGCGTATTTCCCTCAATCAAATGGCTAAATGACCTGTATATTGATGACAAAAAGATTTGCGGGATCCTTTCCGAAGCAGGAACTGATTTTGATACCGGCGAACTTCAATATATTGTTATTGGTATCGGCATAAATTTCAATTCCGATATAAACGAATTCCCACCGGATTTAAGAAAGACAGCGGGAAGTTTGTTTGAGAAAGGCGCAGAGACTATATCAAAAGACCGGCTTATCGCTGATATTTTAAACAACATTCTTACAAATGATGTGCCGGACTGCATCGTAGAAGAATACAAATCAAGAATGAAAATGCTTGGAAGTCCAATCAGAGTAATCACTACAAATGGAAATTACGAAGCAAAAGCTATTGATGTGAACGAAAAAGGGAAGCTCATCGTCGAGCTTCCCGATAAAACAACTAAAATATTATCCTCTGAAGATGTAAGTACAAAAAGCATTAAACCCTGAGCGTAATAATCGCCGCTTACGGCAAGGTTATTTTGCCTTTACCATCATCTCCTTAAGATCTGTAGGCGTAAAGGAATAGGCTTTTCCACAAAAATGACATTTAATCTCTACATCTTTGCCATCCGATGCAAGGTCCTCCAATTCCTTCTTTCCAAGAAGAGTCAGCGCTCTTTCTACCCTGTCTCTGTCACATCCGCAGTGATACTTAACCGGCATGGTTGCAGTGATGTCTATATCAAAACCTGCAAGTACCATGTTCAGCATATCTTCCGGAGTATTTCCCTCTTTAAGAATCTCTGTAACAGTCTTCATTCCCTGGATATTACCCTCGAGCTTTGAAATAACTTCCTCTGATGCCCCTGGCATAAGCTGAACAATAAACCCTCCGGCTTCCATTATTGAAAAGTCTTTATTAACGAGAACTCCAAGACCTACCGAAGAAGGAATCTGTTCTGATTCCACAAAATAACAGGTCAGGTCATCCGCTATCTCACCTGACAAAAGCTGTATCGTTCCCACATAAGGGTCCTTAAGTCCAAGATCTCTTGTTACGGTAAGTGTACCATTACCTACTGCCCCGCCGACATTAAGATGTCCTGCATCATTATTGGGAAGAACAACAGTATTATTCTTCACATATCCTTTAACCTCTCCTCTGTTATTAACAGTCGCAAGAAGTCCTCCGATAGGGCCGTCGCCGTCAACGGTAATAGTAAGCGCGTCCTTTTCATTTTTCAGCATGTCACCCATCATGAGAGCGCCACTCATAAGGCGCCCCAATGCAGCGCTGCAAATAGGTGTTAAATCATGTATTTTTCTGGCCTCATCCACCAGATTTCTTGAAGTAATGGCAAACGCCCTTATCTGCGCATCAGCTGCAGTAGCACGCACCATATAATCCTTATATTCCATATAACCTCGTTTATAATTCTGCTATCTGTCTGTTAAGTGTCAGAGGTTTATGCCAGGCTTGCTGTAATAATTGCCATTGAGTAAACCTCTATAGCATTACAGCCTCTTGACAGGTCATTGATCTGAGCATTGAGACCGAGAAGTATCGGACCGTATGCTTCAAAGTTACCCATGCGCTGAGCAATCTTGTAACCGAGGTTACCTGCATCAATATTAGGGAAAATAAAGGTATTTGCATGTCCTGCCACAGGTGATCCCGGTGTCTTAACTCGTGCAACCTTAGGGGAAACAGCAGCGTCAAACTGAAGCTCACCATCAATCGGAAGCTCAGGATACTTTTCCTGTGCTTTCTTAGTAGCATTCTGCATCTTTGTAACAGAAGGGCTCTTAGCTGAACCCTTTGTGGAGAATGAAAGGAATGCAACTTTGGGATCAACACCGAAAGCCTTGGCACACTCTACTGTCTCTCCGCAAATCTCAACAAGCTCATCCTCAGAGGGATCAATGTTGATAGCACAGTCACCCATTGCAATAACCTCGTTATCGCCTGTAGCTGAAGGACGAACAAGAATAAAGCAGGATGAAACAACCGTGTTACCGGGCTTAGTCTTGATGATCTGAAGTGCAGGTCTTACCGTATCAGCTGTTGAATAGGTAGCGCCGCCAAGGAGGCAGTCAGCTTTCTTCATCTTAACAAGCATGGTTCCGAAGTAGTTTGCATGTGACAAAATATCACGAGCCTGCTCGGGAGTCATTCCTTTGCTCTTACGAAGCTCAACAAACTCTGCAACCATAGCCTCAAAATCGTCATAGTTTGTAGGATCAATTATTATTGCTCCTCTGATGTTATAACCCTCATCCTCAGCAACCTTGTTAATAACATCAGGATTACCAAGAAGAATAGGCTTTAAAAAGTTACCTGCAAGAAGTCTGGATGAAGCCTCAAGAATTCTGGGATCCTCACCCTCTGTGAAGACAATAGTCTTCGGATTAGCTTTAAGCTTGGAAATCATTTCTCCAAAACCGTACATTTATATTTCCTCCTAATTTATGAATAGGCAGGCTTGAAATAGCCCGCATTGGTGATAATACATAGCCTGAGCATACAGCTCATTTATAATTATGCCACAAAATTATAACTCTTAATGTCTTAAAATCTCAAGAAAAGATAAAATTTTATCAAAGTTTTAATAAACGCCTGACATCAAGATAAAAAGTAAAGCCGGATAATCGCCTAAAACGACTATCCGGCTTTATCCCCATTATTAGTCGGGGAGATCTATTTTCTTACCATCGCGGTGCATTGAGAATTTATCCATGGGATAATTCTTAAGGTTTTCAAGAACCTTTCTTCCGTCAGCCTTTGCTAGAAGTGTTGCTCTGGCCTTGGTAATCTCTGTCTCCGTTTTGTGCTTGGATGGTCCTCCGACACATCCTCCGGGACAAACCATACCCTCAATGAAATCATCAGGGAACTTGCCCATCTTAAGAAGCGTCAGTGCTTTCTTACACTCAAGACCACCGGCTGCTCGATGCAGTTTAAGGTCACCGATGTCCTCACCTCTCTCCTGCATGCACTCGATAACGGCATTTGCAACGCCGCCGCTGGTAGCAAATCTCTTACCCCAGATTGAGGATTCCTGATACTCATCATCCACAGGCTCGAACTCTACATCCTTAGATCTCATCAAGGCTCTGATTTCACCATAGGTTACTACATAATCTGCATTATCCGGAACATCAGGATCCTGAGCCTCTGACTTTTTAGCTATGCAGGGGCCAACGAATACCGTAACGCATCCGGGACGCGTAGCCTTTAAATATCTGGAAATAGCACACATAGGCGAAACAGTTGAAGACATGTTGTTTTCAAACTGCTCAGGGAAGTGCTTCTTAAGCATATTGATAAATGCAGGACAGCATGACGTAGTCATCTTCTTGCCTTCAGCATAAGCTTCAGCCCATTCCTTAGACTCGTAGGCAGCTGTCATATCTCCGCCAAGTCCAACCTCAACCATATCTGAGAAGCCGATCTTTACAAGCGCCTTTTTAATTGCAGCCATAGTGATGTTCTCACCAAACTGGCCTTCTGTCGCAGGAGCGCACATAGCGATTACTTCCTTGCCCTCCTTGATAGCCTCAATTATCTGAACAAGATAAGTCTTGGATCCGATAGCTCCGAAAGGACAGTTGTGAATACAATGTCCGCAGGATATACATTTATCCTCATCAATTTTACAATATCCGTACTCATCGTAAGTGATAGCGCCTACAGGACAAGCCTTGTGGCAGGGACGCTCAAGATGAACAATTGCACCGTAAGGACAAGCCTTGGCACACATTCCGCATTCTTTACACTTAGCGGGATCAATGTGCATCTTCATGTCGCCAGGATGAATAGCATCGAACTTACATGAGTTAAGACATGCTTTTCCCATACAAAAGCGGCAATTATCTGTTACTGAAAATGCTGAAATAGGACACTCATCACAAGCAGGATCAATAACCTGAACCACATTTTTTGAATTCTCGTTATAGGAAGTGCTCTGTCCGCATGCCAGACGAATTCTCTGACGCACTATCTCTCGCTCCTTGTAAACACAGCATCTGTACTCAGGCTTTGGTCCGGGCGCAACCTGATATGTAAGCTTGTCTTTGTGCTCCTCGTCAAGCTCTCCCTTCCAGGCAAGGCGGCAAACCTCTTCCATAATCTTGTGTTTAAAACTTACCAGTCCCTCGTCGTTTGTTACCATAGAAATCTCCCAATTCTATAAAATCAATTTACAACTACATATATAAACCTATCATCCCAAAGGAATTTCAAGGTATATTACAATTCAATACGTCTGCAAAAATCCAGACTCTCCATATCATGAGAAGTAATAAGAAGCGGATTTCTTCCCTGTTTTTCTCTGATATACTCAATTGCCTTTATCCGATTATCAAGGTCGAGCCCTGTAAATGGCTCATCCATAATAAGCATATCCGATGGAATAGCACATGCTCGTACTATCGCAACTCTTCTTTTCATTCCTCCCGAAAGCTCAGATACCGGTTTATGAATCGCATCCTCGGGAAGGAGTCTTAAGAGTTCCTCCTCGGCAACTTTTACTGAGTTTTTCTTATTGACCATAACAACATTCTGAACTGCAGAAAATTGTTCGCAAAGTCTGTTTTCCTGAAAAACCACTCCTGCGTTCAGATATGGATATTTATAATCACCCATCAGATGAACTCTTCCGCTATCAGGTTCTTCAAGGCTTAAAAGAATTCGTATAAGCGTTGTTTTTCCGCTTCCCGAAGCACCTGTAATAACATAAGAATGATCATTTTCTATTTCCAGATTAAAATTTTCAAGGACTTTCCTCGCCCCATAGGATTTGGAGATATTCTCAAGGTCAATTGTCATCCTGCACCTCCTCATCCTTACTGTTTACAGCCTGATTATTTGCCGATGCAGGCACGAACAGTTTCTTTATTATGGAAATTATCATTATAAATATTTTTTCAACTATAAATGAAGCTAAAACAATCGTAAATGTCCAGGCAAAGACCTCTGCTGTATCAAGATTTATCTTAGATCTGTAGAGTCCATTACCCATAGTGAGAAGCGGCTGCCCTATTACTTCAGCTGCTGCGCCGCTCTTAAAGCCCATGCCTACTGCGACTGAAATCGCACTCATATATGATGGGATAAGAGCCGGAAAATAAATATATCTTATTTTATTGGCAGATGGCATACGATATACATGTGCCATCTCGAGAAGCTTATCATCTGCTGCGGATAAACCGTTTGTCGTTGCCAGATATAAAATAGGAAAAACCACCAGCGCTACTATCACTGTGGACAAATTGTCACTACCAATCCAAATAAGTATAAGCACAACAAAGCTTGCTACAGGCACTGACTTCACAGTAGTCACCACAGGAGAAAGGAATTCTCCTACAATTTTGTATTTAAGAGCTATAGCCCCCAGAACAATTCCCAGCACACAGCCGATCACCACTCCTGCAACAATATGAAGCATTGAGGTCACAACCGATGTTGAAAAATCAGGTGTTTTTGCCATCTGGATAAGCGCGTTTAATGACTCTGCAGGGCCTGCAAGTAATATTTTGTTGTGGATTATTATAGCCAGCAGTTGCCAGACCAATAGCCAGAAGGCCACAATGCCGGTCTTTTTTACTATTTTCATAAAACCTCAGCACTAATTAGTCCAATGTATAGAAGGCATCATCCGGAAGGTTACCGCCAACAGATTTAGGATCCTGATCAAAAAGAACCTGTAAGTAGCCTGAAAGCGCAGTCTTTGCATCATCTCCCGAAATACAAACTATATTGCAGGAAGGAAGTGCCTTGGCAGCTATCTCCTTTTTCTCAATAATTCCATACTCTTCCACAAGAGCCGCAGTGCCTTCGACATCTGATATAGCCTTATCAGCACTTGCCTTATGCTCTTCAATGAACTTCTGAACTTCTAAGTTATGCTCATTTAAGAAGTCGTTTCTAACAACAGTTACACCTGTTAAGAGCTTTGATCCATCGGAAACCTGATCCCATTCGTCAGTAAGATCGAATGCTACCGATACAGCCTCATTCTTCGCAGATGCCACTGTAGCAAATGGCTGCGGAAGAATTGCCACCTTTGATGCGTCCTCCTGAAGAAGAGCCGCAATTTCTGTTGCCTCTGACTTAAATTCTATATTGCAGTCAGTAACGCCGTTTTTATCAAGAAGGTATCTGAGAACATACTCAGGTGATGCACCCTGTCCGGTAGTCACTACTGTTTTGCCCGCAAAATCCTTAACACTCTTTACGGATTCGTCACCGGTTACGCAATACAAAACACCCAGTGTATTGATATCAACGAGGGAAACGCCTCCCTCAGTCTTATTATAAAGAACAGATGCCATATTGGCAGGAACAAGTGCTATATCAATATCGCCTGACACAACGCCCGCCATGATTTCATCGGGCTGAGTCTTCATTGAAAATTCGTAGTTACCGGCAGACTCTCCGTTCTCGGAATCCTTCATAAGATTCACAAGTCCCATAGTTGTGGGACCTTTGAGAGAGCCAACTCTTACAGTAACCGAGTTGCTTGTCTCTTCTGCCGATGCTTCCTCAGTCTGCTTTTCCTCTTCAGTTTCTTCTGTAGTTTCTTCTGCTACTTCTTCAGCAACTTCCTCTGCTGCTTCTTCTGTTACTTCTTCATTTGATTCTTCAGCAGTTGCTTCAACTGTTTCTTCGCTTACCGGTGCAGATTGCTCCTTTTCTGTGTTTCCACAACCAACAAGGGTGGACACAAAAAGAGTCGTTGCACATAAGATAGATAATGCTTTTTTCATTCTAAACTCCTCGTATACCTTGCTTATTACTGTATTTATGCATAAAGTCCGATTTAGTATATCATAAAACATAAGGGTATCACAATCATTTTATGGCTAACTAAAGGGCCATAACTTGTCCATATTTACATTTGACGCGCTCTTCCAAATTTGATATTTTATTATAAGTAAAAGGGAGTAGTTGTCATGCATCTGCATGTAACATTCATCCGTCAGTACGGGAAGATGTCCTTCCCCGGATATGTTGTAATTAACGAGACTTTTACTGCATTATCTGCAGTATCAGTCTCTTTTTTTATCAAACAAAAATAGTGAAAGGATTTTTAAAATGAAAACTCTTGCAATTATCTTATTTGTGGCGATGTATATCGGACTTATCGCATTTCCGAAAAAGCGTGCATATATCGCTCTGGGAGTTGCCGCAATATTTATTGTGACCGGTATTCTCCCCTACACTAAAGTAGTTTCGGCAGTTGATTGGAACGTACTTCTTATGATTTTCGGAACGTTACTGCTTGTAGATTACTTTATTGAATCGAAAATGCCAAACCTGATAGCAGATCATCTGCTTGATCTTGCTCCAAATGTAATGTGGGTAACAATTTATATGTCACTGTTCTCAGGACTGATATCTGCATTCATTGACAACGTGGCTACCCTTCTGATGGTTGCACCGGTCGGCCTTGCAATCTGCAAGAAGCTCAAGATCAATCCTGTTCCGATGATTATTTCGATTGCAGTATCATCCAATCTGCAGGGTGCTGCTACACTTGTCGGCGATACAACCTCCATTATGCTTGGTGCTTATGCCAAAATGGACTTCAATGATTTCTTCTGGATGAACGGCAGACTTGGAATCTTCTTTGCAGTAGAGCTTGGTGCTCTGCTTACAGTTCCGATCATGATGATTCTTTTCAGAAAAGATAAAGAGCCTGTATCCGCAGAAGAAAAAACAGTCGTTAAAGACTATGTCCCTACAATAATGATGGTTGCCCACGTCGTTTTACTCATGGGAGCTTCATTTATTCAGAATAAACCTGAGATTACAAATGGTGTCATCTGTCTTGTATGTTCTCTTATCGGAATCGTATGGGAATACTTCAAAGATCACGATGTAGACAGAATAAAAAATGTTGTTAAGAATCTCGACTATGATACCGTGCTCCTTCTTACCGGATTATTCATGGTAATTGGCGGCGTTACAGAGGTTGGTCTTGTGGATGATCTCGCAAAGCTCATTGTTAAAGCCGGTGGAAATAACATTTTCTTATTATTTACAATTGTAGTTTGGGGCTCAGTTCTCATTTCTGCCTTTATCGACAACATACCTTACGTAGCTACGATGCTTCCCGTACTTCAGGGTGTTACCGCGTCTCTCGGAATTGCTCCGTATCTGCTCTATTTTGGACTCCTTTGCGGTGCTACCCTTGGAGGAAACATCACTCCCGTAGGAGCAAGCTGCAATATTGCAGGTGTCGGAATGCTCAGAAAAGAAGGATATGAAGTAAGCTTCAAAGATTTCACCAGAATCGGTATTCCTTTCACATTGGCTGCCGTTATCGGCGCATATGTGTTCTTATGGGTACTTTGGAGATAATAATGCAGCAAAAAACTTCCTCTTGTCTCTCCTTTGAGAACAAGAGGAAGTTTTTATTTTACATTTTTATATCAATTCAAAATGTTTCAAAGCCTTCCATATCCCATCATCATCAAGCGATGCTGTAATATAGTCGGCATATTCGGAAAGATCATGATAGGTTCCGCCCATACCTACACCGACACCGGCTGCTATAAGCATCTCCTTATCATTTATGCTGTCTCCGAAAGCAAAAGTATTGCTGATATCTTCTCCGAGAAGCTCACATACCTTCTCAATTCCGACGCCCTTATCAAAGCCCTTGGGAACCATCTCAACTACGGTATCGCTATGTATCATGTAATCATATAGGTCAGACAGCTTTTCAAAGCATTCATCGCGCTTTTCTACCGGAATCTCTGTGGCGCAGGAAAGCTTTTGCATCTCCCACTTGCCCCAACATTCATCTATTCCTCGCAGACGGTCTCCCATCTCAGCTATCACTTTATCCCCATACATATCGCCCTCAAAATCAGACAATTCCAGGTATAAGTGATTTGGACCTTCCAGGATAGGTTTAAAACCATAAGCCCTTACTGTCTCAATAGTTCTTATGGCATCTTCTGCCGATATAAGGCGATTATAAACCACCTCGCTGTTGTACTCGATCATAGTTCCACAGGCTGATACTATGCCATCAAAACCTATTCCCAGCAGATTTTCATTAGTGACAAAGGCTCTCGCCCTGCCGGTATTTATAAAGCACTTATGCCCATTCTTCCGTGCAGCGCGAATGCCTTCTATAGTCTTATCACTTATTTCATTTTTGTAATTCCAAAGTGTTCCGTCTATATCAAAAAATAAAACCATTAAAATACAACCTTCTTGAAGGACTTCTTACCTCTCTTAACCATCACACCATCACCGGCAAAAGTCTCCCTAGTGTATGTAGTCTTAAAATCGGTAACCTTGTCATCGCCAAATGTTACACCACCCTGCTGAACTGCTCTTCTAGCCTCACTTCTTGTAGGGCAAAGTCCTGAAGAAACAAGTACCTGAAGGATATCAATAACTCCGTCTCTGAAATCCTCTTCCTTAAGAGAAACAGCAGGAACATTTGCAAGATCTCCGCCGCCTGCAAATAAAGCTCTTGCACCATCCTGTGCCTTCTTTGCCTCTTCTTCTCCATGAACAAGCTCTGTAAGCTCATAAGCAAGAATTTCCTTCTTCTCATTGATTCTGGAATCCTCCCACTTCTCCATCTCCTCTATCTGCTCGATAGGAAGGAACGTAAGCATCTTAAGGCACTTATCAACGTCAGCATCGCCGACATTTCTCCAATACTGATAGAAATCATAGGGTGATGTCTTCTTGGGATCAAGCCATACAGCATTACCAGCTGTCTTACCCATCTTATTGCCCTGTGAATCTGTCAGAAGAGTTATAGTCATAGCATGTGCATCCTTACCGAGCTTTCTTCTGATAAGCTCTGTACCACCAAGCATGTTACTCCACTGATCGTCACCGCCAAACTCAAGGTTACAGTTATATTTCTGGAACATGTAATAGAAGTCATAGGACTGCATGATCATGTAGTTAAACTCAAGGAAAGACAGTCCCTTTTCCATACGCTGCTTATAGCATTCGGCACGAAGCATATTGTTAACTGAAAAGCATGCACCAACCTCTCTGAGAAGTTCTATATAATTGAGGTTCATCAGCCAGTCTGCATTGTTTACCATCATAGCCTTGCCTTCGCCAAAGTCAATGAATTTCTCCATTTGGCGCTTAAAACATTCTGCATTGTGATCGATATCCTCTCTTGTAAGCATCTTTCTCATATCGGATCTTCCGGAAGGATCTCCGATCATGGTAGTACCGCCACCGATAAGAGCGATAGGCTTATTTCCTGCCTGCTGAAGTCTCTTCATAAGAGTAAGTGCCATAAAATGGCCTGCTGTAAGGCTGTCTGCAGTACAGTCAAAACCGATATAGAAAGTAGCCTTCCCTTCATTTACGAGATCTCTTATCTGCTCTTCATCAGTTACCTGCGCAATAAGCCCTCTTCTTTTAAGTTCTTCATAAATTTGCATAATACACCTCCGTTTTTTATGCGAGGACGTCCTTTTGGTTCTCCTATAAAAACCAAAATAAAACGCCCTTCGCAATCAATTATAGATTACGAAGGACGGGTTTAAATCCGTGTTACCACCTTCATTCACATGTAATTCACATCACATGCCTCAGCAAGTACTTGGAATATTCCGCATACTCTTCCGACTAACGCTCGGTTCTCGTCGCGGCTTACTAGATATATCATTCCTCCGCGCAGCTCCCGGATGTATTCATCTAATGAGCATATCCGCGCCTCTCACCAACCGGCAACTCTCTGTGGCTGAATCATTAGACTACTTATTCCATTCATAGCCTTTACGTAATAATTATCAATATTTTTGATTTATTGTCAAGAATATAATTATATAATTCAGATTTTTGTCCAGATTGAAAGCGACTTCATATTTTTCTTGAAATATGGGGTACTCGTAATAGATGCCCGGCCACTTGAAAACTCTGAAAAACCACCACTATTCTTTCCAATCTCCTTTTTAACTCCCGTGATACCTATGAGAAGTTTCCCTTCACTTTTTTTAGGATATGTAACATCATATGTTACATCCCAATTTTGGGTAATTGTATAACTGGCCTTAACATTTCCTTTTCTCTGTACAAGTTTTTTTAACTCTCTATTTGTGACAATCATTTTACAGGAAAGTACAGAGCCCAAACGTCCCGTGTCCGCATCAAGTATAAATGAGCCACGATCAAGAGCACTGTTTTTATGCTTACTTGCCATAACAATCTTTGCTGCATTGTTTTTGATTTTATTGAGCGTCGATTTTGGATAGTAGCAATGAATTGATACTTTGGCCCGCTTTGCCTTATAGCTTTTACCATTGTATACGAATTCCCCATCTTTTTTCTCTACAGTATCAAATCTCACTTTCATCTTTTGATAACCGATACCGGGAAAATATGTCTTTATCGTATATGTGCCGTTCTCTTTTGCAGATGTATTTAACATCCCCTGCGAATATGCTGCAGCACTTACAGTATGGGGTGTGTATGAAAATACTATTACAGATGCGAGAATAACCATTGAAAGGATTTTAAAAACTTTTTTCATATACCATTCCTCTATATTTTTTGATCAAGGATATTATATCAAATTCAAGGAGCTTCGTTCAAAAAAAATACAAAAAGGGATCGGTGCGAGACCAATCCCTTTCACTAATGCGATTTTTAATTACTGAAGTCTGATAGCTGCAATGTTCTTTTTGCTTCCACCAAATCCTGCCTGATTAAATGTGCAATAACCATACTGATAGGAATTCAATGCGCTGTATGAAGGCTGACCCTTTTTAAGACCTGCTATACCAACGCAAACGTCCGGTGAATAAGCAGGGCATACAACCATAAGCTTGAAATTTCTGCTCTTAGGAGTAGAAACACTACAATGATATCTGTAATATCCGCTTCTGTATACAGCTTTCTTTGTAAACTCACTGCTTGACTTTGTGATACTTGAATATTCCGCTGAAACTGCTGCTCTGGTACCGTTTATATCATTACCCTGACTATCTGTAAGAACCCAAGTATAAGTCGAGAGTGAAGACAAACCTTTCCTGGAGCATTCCTTATTAATTCCTATACATTCATCTGTGGTGAATTTTGTGTTCTGCAATGTAAAATCAACATAATATACATTGTAGCCCTGGGCAGATCCCATAAATCTTTTGTCGTGACAGGTAACCTTTGCCTTGTGTGCCTTGGCACCCTTATAATACTTTGACTGTACCTTCTTAGTCTGTCCTACATTTACAGTAGTAATTCCGGCAGCAAATGCTGTCTGAGGCATTGCAGTGAATGTAATAGCACATGCAAGAACAACGCCTGCGAGTGTTTTCAATACTTTTCTCATTTTCTTTTCCTCTTTCCTCTCTCATATAGAAGACAAATCATTTCAGCAATGAGCCCCATAACTCATTAAATGATTTATCAGCTTAAAACGTACTTTGTAATATTACCACATTTGGAGAAAAAAATGAAATAAAATTTTATAATTATTTTATATTTACAAAAAAAACTCACATACCATTGTTAAATGGTATGTGAGCTTAAATTACCATCCCTGAAGGTCGTTTTCGTCCTTACCTTCTCTGTTCATAAGATCCGTAACAGCTTCAATCGCCGGTTTATTGTTAAACAATACCTCATTAACCTGCTCGACAATCGGCATCTCTACGTCATACTTTTTTGAAAGTGCCAGTGCAGCAGATGCACTATTAATTCCTTCCACAACCATCTTTACCTCTTTGGTTGCCTCGTCAGCGGTTTTACCCTGCCCGATAAGAATTCCAGCTCTGCGGTTTCTCGAATGCATAGATGCACAGGTCACGACAAGATCACCGATTCCTGACAATCCCGAAAACGTCTCAAAGTCGCCACCCATAGCAACTCCAAGTCTGGACATTTCCGCTATGCCTCTTGTTATGAGAGCTGCTTTGGCATTGTCACCATACCCCAGTCCGTCGTTAACTCCTGCCGCAAGCGCAATAACATTTTTAAGGGCTCCGCCTATCTCTATACCAAGCATATCCGGGCTGGTATATACACGAAATGTATCAGCCATAAACGTATTCTGAACTTCTTTTGCGGTATCCTTGGAGAATGCACTTACAACAATAGTTGTCGGCAGATCCTTTCCAACCTCCTCGGCATGTGACGGGCCGGAAAGAACAGCCACATCCCTTCCCGGGAGTTCATCAAGAATAACATCAGACATAAGCATAAGGGATTCTGCTTCGATTCCTTTAGCACAGTTAACGATTATCTGGTGCCCCTCTTCCTCAGGCATGAGATAGGGTTTCATTTTCTTACAAACCTCTCTGACTGCAACAGAAGGAACCGTTATTACTACCATATCCTTGTTCTTTAGTGCGCCTTCGAGGTTATCCGTTATCTTTATACTTCCATCCAAAATTACTCCGGGAAGCTTATCCTTGTCCTCTCTGTAAGTTCTGAGCCTCTCGGCAGATTCTCTGCTCCTCGCCCATAAGGTTACATCCGATCCGTTTTTCCAGAGTCTCCATGCGAGTGCAATTCCCCAGCTTCCGGAGCCTATGACGGCTATACTGTTGTCCACATTATCCTCCTCAATCTACTTTATTTTTCTTCCAAATATAGGTTTTTCTCTCTTCACCGCGAATCAGCCTTCCAATATTGGTTCTGTGCTGATAAAACGCAAGCGCAGTCATAGCAAATGCTATAATATACATTTCAATAAGGTGCGGCTGAGACATGTTTAAAAGTCCCATTTGTCCTTCTACTACGAGCTGGATAAAAAATACTGCATAAAGACAAAGTGAGCCAAGAGATACAAAATGAGTGATATTAAAAGGGATTAAAAATGCAAGTAGTCCTCCGATCACAAAGGTCCATTTAAATGCAAGAATATATCCTGCCGTACAAGCTATTCCTTTTCCGCCCTTAAATTTCATATAAAAGGGGAAATCATGCCCCAAGACACATCCTGCAGCAGTATATATCTTCAACAGATACTTCATGTCACCATATCCGTCACCAAGAATCATCTTACATAAAAATGAAGAAACCACTACAGCCGCTATACATTTAAGCATATCCCCAAAAAGTACTGTAAATCCGGCTTTTGCCCCAAGAACACGAAGCGTATTTGTTGTACCGGCGTTGCCGCTTCCGACATTTCTGATATCCACACCTTTCATCCTGCAATAAATTACAGCAGTCTGAATAAGGCCGAAAGCATAGCCAATTAACAGACACAAAACTCTAGCAATCATACGAATCCCCTCCCGGGCCCCTCATCCGTCAGCTTCGCTGACACCTTCTCCCCAGGGAGAAGGCATATATTTTAGAGTCCCCTTCTCTTTTTTACTTACTTTAATGTGTATTTCTTACTTTACTTCTTGTCATTAGTTCTCTCTCGGATAATGAACTTAAGTGGTGTACCTTTGAATCCGAAAGATCCCCTTATCTGATTCTCAATATATCTGGTATAGGAAAAATGCATCAACTTCTTATCATTAACGAAAATCACAAAAGTAGGTGGCTTAACCGCAGCCTGGGTGATGTAGTAGAGCTTTAACATTTTACCCTTGTCTGACGGAGGCTGCTGCATTACCACTGCCTGCATCATTATTTCGTTGAGGACACCGGTCGCAACACGCATAGCGTGATTCTCACTTACTGCATCTATCATGTCATACAGCTTTACAAGTCGCTGTCCGGTCTCGGCCGAAATAAAAATAATCTCTGCATAAGGCATGAAGGAAAGTACGCTTCTTACATCCTTTGTGAACTCATTAACCGTCTTATTGTCCTTCTCGATAAGGTCCCACTTATTAACCGCAATTATGATTCCCTTGCCGCGATCATGCGCAATTCCAGCAATTTTGGCATCCTGTTCAGTGACCCCTTCATCAGCATTTATAACTATGACAGCCACATCAGCTCTTTCAACCGCGGTAACAGTTCTCAGGATCATAAATTCCTCGAGCTTTTCTTTGACCTTGTTTTTCCTTCTAAGGCCTGCGGTATCTATGAAGGTATATTTCTTACCGTTATATTTTACCTCTGTATCAATCGCATCTCTTGTAGTTCCTGCGATATCTGACACAATAAGTCTGTTTTCTCCGCAAAGTCTGTTTATTATAGAGCTCTTGCCAACATTGGGCTTACCTATAACAGCAACTCTTATTGAGTCATCCTCTTCCTCTTCGTTGTCAGACGCTGTAAAGTTCTTGGTAACTTCCTCAAGAAGATCTCCGATTCCCTGCTTATTCGCAGCGCTTATGGGGAACGGCTCACCGATTCCCAGATTGTAGAACTCATAAACATCCATGGAATCACGCTTAAAGCTGTCCACCTTATTGACGCAAAGAACAACCGGTTTTCTGGATTTCCTAAGCATATCCGCAACCTGTGAATCCGCATCAGTCAGCCCCTGTTTTACATCACACATAAAAATGATAACATCGGCAGTTTCAATCGCTATTTCAGCCTGAGCTCTCATCTGCGCGAGAATCGTGTCATTTGTATCCGGTTCTATACCGCCTGTATCCACAAGTGTGAAATTGTAATTAAGCCACTCGACATCCTGATAAATTCGATCTCTGGTAACTCCGGGAGTATCCTCAACAATAGAGATATTTTTCCCTGCAACTGCATTAAACAGGGTACTTTTTCCTACATTGGGTCGTCCCACTACCGCAACTATGTTTTTTCTTTTCATAAAATACCATCCTGCTTCGTAATTAGTCCCCTTATGAAATCCATACCTCCGCTTTTTATAATGCGAACCTTAACCCCAAGCTCGCTCTCGATATCGGATACTCTCACATCATCCAGGAGATAATCTTCTCCTGCCCTAAGTACATTCTGTGGAAGTATCAGCGCATCTCCGAGCTTTTGCCCTTTAAGCTGTGCAATTATGTCCTGTCCTGTAAGAAGCCCTGTAACGGTTATTCTCTCACCAAAGAAATTATTTATAATTTCATGAACATGAACCGTAAGTCCCGGTGCTGCTTCGGTAAGCTTTCTTGCCATCTCGCATATAAACGGATATATAAGCCTGCCGCTAGCAGTTGACACCTCTCCTTTATATTCACTTAACGGAATGCCATCGACCCCGTTTTCTATTGCATCCCTAAGCGCTTCATCAAACTCATCCAGAAGAAGCCTGACCATCCCCACTCCGTTTTCAAGCTGTCCGTAATCGTCATACGCTTGTGCGGGAGGAATCGGAAGCTGTGCAATCATATACCACTCATCCGAGGCATGTACAAAATGGTCTCCGTATTCCTCAAAAGACTTCTCCTGCCAATAATTGATTTCCTTTATTACAGCTACGGCATCATCTTTTTCAAACGGTTCCAACGGAAACAGACCATCCCTGTATTTGGACAAACCGACCGGAACTACTGAAACACTCTTAAGATTTGGTCTGTAATTATATAGATCGGTAAGCGACCTGTGAAGTTCTTCCCCGTCATTAACACCCTTGCACAGAACAATCTGTCCGTTCAGCTCAATTCCGGTACCCGGCTCGCAAAGCCTGTCAACCTTTTTCAGTGCTTCGCCGGCAAATCTGTTATTTAGCATCTTGCAGCGAAGTTCAGGATTAGTAGTCTGAAATGATACATTTATCGGAGAAAGATGATATTTCAGAATCCTGTCGATATCTTTATCACTCATATTTGTAAGAGTGACATAATTCCCCTGAAGGAAGGAAAGTCTCGCGTCATCATCCTTAAAATACAGTGTCTCTCTCATCCCCGGTGGCATCTGATCTATAAAACAAAAAATACATTTATTGCAGCAGGATCTGTAGTCATCCATAAGTCCGTTATCAAACTCTATGCCAAGATCCTCGTCGAAATATTTTTCTATGTCAAGCTCCCACTCTTCTCCGTCCGGTTTTCTAACAAGAAGGGTGAGCTCTTCATCCTGTACCATATACTGGTAGTCAAATATATCCTCTATAGGTTGACCATTTATTGCAAGCAAATAATCCCCGGCGGCAATTTCCAATTCGTCCGCTATGCTTCCGGGTTCAACCTTTTTTATCAAATGTCCTTTATTATCCATAAAACTGATTATACATTAAATTTCTTGACGTGTCAGTATAAGATACAATAAGATAATAGCGTAAAAAAATCTATTATTATTTTTGTTAGGAGATAAAATGCCTGATTTTCATAAATTAGATTCATCAATACCGGTTGCTCCGATCGCGCTCATGGTCATGGAGTCTGCCAAAGGACTTGGAGAACTGGTCAATGCACGTCTTGTCGAATTCAGACACGCCCTTCACAACACCCCGGGTAACGACCCCGCTTTTCAGGGATATGTTAAGGATGAGTACAGGGTTAAATATGCTAATCCCCGCTTCGGAAGCGGTGAGAGCAAGGCTCAGATTTATGAGTCACTTAGAGGTAAGGATGTCTTCATTCTCACCGATGTTATGAATCATTCAATGACCTACAAAATGTATGGTTATGATAATTACTACTCTCCCGATGATCACTATCAGGATTTAAAAAGAGTCATTGCTGCCATCAACGGTAAGGCAAGAAGGATAAACATCATTATGCCTTTCCTCTACGAGGGCAGACAGCACAACAAGAACAATCGCGAATCGCTTGATGCCGCAGTTATGTTCTCGGAGCTTTACAGCATGGGTATAAGCAATTTCATTACCTTTGATGCCCATGATCCCAGAATATCCAATGCAGCTCCTATTTCAGGTTTTGATAACTTTATGGCATCACCGCAGTTCATGAAGGCTATTATTTCGGAAATTGATGATCTTACTGTTGATAAGGAACATCTGACCGTTATAAGTCCTGATGAAGGCGCTTTGGACAGAGCGGTTTATTTTGCAAATGTTCTTAACGTTGATACCGGAATGTTCTATAAGAGACGTGATTACAGCAAAGTTGTAAACGGCTCCAACCCCATTGTGGCACATGAGTATCTCGGTTCCGCAATTGATGGCAAGGACGTTATCATAATCGATGATATGATTTCCTCCGGTTCGAGCATGATAGACACCTCCAGACAGCTCAAGAAAAAGGGCGCAAAGCGTGTATTTATATGCACAACCTTCGGCCTTTTCACGAACGGAATGGAAGTATTCGATGAGGGTTATAAAAACGGTGACTTCGATGCGCTTATAACCACTAATCTCATCTATCAAAATCCTGACTTTATGAACAGAGAGTATTATCACATTGCTGACATGAGTAAATTCCTTGCGACAGTCATCGATTTCATGAACCACGATGCATCGCTCAGTAACGTTATTACTCCAACAGAATCTATTCACAGTATCATTGATAAATATAATGCCAGAACAGCAAAAGCTGAGGACCTGTTTGATTAACAGGTCCTCATTTTTTAATAGCCTTTTTTATTATTTATCCCATTTTTTCCGAAGCAGGATTTCCGTTGCTGAATTTTCCGGTTTCAAATCCCACATTTACCTTGAACAAATCACCGTCAAGAATAATCTCAAACTCTCCTCCCATTGCTGTAGTAAGACTCTTTGCAATGGATAGTCCAAGTCCCGAACCTTCGGTACTTCTGGAAATATCTCCTCTTATGAATCTCTCTGTAAGTTCATCCGCGTTTATATTCAACTCATTTTTCGAGATGTTCTTAACAGAGAAAACTGCTTTGCTGACACCTATCTCCGTTTTTGTCACAAAAAGATCCATATATACTCTTGTATCCGGAAGAGCATATTTGCATACATTGTTCAAAAGATTCTCGATGACACGATACAGCTGTCTTGCATCAGCCTGAATAAACACATCATACTTCTCGCACTTAAGAATGGGCACCAGCCTGAAGCTCTCGAATTTCTCATAGAACTCACCAAGAATCTGATTTACAAACTCGGCAAAATTGAGCTCCGTCATCGTAAGTGTAATATTGCCGGAAGAAATCTTCGAAGCCTCCACAAGATCGTCTGTGAGCTGCCTCAGTCTCTGCGACTTATTATCAAGTATCCTTATATATTCACTGACTTTCGGATCGTCAATGTTTTCTCTTTTCAGAAGATCAACATAATTGATTATTGATGTAAGAGGCGTCTTGATATCATGCGATACATTTGTTATAAGGTCAGCCTTCAGCTTCTCATCTCTCATACTTCGATTTACAGCTTCTTCAACAGAAACCGAAATCTTGTTTAGTTCTTCCCCAAAGTAGACATTACTGCTGTGAAGCTTATTAACATCCACCTTGACATCAATCTCGCCCTGAGCAATCCTTTTTAGCGCATCAAGGATGATAAACTTATCATTGTTAAGGTTTATAATATATAGCGCCACAGCAACGTCAAGGACTATAACTATAACAATTCCTACAGCGCCCCATCTGAGAATAAGATATAGATTAAGCAGCGTAGAAGTCAAAAACGGCAGCACCGTTCTCACAAAAAGATTCTGCCTGAGTGTCATCTTATCAAAAAGCTTATGAATCAGCCCGATAATAAACTTAAACAGGGATGTTTTATATAATTGTCCTGCCTTGGCTCTTCTGATTATGCTGTAAATTGCATAACATATGGCATTATCACCTTCAAAAGAGAGTCCTCCTGCAAGAAGCGACATATTCATTGTGTTATATTTAACAACTTCATAATTATTGATGGCGAATTGGAATAGCCCAAACAAAATACCCAAAACAGCCAGTGAAAACACAAACACAATTTCTATCGGGATAACATCTATTCTCTCAATCCCGCCTACTTTTCCGTCAGCGTATTCGATTCGTCCTTCATATATTGAAAGATGGACAAGTACAATCACATACATCACCGCGAAAATTGCACTTATTATATACAGTTGCCTGTAGTACGGCATATACCTGTTAAACGCTTCTTTTCCAACCTTGAAATCATCTATATTGGCAGTCTTGTTAATATCGATTGCAAAATAGAACTTCATTTGATCGGGGAAGGCGTATTGATAATTGCCAAGAAGCTGTCTTAAGGAATCCTCGCTTATCTGAGTATTGGTTGAATATTCGATATCATAAGGGCAGTAATAAATATACCTTCCGTAGGACTTGAAAACATCCTTCAAATTCAGTCCGTTTGTGCCGCTCTTAAGTGAATCAACATTTGTAAATACTTCAGTGCGGGCGTTAATCGTTCTGGTGATATAATATCTGAAATTCGATTTGTAAAACGAATATTTGTCCTTATATGCATCATAACGCTCATACCCTGCAGCCATTGTGGATGCGGTCTCGGTGATATTTGCACATAGCTGATTATACTCATCCCAGCCCGAAACAATATCCTCGATATTTTCACCGTTAATGGTTTTATATCTGGGAATCAAAACAGTATGTGATCCGGCTCCGTCCTTATCGACTTCCTTCACATTGGTTCTTACCGCATTGTTTTCAAGCTGAGAGTTTAAGAACGCATTCATTCCACCCTCAGCATTATTTTTCAAGAGATGCGTGTATACTGTAGTAGCAGATAAGAAATCCTTGCTCTCTTTTGTAGTAAAATTCGCATCATCATATTCAAAGCCATTCTGGGACCACTTGATCAGATTTGAAACCGGGTAAACCGCAGTAATATAATCGCTCTGTAAAACTGTATTTCTGTTAATAAAAGCGGTTACATCAATATTTTTATCTCCGTTATATACTCCATCGGTCTCAAAAAGAGTCTGATATGCGGCAAGCTCCACCGCATTTCTCAGATTATCAAATAATATTGAATTAAAAAGCTCCGAATCGGCATATTCTTTTCCGATGTCGTCCTTCTGCAAATTATAGACAACACCGTCCGTGCCCGTGAAGGTAGACCCTTTATAAATATAAAAAACAAGAGCAACTACCGCAGCAAAACATATGTGCTGAAAAATTCTCAGTATATATCTGCTGATCCAGGACATGGTCTTATGCCTGAATATTTTATCAAACATTATCAATCCTCAGTGTCGATTTTATAGCCTACCCCCCAAACAACCTTAAGATATTTGGGATTTTTGGGATCAATCTCAATTTTTTCCCTGATATGTCTGATATGTACTGCAACAGTATTATCAACAGACACGGCGTTCTCGTTCCAGATATTCTCGTATATCTGGCTGATAGAAAACACCTTCCCCTTATTCTTGATAAGGAACATCAGAATGTTGTATTCAATTTTGGTAAGCTTGACCTCTTCTCCGTCCACGGTTACAGACTTGGAATTGTCATTGAGAACAAGTCCGCCGGCGCGGAAAATGTACTCATCATCGGCATCCTTTGTATCCGCATTTCCAAGCTCCGTATAGCGACGTAGATTTGACTTTACTCTGGCCACAAGTTCAAGCGGATTAAATGGCTTAGTCACATAATCGTCCGCACCAATATTGAGTCCTAGAATCTTATCCGCATCCTCTGATTTGGCGGAAAGAATAATAATCGGGATGGAACTGTGCTCTCTTATCTTCATTGTGCACTGAATTCCATCCATTACCGGCATCATAATATCGATGATAGCAGCATGAATCTCATTTGTTTTTACAATCTCCAATGCTTCAATGCCATTGAAGGCTTTAAAAACATTAATTCCTTCCTGTTTTAAATATATCTCAATAGCTTCAACTATCTCTTTATCGTCATCACATACCAAAACGTTCTGCACTATCTGTAAATCCTCCTCTATTATCACCACGCATTGTAGGGAATATATGAAAAAGCATTTTTATGCCATCTTATATGAATAGCTGATGTTTCGTCAACCTTTATGGCAACAACATCATATCTTACCGGGCATTCCTCGCTTATACCGAACCGTATTTTATAAAAATCCGACACCCGGCAGATTGTCTTCTGCTTCCGGGAATTCACCGCCGCTTCCGGTTCACCGAAACGAGCTGATGTTCTGTATTTCACCTCAACAAATGTAAGATATTTTCCATCTCTTGCTATAATATCGATCTCACCCTTTTTACTCCTGAAATTTCTGCAAACAATCTTTGCTCCATTTTCCGAAAGATACTCACAGGCGAGATTTTCATAATATTGTCCTGTTTCTCTTTTATTCATAAAACTTATCTATTATTTTCTTTGGCCTTAATCCTATCCATAGCATCTACGAATACCAGAATCTCAGCCACTACCTCATAAAGCTCTGGAGGAATCATTTCACCGATTTCCAGCTTCGACAGAGTATCTGCAAGCTTCGAATCCTCGTGAATCGGGATATCCTGCTCTTTAGCGGCATCAATAATTCTTTCGGCCACGATGCCCTTTCCGCTTGCTATAACGCGGGGAGCCCCGTCTTCATTCGGATCATACGCAAGAGCTATCGCCTGCTTTGGTTTTCCATCCTTCGTCTTTCCTTTTTCAAGATCACTGTTATCTGCCATGTTTTAGCCCTCTTATGCTCTCGCATCAAATGATGTTGTTGATAAAAAAGCTGTCTTTTTTGAATCAAGCAAACTGCTGACGGGCGGATCCTCACTGTTTTCATCCTGATCGGTATGAAGCATCATCCTCGCTTCCATAGTGTACCCACGCTTATTCAGTCGATCGTTCAGCTCACCGATGTGCTCTGCAATAAGATCAATAACCGATTCGTCTGCGACATAGAAATTTGTCTTTACATTGGTATCTTTCATCTTCACATAAACATCGATCGGTCCGAGATTATCCATATCCAGATGCAGGATCGCACTTACCGTATCTCCCGGTTCAAACTTTTTCTTGCCGTTTGAATAAACATAAAGATCACCGTGAGCATCCTGGTCTGCCATCTTAAGAGGCAATTGAATATAATGAAACATCTGGTTGATCTGATTCATGAAATCAATATTATTCTGGAGATTCATGGCACTTTGTGCAACTTTGTTCTCGGGTCCAAGACTCTCTGTAAGCTGCTGAGTAAGCTGCTTGGCCTGTGTACTCAGTCTTGTGTAGAGATTTTCAACATTCTCCTTTATACTCACATCATCAGGTCTTATCAGCCATTCTTCCTGCATCACATTTTTCATGAGTTTATTGTACTCATTACTACTGAATATTTTTGAAAAAGCAGCTTCCTTATTTTCAGCTGAATGTGATGCTGCCTGATAAGCATCGGCGAGTTCTTTTATAAGAGCCATCTGATCAATCTCAGTACTTTTACCCGTACCGGCCTGAGCAATAAGCTTTTGTATCTGGTCACCGGTAGCTCCTGTATTTGTGTTTAGTTCTTTGATAAGCTTGGCAAAGTCATTATCAAAAACCATTTTCTGTGTGCTTGCACTTTGGTCACCGGCTGCTTTCTCTGTAACTTTTCCGGACTGCGTTTCTTCAGAGTTCACCTGAAGCTCTTTGATATTCGGATCATCACTTACAGCATTTTGCGCATTCTGCACATTGCCGGGCTTTTGTGCATCACTCGCCACACCATCGTCCGAATTTATAATATTCTCTCCAATTGCAGTTATAACTTTTGCATCATTGTTCTGAAGCGAAACTGTACTTTCGTTTTCACCTTCGGCAAGAATCGTTTGTTCGCCGTTCGTCGCCTCTGCGTTATTTGCAGCTTCACCTGTCGCGGGATTTGTCCCTGTCGCTGCATTCCGCTCCTGAATCATCGTGGCAGCATCACCCTTGACCACAGTCTGCTCCATATGCTCTGCACCTTCAGAGAGCATGTTCAATATCTTCCCGTAAAGATCATTTGCCTTTTCACCCTCACCATTTTGTACAAGCTGATTATAAGCCTCGGGAAGGTCATCCATAATAGATTTCATGGTCTCCACAACCTGATGCTCATAATTTTTATAGCTTTCAAATTGCCCGATATTCTGTTCTGTTATTGGAATATTAAGAGCCTTCATCTGAACCAGAGAAGTAACCTCTGCCTCAGGGTGAGAATTCACCGTCTGTTGCATGGCATTTAAGGAATCCTTGTCAATTCCCATCCCGTTTTCCATCATGGTCTTTACCATGTTAACGGTATCCTGTGTGACCTCAATTCCTGCTGCGTTTAGCGCTTTCAGAGCAGTCGGATCCACAGAAGTATTTTCATAAAGAGGTGTAAGTGTTATCTGTCCGGATGTTCCGCGCACCTGAAAAGATATTGTCTGTCCTTCCTTAAGGTACATGCCATCCTGGAGCTTTGCATTTATTACAGTGTCGTCTCCAAGTCTTATCTGGGCATTTTTTGCCCCATTCTCATCAGACATGGAAATAATCTTGCCGGACAGTCTCTCCCCTGTCTCCAAAGAGCGCAATGACTCCTGCGATTTTGCAGCATTCTGATTAACAATATGGCCATCAACCTGTACAACAGGCCTGTTACCGGTCAAATTCTGAATGATACTCATGCAGGCACGCTTTCTTAATTAAGAAAATTTTTTATAAAGGATTTTCTGTGAATCTCACAAGGTCCGATTTGCCGAAGCGCAGCTATGTGATCGGCACTTCCGTACCCTTTGTTATGTGAAAAACCGTAACCCGGATACTTACTGTCAAGTTCGGCCATAAGTCTGTCTCTCGTAACCTTGGCAATAATACTTGCCGCAGCTATAGATACACTTTTGGCATCACCCTTTATTATCGATTCCTGAGGATAGGCTTCAAGCTGCGGTATATGAACCGCATCAATAAGCAAAATATCAGGCTTAACAGAAAGATTATCTACAGCCTTAGCCATAGCCTCAAAGGTAGCCTGAAGGATGTTGATTTCGTCAATTCGCTCATGGGTACTAAAGCCAATACCAACCGATACAGCTTTTTCCATTATTTCCTGATAAAGCTCTTCTCTCTTTTTTTCGGATAATTTCTTTGAATCATTTATATACAGTATTTCAGCATCCGCCGGAAGAATGACCGCTGCAGCGTATACCGGTCCCGCCAGAGGGCCTCTTCCAACCTCATCTATACCACAGATATATTTTTTATCAGAATGAAGCCTCTCGTAACTTCTCATCTCATAGAGGCGCTTCTTCTCATTTTCAATAGCTGTTATATGCTTTTTTGCGGACTCAACCAGTTTTTTGACTCCCGCTCTGTCATCAGCCTCATATCTTTGGCAAAATGCTTCGTAATCCTCTACGGAAACAGCATTTGAAAGTTCAGCCTTAATGACACCTATTTTCTCAGTCATCGCTCTTATTTTCCTTGTTTTTGTCAATTATTCCGAAAGATGAAAAAGGATACATCCTGAGCCAGGTTCTGCCGATAATATCAGATCCCTTAATATTTCCTACGAGCGGTTCTCTTGAATCCATACTGTAATTTCTGTTATCTCCCATAACAAAATACTCATCATCACCAAGAGTTATCGGTTCTTCAGCTCTGCCGGGATTCTGGATTATTTCTGCGCCGTAATGCTCCTCAAGTATCTCTCCGTTTATGTAGATATTACCGTCATAATCTATCTGAACGGTCTCTCCGGGAAGCCCTATAACCCTTTTAATAAAGTATTCGCTGGGATCCTGTGGATACGGGAAAATAACTATATCAAATCTCTTTGGCTTGGAAAACTTGTAAGTAAGCTTATCTGCCATCAGCACATCACCATCGTGAAGTGTATACATCATAGACTCACCGTCTACATCTGTTCTCTGAGCAACAAATTTCATAAACAGCATTGTTATAATGCAGACGATTAAAACTGTAAGAATAGTACTGCCTGCACTTTTCATAAACTCTTCTATTTTATTCATATCGGTCTCTCCAAAGATATTTTTCCAAGTCTTCCATTCCTGAAATCATCAAGAAGCTGCATGCATGCTCTTTCTATATCAGCTTTTCCACCCTGCTTTATCAGTTTCCTGTTATCGGCTATAGCTGTAAGAATTGATGACTCCGGGGTCTCATACATATCCTCTTCATAGAGGAGTTTCTGCTTGTCCGTAATTCCATATTTGTCTGAAAGGACACCAGGATACCAGTCCTCGAGAATTCTTATAAGGCTTACTGCAAGCTCACCCTTATCAAGGTTCTCATCATTCATGGAACCGATAAGTGCAAGGTGAAGTCCTACAGTTTCATCATCAAACTTTGGCCACAATACTCCGGGCGTATCAAGAAGCTGCAAATTCTTCCCAAGCATAATCCATTGCTTACCCTTTGTAACACCGGGCTTATTGCCTGTTTTTGCTGCCGCCTTTCCGGAAATCCGGTTTATAAAAGTTGATTTGCCCACATTGGGGATACCTGCAACCATCGCCCTTATAGGTCTGTTTACTATCCCCCTCTTTTTATCACGCTCAATCTTCTCCCGGCAGCTCTCAGTGACCTGATCCAGAACTGTTTTTACCTGCGAGCCCGTTTTGGAGTTCATCTCCATAACTCTTGCCCCGGTGGATGAAAAATACTCTATCCACTCCTTACTGATATCAGGGTCTGCAAGATCAGCTTTATTTAAGATAACAAGTCTGGACTTATTTTGCCCGAGTTTGTCAATATCGGGGTTTCTTCCCGACATCGGTATTCTTGCATCCGTAAGTTCTATTATCAGGTCTACAAGCTTGATGTTTTCCTGCATCATGCGCATAGCCTTGGTCATATGACCGGGATACCACTGATAATTATTCATACATTCTACCTTTAATCCACAAAGCCTGTTTTACCCTCTTTAGATCCATAGGATAACCACGCTTTGCCTGCAATGGTCGAAAGCTTCACAACACCAATATTGGCACTTCTGGAATCTTCACTGCTGTTTCTGTTATCACCGAGAACAAAAAACTCTCCGCTCCCCAAAGTAATATCATTTTCAGCTATTCCAGCTTCTTCCATTTTATCATATTCACGATCTTCAGTGACGACAGTTTCGCCATTCACCAAAAGATTGCCGCCTTCAATTTTTACCGTCTCCCCAGGGACCGCAACCACTCTCTTGACATAATAATGTGATTTCTCATTACCATTTGGCAAAAAAACAATCACATCATCCTTCTTTGGCGAGGTGAGCTTGTAGACAATCCCGTCAACAAGTACACTCTGACCATTAGTAAGCGAAGGTTCCATCGAATCTCCGATGACTCTGACTCTTTTTCCGAAACAGAGCACAAGAACAAAGGCCACAAAAAAAGCCACCGCAGTATAGAACACCCACGAAAGAATCTCCTTGAAAATTTCGGGCGTTACCTTCTTTTTCTTTTCCAAATACATTGGTCTGTATCTATTTTTCCGAAGCATAAACACTCCTTAAAAATCCCAAAAGATAAAAAGGGCAATTACTAAAAAGTAACTGCCCTTACCAAAGAAATCATTCTTAGCGAACCTTTTCCTTGACCTTTGCCTTCTTACCTGTGAGGCCCTTAAGGTAGTTAAGCTTAGCTCTTCTAACCTTACCCATTCTCACAACTTCAACCTTCTCTACAAGAGGAGAGTGAAGAGGCCATGTCTTCTCAACACCTACGCCATTTGAGATCTTACGAACTGTGAATGTTGTGCGGTTTGAACCACCCTGAATCTTCTTAACAGTTCCTTCGAAAACCTGTACTCTCTCGCGGTTTCCTTCCTTGATCTTGTTGTAAACACGTACTGTGTCACCTGTGTTGAACTCAGGAGCGTTCTCGTTAAGCTGCTCCTTCTCGATCTCTGCAATGATTGTGTTCATTTGCTTTCTCCTATACTATATAAATGGACGTTCTTAAATACATGATAAAATGCGTACCAGAGGACCGTCATTTTCGCAACTATGAAATAATACCATAATTTTGCTCGCGAAGTCAAGCTTTATCTTTGGCAATCAGCTTCTTTAGTGCCTCTATAGCTACCCGGATAGCCGCATCCGTATCATGTGCCTGAGGATTATCAAGCCCGGCCTTAGCCCTCTCCTGGTTGGCAACTGTAAGCATTACAGCACCCGTTCTTGCGCGAAGCCATTGTCCCACAATAAAAAGTGCTGCGGATTCCATCTCAGAGCCAAGACATCCACATCTTTTCCATGCTTCCCACTTGTTCTCAAGCTCATAAAATACCGGCTTTGTCTCAGGTTCATGCTGTCCGTAAAAAGCGTCCTTACACTGAACAACACCGACATGATGTCTTATGCCAAGTTTCTCGGCAGACTCCTTCAGTGCCTGTGTTACATCAAATGTAGCAACCGCAGGATATTCAATCGGCGCATATTCTTTTGACGTTCCTTCCGCTCTTATAGCGCCGTTAACGACAATAAGATCTCCGCCCATGACATCAAGCTGCATTCCACCGCAGGTTCCAACTCTTATAAAAGTATCTGCACCTATCTTGTGAAGTTCCTCTACTGCAATAGATGCTGATGCTCCTCCTATTCCGGTCGAAACAACACTTACTTTCTCTCCGTCAAGATAACCGGTATAGGTGTTATATTCACGGTTATAAGCAACCTGCTTCGCATCATCAAAATAGGCCGCAATTTTCTCACATCTTCCCGGATCACCCGGCAAAATAACATACCGGCCCACATCACCTTCTTTAAGATGAATATGATATTGATATCCGGCACCTTCAGTATAATCTACCATAACCGCTTCCTCCTTATGAATTTAGCTACAATAATTATACCACCTGCACAGCTTAACCGCTAATTTCATTTCAGCACTTGCCCGATCATCAATCAAACAAACCATCCATTACGTGTATGGTCATAATCCCGTTTTCTATATCAATATTCTTAACGCATTCTTTAATTCCCGGAATCATGACTGTTTCTGCATCAGGATCATCGGTGCGCTTCATTTCATAAACATCATTGGAACCGGTCTGAATAACCTGCTGCAAAATACCGAGCTCTTTTCCATCCTCATCAACAATCTTCATTCCTTCGAGATCCGCAAGATAGTACTCACCCTCTTCCAAGGGAATGGCGTCCTCTCTGCGAACAATAAGCGGTTTCTGCCTAAGGCGTTCAACCTCATTAATATCATTGAATTCCTTGAATTTTACGATAACGAATTTTTTGTTAAAACGAACTCTCTCTATCGTAAGCTCCTTTTTTCCGTCTCTTCCGGTATCAAGGATTACTTTTTTCAGATCAAGAAATCTCTCCGGATCCTGTGTGGTAGGAAAAACATTAACTTCACCCTTAAGTCCATGTGTCGAGGCAATTACGCCAACCTGAAAATATTCTGTCATGTCTGCTCCTTAATTTTATCAAGAATCTTGTTTCTCTTCTTTATCGCTTTGGGTGTAAACTGCTCCGGATGTTCCTCTACATATTTGTCGTAAAGTTCCGGCCTTCGCTCTTTTGTTCTTTCAAGCGACTTCTGAAAACGCCATACATCTACATTCGCGTGATTACCCGAGAGTAAAACCGGCGGAACCCTCTTATCCATCCAGATTTCCGGTCTTGAATACTGCGGATATTCAAGAAGTCCGTCATCAAAAGATTCCGTCTCCGCAGATTCATCATTGTTAAGAACTCCGGGAACAAGTCTTGCCACAGCATCAATCATTACCATGGCCGGAAGCTCACCTCCCGTGAGCACATAATCACCTATAGAAATATAATCAGTGACTATCTCCTCAAGCACACGCTCATCTATTCCTTCGTAGTGGCCACATAGAAAAATAACGTCCTCCTCCGAGGAAAGTTCTCTAGCTTTTGACTGACTGAAAACCTCCCCTTGAGGCGTAACATATATAACTCTCGGATTCGAATCAGGCTTATCTTCTCTTATAGACTTCAATATATCCTGATAGCAGTCATAAATTGGCTGTGCCTGCATCAGCATTCCCGCTCCGCCGCCATATGTATAGTCATCAACCTTGTTATGCTTGTTGTCTGCATAATCTCGGATGTTTATTGCCTTTGCCGTGATTATTCCCTTATCCATGGCACGTTTTAATATGCTTGTATTAAGTACATCCATAACCATTTCCGGGAATAATGTCATTATATAAAAGTTCATAACTCTCCATAAAAAATAAATACCCGGAGCTGTAATTGCAGCCCCGGGCATAGTCATATCAATCGACGATTTCAACGTCAACCTTAAGGTTCTCTCTGGTTGATGCAGCCTTAACAACAGAGCGGATTGCTTTTGCAATTCGTCCCTGTCTTCCGATTACCTTACCCATATCAGAAGGTGCAACGTGTAGCTCCAAAACAATGGTCTGGCCGTCTTTTTTCTCATTCACAACGACCTCATCAGGGTTTTCAACCAGAGCCTTTGCAATAACTTCAACCAATTCTTTCATGAATTTTCCCCTAGTTAAAAAGTGATTACTTAATACCTGCCTGCTTGAAGATCTTGCTAACAACATTTGTAGGCTGAGCACCGTTTGCAAGCCACTTCTTTGCAAGTTCCTCATTTACCTTGCATGTGCTGGGATCTGTGTTAGGATCATAAGTTCCGATCTCCTCGATGAACTTTCCGTTTACAGGGAACTTTGAATCAGAAACAACGATACGATAAAAAGGAACCTTCTTTTTACCAATTCTCTTAAGTCTAATTTTTACTGCCATTTTTAAAATCCTCCATTTAATAAATAAAAATGTTAACTATGATAAACGAATTTCTCCGCAATCATCATGTGTCTATATGAAATCCTTACAGGATACTCATAACTAATTGTTTAAAAGAACTTACCAAAGCCGCCCTTTCCAAGGCCACCTAAACCGCCAAGTCCGCGTCTGCCCTTTTTACCCATAAGTCCGGGCATCTGCTTCATCATCTTCTGCATCTGATCAAACTGCTTTATGAAACGGTTTACATCTGCTATATCATTGCCGGAACCCTTAGCTATTCTGTATTTTCTCTGAGGGTTCATGAGCTTCGGATTTTTACGCTCGGCCGGTGTCATTGAAAGTACTATGGCTTCCATTCTGGCAAGCTGCTTTTCATCGGGAAGCTGATCATCTCCGATCTTACCCATTCCGGGAAGCATTCCCATAATTGCTCCAAGGCCGCCCATATTTCGCATCTGCTTCATGGACTCAAGGTACATCTCAAAATCGATCTTACCTTTTTTCATCTTGGAGGCCATCTCGCGCTCTTTTTCTTCATCGCGCTCACGGTTGGTCTCTACAACCTTATCGATAAGGCTGAGCACATCGCCCATTCCCAAAATTCTGCTGGCCATACGGTCGGGATAAAACTGCTCAAGATCTGAGAGTTTCTCGCCCATACCAACATAAAGAATAGGCTTGCCTGTAACCTGTCTTGCAGAGAGTGCCGCACCGCCTCTCGTGTCACCGTCCATCTTACTGAGGACGATTCCATCGATGCCGATTCTGTCATTGAACTGAACTGCTACATCTACAGCAGCCTGACCTGTCATGGCATCAACAACAAGAAGTGACTGGTGAACAGTGACTGCTTCTTTAATTGCCACCAGCTCCTGCATCATATCTTCATCGATCTGCAGTCGGCCTGCAGTATCGAGAATTACCACATTTTCATTATTTTTCTCAGCATGTTCTATTGCAGCCTTAGCAATTTCTACAGGACTGACATCCGTCCCCATGGAGAAGAAATCAACTTCCTGCTTCTTGGCATTGATTTCAAGCTGATCAATAGCCGCCGGTCTGTAAATATCACAGGCTACAAGAAGAGGCTTTTTACCTTTAAGCTTAACCTTGCCTGCTATCTTGGCTGCGGTAGTCGTCTTACCTGTACCCTGAAGACCGCACATCATTATAACAGTGATGCTCTTACCGGGCTGGAACTGGATCTCTGTGATCTCAGATCCCATAAGATCAGTCAACTCTTCGTTAACAATTTTGACAACCATCTGCGCAGGATTCAGTCCGTTTAAAACATCCTCACCGACAGCTCTCTCCTGAACCTTGTTAACAAAATACTTAACCACACGGAAGTTAACATCCGCCTCGAGAAGTGCCATCTTGACTTCCTTCATGGCAGTCTTGACATCCTCCTCCGACAGACGGCCCTTGCCGCGCAGATTCTTGAATACATTCTGCAGTTTATCGGATAAGTTTTCAAATGCCATATGTTATGACAGCTCCTCTGTAATTGATTCTATTGCCTTAAGGACAACCGCTCTAAGTTCATCATCCTTAAGTTCTTTGTCAGAAGCAGCACCCGCAAGCTCATCAAGCTGATGTCTGATCCTGTCTGTTCTTTCGATCATGTGAAGTCTTTTCTCATATCCTTCAAGAGAATTGGTGCATCTCTTTAAAAGGTCATGAACTCCCTGCTTGCTGATATCATACTCTTCAGCTATCTCCACAAGGGAAAGATCATTGTAGACCGCATCCTCATATACTTTTCTCTGATGATCAGTCAGAAGCTCGCCGTAAAAGTCATACAAAAGCCCCTGTTCAACAATTCTCTCCATTGTATCTCCAAACAGATAATAAACAATACAAAAAATGCGATACTATACGCACGAAGCATATAATATCGCATATATTTTAAAGTGTCAAGTATTTTTACTTTACTTTCATTTATTCTTTACGGATAACACAAAAATCCAGGTTTACCTCTCCTTCAATACCATCAATAACGCCATTTCTTGAAAACTGCCACATCCTATAGTCATAAGGATAGTATTGGGGGAATCCATAATAGGATACCCATACAGGATATTTTTCCAGCGATACCGGCTCAAGGAACTCTGTAAAAGTCCTTATACCGCCCATTATCATGGGAGTATATCCTTCTTCTTTTACCCTCTCGCAAAAAGCATCGGCGATTTCCGAATAAATCTGCTTTGTCAGCTTTGAGGTCCTGGCATCCGATGAATTTGTCTGTTCAAGATCAAGTGCCACAGGGTAAGTAATTTCATAATTCTTAATCTGTTTTAAGACGTATTCCGCCTCTTCCACAGCCTCATCAGCATCAATTGATTGTGAATAGAAGTAAACTCCGACCTCCAGTCCGGCCTTCTGAGCATTCTTTATATTTGTCTTAAAATAGTCATCTTCAAGAATAGTGCCCTCGACAGAACCGCGAAGTCCCACTCTTATCATTACAAAATCTATGCCTTCGGATTTAACCTTATAAAAGTCAATATCGCCCTGGGTTCTGGAAACGTCAATTCCTTTAGTAACAGACAGACTCTCATCCGTTCCTATATACTTTACAGTTCCGTCTTCAAGGAGCTGAAAATCCTCCTCTGTCAGCGGACTTAGGGGAAGCGACTCATCTATAGGAGTAAAATAATACTGCCCTGCATATTCGGTAATTATTTCATCAGGATAGAGGGTTCTTATAGCACCTATTCTGTCGCCCTCTTCGAGCTTCCCTCTGAAGGTGTCCCTGAGCCTGTCTCCTTCTTCCTTACGCGCCCTTGCATCAGCCTGATCGATAAGCTGGTTGGCTCTCGCAGTAGTGTAATACCCCTCCGTCTCAAGCGCGTCGAGCTCACTCTGCGATGCATCAGCCTGTCTTCTTATCGCAGCATTGCTAAGAAGAAGTCCGATACAGGTCGACAGCGCCAAAAGACTCACAAGGCTGAGGAAAATAACCGAAATCAGATTCTTGGTATTCTTAACCATTTTGCTGTTGTTTTTGGTATTTTCAGTTTTCTTCATAAGTATTATATCCGCTCATCAAAATAGCTCTTATAGCCTTCACCGAATATCTCTGACGCACTTGTAACTATCATAAATGCATCAGGATCCTCCTCACGGACTATATCCTCCGCCATAGGAGAAAGTCTCTTTTTTATAGCACAGAGTATAACCTTCTTATTTTCACCACTGTAAGCACCCTGTCCGAAAACATGTGTTACACCGACATCCAGTTCCTTAAGAAGTCTGGATGTGATCTTATCTGTATGATCCGAAATAATATAAATAAGCTTAGCTTCATCTCGACCATAAAGAACAAAGTCGATAACATAGGATGTTATCATTACAGCAAGGAATGAATACAGAACAACTTTTATATCTCTTAAAACAACACCGGCAAAGCTCACAACAAATATATCTATCATCATGAAAAGCACACCGGTCTTGATATGAGGATACTTAATTCTAAGTATCTTTATTATAACATCCGTTCCGCCCGTAGTCGCGTGGCATTTAAATGTAATACCGATTCCTACGGCAACAAAAACACTGCCGAATATCACACCGAGAATTACATCCTTAACGATAATCCCCGACGCATATCTTGCGATAAGATCCGTAAAAATAGAATTGACTACCGTAGCGTAAACAGTCGAAATCGTAAATCTTATTCCAAATTTATAGATTGCCAGAAAAAGAATAGGAATGTTCATAAGCATGAACCATACACCCGTTCCTATAGGCACAATTCTGTTCAGAACGATAGCTGCACCGGTAAGACCACCGGGCGCAATATTATTAGGATCATTAAACAGACTGGTCCCTATTGCGTATAAGAATGCTCCGAACGTAATAAGGAGATAATCCGTACCTTTTCTGGTAATCTTTTCTACATATGCCATAAATTAAATAATTGTGCGAACAAGCTTCGGCCTGTAACCATGCTCTTCAAGGATCTTTATAATCTGTTCCTTGTGTTCGCTGCCAAATGCCTCCAAAGTAATACGCAGTTCAACAGCTGCGCTTCTGTTGATCGATACAAACTGATTGTGCTCGAGTTTGATTACATTTCCACTGGTCTTCGCTATAACCTCTGCCACTGCAGCAAGTTGTCCCGGCTTATCGGGAAGAAGAACCGAAACTGTAAATATACGATTTCTCATAATGAGTCCCTGTTGGACAACAGAGCTCATTGTAATGATATCCATATTTCCGCCTGAAAGAACACAGACAATTCTCTTATCCTTAACATCAAGCTGTTTAAGCGCTGCAACGGAAAGAAGTCCGGAATTCTCCACAACCATCTTATGGTTTTCCACCATATCAAGGAAGGATACGACAAGATCCTCATCCGGAACAGCAATTATGTCATCAATGTTTTGCTGGATATAGGGGAATATCTTTTCGCCGGGTGTTTTAACCGCAGTACCGTCAGCAATTGTATTAACTGTAGGAAGAGTTGTAACTTTACCGTTTTTAAGGCTCTCCTGCATACAGTTAGCACCTGCAGGTTCAACACCGATTACCTTTATCTTGGGATTAAGGAGCTTCGCAAGGGTACCCACACCTGTTGCAAGTCCGCCACCTCCGATGGGAACAAGAATCATGTCCACTGTAGGCAGTTCTTTGATTATCTCCATAGCAATGGTTCCCTGACCTGTTGCCACATCAAGGTCATCAAAAGGATGAACAAAGGTATATCCATGCTCATCCGCAAGCTTAAGTGCATGCTCGCAGGCTTCATCATATACATCACCATGAAGAATGACCTCTGCGCCGAGAGCCTTTGTTCTGTTCACTTTGATAAGAGGGGTTGAAGTAGGCATAACGATTGTAGCCTTTACTCCGTAGCTCTTTGCTGCATAAGCCACCCCCTGCGCGTGGTTACCTGCTGATGCAGTGATGAGTCCCTTCTTTCTCTCATCCTCAGACATTGTAGATATTTTGTAATAAGCACCTCTAACCTTATATGCACCGGTTCTCTGGAGATTCTCAGGCTTTAAATAGACCTTACTGCCTGTGGCAGCGCTCCAATAGTCACTGTAAATAAGTTTTGTTTCAAGAGTTACCTTTTTAACATCCTCATACGCTTCCTCGAATGCAGGAAGCGTCAGGCTTTCGTTTTTCTCAGACATGTCCCTTCTCCTTATGAAAATAATGCATCTACAAACTGGTCGGAATTAAATCTCTCAAGATCCTCGAGAGCTTCACCGACGCCAATATATTTAACCGGAATATTAAGCTCTGACACAATAGCAACTGCTATTCCGCCCTTTGCCGTACCATCAAGCTTAGTGAGAACTATTCCGGTAAGATCAGCAACCTCACCGAACTCTCTCGCCTGCGATATAGCATTCTGTCCGGTTGTGCCGTCAAGAACAATAAAGTTTTCTCTATGTATTCCGGGAAGCTCCTTGTCAAGAATCCTATTCATCTTGGCAAGCTCCTCCATCAGATTCTTCTTATTATGAAGTCTTCCGGCCGTATCAATCATAAGAATGTCGCAATCTCTCGACCTGAAAGCAGCAACAGCATCATAGATTACACTGGCGGGATCCGCTCCCTCTTTTCCGGAAATAAGCGGAACTTCGGCCCTGTCTGTCCACTGTCTTAATTGCTCAGTAGCACCTGCCCTGTAGGTATCAGCAGCCGCAACAAGTACTTTCTTGCCTTTCTTTCTGAAATGAGCAGCAAGTTTTCCGACAGATGTCGTCTTACCGACACCGTTTACTCCGATAACAAAAATAACTGTCTTATCTTCCTCAAACTTATAGGTATCGTCATCAGTCTTCATCTGCTCTCTGATGTTGGATACAAGGAGTGTCTTGCATGCCCAGGTATCTGTTATATGATTATCCCTGACCTGCTCGCGGAGCTTGTCCATAATCCTGCTGGTAGCATTAACTCCGATATCTCCCATAATGAGAGTCTCTTCAAGTTCCTCGTAGAAATCCTCATCCACAGTTGAAAAGTTGCTAAGGACATTATTTATTCCCTTTACAACACCTTCTTTAGTTTTTGATAGGCCATTTGAAAGCCTTGAAAAAAAGCCACCTGCCATTAATCCGTCAGCTCCTTATCAATCAAATTGACACTTACAAGTGTCGACACACCCTTCTCCTGCATGGTTATACCATAGAGTCTGTCAGCACTTTCCATTGTACCACGCCTATGGGTAATTACAATAAACTGGGTTGATTTCAGCTTATGCAGATAATGTGCAAATCTAACTACGTTATTTTCATCAAGCGCCGCCTCAATCTCATCAAGCAAGCAGAAAGGTGACGGCTTCAGATTCTGAATTGCAAACAGAAGCGCAATTGCAGCAAGTGCCTTCTCACCACCGGAAAGTTGCATCATATTAACAAGTTTCTTTCCCGGAGGCTGAGCATTGATTCTGATTCCAGCCTCAAGGATATCCTCATCCTCAACAAGTTCCAGCGTACCCTTACCGCCTCCGAACATTTCTTTAAATACCTTGTCAAACTCTGACTGTATTTTTGTAAACTCTTCCATGAACTGCTTTCTCATGGATTCATCGAGTTCGGAGATAATCTCCCGAAGCTGCTGCTCGGCTGTAACAAGATCATCATGCTGTGTCTTCATGAAGGTATATCTCTCCATGAGCACTCTGTAATCCTCAATGGCGTTAACATTAACATCACCGAGTTTTCTTATAGCATCCTTTAACGAGCCTATCTGCTTCTTCATCGCAGACATATCGGTGAGACTTTCGTCTCTCATGGAGGATGCATCGGTTAATGTTATCTCATACTCTTCCCACATATAGTTGATCTGAGTCTCTATAGCTTCCTTTGCTCTCTCACATCTGGCACCAAGTCTTGTAACTTCCTTATCAAGCCCGTTCATCGTCTGATTCAGTTCTTCTGTAAGTTTAAAGAAATTCTTCTGAGAAGCTGTAAGTTCTTCCTTCTTTGCACGCTTCTCTTCCATCTCCTTATTTACATCGGACTGAACATCCTTGGAACTCTCAATTGTAAGCTTTATCTCCTCGATGTCCTTCTTCCTCTGCTGGAGGATCTCGTTATTTTCTTTTATTGATGCAAGAATTTCATCGAGAGCCGCCTTCTCTGTAGCTATCTCACTGTTTATACGATCAAGATTCTGCTGTTCAAAGGTCTCCTTTTGCAAAATCTTCTCATATTCGATATCCCAGGAAGAAACATTCTCAGCTTCTTTCTCTTCGTCGGCATGCAAGGCTTCAAGCTTAGCCTGATACTGAGTAACCTTCTCGGATTCATCCTTCTCGGTTTTTTCAGAAAGTTCAAGAGCTTTCTTGTACTCCTCACGCTCACCATCAATATCGATAATCTGCTTCTCGATTGACGCGCTCTCTTCCTTCAGGTCTGAGTAATTACCCTTCTGCTGATTCTGTCTCTCCTTCTCATTCTCAACATTGATTCTGGCTGTATTCTGCTCTATGAATTTAGTCTGAAGAGAAGTTCTGGTCTCCTCAACGATAACTCTCAACTCATTTCTGCGCTTCTTGGTATCCTCTATCTCCTTTTGGAAAAGAGCGATATCCTCCTTGCACTTCTTGATATTTTTCTCAAGTTCCTCCATCTCTCTGCGTCTTCCGAGGAGATTGGAATTATTTCTGAAGGTACCACCACTTATGGCTCCTCCGGGAACAAGAAGTTCACCCTCAAGTGTAACCATTCTGATGGTATACTTGTATTTTCTTGCGATTAAAACCGCATTGTCTACTGTATCGACAACAACAATTCTTCCAAGCATTGCCTTCGCAACACTTCTGTATCTGTCCTCTGTCTCAACAAGTTCATCCGCCATACCGAGAACACCCTTTTCGCTTAGGGCTTCCTGTGCCTTGAACTCCTGAGGTTCGCGAATACTTGTAAGTGGAAGAAAAGTTGCTCTTCCGGCCTTGGTCTTTTTCAGATAAGCAATCATATCCTTTGCGGTTTCTTCATCATCGGTTACGATATTCTGAATATTACCGCCAAGTGCTATCTCTATAGCCGTTTCATACTTGGGCTGAGTCTTTATAATATCGGCAACAACACCTATGATTCCAGGATTGTCGTCCTTTTTCTCCATTACCTTCTTAACGCTTCCGCCGTAGCCTTCATAGCGTTCGGTAAGATTACTTAATGTTTCAAGCTTTGACTTTTCCTGCGTATAAAGGTTCTGTGCATCACGGAGCTTCGAATCCTTTGCGGAAAGCTTATCTCTTATACCCGCAAGCTCATTCTCCGAATCTTTCTGCTTCATGTTCATTTTGCGGATTTCATCCGTTATCTGATCAAACTCCGCCTGAAGTTTTTTGATTATTTCTTCCTGCATGGACTCATCGGAACGCGCCTTAACAAGCTTTCCGGTAAGCTCTGCCTTTCTGATATTTATCTGTTCCTGTCTGGTATCAAGAGAACTCAGTTTACCTTTGATTGACGAACGCTCCGACAATGTCTCGATTATCCTGCTCTTGCAGTTCTCGATCTCATTATTTATCTCGCTAATGTTCGCAACGATACCGTCAAGTTTTTTTCTTGCTTCCTGTCTGTCTGCGGAAAGGACTTCCAGTTCCTTGTCTATCTCGCCCTTTACGACAAGAACCTTATCTCTTTCCTTTTCCTTTTCGGAAATCTTAAGCTCTTCATCGGCTTTTCTTTTTTCAAAATGTTCAGCATCACTTGTAGCAGATCTGATCTGCTCATTCATAATACCGATCTGGCCTTCAAGCTTCTCGCGTTTTACAGAAGTATCCGTAATCTTTGCTCTTGCTTCTTCGATATCATGGTCAATAGCTTCCAGTTCTTCCTGAATCTGCTCGTACTTAATCTTTGTATCTTCATACTTTTCCTTTGCTTCTTCAAGATTTTTGGTCGCAATCTTTAGACTCTCTTCAGACTCCTCGAGATTCTTCTTCTGTGCCGCATTTTCCAAAAGGAACATGTTTACATCCAGAGTCTTCAGCTCTTCTTTATGTTTTAAGTAAACCTTTGCAACCTCTGACTGTTTCTCAAGTGGCTCAACCTGTTTCTCAAGTTCTGAAAGGATATCATTCACTCGGGTCAGGTTCTGCTTTTCCTGCTCCAGCTTCTTGATAGCAGTATCCTTTCTGGACTTAAACTTAACAATACCTGCAGCCTCATCAAATAGATTACGTCTGTCCTCGGGTTTACTGGACAAAATCTGGTCAATCTGGCCCTGTCCGATAATAGAGTATCCCTCTTTACCGATACCGGTATCAAAAAACAGCTCATTAACATCCTTAAGTCTGCATGAGTTGCCGTTTATCATATATTCACTCTCTCCTGAGCGGTAAAGCCTTCTGGAGACAGTTACTTCATCATATTCAATAGGAAGCGCATGATCCGAATTATCAAGCGTTATAGCGACATAAGCGTAGCCAAGGGGTTTCCTCAGCTCCGTTCCCGCAAAGATTACATCCTGCATAGTGCCGCCACGAAGCTGCTTGATTCTCTGTTCTCCGAGAACCCATCTGACAGCATCGGCGACATTACTTTTACCCGAACCGTTAGGTCCGACAATTCCTGATATTCCGTTGTGAAATTCCAGTTTTATCTTATTTGCAAATGACTTAAAGCCGTGAATTTCTATGCTTTTTAAATACATGTTACTCTTTTTTCAATTCCAGGATAGCCTGATATGCAGCCTTCTGCTCAGCCGCTTTCTTGGTACGTCCTGACCCCTCTCCCAATTTTTTATCGCCCACATAGACCGCAGACTCGAATATTTTATCATGCTCGGGCCCTTTTTCGCCACAAATTTCATAGCGAAGCTCCAAACCGTTGTCTCTCTGCACCATCTCCTGAAGCACAGACTTGCTGTCATAAAAAATCTGCTTCTCTTCGGGATTGTCCAGTATAAATTTCTCAATATGAGCTATAGCAGCTTTAATTCCGCTGTCGAGATAAATAGCACCTATAATAGCTTCCATTACATCAGAAATAATGGATTCCCTGTATCTTCCGCCGGTAGCCTCTTCGCCCTTTCCGAGAATGAGGTATTTTTCAAGGTGAATACTGCTCGCACAATATGCAAGCGCAGGCTCACAGACCATAGATGCTCTCATCTTGGTCATCTCGCCCTCTTTCTTATCCGGGTATTTCTTATAAAGATAGTGACTGGAAACAAGTTCAAGTACAGCATCTCCGAGGAACTCAAGCCTCTCGTAATCTCCCCTTTTATTTATCTTCTGCTCGTTTGCATAGGAGCTGTGTGTAAGCGCCTGTAAAAGCAGATTACTATCCTTAAAATGATATCCGATACTCTCCTGTAATTCGTTAAGTTCATTCTCGCCTATCATAATATTCTCTCCTTAAACAAACAAAGTGATATGACGCAAAGCAAACATCGCGGGCTCTGCTCCATATCACCTGATTGTTGTTATTATAGTCTGTCAGCCTTCATTTCTGGCTTTTTTCAGAAGCTCAACCGCCTCGCCTACTGTTGTGATCTTCTCTGCAAGTTCTGCATCAATTTTCACATCAAACTCGTCCTCTATGCCCATGATGATCTGGAATACATCGAGTGAATCAGCTCCTAGATCGTCAGTGAAGGTTGAGTCCATAGTGATCTCATTTACATCAACATTAAGTACGCCGGCAATTACTTCCTTAAGCTTTTCGAATTCCATAACTTTTCCATCCTTTTTACATATTATTATGCGATCAAAAACGCATATCATATCTGTGTTCTAAAACTATAATACTATTCACGGTACCTTTACAAGTACTTTTTATACATCAGGTATCTGACAAAATAGATTCCTTGATTTTCTCGGCAATATTCTGCTCCTTAAAGGTTACACACTGCAGAATACTGTTCTTAACCTCTACGGCCTTGGCACTTCCGTGGGTCTTAACAACAAGTCCTGTAAGTCCAAGCATGGGCGCACCGCCGTACTGATTCATATCGTAATCCTTCAAAGCATCCTTCAGCGCCGGTTTAATAAGCAGTCCTCCGATCTTTGCTCTTAAGGAACTCATAAGTCCCTTCTTAACTACTTTGAGGAGCGCAGTTGCAACGCCTTCATACATCTTAAGTATTACATTACCGGTAAAGGCCTCACATACTATTACATCCGCAACACCGTAGGGGATATCCCTTGCTTCAACCGATCCGATGAAGTTTATATCAGGGCAATTCTTAAGGAGCGGGAAGGTCTCTTTAACCAGCGCGTTGCCCTTCTCCTCCTCAGCACCGATATTTACGATTCCAACTCTGGGATTTTTAATCCCACAAACATTCTCCATGTATACCGAACCCATCTTTGCAAACTGTACAAGATGAGAAGGTCTTGCATCAACATTGGCACCGCAATCAATCAGAAGAGACACTCCGTTCTCTGTAGGAATAAGCGGTGCAAGAGGTGATCTCTCAACCCCCTTAATTCTTCCTATAATAACCTGACCACCGACAAGTGTCGCACCAGTACTTCCGGCAGAAACATATGCATCACACTCACCGTGTTTTACAAGGAACATAGCCTTAACTATAGAAGAATCCTTCTTAGTTCTTATTGCCATAACCGGAGGCTCAGCCATCTCAATGACTTCCTCTGCATTTACTATCTCGACTCTGCTCTCATCATAAGTATATTTAGAGAGTTCATCCTTAATTATCTGCTCTTTTCCCACAAAAAAAATCTTAAGTCTGTCAGATTCCTCAAGAGCATCCACGGCGCCCTTAATTATCTCTCCGGGTGCATTGTCGCCACCCATGGCATCCAGCGCCACTTTTACAAGCTCAGCCATAATTCCTCCTCTATATACCACGGTTTATATCTGACTAAATCTTGTCGGATGTCCGTTTTTGTAGTGTCGTACAAAATACGCACGCCAACAAAAAAGACTCCGCATAAAAAATAAGTTTAAATAATCCATAAAAATTCTACTAAATAAATATAAAAAAAGCAACGAACCGAATTATAAAAAACTTTTACATATAGCAAAAGCCCGAGACCAAAATGATCTCGGGCCAAATATGCTTAAATAATTAAAATCAATCCTCGTTAACCACAACGCTCTTCTTGTTGTAGTAGCCACATTTCTTGCAAACCTTGTGAGGCTGCATAAGCGCGCCACAGTGGCTGCACTTAACCAGTGTGGGAGCAGTCATTTTCCAGTTTGCTCTTCTCTGGTCTCTGTGACCCTTGGAAGACTTATTCTTCGGGCAGATAGACATTCGGTAACACCTCCTTACAGCGTTCATATCATGAACCATAAATGGTCATTTAGCATTTTTCAACACACTCTTGGTATTATAAGCATATAATCCGCAGTTGTCAACGATAAAATTATAATGTATTATCACCGTCTCTTCCACCTATTATAAATATGAAAAAATTATAAACGGAAATACATCCATTATAATTAGCAATTGGCGTTAAAAGTTTAGCATTTTTTTAGAATTATTTATAAATTATTCGTGTTATAATGAATTTCATAAAATAAAATTTTTCCTATGAGGAGGAGAACCAAATGAAGAAACTATTAAAGTATTTGTCTCTCGCAATGATGCTCTCATTGCTGCTTGTACCTGCAGTTAAGGCAAAAGCTGCACAGGCTGTAACAACGCAGTCAAGAACAGACACTTCGGTAACTGTATTATGGCCGTCTGCCGCAGGAGTAACATACAAGTTGGGTGTCGGCACAAGTGCTGACGATGCAAAAAGCAAACTGGCTGATATAACTCCAGGTACTTCCGGAACAAATTGCACCTATACCATCTCAAATCTCACACCCGGAACAGTATATACGGTATTAGTTCAGACATCTACTGATAAAAAAGAGTATATAGATTATGCTACCGGCACTGTACTAACCTTACCCGCAGTACCCAAAAACATTAAGCAGGACTATTGGAGAGCTTCCGATGAAAAGACAGTTTTCTCATGGGAGTGCGACGGAAATGCTACCGGATATCAGCTCATTCTCAACGATGGTGTTGATCAGGTAAAGAAAGAAACCAATGAGAAAAAGTACACATATAACTGTGACGAAGATGCTACAAAGCTTGACGTTAAGATTCGTTCATTTGTAAAAAGTGACAATGAGACACTTTACAGTGATTGGTCAGAAGTTTACAGATGCTTTGCACAGCCTATGCTCAAAGAAAATGATGACGGATATGCAATTAGCGTAGTAGGCAACAAGCTTAAAATCGAATGGGAAAAAGAGCCTCGAGCAAACGGCTACGAGATTTATGTTGGATCAAAGAGAAATGGTCCCTTCAAGAAAGTTAAGACCATAAAGAATAAGAACACAACAAAGGCAACCTTGTCTAAAGACAATAAGAATAAGAAGTTCAAGAAGAACAAGGATTATTATGTTTATGTTCTTTCCTTCAGAAACGACAATGGTAAGACTACAAGATCAAGTTCAACTTATCTGTATTTCTACCACAAGGGCGAAACATATATGACACTTAAGAAATAACATACACTGACAACTGAATATTGAATACATAATTTCAGGGGCTGTTTCATTGAACAGCCCCATTATTTTTTGAATATTTAAGCTTTCACCATCGACTCTAGTATCTTCACATAAAGATCGTGGAAAGTCAGAATATTTTCTTTATCAAATATCTCTTCCACATACTCGAGTTCCGCATCAAAACCGCCGTCACCATATTCATTCTCAAGAAGTTCCAGCTCTAGGCGTGCACTGGCAGCAGAATACGGATCCTCCAGTTCAATGAATTCCGGTCCCAGTTCATCGAGCTCATCCGCATTAATTCCAAGCTGCAAATTGACCTCCATTGGATCGGAATTAAATGCTGAATCAAAGCCCGTGAAATAGTCATAGGAACAATGAGCTATGCCCTCTCCGATCTGGCGTTTAACTTCAAAAAGTAGGTCTGACGGATTATCATACTTCGAAACATCAACACCCACAGGAAGGTTCTTAATAAGAAGTCCTACGGCATGCTCCGCTTCAGGAGACAATCTGTCATTATATATCCAGTTGCACATTACCTTATCTTCTTTTTCATGCTCAGACAAAGCTACAAGTGCGCTTGTAATAGCCATACACGAATGAGTAACTCCCCATTTCTCCTCTGCCTTTTTGACCTGCTCAGCATCAAAATCAAGACGCACCATTCTTCCGGCAGAAGAATTCTTATTGGACTTATGATCCGGTGTAACGATTATCTTAAAGCCCTCAGCATTCTTTCCGTACTGAGCCTCAAAATATTCCCTGTCAGCATCGTAGATTCCCTTTTCACGCCCAAGTGCTGCATTCTCAAGAAGTGTAAAATAGAAATCTCTTTTAAGCTCCCTTCCATAATAAGCATCTGTCACATCCTGAAGGAGCACGCCAAGTGATCCTCCATCCATAAGCAGGTGATGAACATCCAGGAAGAAGTAGCTATGCTCACCGGTTCTGAATACTCTTGTTCTAAACAAACAGGATTTCAGGATTTTCCTAAAAGGAACGACAAGCGTCTTAGCAAGTCCGCCTATATCACTCTCCTCAATATCTTCCACAGTTACTCCCGGGAATATGGAAGGATCATATCTCTGCTGAAGCTCACAATCGTCATTGTACTCAAAAACAACACACAAGCCCGGATGATTCCTGATAGCCGTGTTAACAGCATCGCATAACTTATCGGCATCGATTTCTTTACCAAATCGAACCAGTATATGCATGTTGCTCCACATCGAAGAACCGGGATTATAGAGCTGATAATCAACCATCTTAATCTGCATTGAAGACAAACCATAGGTCTTTGTTCTCGCCTTGTCGTCAATTTCTACAGGGTCTCCCATCGAACTTCTGGAATTAACAACAAGAGCTATTTCCTTCGGAGTCTTCTTCTGGAAAATGTCAGCTGCGGTAAGTCCATCTATAGCAACCTCCGAAAGAACCGCCATCGCCTTTAACGAATCTCCGCCAAGTTCAAAGAAATCATCCGCCGTACCGATAGAGCCTGTCTCAAGCGATAGAGCCTTCTCAAATGCCTCGCATAGCTTCTTCTCAACCTCATTCTCGGGAGCGACATATTCAGCCTGAAGCTCGGAAGCATCAGGAACTGGCAGAGCTTTTCTGTCAATCTTGCCGTTAACCGTAAGCGGCATATCATCAACCCGCCTGAATACCTGTGGAACCATGTATTCCGGAAGTTTCCCCTTTATAAATTCCTTATATGCATCAATATCCGGTCCGTTCTCTGAGTCTGCACCGGTTGCCACTTCGCAGGAATAATAACCTGCCAGAAATTCCTTGCCACCCGTCTTAATTACCCTGACAGCTGCTGCCTTAATTCCTGCAAATTCGGACATGACCTTCTCAATTTCATCAAGCTCGATTCTAAAGCCGCGAAGCTTGATCTGATTATCTATTCTTCCGAATATACGAACCTTACCATTATCCGCCCAGGAACAGAGATCACCGCTGTGATATGCCTTCTGTCCCTTATGCTCGAAAAATGCAGCCGCAGTCTTCTCGGGAAGATTCACATATCCGCGTCCAACCTGGTCACCTGCTATGATCAGTTCTCCTCTAAGTCCTACAGGCAACTCATTTCCGAATTTGTCAAAGATATAAAAGGCTGTATTAGCTATAGGATTACCTATCGTTACATTTGCGGGATCATCGACAACATCTGCAGAGCATCCCATAGTGCACTCTGTAGGTCCGTAAACGTTCAATATTACGCTATCATCTCGAAGGCTCCTGAGGTTGTCGTACAAAGGAGCAGGAAATGCCTCAGCGCCTATGTCAAAGAAAGTCAGATTCTTAATAGCATCCCTTGATACCGGTATCCCAAGAAGGCTTGAAAGATATGTAGGAGTGCAGGTAATACCGTTTACACCATTTTCATTAACAAGCTTTGCGAAAAGCTCAGGGTCATGTATCTCATCCTCAGTTGCAATCACTACCGTGTTGCCGTTAGTAAGCGGAACAAACTGCTCAACCACGGAAACATCAAAGGAAAATGATGCCAGAGCAAGACATACCCTGCCCTCATCAGCATAGTTCATTATTTCAACGGACTTCTCATTTCTGTGGCAGTAATTGAAAATATTTCCATGTTCAATCATAACCCCCTTAGGTCTCCCGGTGGATCCGGAGGTATAAATGCAATATGCCAGGTCATGTCTATCGGACTTGTACGGAGTGAAAGCACCCTTATTAACATTCCCGGTACCGGCCTCGACTATTTCTTCCAAAGTTACCACTTTGTATCCATTGTCACAAAGCCCCTCCCTGGCTTCTTTAATTTCCCCGGATGTAACCAGTATAGGAATCTCAGCATCCTTCATGCAAAAATCAATTCTTTCATCAGGATACTCAGGAATGAAAGGCACAAAAGCTCCACCGGCCTTTAATATTCCATTTTCAAGGGCATAGACATCGATCGACCTATCCAGGAGAACTCCCACAGGCACATCTTTTCCCACTCCAAGGCCTGATAAGAAGCATCCGATGCTGTCCGATAACACATCCAGTTCTTTAAAAGTAAGGGACTTTCCGTTACAGATTACCGCTTTCTTATCAGGAGACTTCTTGGCATAGGCAGCAATCTGCTCATGCACAGGTACAAACTCAATAGGAAAAGCCGTCTCATTAAATCCTGAAATCTTCTCTTTTTCGGCATCGCTCATCATCACGATATCGCCGATATTCTCACATTCAAGAAGCCCTTTTGCCACAATAAAGAGATGATCGGCAAAGATCTTGATCCACTTCTCGGAGAACTTCTCATTTCTGTACTCAATAGTCATGTTGTAGAAGCCATCGGTAGAAAACAGCTGAATCGACATGCAGCCTGTGACCATGCCTGTATGGTAATGTTCCATAAAGTAAGAATTGCTCTTAAGGAGCTGTTCTCCTCCGTCTTTTCCCATCTTATCCGTAAAAAGATCCCCCTGGAAAATGAGCTCCACATCCTCATTTACCGGACAGTTTTTTAACACCTCATCAAACGAATAAATATCATTGCTCATATTGGCAAAGATCTGTTTACTTACATCTGACAGAAAGTCTTTTACGGATTTATCCCCGGTAAGATCTCCGTATACAGGAATTCTCTTTATCAGAGTGCCTATTGTATTCTCCATTTCGCTTAATGATCTCCCGTTATAAACCATGGAGAAAGAAACCTGGTCGGAATATAAATACTTTCCAAGAAGGATTGCCATAGCACCCATGAAAAAGGCGCCTTCACTTATCTGATTTTCAAGGCAGAATTTCTTAACTGTCTCTGCTTTAAGAGTACCTGGTTCATATCTGTAGTTCTGACTGACACCGGGCGTAAGAGGATGGTTAAGGTCTCCTGCAAGCGGATCGATTCCATCCATTTTGGCAAATAGTTTTTTATAATAATCTGCTGCCTTATCATGAGCACCATTCTGAAGAAGCAACTGTTCATATAAGCCTGCCTGCTGAACCAGGAATCCATCCTTTTGGAGCTCAGTTCCATGAATAGCCCTGTTAAGATCTGATATAATGAGACTAATAGATGTTGCATCCGATGCAATAAGGTGTGTCCTAAGAATCAGATAGCAGCACTTTTCACTCTTATAAACAGCAAAATTAAACAGCAGATTATCAAGTACCTTAACCACCGGCATGTAGCTTTTTAAAAATGTAAGTCTGTCCTCATCTTTTCCTTCAAATACAGGTACTTCCACCTTGGCATCAGGGACAAACTCAGAATATGGAAGCTCATTTTCCCTGCATCTGATCATATATTTCATCGAAGGGTGAGCATCGAAGAGCTTGTGCACGGCATCAATAATCCGGTTCTCATCAATCTCAGGGGCCGCTTCCATCATATACTGCATAGTATATGTTTCTTTATTCCCTCCCGTAATTCCTTCAAGATAAATTCCAAGTTGAGTTTTCGTAAGAGGATATTCATCCCTGTCAAGCTGTGGAATACCTAGCTTGTCTCCGGAATTCTCTATAAAATCAGCAAGTTCCCCCGGAGTGGGATGTTCATTAACATCGCCGTATGAAACAGAATATCCCTCTTCAGATAATTTGGATAAAAACTTCGTTACACTAAGAGACGTGCCTCCATATTCGAAGAAATCCGCATTCTTTCCAAGACCATCCATACATAGAACAGTCTCGAACAGGTTGCATATCTTTTTTTCAAGTTCCGTCTCCGGAGCAACATAATCACTTCTGTTAACTGTAATGGGCATCTCAAGAAGCTTGACACGATCAATCTTCTTGTTTGCATTAAGCGGCATTTCATCAAGATAGACAAAAGCAGAAGGAACCATATAAGCAGGAAGTTTGACCTTCAAAAAATCCGAAAGTGTATTTTTTGTATACTCCTCTTTAGCTGTGTAAAAGGCTGCAAGGAAATCCTCTGCCCCGTTATTTCTCATAAGGACCTTACACTGCTTAACTCCCTCAAACTCACGCAATACGCTCTCAATTTCTCCAAGTTCTATTCTCTGCCCATGGAGCTTAACCATATCATCTTTTCTTCCGACAAGATGGTATTCCCCCGTACTATCCTTAAATGCAATATCTCCTGTTCTGTAGTATCTTTCTCCGTCCAGTACCGTAAATGAAGACTTATTTTTCTCATTATTCCCCTGATATCCGACAGTAACTGCAGGTGAAGCAACAAGAAGTTCACCGTTTTCATCCACTCTTAGCTGATTATGATTATCCCCTTTGCTGTCTACAATATAAGCTGTAGCCATAGGCAGAGGTTTTCCTATGCTTATCTTCCTATCCTCAGAGGTAAACAGCTTGCATACTGAAATTCCATTTAATTCCGTGGCGCCAAATCCGTTAATTATGTGAATCCAGGGATTAATCTTAAAGACAGCCTCCATTACACTTTCATCCATGACTTCTCCAGCCAGGAACAGAATATCAAGAATTGCCAGAGCAGGTTTTGTTCCCTTTACATCAAGAAAAGTTTTAATAAAAGATGGCGTAGCAAAAACACTCTGAACCTCATATTCAAGCATCTTTGAGGCAAGCACTTCCATATCCCTGTAATCTTCTTCAGGAATAAAAAGGACACTTCCGCCGTTATATAGTATCGCATAGTCTAAGAGCGACATAACAAACGATATCTGGGTCACGGCCATAGTAAGCTTCTTGAAATTGTAATATTCAAAAATCGGGCAATCTCCTGTCTTGGTGTTTACTATATACGCGTCTGCGTAGGCAGTATTTCTTACACCCTTAGGCACCCCCGTAGAGCCTGAAGTATAAATGATATGAGTAAGTCTGTCTCCCTTTATCTTCGGAAGTTCCTTAGGTTCTCCTTCGTAGGATAAAAGTTCTTCAACAAAGAGAACTTGAAAATCCATATCCTTAAGTCCATCTTTTCTGTCAAGAATTTCTTTGGTTGTTATAAATACCCCGGCACCGGCATTTTTCAGGCAATAGGCTATTCTCTCTTCCGGGTATTCATCAGTCATTGGAATATATGCAAATCCGGCGCGAACTATCCCAAGTTCCAGTGGGAAAACATAAGATTTTCTGTCAAGAAGAAGTCCTATAGGGGTACCCTCTTCCATCTCACCACACTTTGAAAGAATCCCATAAGCCGCCTTATCAGATAATTCATCAAGGTTTCTGTATGTAAGTATCCTATCCTTGGCAATAATAGCTGTCTGATCAGGTATACTTTGCGCATTTTGTTTGATCTTATCAGGAATAAAAACCATTTTGGAATACTCTTTTGTCATTATCAGCACCTCTCGATCTTTACATTTTTCTGACTCATTACATATTTCCCAACTGTTATACAGATATATCTTTCCTATATCTTGTTTTATTTAGAATAACCACTATTACGATAGTAATAATTTCCGCCACCAGAGCTGTGTACCATATCGAGTCTTTACCAAATAAGTAAGGAAGCAGATAAACCAGTACTATCGGCATAAAGAAGCTTCTTGTAAAAGCAATAATCGCAGACGAAAGTCCATCCGATATTCCTGTAAAAAATGATGATGAAAACATATTTACTCCGGAAAGGAGAAATGCCGCTCCGCAAACTCTGAGTGCATAAGTGGACATATCTGCAAGAACCGTATCATATCCCACAAATATCTGTGAAATCAGAGGGCTAAAGACCATAGATATCGCCAGCATAATACTACCCCAGATCAAAGAAAGTTTTATTCCCTCATTACGAAGCCTTGTAAGCTCATCATAGTTTTTCTCTCCAAATCTATAACCGAAGACAGGAATCATTGCTATACCAAAGCCCATAAATACAGCATAGAATATTCCGGTTACATATTCCGTAACGGCATAAGCAGAAACGCCTCTTGTTGCAAGAAGAGTAATGAGTCGCTTATTGAAAATAATAGCAACAACTGCATAAGAAACAGCATCAACCATCTCAGAGGATCCGTTGCCCAGAGCCTGTCCGATATAGTTCACATGAATCTTAAATGAAGTGAGGTGAAGGTTATGCTTTTTATCAACAAAATAGCGAACCGCCACAACCAGGCTGACGCACCAGGCAATGCCCGTTGCAACAGCAGCACCGGTTAGTCCAAACCCCAAAATTCCCACGAACAGGAAATCAAGTATTATATTAGTTACAGCATTCACCACAGAAACAATCAGTCCAAGCCTTCCCTCATCGGCAGTAACCAGGTACTCCTGAAAGGCATAATTCATCATCTCCGCAGGCATAAAAACTGCCAGTATTCTTCCGTATGCAGCACAATACGGAACAAGTTCATCAGTTGCACCTACTATTTTCGCGATCTGTGTCATGAACACAAATGCCACCGCAGACACGATAGTACCAAAAATAAGAAGAAAAGCACTGAGCATAGACATTGTCTTTCTTGCTTCTTCGTCCTTTCCCTCTCCGAGCAAAGCTGCAATAATAGCGCTTCCGCCTGCTCCAACCACAAGTCCCAAAGACATCAAAAGGGCCAGAGGCGGAAATATCATATTTTCGGCAGCGAATACTTCCTCACCGAGAAAATTGGAAATAAAATAGCCGTCGACAACCTGATAAGTGTTATCAACCAGCTGCATTCCAATACAGGGAAGTGAAAACAGAATCATTTTTTTCAGAGTGAATTTATCGGAAATTTTAATGGTTTCTTTCATAATAATCATCCCGTTTTTAGAGTTGTCTGTAACAAATTAATTTTACAACACGCAGGCCTGATTAGCTCCTTAAATTTATCGTTTTTATGATAAATACTTTATTAAAATTTTATAAAATCAAAGTTTTTTAATAATAAAAGGCTCATAATATATCCATAGTCTCATATACTTTCGCAATAATAATTGTCATATGTCAGGAGGATGAAAAATGGTTACAACAAAGAAGTTTCTTTCTACACTTTTCTCATGTGTTCTAGCACTATCATTTATTATTTCTGCCAATATAAAAGTTACAGCAGCTGAAAATGTCAACGTCCTTCCTTTTACCAGTCCGCTTAATTACGCAGACAGCAGCAACTGGCTATATGATGGTATCGGCGATGACAAACCTGTTGACGTCTTTATAGTTGCACCGTCAGTAGATGTTAAAAGTGAGATCAATTCGGCGATTACGCCCGGATATAAAAAGAGCTTCAGAAATGCCATGAATCAACAGCAGGCCCTCTATGCATATACCGCAAAACTGTATGCACCCTATTACAGACAGGCCGCTTTGAAAGCCTATGAATATGATCCGATAACCAGGGAGAAGATACTTGCCAATGCATATATAGATGTTTCGGCATCCTTCAAATATTATCTTGAGCACAAGAATAACGGCAGACCTATAATCCTTGCTGGCTTTTCACAGGGCGCAGATATGTGCTACAGACTTCTTCAGGAATATTATGGAGGAGATAGTGAAAGGGCAACATCTCTTAGAAATAACCTTGTGGCAGTATATGCAATCGGTTGGAATATGACAGAGGATATGGTACAGAAGTACCCTCAGATAAAGCCTGCCACAGGCGAGCTTGATACAGGCGTTGTAATAAGCTATGACTGTGAAGACGGGAATGTAACAGACAGCGTCATCACTCCAAAAGGAACAAGAGCCCTCTCCATCAATCCGTTAAACTGGAGAACAGACAGCAAAGTGGCAGATAAAAAACTCAATAAAGGCAGCGTTACGCAGGATTCTTCCGGTGCGATAACCTCCTGCACAGTTGGTGCCTATGGCGCATACATAGATCCCGAAAGAGGTACTTTGATCGTCACAGGAATTGACACCAATCAGTATCCTGCAGGATTATCCATATTCCCCACCGGCTCACTTCATCTTTATGATAATTTCCTGTTCTTTGTTAATCTTCAGGATAATATACAAAAAAGAACCACTGCCTTTCTTGAAAGATAAAAGCTTACTCAAACGCATCCTTTAGTCCTTCTGCCACAAGATTTGCCGATATCATTAATAGGACAAGCAAAATCATAGGCGGAATAAGTGTATATGGGTGGATCAGGCAATTATCAAAACCTTCGGAAATAAGTCTTCCAAGGGAGCAGCTTCCAACAGGAAGTCCAAGTCCCACAAAGCTGAGGAAAGTTTCAAAAAAGATTGCCGTTGGGATGGACACCATAAGTTCAGTTACCAGGGATTCAAAAATATTGGGAAGTATTTCCCTGAACAAAATAAAGAAATCGCCCGCTCCAAGTGTTCTGGCAGCGAGAATATATTCCCTGTCCTTAAGCTTAAATACCTGAGCTCTGGCAATAATACTCATCTCCATCCAGCCAGTCAGCATAATAGCTATGATAATAGAACTGATACCGGGCTTAAATACCAGCATCAAAAGCGTTACAACCACAAGGGTGGGAATACTGCTAAGCACGTCCACTATTTGTTGCATGATTAGATCTGTCTTTCCACCTATATACCCGGATATCATTCCGTAGTTCATACCGATAACCAGTGAAATCATGCCTGCTGCCAAGGCAATAAGAAGAGACACCTGCATGCCTTTGAAGCATCTCGAAAACAGATCCCTTCCCAGCTGATCGGTTCCAAATAAATAGGCCGTGTCATCTATGGAAAGTTCTTCATATTTATTAACTGTTCTCTCTCCAGTTGTATAAGGTATTCTCTCCGAGCCGTTTAAAATTCCGGGTATCTTAGGAGCTACAAAGCTTCGATCCGGATTCTGTGCATCTATCGCTTTTCCCGAAAGAGCAGGAATAAGTATACTGGCAAGAACAAGTATAGTTAGTGTAATAAGCCCAAACATTGCTGCCTTATTCCTCTTATATCTTCTGAGCGCAGTTTTAAACCTTCCTTCACCCGAGAAGGTAGTATCTATCTCCATATCATCAGTTCTGACCGCCACTTCAAAATCTTCCGCAGTAAAACCATCCTCATATTTTTCGATTGCCATAGTTCTACCCTTTCTTAATCAAGCTACTTTTAGCCGGCTCTGTTATTACTTACCGGCACCTCCGGATACTCGTATTCTGGGATCTATAAGTCCATAAACCAGATCCAGAACAAGTCTTGCAACCACATATATAACCGCATAAACAAAACTCAGTGCTATTACCACGTTGTAGTCATTAGCTGTTATTGCGGTGGTAAGAAGCGCCCCAATTCCCGGTATGGAAAAAATTCTCTCTGTAACGAGAGATCCCGTAAGAAGTGAAACCAACAGCATTGCCATCACCGTTATTACAGGAATCATTGAGTTACGAAGAACATACCCAAACAATATCTCTTTCTCCGAAATCCCCTGACTCCTTGCAAAGAGCACATAGTCTGACTTAAGAACCATAGTTGCTTCATCCCTTGTGAACTTCATAACAACTCCCATAACGCCTATTGAAAGTGCAATCACAGGCATAATGGAGGTTCTTACCGGAATTCTGAAATCATATAGAAGAGGCAAAGCTTTCCATCTAAATCCGACATAATAATTCAGTAATATAGCAAAAATATATGAGGGAACAGACACTCCAAGTATACTGATTATCATGCATATTACGTCCATGGCTTTTCCTCTGTTAAATGCTGCAAGAAAGCCAAGTGCAAGCCCCGCAATGCTTCCGATAAGCATTGCCGCACCTCCTACCTGCATGGAAACCGGTAGTCTTGTGCTGATAAGCGACGCAACAGGAGTATTAACCGAAATGCTGTAGCTATCACCAAAATCCCCATGAAGCATATTTATCATATATACTCCAAATCGGTATATGACAGGCTTATCCAGCCCATAAGCTTCATATAGCACCTGCTTTTGCTCTTCGCTTAGCTTCTCATCGTTAAACGGAGATCCGGGCATCAATTCCATAAGCATGAATAGTAAAAAAATTATAAGGATAAGAGATAAAACTGATATCAATATTTTTTTGATAGTATATTTAACCATTTTTCTCTCCTTTACCTATTCTTAGAAACCCACGTCGGATCCAAAGTCGAGCCGTTAAAGTTAAACACCACGTCCTTAACCCCGCCGGATATCAGCCATGCATCCCCTTTTGCATATATAGGAAAATAAAGACTCTCTTCCATCAGCAAATCTTCTGCTTCATGAAGCATTTCGAATCTGCGAGTAGGATCTGTTTCAATCACTGCATCATCTAAAAGCTTGTCATATTTTTCGCTTTTAAGGTCCGCATAATCATATTTCGACGTAGATATAAATAGTGACAAGAATGTATTGGGATCTGAATAATCGGCTCCCCACCCGGCTACATATAGATCATTTTCTTTTTTATCCAGGTCATCCCAATACTGCTTGGCAGGAATAACCTTTGCATCAATACTTAGCCCCGGAAGATTATTCTCCCACTCATTAATAATCATCTCTATCACAGTTTCATCATTGGGTCTGCATATTAGCGAAAGCTCAAGTGTTTTAGCGTTTATTTCTTCAAGTCCCTGCTGCCAGTATTCCAGCGCTTTCTCCTTATCATAGGCACATACATCGCTATATTCACCCGGCTCTTTCACATAGTCATTTCCGTTTGTATCAAGACTGAAGTTTTCGGGAACAAACCTTTCCAGCGGTGCAGTTCCTCTCTTTGTTATATTTCTTACAATACTTTCCCGGTTAATTGACTTTATAAGTGCACGCCTTATATTTTTATTTTTGAGTGCGCTGTTATGAGCCGGAACCGTACCCATATAAAAAATGCTTCCTGAAGCATTCTCTGTAACGTTCTCGTCATCTTCTGCCAGCTCCTGTATAGAACCTGAAAGATTTATAACATCCAGTGCACCACTCTCATAGCACATCATCGCCTGCTGGCCGCTTTGTACATATCTTATTGAAATACCAGAAAGCTTTACTGCCTCAGAATCGTAATAATAGGGGTTCTTACTGTAATGAACCTGGGTATCAAATGGTTCATAGCGATCTATGTAGAATGGCCCGCTTCCTAAAATATATTCGGCCTTTGTGGCATAAAGGCTCCCGCATTTTTCAACAAAAGATCTGCTGCAGGGTGCACTACATGAAGTTGCAAGAGTGCTGATAAAATATGGGCATGGTCTTTCCAATTCTATCACCAGCGTCCTGTCATCAGGTGCAGAGACCCCAAGTTCCGACAAAGGTAGCTGTCCCTCATTAACTGCCTGTATATTCTTCACCTCGCAAATATCATGAAAGACAAAAATTGCGCTGCTTCCTGATAACGGATCTGCAATTCTTTGAAAAGCATAAACAAAATCCTCCGCTGTTATCGGTGTTCCGTCACTGTACTTTATATCGTCCCTCAGCTTTATCGTGTAGATAAGCCCATCTTCAGATGCTTCATAACCTGCTGCCAGATCCTCTTTAATTTCACCGTGTACATCTTTGAAAAGTGTTGAGATCATTGGCCTTAGGTAATCAGTGGAAGCTGAATCAAAAGCCATCTGCGCATCCATCGTAATAGGCAAATTTGCAAATCCGATATTGAGTTCTTTCTCCGCATCTATGTCCGCACTTTCATTTGCACCCGAACAGGCCGTAGCACAGAAAACTATCAGAGCAACTGTCAGCAACGCAATATATCTTTTGCTTACATACCTACTCATATCGATAACCCCCATTTCTCAAATTCACTGTCCGTGCACCATACTTTATGTTTTTCGTTGCCATTTACGTCATGCCAAAATCCATTTTCATAGAGAATACCGGAGGTCTCATAGTCATAATGCTCATCCTTCTTAAACTGAACAATTGGATTTGGAATTGGATTGGCGGCAAGGAGATTGCGTGTATAGGGATGCGCAGGATTTTTGAAAATCTCCTCTTCCTCTCCGGTCTCGAGAAGATAGCCGCGGTGAAGAACGCCTATCCTCTGGCACAAATACCTTACCATTGACAGGTCATGGGAAATGAAAAGAAATGCAGTTCCGGTTTCCCTGCATATTCGCGATATCATATTTACAATCTGGGCCTGGACAGATGCATCCAAAGCAGCTATGCATTCATCGGCCACAATAAGCTTCGGCTTCATAATAAGGGCTCTTGCTATTCCAACTCTTTGCCTTTGTCCACCGGAAAACTGTCCGGGATATCTCTCTGCTTGTTCTTTTGACAAACCTACAGTTTCAAGGACTTCACTTATCATGCCATCCCGCTCTTCCATGGAAGAATACAGTTTATGGATATCCAGTCCGGCACCAACTATATCCTTAATCTTTTTCTTAGGATTAAGTGATGACATAGGATCCTGAAATATCATCTGGATTTCAGGACATATGGAACGAAGCTCCTTGCCCTCAAAATATATTTTTCCGGATGTTGACCTGTTAAGTCCAATGACGCACTTACCTATCGTGGATTTTCCGGAACCAGATTCCCCGACAAGTCCGTATATCTCGCCTTTGTTTATTGAAAAGCTCACTTTATTTACAGCGGTAAAAGAATTCCTGCCATTTCCAAATCTCATAATCAGGTCTTCGACTTTAAGAAGTGGCTCACTCGCCCTTGTATCACTCATTGACATACACAGCTGCCTCCATCCTCATTCTCTGAATTCTCTCTTCAAGCTCCTTTGGACGACTTACAGGTTTCGCCCTTTCATCGAGCAGCCAGGTTGCTGCATAATGACTGTTTGATATCTTAAATAAAGGTGCTTCCTTTTTGAAATCAATATTCAGTGCATATGGGTTTCTTTTTGCAAAAGCATCCCCTACGGGTTCCTTTGTAAGAACCGGAGGCGTTCCCGGTATTGAATATAATTCCGTGTGACTGTCACCTACATCCGGTATTGCTGAGAGTAATCCCCAGGTATACGGATGTCTCGGATCGTAGAAAATGTCAACTATAGTCCCGCACTCTATAATTCTTCCGGCATACATGACATTTACGTAGTCTGATGTCTTTGCTACCACTCCAAGATCATGGGTTATATATATTACTGACAGTTCTCTTTTTTGCTGAAGACTTATAATCAGATCGAGTATCTTGTCCTGTATCGTCACATCCAGTGCAGTAGTCGGCTCATCACAAATAAGAATCTCGGGATCAGATGACAAAGCCATTGCTATGACTATCCTTTGCCTCATTCCACCTGAGAATTCATGAGGATACTGCTTCAGTCTTCTTTCAGGTTCGGTTATACCAACTTCCCTAAGCAGGGTGACAGATTTTTCAAAGACTTCATCCTTTGAAAGCTTTGCATGAGCAAGAATAGCCGCTTTAAGCTGACCACCGATTGTCATAGTGGGATTCAGGGAAGTCATAGGATCCTGAAATATCATAGCAATCCTTTTTCCGACGATATTTGTCCTTAGATAAGATGGTGATTGTTTTAGAATATCTATCTCTTTCTCACCATCCTTTAGGATAATACTTCCCTTATTGATAATGGAACCTTCAGGCAAGATACCCATTACAGCTTTCATGGTGATCGACTTGCCTGAACCCGATTCACCAACGAGTGCAACCGTTTCACCTTTTCGAAGGATAAGATCAAGCCCTCTTATGGCATGTATTTTTTCCTTCCCCATAGATATACTTATATCTAGATTACTTATCTTCAAAACTTCCTGCGCTCTGTCAATCATTCTTCATTCCCTCATATTCATCTGCCTTATTTGTTCAGCACGTTCAATTACCTTCTCTGTCCACTCTTCATCCTGTCCTTTTACCTGATAAGCGGTATAACCATATTGCCTTCCCAAGGTACAAACAATATTTTCATCATCAATATGCAGTGAAATCCTATATCTGCTTGGGAGCTTCTGAGGAAGGGTGGTCCCGTTATCCCTCTGAACTTCTCTTAAATGTCTGTCAGCATTGACGATGCCGTCAAACCGAACCCCATAATGCTTAAATAATTTGCTTATATATTTCTCAGTACGAAATGATGACGTATATACCCAGACTTCATATCCCATATCCTGAAGCTTATTTATAAGTTCGGGCGTACCAAGTCGTAGTCTCTCTTTATATATTTTGTTAAACGGAAATTTTAATTCAGGTTCGGTTTTGACGAAATCCGGATTTACAAAAAGCACTTCATCCAGATCAAACGAGACCCTCATTTTTGCTTCACTTTTATCCGGCATCTCCTTATTCTTCCCCTTTAGTGTCAAATCCTTCAACTATGTTCATCACCATAGCTGACCACTCATTACTCTCTTTGCTTAACTCATATTGTTCGAAATCCTTTGTATCTTTAATAATCCGGACAACCTGTTCATTATCTATATTTATAGTTTCCTTATATTTCGTTGTCATAAGTTCTTCGATATTCTTTTTTCGTTCCTCAATATTCCCAACCTTTCTTGCTGTACCTGTCACTATTCCATCTACCTTTGCAGAATATTTATTCAATAATTTCCTAATATATTCCATTGAGTAATACTCTGAAGTAAAAATCCATATATCATATCCTCTGATGCGAAGAAAATGAAATAATGCCGGTATTCCCAGACGGATTTTTTCCTCGAATTTATGCGAAAATAAAGATCGTTTCAAAACCTCGCAGTCTGAGCCTTCATCTGCAAACACAACCTCATCAAGATCAAAGGTTACTCTCTTTTGCCTGTCTGATTTTTTAAGCATTTTTCTTATATCATCTTCCTGTGTAAGGTTTACAATTTCTACAGGCACATTCTGTAGACCCGCATTTCTTGCAGCTGCCCACCTATGATGCCCATTAAGGATAAGATAACCGTCCGGTCTCACTTTTTCGACAACAATCGGCTCTGAAAATGGCATTCGCTCCTTGCTAAGGTTATCTCTGATCTTTTTTTCATATTCAGAAATAATCCTGAAGCTCGGCCCAATACTTTCTGAGCAAAACTCATCAGCGGGATTGGGATGAAGGCTTGAACACGGTAGCTCTGTTATCAATAATCTTTCCCATCTGCCAGCTTTAATAGGGAAATAAACTCCCTTGTATTTTTTCATCTCACTTTTTATAAATTCCTTGAATTGATAATTTGTTTCCGCCATAAATAGTCCTTTTCCGGATACTTGATCATGCAAATATTCCGATAATTATCCATGATACATTTCACTATCCTTCATTAATTCTACTATTTTTGACTTCATAAAAATCTTAAATAAGCATAAATACCCCCGTAAATATGCATAAAAACTCCCGGCATGTTTTATCATGCCGGGAGCTCAAAAGATAATTCTTATTCCGTTTTATTTCGTTGTTCGTTTGTAAAAGATTATCAATTACTTACAAAGTTCATTTGTATCTCTTGCAATTGCAAGTTCCTCGTTTGTGGGAACAACAAGTACCTTAACCTTAGAATCAGATGTAGATACTTCTTTCTCTTTTCCATGAACTTCGTTGGCATCCTTGTCTATCTTTACTCCAAGGAAACCAAGTCTCTCACAAATGATATTTCTGACAAGAGGTCCGTTCTCACCGACACCTGCTGTGAAACAGATGCAATCCACGCCGTTCATAGCTGCTGCATATGAACCGATATACTTTGCTACTCTATAGCAGAAGGTGTTGATTGCACGAATACATCCCTTATCTCCATTGTTGTAACCATCCTCAAGATCTCTGAAGTCTGAGGAAACATCACCTGAAAGACCATAAACACCGGACTTCTTATTGAGGATATTCTCTGCATCGGATACGTCGCAGCCCTCTTTTTTCATAATAAATTCAACAACAGAAGGATCGATATCGCCGCTTCGCGTTCCCATGATAAGTCCTTCAAGAGGGGTAAGTCCCATTGAAGTGTCCACACACTTACCATTCTTAACTGCTGATACGGATGCGCCGTTACCGAGATGGCAAACGATGGTCTTAAGCTCACTGTAATCCTTGCCAAGCATTTCTGCTGCTCTCTTACTTACATATGAATGGCTTGTTCCGTGGAAACCATATCTGCGGATCTTGTACTTTTCGTAAAGTCCATAAGGAATTCCGTAGAGATAAGCCTCCTCGGGCATTGTCTGATGAAAAGCTGTATCAAATACGGCTACCATAGGAACACCGGGCATAGCCTTCTGACATGCTCTTATACCTATAAGATTTGCAGGATTGTGAAGAGGAGCCAGGTCAGAAACCTCTTCGATAGCTCTGATAACTTCCTCATCGATAACAACTGACTTGGTAAACTTCTCGCCGCCATGCACAATTCTGTGACCTACCGCACCTATCTCATCAAGTGATGCGATAACTCCTGTATCCTTATTTGTAAGTGCAGCTATTACAAGCTCAATAGCTTTGTTATGGTCCGGTATAGCAGTATCATTTGTAATCTTATCGCCATCACCGGGAGTAAATACAATCCTTCCGTCAATGCCGATTCTCTCACAAATGCCCTTTCCGAGTACCTGCTCTGTCTCTGAATCAATAAGCTGGAATTTAAGTGATGAACTTCCGCAATTGATAACCAGTATTTTCATTATGAAACCTCCATGATAATATATTTTTTATGAAGACTGTCGGAATCATTGCTGAATTTAATCCGTTTCACAAGGGACACGAATACCTGCTTCGGACTCTGAAAGAAGAGACCGGAGCTGATTATGCTGTCATTGTCATGAGTGGCGATTACACTCAGCGTGGTGCTCCAGCAATCCTCGATAAATATACAAGAACAAAAATGGCTCTCATGTCCGGAGCCGACCTTGTATTTGAATTGCCTATATATTATAGCACATCCAGCGCAGAATTTTTTGCCGGCGGAGCTGTTTCTGTTTTAAATAATCTTGGATGCATAGACTACCTTGGCTTCGGTTCTGAGTCAGCAGATCTTGATTCCATGAAAAAAGTGGCCCGCGTTCTTGCCGATGAGTCTGAAGAATTCAGTGCTCGTATAAAAGCATATATGAAAACCGGAATGAACTATGCTGCCGCCAGATCAAATGCCTTATCAGATTCCGCATCTGCCGATGGGACCGATAATATAAATTTATCCCTTATCTCTACTCCCAATGACATTCTTGGAACCGAATATATTAAGGCTCTTTTTCTGCAAAACAGCTCTATCAAACCTTATGCCATAAAAAGAGTCGGTGCATCCTATGATGATATGGGTATAAGTCCGGATGCAGAATATTTCTCATCAGCAAAAGCGATCAGAAACATTCTCGAAAACTGCGACCTCTCCTCAGAAGAATTCTCAGGAGCGCTTTCACAGTTTCCATCAGACATCAAAAATTATTTAGAAAGTTCTTACCCGGACGGAAATTTAAAAATTATTTCCGCCGATATTTTTTCCGAGCTTCTTCATTACAAGCTTATAAGCGAAAAAGACTACGGTTTTGAGAAATATCTTGATGTAAGTCCTGATCTCTCTGATAAGATAACCGGAAAAATTCCAGAGTACACCTCTTTTTCAGATTTTACGGCACTTCTTAAATCAAAGGATCTTACCTATACCAGGATAAGCAGGGCTCTTTTGCATATTCTTCTTGGAATGACCACAGAAAAAATGTCTTTGTATTCACCCGATCGAAGCGCATTTACTTCCTATGCCCGCGTTCTTGGCTTTAGAAAAAGCGCCTCTCCTTTGCTGAAAAAAATACAGGAATGCTCCCGCATTCCTGTTATTTCCACGCTCTCTGATGCCTATAAGACACTTGATGAAAACGCCTATAGCTTGCTTAGTGAGACTATAGCCGCATCAAACATTTATGATCTTGTAAGAGGCATATCACCCATCAATGAGTATGCCAAAACGCCTGTTATTCAACCTTCTTGTACTGATAAGCATAGGGACTGAATCTCTGTACATAATCACTTCCAAGCAGTTCCTTCTCATCCACCTCGAACTCCAAAGCAGCATTTGATGACAAGTCACCTTTTTCCTGCGCTTCTTTTATCTTTTTAACATACTGTATATCATAACCAATTACTTTTGCCAGATATAATAAGCCGCCAAGTTCCTGGACATCATATTCTTCATAGGCAATCCTTGCCTTTTCTTCCAATTTCACCTGGACTTTTGTTCTTGGCGATTTTTTTAGAACTTCAACAGCCATCAGGAAATATGTCTCATCAACATCTTCAAGGCACTTAAAAAGGAAATCCATTTCATCATATTTAGCCTGTTTCCCGATCACGCTAATAAGTCTGATTCCGTTACATACGCTAAACTCATTCTGATACTTCTCAAAATCCGTATAATAAGAAAGACTTACATCTCCTTTGCCGATAGCCCTTACCACTCTGGCGATTTCAGCATCCGTAAGCACTCTCTCGAAGAAATCATCTCCGATTTTTCCGTCCTTATTACTGCTGCCGGCAATAGCTTTTTCCCACTGATAACGAACCATTCCCCAATCTGCCCTTGAAAGGTCTTTACGGGGTCTATCAAGAGCAGCCTCAAATCTAACTTCAGCTTTGCCGGGCATTGATTTATAATAGAAACCTCTGTCTTCGAAGAATTCCTCAATACCGGTACTTGCACTACGAAGTTTGCATCTTATAGGAAGCTTTATTATTGTTCCGTCAATAGCATATATTTCATTCTTTGTCTTATTGTATCCGCAGATCAGGTCTATAGGATAATACGCACCGAAAATACATACCCACTTATCATCTTCACTGACACGAATTATTCCAGACTTCTTCCCATTCGGGCGAATAAACGGATGAAATGAATGTTTTGATAGTATGTGTTTTATCTGATATTCCCTATACATAGAGCTAAAATGAGGCATCGTTCCATAGCCGCTCACCACACTGTAATCATTCTCATCATTAACTTTTTCGTCATTACCTTTTTCGTCATAGCAAACCTCACCGGATTCTTTTTCTTTTTTGTCAGCAATGAGAAAAAACCATAGTGTAAACATCGGAATCAAAAAGCATATTGATATTATTTCAACCTCTACACTATTTGTAATTTTACCTAAAAAAAGCCCAAGAATGTAAGAAGCTATACCTGCAAATGCTTCAATCCCAAATATTCTTGTTATTATCTGAACACCTATCTTAAGCCTTTCCTCATTGTTTGCGTGCTCAGCCTGTTTTAATAATTTGTCGAACATTAAAAATACTCCATTCCACATATACAGGTTCAAATTACCTGTATAGCATTCAGTCCCCACGAACGAAGATTATATCAGAAAAAGAACATAATAAAAAGAGCTGCCAAAACAGCTCTTCTTACTCAAAGTCATAGTTTACAGTAACAATTCATCCCGCTGTAATCTGATCCGGGAATATCTCCGATGGCATCGGCTTAGCAAAGTAGAATCCCTGGATCATCTCGCAGCGAAGCTTTCTGATATAATCATATTGCTCCTGGGTTTCCACACCTTCAACAACGATCTGAAGGCCGAGTCTTTTAGCCATCTGAACAACCGATTCAAGAACAATAAGTCCTTTCTCACTGTTCTCAATATTCCTAAGAAAATACATATCTATCTTCACAATATCAAGGGGCATATCCTTAAACATATTGAGGTTAGAGTATCCGCTTCCAAAGTCATCCATCATGACGATGAATCCGTTTTCCCGCAGCTTCGTGAGCATGGTAATAATACTGTCGATATTATCATTGAATGCACTCTCAGTAAGCTCTATCTTAATCAGTTTATGATCGAGTCTGTATTTGTCAACCGTAGCGATAATCTCTTCCACAATCCCATGGTGATCCACATCAACTCTTGAAAAGTTAACCGAAACCGGAACCACATCAACTCCCTGGTTGATCCATTCCCTCAAAATTCTGCATACTTCGTCAAGAACATATAAATCCAATTCCGTTATGAATCCGTTTTTCTCCAGTATCGGAATAAAATCTGCAGGATTGATCATCTGGTTTTTTGAATCAATCCATCTTACAAGAGCTTCCGCACTAACTCTTTCTCTGGTCATAGTGTCGCATACAGGCTGAAGATATACCTTAAACTCTCTGTCCTGAATAGCTCCCCTTACCCTCTGCTCCACAGATTTTCTATGCTCGTCCTCTCTCCTGATATCATCATCATAGAACGCAACATTGGTCTTAAAATTACCGGAAACCCATTTCAAAGCATATCCCGCATGATCAAGCATCTTGTTGATATCGGTATCGTCCTCTTCAAGTCTGTAAACGCCGGCATAGAAAGATACAGCATAATCAAGGCCGGTAAGAGGGTTTCTTATTGACTCAGACAAATCCGCTTTTGCCATTGTACTGATTGATAATTCTTCATCAGTAAGAACAGCAAAAGTATCTCCGCCTATTCTGCCGCATACCGCTTTATGCTTTGCATTTTCAACGCATCTTTGTATGTTATCAGCAAGGAGCATCAGCACCCTGTCCCCGTTCTCAAGTCCTGTGCGCTCATTAAGCTCCTGCATGTGATAAACCTGAACTTTGACCATTGCATATCCATCCATTTTTTGCTTATGCATAAGTTCATCACAGGATCGAATAAATCCGGCTCTGTTGTTTAGCCCTGTAAGCTCATCAACCGTAACGTCCACAAAGCAAAAAACAACAATTGTCATGGCAACAGCAAGTGCAATGACAAGTCCTGTAAGTGACTGTTCAGGAAGGTATGTCTGATAAATCAGATTAAAAACAGTAATAATAAAAACCGTAATAAGAAGCCTTTTCCTTATGCGTCCAAGGTATCTGGAATGCCTTACAGCACAGACACCGACTGAGCTTGAACATACAAGATAATATATAGATGTCAGCCATGCTCCGGGTCCATGCTCATAAACCATAGTATTTCTATCCATGGTAAAAAAGAGATCAAAGAAAATATTACCAAACGTAGCCAGCCCTATCATCAGCGCAAGTCCGCCGTCCATGAACAGTCTGTTTATCTTTTCTCCGCACAATTCATAAAAATACTTTGTAGCACAATAAGGAATAAGGAACAGAACACAAAAATATGCCAGCAAAAGAATATATGTAACATAATAGGTCCGGGGATTTGCTATCTGAAGAAGAATAACTGTGGCAGAATCCAGAACATTATAGGCAATGGCGCACAAAATAAGAAGCTTTAGACTAAAACTAAAGTTCTTCATAAGCTTAGGACGAATCCATGCACATATTAAGCTTGTCATTAGTACCATTATACCGGCGACATCAAACTGATATGTAAACTGCATAAATAATCCTCAAAAGGAGCCTTCCTCATAAAACACAAAAGGAGAAATGATATACCCGAAAAGTACATCAACTCTCCTCCCTAGTGTTACTTTAAATATATATTTTTGAGGTCTGTTTTTCAAGATTTTTTTGGCCCGTAAACCGCGATTTTCGTTAGATTTTGAAATATCTTTACCAAACTTTAATGAATTGCTATCAGTTTTTCGTTTATAATAATGATATGATGAAATTTTTCTTCAAAGAGGGGCAATATGGGACTAATAGCATTAGCTAAAAATCAAGTATTACACAAATGCGGAGATAAGGTAGAAACTCTAGAGATTGTAGTAAAGGGTTCTGTTTGCATAGCTATAGAAGGTGAATCCGTTGAAGTCGGAATTGGCGGAATTCTTGGTGTCGGAGAGCATCCGGGTGATGAATATATCTATACCTATACAGCCAATGAAGAATCTTCTGTTTTCTCATACCCTTTTGGTTCCATTGATGATATCTATAAAATAATTAGTTCCAACCCTAAAATTTCACCAATTTTGGCTGCGCAATCCGTCAAAACTGTAGTTTTATGCCTGGATAAGTTAGAAAATGATTTTTCGCAGGCAGTACAAGACTATGAGCAACTTGACACAGACAAAGCAGAATATCCTATGCTGGCAGTTTCCGTTGGGCTTGAGGTTGAAGACTTTCCTGATCTTGATAATGTTAAGCCACCCGTAAAATCACAGGCACTTACCGACTGGCAGGAAAAGTTTTACCGGACTCTTGCTGAAAACGAAGAATTACTAAAAAAGACCTGCTATGCAAGATCCTCTGATATTGCCAACGGTTTTATAATGAATGCTCTTGAGGCAATTTCATTTATAGCAGCATGCCGCGAGAAACTTACCGAATATAAAAAAGAGTTCCAGAAACATGTGGGGAAATTCCGCTCTACCATGCAGCTGATCAGAGCAAAGTCCGCCGATATGAAGCGCAATGGTGCAGACGGGGCCATTACAGATATTGATATACAGGATGCACTCAATACCATCCTTGAGTATGCAGGCGCAGACGAAAAAGCAACCGAGAACTTCCGAAGAATTATAGGCGAATTCAAGAAGACTTCCTCAAGATATGATACATCGGACGAAAGCCGTGCTCTACGTCGAAGCGTAGCCGTCGATTACTATGCCATCTACACGGCTGCATTCCTTCGCAGCCTCAGTGATCCTGCTGTTCCGTCTGAAGTAATGATGTTTCTGATGTTCGGTTTTGTTGACGAGGAACTCGCAGGTCTTGAAAATACCAGGCAGCTCTATGCTCTTATGAAAACCTACAAAACCGATCCGAACGGGTATGTTATCACCGCTTATGAGTGGCTTAAAAAAATCTACAACATGGAGCTTGAACCCTCACGAAACGAATTCGATGAGGATTACTTTACCGCGCTTCGCACCTTAAAAACAAGCGGCGATATCAACGAAGAACAGATGGAGGCCATGAAAAACGACCGAAACGAGCGTCTTAAATTTGAAATTAAGAACCTTCTTGCTCTCGGTAACAGAATGACCTACGGCAGGCCTTCCACCTTTGTGCCTGTATTTGATGCTGAAAATGTTACAAGACCTTTGGATGTAGCTTATGTAGATGCGAAAAAGATCAATGATTTTTATGACTATATCAGATCCATCGATTATTCAGTTTTTTGCAGGCAGGGAAGCTACTCCAATCCCGATATAGGTGTCACCCAGGTATTTATCGATGAAGATGTAACTCCATATATGATTCTGATGCCAAATGTCGGAAGCCGTGCCTCTCTATGGCAGGAAATCGAAGGAAAAAAGAGAAATACCCCTGCCAGATTTATCATCTCAATTTTCAACACAGAAACTTTCGAAGATGTTATGATACGTCTATGCGGTGAATTTCGCTGGGAGATGTGCAAAACAGAGCAGGGCGTGCACTGGAACGATGTCACGGATCCTTCTCTCACATCCATGTTCTGTGATTACCTTCAGTTCTATAAGAAGAACCACTCTCTTTCAACTGAAATGAAAGAAAAGATAAAAACTGACTTAAAGAAAAACAGCAACAACTATAAGAACGTTTTTGTCGGGGAATACATGAATTATCTGAAATTTGAAGCAAACGCATCACCAAGGCTTAATAAAATTTCAAGAGAAATCATATTTACTTACTGCCCATTTTCAAAAGAACTTCGTGAAAAACTAATGGACAACCCTCAGTATGGTGAGCTTGTCAAAAAGCATGTCTCACATCATAATGGTCTAATGAGGCCTATTGCCAATATGATCAGAAAGATCAAAACCGAAGGCAATGAGGTTCCTCAGATTCTGTATGACCAGTATGAATTTTTACAGAAATAGCTTTTATTGAAAGGATTACATATATGCAGACACGCTGCGATGAATGTACTTACTACGAATATGATGAGGACGATGAAGCATACTACTGCGGAGTCAACATGGATGAAGACGACTATGCCAGACTTATGGGCAATTCAAAAAGTGAATGCCCCTTCTATCGGAATAATAACGAATATGAAGTAGTAAAGCATCAGATGTAGAACTTTTAATGAGTTCTGTCATAGACATCTCTTATATAATCACGATTTTCTCTGGCATATCTGTTCGTTGAAACTGGACTTACATGCCCCATCATCATCTGAACCGCCTCAATGTCAGCTCCTCTTTCAACAAGATGAGCTGCAAAACTGTGACGCAGTGCCTCGGGAGTTATCGGAACCTTTATATCTGCCTGCTGGGCATAGCTTTTAACAAGCTTCCATACTCCCTGTCTACTCATTGCTTCTCCCTGATAATTTATGAAAAGAAGTTCTTCGTCAGTTCTGTTAATCAGATGGCGTCTCCCATCCTGCAGATATCTTGATAAAACTGCTTTCGTTCTCTTATCAAAAGGAATTATTCTTTCCGTCTTATTGTTTTTACAAAGAATATTACCAATCTGCATATCAAGCTGGGATACTTTCACTGTCACCAGCTCGGAAACCTTGATTCCGGTAGCATACATAAGCTCAAGCATCGCTGAATCTCTCTGCCCTTTTGCAGTTCTGACATCAGGCATGCCAAGGAGATCCTCCACCTGCTTTCTTGTGAGCACATTTGCTTTGGGAAGTTCTACCTTAGGTGCAACAAGGTTTTCAGACGCATCTATAGTCACTCTTTCAATTTTCACCAAATGCTTGAACAGTGCCTTTATTGAAACTATATTTCTTGCGATAGTCGAAGGAGAATAGCCTTTCTCTTTTAATCTGTCCAGATGGTCTTTAAGAACCTTTTCGGAAATCTTCGCCACATCGGTTATTCCCAGTTCGCTTACATAACTCTGAAGTTTATCCAGATCGCATTTGTAAGATTTGAGAGTGTTATTGCTCATACTCCCCGACTCTTTGCAATCATTTATAAAACTATCTATTTCAGTCATATCACATTACTCTGACCCGCAGCGTATCCTGGATCACTCAAATTCCTTAAGTATTTTATCAAGTTCGGCAAATTCAGGCAGACAATCAAATGTAGCAAAATAATCTCTCGGTGTCTGCGCTCTTCTTATAAGCTCTACGCTTCCATCCTCTTTGAGTAAAAGCTCCGAGCACCACAGTTTTCCGTTGTAGTTATAACCCATTGCAAATCCGTGGGCTCCGGCATCATGAATAAATAGATAATCTCCCATATCTATCTTGGGAAGTTTTCTGTCTATAGCAAATTTGTCGTTATTCTCGCAAAGAGATCCGGTAACATCATATACATGATCAGCCTCTGCATCCTCTTTTCCGAGAACCGTGATATGGTGATAAGCACCATACATGGCGGGTCTCATAAGATTAACCGCACAAGCATCCACTCCTATATATTCCTTGTAGATATGCTTTTCATGAATTGCCTTTGTAACAAGGGCGCCATAAGGTCCGAGCATGAATCGACCCATCTCGGTATAAATAGCAACATCACCCATTCCTGCAGGTGTAAGAATCTTTTCGTACTCTCTTCTTACGCCTTCACCAATAGCAGCTATATCATTGCCCTCCTTATCGGGTTCATAGGGAATGCCTACGCCGCCTGAAAGATTAATAAAGCTTATATCTGCACCGGTCTCTTTTTCAAGCTCCACAGCAAGTTCAAATAGACCTGCGGCCAGTGTCGGATAATATTCGTTTGTAACCGTATTACTTGCAAGAAATGCATGAATACCAAAATGCTTAACGCCTTTTTCTTTAAGCATCTTAAAGCTCTCGAAAAGCTGCTCCTTAGTCATTCCATACTTGGAATCCCCGGGATTGTCCATGATTCCGTTACTCATCCTGAATACTCCGCCCGGATTATATCTGCAGCTGATGGTCTCCGGAAGCTTGCCTCCAAGTGCTTCTTCAGCAAATTCAATATGTGTTATATCATCAAAATTTATGATACCGCCGATTTTTGCAGCATATACAAACTCCTCGGCGGGTGTGTCATTTGAAGAGAACATTATGTTTTCTCCGCAGGCACCGATTGATTTACTTAGCATAAGTTCTGTAATAGAAGAACAGTCAAAGCCGCAACCCTCACTCTGCAGAAGCTTCATAAGGACCGGATTCGGCGTAGCCTTAACGGCAAAGTACTCACGAAAGCCTTTATTCCATGAAAAAGCTTTCTTCACTGCTCTGGCGTTTTCCACTATTCCTTTTTCGTCATATAAATAAAACGGTGTTGGGTATTTCTGTACAATGTCTTCGACTTGTGCTTTGTTTACGAACGGTTTTTTCATAATATCCTCCTGTTTTTGAATTCACTTTACTACGTTATCACGAAAAAGTGTGCCTGTCTATCTAAATTTTTACAGCTTTACAGGTTTTCTATCTGCCAGTCAATGGGTTCAAGCCCATTTGCAGTTAGAAATTCATTACACTTTGAGAAATGTCTGCATCCAAAAAATCCCCTGTAAGCAGAAAGCGGACTTGGATGAGGAGCTGTCAATATGAGGTGTTTGGGATTATTAAGCATCTGCGCCTTACTCTGAGCAGGCTTACCCCAGAGCATGTAAACTATAGGCCTGTCCTGTTCATTTAAGGCACGTATGATTGCATCCGTGAACTGTTCCCAGCCCCTTCCCTTATGCGAATTGGCTGCGTGAGCCCTAACCGTAAGAACGGTGTTAAGTAAAAGCACTCCCTGATCCGCCCATTTTTTCAAATATCCGTTGTTTGGTACATAACAGCCCAAATCCTCGTGAAGCTCATTATAAATATTCACAAGTGATGGAGGAATATCCTGCCCCGGCTGTACCGAAAATGACAGTCCATGTGCCTGTCCCGGTTCGTGGTATGGATCCTGTCCCAATACAAGAACCTTAACGTTTTGCAGCGGAGTAAGATGAAGTGCATTAAAAATATCATCCGCAGGTGGATAGATCACCTTCGAATGATATTCGTCCAAAACAAATTTATATAATTTTTTATAATAGTCCTTACTGAATTCCGGCTTAAGTGCCAGTTGCCAGTCATTAGCTATCATTGGCATGTTAGTCACATCCTTTCATCAGAGTCTCACAGAGACTCCTTTCTCATGGAGATATTTCTTAACCTGTGATATTTCAAGCTCCTTGTAGTGAAAAAGAGAAGCCGCCAATGCCGCATCAGCGCCACCCTTTGTAACCGCTTCGTAAAAGTGTTCGCAATTTCCTGCACCTCCTGATGCAATAACAGGAATTGATACAGAATCAGCAACAGCTCTTGTAAGCTCGAGGTCATAGCCCTCCTTGGTTCCATCTCCGTCCATACTCGTTAAGAGAATTTCCCCTGCGCCTCTCTTTTCAGCTTCTATTGCCCACTTGATGGCATCCAGACCTGTATCTATTCTTCCACCGTTTTTATATACATTGAAGCCGCCATTTTCATTTCGTTTTGCATCAATTGCCACAACAACACATTGTGATCCGAATTTCTCTGCAGACTCAGTAACAAGCTCAGGTCTGTTTATCGCAGCAGAATTAACAGCAACCTTATCAGCGCCTTCCCTAAGTACCGCTCTCATATCATCTACACTTCTTATTCCGCCGCCAACCGTAAACGGAATAAAAATCTGCTCTGCCACTTTCCTCACAAGATCTACAACTGTATTTCTGGCATCCGAAGTAGCGGTTATATCCAGGAAAACCAGTTCATCTGCTCCTGCCTCGGAATATGCCTTTCCAACTTCAACCGGATCACCTGCATCTCGCAGCTGAACAAAATTTATACCTTTAACAACTCTTCCGTCATTTACATCCAGACATGGAATAATTCTTTTAGTAAGCATATTATATCCTCTCAAACTTTAAGGAAATTCCTGAGAATTTCCATTCCCACTTCAGCACTTTTTTCAGGATGGAACTGACAGGCAAAAACATTGCCTTTTTCAACCGATGCATCAACAGTCACTCCATATTCAGTAGTCGCTGTCACTATACTCTTATCCGCAGCATCAAGATAATAGGAATGCACAAAATAGACATAAGAGTCCTCATCAATTCCTTCAAACAACTTTCCCTTATTGGGATATTTCAGATTGTTCCATCCAATCTGTGGTACCTTCAGGCCATTGTTATCGGGAATCCTTCTAATTTTCCCCGGTAAAATGGAAAGGCCTGAAACTCCTTCCGATTCCTCACTTGAATCAAAAAGAAGCTGCAAGCCCAGGCAGATTCCCATAAACGGAGTACCGCTACCGGCAACGGTGCGGATTACATCCGTAAGGTTATATTCATTTAGCTTTTTCATTGCGTCACCAAAAGCACCGACCCCGGGAAGAATCACGCGATCTGCTCTCATAATCTCTCCGGGATCTCTGGTGACACAAATATCGGTTCCCAAATACTTAAAAGCATTCTCAACGCTTTTAATATTTCCTGCATCATAATCAATTACAGCCAGCATACGACAATATCTCCAATTGTGGATTTCGACATCATCACTCTGACTTTGGCATAATCTTTTCTATGGAACCTGTAATTTCCATTATGCGCTTTGTGTAATCCTTCTTGCCCTCAATGGCATTTAGTTCCTCGATATCTTGCGCGCTTAATCCATATACAGACGTGAGTGCCGATTCGATATTAGCATACACGCTTTGAACCTCGCCTGCAACCTGAAACTCTTCTGCCTCAGTTTCTATTTCATGTTTCTTTTTCATTCCGATAAGCAGAATATCCAGCGCTTCGTCCTCCATATTCATCGCTTTAAATCTTTCATATGAATCGAAATAATAGTTAGCGCCGGCGATTACTCTTGCCTTATGATACTTAAGCGTTTGCTCCTCATTCAGTTTTTTTCCGTAAAGAAGCTTATATGCCGTTGCATAATCAGCCTTCTCAAAAGCTTTATTCGCCCTGCTCATTATAATTCTTCCCGGAAGAAGAATTGCGGGCAGACAACAAAGCACACCTATGCTAAAAGCAAACAACATGGAAATTGCAACCTTCTTGGGAGCAAGTGCCTTTTCAGGCGCACCGTCGTCCGGTTTGGGCTTCTTTTCCTTCTTCGGTTTCGGAGGTTTCTCTTTCTTGGGCTTCTTTTCCTTCGGCGGCTTTTCCTTCTTTGGCTTCTTTTCTTTTTTCTTCTTTTCCTTCTTTGGCTTTTTTCCGTCTTCAGCTGCCAGTTCATCAAGTACCTGTTGATTCTCATCAGTCAGACTGGCAAGTTCGTCTTCCTCTGATTTAGGATTGAGATCCTCATCAGTTTGCGTTAAAACTTTGAAAAGTGCAGCAAATATTAGGAAAATAAGCGGCGGCCTTTTCTTCTTTTTCTTTCCGCTCTCTTCGCCGTCAGCCGGTTCTTCTCCGCCCATCCTAAGGGCAATCTCATCATAATCTCCGCCATTATCATTGACTTCATCGGGATCCGGAATATCATCCGAAAAGCCTATCTCATCAAAGGCTTCCTCGCCCATGGATTCCAGAATATCATCAGGATTTACCTCTTCTCCGGCATCCATACCACCATCAGACAAAGCTTCATCGCTACCCATATCATCAAGGCTTATCTCATCGGCGCCACCGCCTTCCTTTTCGTCGATATGAGCAGTGTTTTCCATATCCTCAACGTCATCACTGGCAAGGCTGTTCATTATTGCATCAAGATCGGGCATCTCAACGTCCGCAGGCTCGCTTCCTTCACCTGCCTGATCTCCACCAAGATCTTCCAGCATACTGTCGAGATCCATATCCGCTCCGATGTCTTCATCCTCAGCAGCTTCGTCTCCGACATCTTTTAATAAATCATCGAGCTCTGCGCTCATGGACTCAAAATTGACATCTGAATCATCGGCCTCTGCATCGCCCTCTTCGCTCTCGCTCATAGCATCTGCAAAGTCTGCAACTGCATCCTCCAGAGCAGCCTCATCTATCTCTGATGTTTCGCTTGCAGCTTCCTCTGAAATATCCATGTCCTCCAGAGAAATATCCTCCAAAGCTTCTGCATCTTCCATGGCTGCTTCGGATTCTTCCGTAGCTTCAACGGACTCACCTATATCATCCAAGGACATTTCATCCATTGCTGCAGACTCTCCAGCAGCCTCCTCAGGCTCGCCTACATCATCCAGTGATATTTCATCCATTGCTGCGGTATCCTCTGTAGATTCTTCAGGCTCACCAATATCATCAGGCGATATCTCTTCTGCAATCGCACCATCTTCAGTTGGTTCCATGCTTTCCGCTAATTCATTTTCTTCCATGCTAATTACATCTGATGCACCGTCCCCTTCTCCTGGCATATCAGAATTCAATGAAAGCTCTGCTTCTGTCATTTCATCTGAGGGCTCGGTCATCATTTCTCCCTCTGGAATATTTATATCATCAAGCGTAAGCTCTGACTCCTCTAAAAGACTTTCCTCCCCGCCTTCGTTTACTATAGCCTCAAGTGATGCCGCATCTTCACTTAGATCCGCCATCATATCATCCAATGATACTTCACCCTCGCCGCTGTCAGAGGATACTTCACTGTTACCATCAAGCATACCTTCAATATCAAGCATCTCCTCAGATATTGCGTCTTCAGATTCAACAGCAGGTATCTCCAGTTCCTCAAGGCTATTATCTTCAGTCGTATTCTCTGCGCTGCTACCTAAAACCTCCTCCGGTGTCGAATGCATCATCTCATCCAAAATATCTTCAGTGGATTGTTTTGCATCCGTTATCTCGCTTCCTTCCTCTAAAAACTCATCCGCAATAGGAATCTCAGGTGCCACCTCCAACAGTGCATCAGCTGAATCCTCCGGCACCTCCATAGCAACCTCACCCATGAGGTCATCTACAGGACCAATAGTCTCCTCTTGCGAAGGCGCTGTTTCTGCTATGTCTGCCGGTTCTGCTACAGCCAGCCCTTCTGCAGGCAGTTCTGTATCTGCTGATATGTCCATCTCTGCCATCATCTCTTCTATGTCTTCGGAAGACACATCTTCTTCAGATGATTGAGCCGCTGCCTGCTCAGCTTCTTCTGCCATTTCCATCTCAACCATCAGTTTCTCGATATCTTCCGTTGACATATCTTGTGATGGAGCTGTTTCTTCTACACTAGGTGCTTCCTCTACATTAGGTATTTCCTCCTGTACCGGTAGTTCTTCTGTTGGTACTGCTTCCTCAGCCACAGTCTCTTCGACTTCTGTCATTATGCCCATCTCAGCCATCATCTTGTCTATATCTTCCATAGGCATTTCTTCTGATGATGGTATTTCTTCAACAGCAGGTATATCCTCAAGAATCGGAATATCTCCTGCTGGCGCAGGCTCTTCTAAACCGGGTACTTCATCTATTTCAGGTACTTCATCAGTTTCTGCAGGTACTTCATCGAGTTCAGGTATTTCCTCCGCCAAGGCTTCAGCTCTTGCAATAGCTTCGTCCAATGCAAGCTCATCCGCATCTTTTTCATAGCCTTCCGGAACTTCATCCCCAACCTTATATTTATGTAAAGTCTCATCTGCAGGCGCGCTGATAGCATCCAGAACCTCTGTCATTCCTGAATCCAAAAGCTCTCCGCCATCCAGTTTTTCAAGCATCTGTCCAATTTCATTTAAATCATCATTCTCGGAGGAATAACCTATAGCCTCGCTTAAATCAGCATCATCGGAATGGTGTTGATTGGTTTTAGTCTTAGCTATTCCCGAACCGGAATTATTTGTCAATGAATGTAAAAGATTGTCCAAATACTCTTCATTTTTTGAATTCATGTTACTTACTCCCCAAGAAACCAGACTTCTAAAAGTCTATAAAACCCTCACCAAAATTATAAAACTCCCTTCATTGTAGCAGTCATTGAAAATTGATTTTCATAACTGAAGCAATAAAGGGAGTTATCATTCACATCATATATCTTTATTTGGCATCGCCATCAGCATGAACAAGTTCATCAATTACAGCTACCAAATTACCGATTTCCGGCTTCGATAGCTGTCTGTCGGCTCCAAGTGACTCTCCTTTTCTTCTCATTTCCTCGTTTACAAGAGATGAGAAAATAATAAGCGGAATCTGCTTCGTGTCATCGTCACTCTTTACGAGCTTAGTCAAGCGGTGTCCATCCATGATCGGCATCTCAATATCGGTAATAATACATTTAACCTTATCAAGCTGACCTCTGTCCTTGCAGCCTTTGACATAATCCCATGCCAGTTTTCCATTTTCGAAATGACGTACATTGTCATATCCGGCTTTCTTAAGGGAATCAACAATCAGCTTGTTAAGCAGCTGTGAATCCTCGGCCAAAACAATCGGAATTTCGTTTCTTTGTCTTGTTCCGATATCTGTGAGCTGAGCCACATTAAGACCGGTATTAGGATTGATGTCAGATACGATTTTCTCGAAATCAAGGATAATAATCAGTCGTTCTTCAAGTTTTATGATACCGGTGGAAATACTCTCCTCAGCCTTTGAAATTGTGGCATTGGGCTTAATGATATCTGCCCAGGATACTCTGTGAATACCTACAACAGCATCAACATGGAACGCAATGTCCAGCTTATTGAAGTTCGTAATTATAAAAAGTCCGCCGGGCTTAGATGCACCTCTCTGAAGACAATTACGTAAATCGATTGCAGTTATCATAGTATCGCGGGGCATAAATATTCCTTCAATACTTGGGTGAGCATTCGGAACAGGCGTCACTTCCTGATATACAATAATTTCCTTAATCTTTGCAACGTTTATTCCATAGCAATGATCATCAATTCTAAACTCTAAGACTTCAAGTTCGTTTGTACCATTTTCAAGCAAGATTTTTGATTCCATATTTTCACCTCACGCTTTGAAAAAAGAAACTGCAATCACTTAATAAACAAACTAAAAACCGATTGAATATATATTTAATATCCTAATTCAGTATAGCATATACTTTTTGAAAATAAATAGAAAAAACAAAAAAGAAAGCCGAATTGACTGTCTTTTAAGAATCTGTTTATAAGTATTTTAGAAACTTAAGAAGTTGTCTAGTTTTTAACTCTTTTGTTAATGTTAAAATATAATAAACATATTATTTTTCGTTTACTAATTTGCCTTTATGTAATTCCGTTTGGAGGAATTTTATGAATATTGTTGCTATAGCAGTCACAGACTACATAGGAATAATACTTCTGATAGCTTTATTAATCAGTAGTCGCTTCAGGCGTGTAGAGGATCAATTGGATCTTAAGATTTTCTCTAACATAGCCATCCTTACTTTGATTTCCTGTTTTGTGGATTTTGTTGCCTTTTATTCGGATGGAAAGCCCGGAATGGCTTGGAGAATTATATGCCTTCTTGCCAGTTCCTTCTGTTTTATCGCCAATCCGATCTTTGTTTTCTGCTGGTGCCTTTATGTGGACTACAAATTATATCATTCTCTTGAAAGGTATAAAAAGATATATATTTATGCATCTATTCCGGCTGTACTAATGCTCCTGATAGTTATAATTAATCTTTTCCTTCCTATAATTTTTTACATGGATTCAAATAATTATTATATTCGAATGCCTCTTAGTTATTTCTATTATTTGGTAGACACCGGATATATTCTCTTCAGTATTATTGTTCTTAGAAAATATCAAAAGAAATATGGAAAAGTACGATTTTTCCCTATATATCTAATGGTTGGGCCTATTGCTCTGGGATGCGCTTTGCAATTACTTTTCTATGGTGTATCTCTTATCTGGGTATCGCTTGCAATAGGTATCACCGCTATTTATATGTCAATTCAAAACGAGTTTTCGTACCTAGATACACTTACCGGCCTTTATAACCGTGCCTATCTGTTTTATAAAGCTGAAACTTTTAATAGATATTCAAATATCGGTGGAATCATGATTGATGTGGATTATTTTAAATCCATAAATGATACTTACGGTCATTCTGCCGGTGATAAAGCACTTATTGACGTTGCAAAAATACTGATCAGGAGTAAGCCCGAAGATTCTCTGCTGATCAGGTATGCCGGTGATGAATTCATGCTCATTGTCTATGAAACAACACCTGAGAGATTAAATAAAATCATGGCATCCATAAATGAACAGATCGCCACTTATCTAAAAAAACATAGTCGACCATATACTCTGTCTCTATCACTCGGAAGCAGTATGTATGATCAGGAAAACGAAACTCTCGACAGCTTTTTCAAAAAAATGGACAATGCCATGTATGAGGCAAAGGAGAAGAATCACAAAAAAGACAGAGCTTAAGTGCCCTGTCTTTTTTACGCTTGGTTCAAAACTTACATATTGTGAGAACCAATCAGTTTTTCCATCCATATCATGTTATACCATTTATCAAACTTATAACCACATTTATGAAATCTTCCGACTGTCTCAAATCCAAGATGCGAATGAAATTCTTCACTGTTTCTATTTAAGTACTGATCAATTTCAATAGGATCACCTATGCATGCATATAGGTTTTCGATTCCCATTTCAGTAAGTCTAGCTTCAAGAGTCTCATATAAAGCTCTGCCATATCCCTTCTTCTTCGAATCTTTATCGAGATAAATAGTCAGTTCACAGGATTTATCATAAGCAGCTCTATCTTTAAATGTATTTGCATAAGCATATCCATATATTTCTCCATCTTCTTCAATAACAAGATACGGATATTTTTTTGTAATATTTTGTATACGTCCAGAAAATTCCTCTATTGATGGAATATCATATTCGAAAGTAATTGCTGTATTTTCTACATAATATCCATATATTTCCAACAAGCGTTTTGCATCTTCTATTTTTACATCTCTTACCATATACATATTTTATATTCACTCCCTTAATCACAAAACTCGTTACAGTATATCAGATTATATTTTTATATACAAAAAAAGATAGTCATAATGACTATCTTACAAAATATCTATGCCTTCAAAACCGAACACTGAATACTCATCTTAAATCCATTTCTCTCTGTTCTATATCCTTTTTGGACAAGCCCTCGACCTATTAGTACACATCAGCTGAACATGTTACCATGCTTACACCTTGTGCCTATCTACCTCATAGTCTCTAAGGGGTCTTACTGCCGAAGCAGGGATATCTCATCTTGAGGGGGGCTTCACGCTTAGATGCCTTCAGCGTTTATCCCTTCCGGACTTGGCTACCCAGCCTTATGCATCTGGCGATGCAGCTGATACACCAGCGGTCCGTCCATCCCGGTCCTCTCGTACTAAGGACAGCTCCTCTCAGATATCCTACG